>CAMEJJ010000022.1 GCA_945919795.1 uncultured Lachnospiraceae bacterium
CATTTATTTCCTGAACCTTTTCAATGTGGTTGCGCTCAATAATATCCTTTATATAGGTTTCTTCAAATAACCTGGTAAGGTACTCCATTCTCTGCTCATCGGTAGCCATAGTGATTGTTAATGGCAATCCTCCAAAACTAACATAGGAACTCCAGCCTTCATATTTATCCCCATCAAATACTTCCATGTATTCTCTAAAACTAACCGGGTAAACATGAACCTCATCACCACGTCCTCTAAATTCTGTAATGACATCCTTTGACAGGAATTTTGAATTGCTGCCAGTTACATAAACATCCACATTATGCATATGAAGAAATGAATTCAATACCGATACAAAGGCTGGCAGTAACTGCACTTCATCTAGAAAAATATAATACTGTCCATCATCTGTCATTTGGCTCTTGGTATACTCAAGAAGTGTTCGTGGCTCCCTATATTTCTCATTTTCAAACATATCTAACTCAATTGCGATAATATGGTCATCCGCAACACCCTGTGTCTTAAGGTAATTTCTAAAAATATTAAACAAAAGATATGATTTCCCAGAACGTCTGATTCCTGTAATAACCTTTATCATCCCGTTGTGCATACGGTTTATTAACTTCTGTAGGTATATGTCTCTTTTTATTTCCATAATGCCTCCAAATTGATAATTTAGGGATTTTGTGCCCCTCTTTTTCAATATTATACTTCAACAACGAAATATTCTCAATCTATATTTTGATAATTTCGGGCATTTGTGCCCCTCTTTTTCAATGAGTATATCTTTAATGCGAACACAGGCAGTGTATTTGTCACGATTATTGTATGATTTCCGTGACAAATACATATTATTATTTGCTTATCCATTTAATATTTTTGCCATAAACGGCACATTTAAATTCATGCGTATTTTGTAGTTTATATATGTACATTTGCAATTGTGTTTAAGCATAGAAAAGGAACAATAGTTGTTACATCTTTTAACCATTTCCTCCATTGACTTCATGCTTTTGACAATCCACAAGGCTTTTACATATTTATTTTTACAACGATCCTCTTTATATGTTATATTATCTTTAGAGGTGGTATAATGCCATATTTATATGATTGTTCTATATGTCAAAACAGATGTGATGGCAGAAGTCGTGGAGTATATCAATTCAGAAATGATGTTGAATACTCTGAGCATTTTGAAAATCAGCTAATTCAAGAATTAATTGATTATGGCTATTTCGCTCAAAAAACAGAACGTGATGGATATCCTGACATTGAAGTCTATGAAAGCAAAGGCGGCCCGCTTCGATGTTTTATCGAAGTTAAAGCTCAACGCCGCTCCTTTATGAGTGTTTCCAGACTTCTTCCAAATAGCGATTTAATTCCTTCTGAAACAATGGCATTAAATCTTTCTGATTTAGTAAGATATTTTGAAATTGCAAATCAAGAACCTGTTCCCGTCTACATTTTATGGGTATTAAGTGAAAGACCATGTATTGTTCCAAACGGTCAAGTCCATTTTTTCTACCAGAACGTCGAACACTTGAGATACATTTATAATCGCTATCGCGATGCTCGACGCTTCCGTAGAAAAAGCGGTGTAGGCGATGTAGTTAATGGGCAGCACCAAGGTGTTGTCGTAAATTATCATTTTAGCCTACAAGAACTGTTACCTTTCAATATTAGCGACATATAATCAAAAAAGGGCCTGGCATATATACAAAATGCCGGCCCTTTTGCAATCTCAAGAATAATATATTTAATTCTTACTCTCTCTGTACTGCTCGCGAACGTCTGCAATTGATACTCTTTCATCATCTCTAACTACATACCAATAATCAAAGCCATTTAATCTGTTGGCTTTTACACCTCTTGCAGCTGCTGCACACGAATGCATATCCATTACCTCGCCCTGATATTCAAGTTTTCCATCTTTCAGAAGAGTAGCGACCGCGTCTCCTGTTCTAAAATAAAAACTCTCACCTTCAATAAAGTATCCGGTTTCAATCATCTCAGATACAGTTACCTTAGTATTGTGAAAGGTGCTAACACCCTATGCGATCAGCCACTCTATAATGTTGATGGATTTGATGCCATCATAAGACGAATCCATTCCTGTATTCATCGAAAGAACTATTTTTTCATAGTTATCATTTATTTTTTGCAATGGCGCAAGTTCTCTACGGCGAACCTCTTCACCGGTCATTGTTTCGGTCACTTGAATGTATATTTTCTCATCCGGTTTTATTGCAATAAAATCAACTTCCGTATTATCTACCTTACCGATAGAAACATCGTAGCCTCTGCGAAGTAATTCAAAAAATACAACATTTTCTAACGCATGACCGTTATCACGATTTCTAAATCCAAGCAGATAATTTCTAAGACCTATATCGACAATATAATACTTCCCAAGAGTACGCAAATACTCTTTTCCCTTAATGTTAAATCTTTTAATATCATAGAAAAAGTATGACTCAAGCAGTGCATTAACATATGCCTGGACCGTATGAACACTTGGTTTACCTTTACGCTTTTGATCTTCTAACAGACCTTCATTTACAAGAATGTTTCCAATAGAAGAAACTGAAATATTGCTACCGATGTTATCGGCAAGGAACATTACAATTTTTTTCAGAAGTATAGCATCGGTAATTCTTTTTTGACCTCTGCGATTTTCACGTTCCAGTATATCTCTCATAATGACAGTCGAGTAAATACCTTCAAGTAAAACTAATGCCTTTTCCTGGTCCAAACCAATATCAGCTATACCAGGCATTCCTCCAAAACGCATATATGCATCAAATACATCCTTAATATCATAATTCTCTCCATTTTTATCAAATACCTGTTTACGCATTCCACCCAAAGCACTCTTGGTTTCCCTTATTTCAAAATCATGAAAATACAAAAACTCTTTGAAAGACAACGGCAACATCTTTATTTCTACACATCTGCCGGACAGATAAGTAGCATACTCGGATGAAAGCATATAAGCGTTAGAGCCAGTAACATAAATATCACAGTTAAAATCAACGCGGAAAGAATTGATAGCATCTTCCCAATTTGGAACGCGCTGCACTTCATCAAAAAACATATACATTCTTTTATTTGGAATGACTTGTTCCTTCACATATTCGTAAAACGTATCACTATTCATGTTTTTAAATGCATGAGATTCAAAGTTTATCTCAACAATCTGCTCGTCAGTGATTCCATTCTCTTTCAAATGGGCAACCATTAGCTTTAAAAGACTGGACTTGCCACATCTACGGATTCCAGTAACAACTTTGACAGGTTCTGTATCCTGAAATGCTATTATCTTATTCAAGTACAAATCTCTTTTTTTAAGTTCATGAGTATCAATCATCAGATATCCCTCCTTCTAATAAGAGCATAGCACAAACTTTCGCAAATAATCAAGTTTGTGCACCGAAATGCAAAAACTTTTATTTTTTGACAATTTATGCACCATCAAAAAAATGTCAATCTGGTTCGAATGTCCGCTTTTGCAGTTTCAATGTACACTTAGCAAATACTAAATACGCAATTTTTATGTATTCTCAATATGCCCTTTAACCATTCCATATTCTCAACCCTACCCATTCCCGGCTCATTTTCTTCCTTGGATATGTTCCCAACAAGCCAAAAGAAAAAGACCAACAGCAGCACCTAAAAATACTACCATTGGTCTTAAAACCCTTTATTCTACGGCATTTCTGCCACTTTCTTAATCCTTCTTTGACATCAAAACGACCGTCTCCACATGCATTGAAACTTTACCTCGCATTAACATTCGCGCACAGCTTTGTGTTTCTATATTTTTTTGCACTCCTAACAAAATAACAATTTTGTTTTACACCCTGATAGCAATATGGCAGTCTCTTATCTCACAGTATATGCAAACAAAACTATATTTCAACCAGTACCTTCCACTTACCATTTCGTTTGCCATTTTCACGGATTATCAGACCTTTTTCTTGCATTTCAACAGTTCTCGTTTTTACTGTTCTCTCTGACCTACCAATAGCACTTGCTAATTCTCTTTGAGTAATTGCCGGATTCTTTTTTAACTCCTGAATAATAGCCAATTCCTCAAAAGTGCAAATTTTGCACTTTGAACCATTACTAATTGCACTTTGAGTAGCACCTTCATTTTCAAAATCAATATGCATATATCTATTCTTCAATTCATGCCCCGCATCCATCAACAGGTTTTCAAAAAATTTCTCTAAAAATTTTGTTGTAGCATGAATTCCCTTTTGCAAATCATTATAATTTGCTCGAACTAAGGCATTTCTAAAATACCATGAGTTTTCAGCAAAAGTCTCATTACTCACATTAAACCCAAAAGTTTTCAAATATTTTATGATGAATACTGCTGTGGATCTAGTATTTCCTTCTCCAAATGGATGAATCTGCCATATACCTGAAGTAAATTTCGCAATATGGCGAACAGCTTCTTCTATAGTCAATCCTTCATATGAGAAATTCTTTTCTTGCGAGAAATCATAATCAAGTGTAGCACGAATACTATCGAATGATGCATACATTACTGTATTACCCTTAAGTACCCATTCTTTTTTCGTGATATTGTAATCACGTATTTTTCCTGCATGACTAAAAACGCCCTCAAAAAGTTTACGATGAATATTCTGCCACTCTACAGGCGAAAACTGAAAAGTCTTTTCTCCAAGTAATTTTGCAATTCTTACAGAAACGATATCTGCTTCCTTAGTATCTTCTTCCATTTCATTTCTGTCTTTTCGTTCTTCATAATAGCTATGAATACGTTTATCTGCTTCCGTTATGCTAATCTTACCCTCAATATGTTCTTTAGCAGTTTCAATTAAATACGCAGAAGGCTTAAGTCCATCTACATCTTGAAGTCCAATAGCCGTCTTCCATGCATTGCTTTTATCGACTTTATCCGGCTCGCCTTGGCGAATATATTCATTTAATTCTAATTCCCAGTTGTTTTCAGCCATGTATATCCTCCTTTTTCAAATTCAACTATTTAACAGGGATATTCCATTTCATCATTCATTTTGACAAAGCCGAATTTCTCATACAGTGGTCTACCCATCCTCGTTGCTTCAAGAGAGATTGCATCAATGCCTCTACTTCTTGCATCCTCTACAAGTAACTTCAATGTATTATTTGCAATCCCCTTTCTTCTGTATTCCGGTTTTGTGTACATATTCATTATATAAGCCTTACATCCGCTAGGATTGTGGTATGTTGGCATCACCTGAAAATAACTCACTCCACCGGCACCAACAAATATCGCTCCATCAAATACGAGGTATGCAGTATGAGAGCCATCTGTCAATGCTCTTTTGTAATACTCATAGGACTGGTTTTCAACTTCCGTCATATCAATCTCGTTTGATAAATTATTGGCAGCACGAAGCACTTCTATTCTCGTTGTTGTCAATAATTCAATATCTGTTATATCTGCCTTTTTGTATATTAACTCCATAACAATCAATCCTCTCATTATGATTTTTACACCCTGTCCGGCGCACGTATTTTACCAAAACTACCATTCCGGCGGACAATCTATAACCTTAAAAAATTTGCACCCTTACATTATTATGTACATTTTCATCTCCTAAAAGCACAGGTACATATTCGCAGAAAAAGTCCGCTAACCAGCATAAAATCAAGGTTTCTTTGATAGCAAGCAAACCGTCTCCACATGCACCGTCTGCGCAAACTGATCCACAGCCTGCACCTTCTGTAGCTGATATCCATTGGCGCACAAATACTTCAAATCTCTCGCCAATGTAGCAGGATCACAGCTGACATATACAATTCGTTCCGGTTGCATCTTAATCATGGTTTCCAGACACTTCTCATCACAGCCTTTTCTGGGCGGATCCACAACAATGACATCTGCATGGATATGGTTTTCTTCATACTCTCTGGGCAAAACTTCTTCGGCTTTTCCCACATAGAATAAGGCATTGTTAATCCGATTCAATTCTGCATTTTCTTTCGCATTTTCAATTGCCTGAGGAATGATTTCGACACCATGTACCATGCCGGCTTTTTGTGCCAAAAACAGGGAAATTGTTCCAATGCCGCAATACAGATCCCACACGGTTTCGCTACCGGTCAAATTAGCATATGCTAACGCTGTTTCATATAGCTTTGCAGTCTGGACAGGATTGACCTGATAGAAGGATAAAGGCGAAATACGGAATGCAACATCGCCTATTTTATCTGTAATATAACTGTTTCCATAGATTACCTCATAGTGGTCTCCCATTATGACATTGGTATCCTGTGTATTGGAGCTTTGACAAATGCTGGTAATTTTCCAATCTTTTCGATCAAGTTCTCCCTCTGCATCCACACCTTTTACATCGTAATGATAATTTCCAAAATCAATTTGTAAAAGTCGTCTGACCAGTGTTTCCTTTTCCGGAAGATCTTTCCCGTTTATTACCAGACAAACCATAATTTCACCCGTAGAAAATCCACTTCGAATCAGAACATGACGGACAAGACCCTGATGTAAAATCTCATCATATGCAGGGATATGCATTTCTTTCATAAACGCAAGTATTTCTTCCAAAATCGGCTGATTGATAGTTAGCCCCAGCTTACAATCCGTGTTAGCAATAATGGAGTGAGTTCTTCCTGCATAGAAACCGGCAACCAAATTTCCTTCTTTATCTGTCCCAATGGGATATTGTGCCTTGTTTCGATAGAAAAAAGGCTGTTCCATTCCGATAATCGGTTCCGTGATACTTTTAATAAAATCCGCTTCAAAACCTCCGATTCGAATTAAGTCATTGGTGACTTTATTCTGTTTAAATTCCAGTTGTTTCTCATAGCTAACTGCCTGAAGCTGACAGCCGCCGCAAACTCTTGCAAATTCGCATACTGGTTCCACACGAAAAGGAGAAGGTGTAATCACCTTCTCTAATCTGGCATAAGCGTAATTCTTTTTGGCTTTCATTATTTTGGCTTCAATGACATCTCCGACTACGGCATCTTTGACAAAAAGAGTAAAACCATCTGCCTTTCCAATGCCTTCGCCATCCATTCCGGTATCTTCAATCGTAATCGTCACTCTGTCATTTTTTGCAAAACATTTCTTTTCTTTCATATTCTTCTCTTTACTCTTTTATTCCATCCGCGTCGCACGAACGTTGGTTTCAAACATTCGATTAAACCCAAGCCAGCCGGTTTCTTCGGTGCTGTTCATCAGTTCGGTAAAAGTCTCCATCTTGGCATCGGTATTATCGGCAAAATTCAATGCCATTGCTTCTACCAGTGCCGGTTTTTTGGGAGAACCGTATTCGAATTCTCCGTGATGGGCCAAAATGCAGTGTTTTAACTCACCAAGCAAAACAGGCGGAAATCCGGGAATACTCTTTGCGGCTTCGCTGACCATTTCACTTCCGATCACAATATGTCCCAATAAATTTCCGTCATCGGTGTAATCGTTCATCGGAAAAGGTGATAATTCCTTTGTTTTTCCAATATCATGACAAATTGCGGCAGTTAGCAATAAGTCCCTGTTCAAAACCGGATATCTCGTGCAATAAAAAATACACAGCTCTGCCACGCTTAGGGTATGGTGCAGCAGTCCTCCCACAAAACCGTGATGAACGGCCTTTGCTGCAGATGAGTAGCAGAATTGTTTTGCAAAATCAGCATCCTTGATAAAGAAATACTCCAATAACTGTTTGCAATATGTATTTTCAACTGAACCGATGATTTCCTTTAAGCGAGCAAACATCTCATCAATATTAAAAGGAGTCATGGGAAGATATTCCGCCGGATTATATTCGCCCTCATGACACTTTCTTACGCGTTTTACATTGACCTGCAACACATTATTAAAAACGGTAATATCGCCATGAATTTCCACAAAATCCAATGCATCAAATTCATCAATTCCACCGCTGTACGGATCCCAGATCTTTGCATCCATAGTACCTGTCTTATCCTGCAAAATCACGCTTTCGTAGGGTTTTCCGTTTTTTGTCACAGCAGATTGTTTGTGCTTACACATATATATTTCGTTTACTCTGTCACCGTCGTGATAGTCTTTTAAATATTTCATTTTTACTCCATTCTGTTGTCTATATGAGCAACATTTATTTTATTGATTAAATTACGATTTTATAGATTTTGCTACAAAAACAATCTTCTTTCTTATAAACATCATTTGTTTTTACTTAGCATTCAGCCAAATTTGGTAGCTATATTGTTAATCAGCTATTGCCTTTATAATCAACATTTTAATAATATACTTTCTATGAATTTCGGCTTACTTTACTTTCGGCCGGATTTCGGTTTCCGTTGTGACATATTTTTCTCCATCATAACGGGCAACCTCTATTATCACAAAATCATCCGCAGATAAATTGTCCAGACAATTCATATAATCCGCCAGACTTTTAATCTCTACATCATTGATAGCAGTTACCACATCGGCATTGCTAATTCCGCCGTCAAAAGCAGGAGAACCGGGATCTACCTCCGTCACATAAACACCGTACGGAATATTTTGTGCATTATGGATTTCTCCGGTTACCGATGCTCCGTGGATTCCCAGATAAATACGGTCTTCTTCATTGGAAAGCTGCTCTACAAGCCTTTTTATATCGGAAATACCAAAGCAAGCCAAAAGAGCACCGCTTGCTGCCGAAGAAGATTCGGAGGTAATGACACCAATCAGTTTTCCGGATGTATTGACAATGATTCCGCTGGAATTGGTCTCACTTCCGGTGATATCGGTAGTCAGAACATTGTAATGATAATCCGCATAAGATATTTCTTTTTTATTGGATGTCACGATTCCATAGCAGATAGAACCACTCTGACCTAAGGGGCTGCCGACTGCCACAACCGGCCTGCCGACAATATTGGCTTTCTTTGAGTTTGCCAGTTCAATTACCTCCTGACTGCTCCACTGTTCATTGGTCAGGCTGCTTTTGGCAACTGTGAAAATCCCCAGACCGGTATCCGGGTCCGAACGTAAAAGAGTAGCTGTCACAATTTTTTCCCCGCTAAATGTAACCGTATAACTTTCCGCATCGGGCAATCCATTGACATCCGCCAGAATATATAAAGCTTTTTCACTTTTAGCTATGACAACGCCGGAAGTTTCATTGATATTTTCTACTTCATTTAAAAACCAGTCTGTATCCGTGGAAACTCCTGTAACGACCACAATCGTCTGGGAGGCTTCCATGGCAACTTTGTACAAAGCATCGTAGGCCGCCTGATAGGTCTTGATTGCCAACTCCTTGTCGCTGACTTCCTGCTGAATCTGCTCTGTAATCTGCTCATTAATCTGTGAGTTAAACTGTTCTTCTAACTCTGCATCTTCCTGCTCGACGATTTCATCCGTCAAAAGTTCTTCCGGACTGATTTCATCTTCCGTCTCCGGCAGTTCAATCTTGGTAATCTCCTCCGGTGACAGCTTTTTGCTGATAACCGGCTCCAAAAGTAAAAAAGTCAGACATGCTATAAATCCGAATGCAACTGCACTGACTATGGTAACCATGGATTTTTTAAACAGCTTTCTTTTATTGACCGGCTTTTTTTTGATTGTCTCATTCACAAAGGAATAGGATTCTTTTTCGTCCATTTTCTGCCCTCTTTCTTTTCAGTTTCAGTATATCGGAAGAGCCTTTTATTGTAAAGGTTCGTTGGCTTTTTTTCTGATGTATGCTATACTTTTGGCATGAATAAAAAAACGTTTCGTATATTAGAATTTGATAAGATAATTGAACAATTGGCAACCCATGCAGATTCGGAACCGGGTAGGCGCCTTTGTTTACGCCTGACCCCAAAATCAGACCCGGAAAAGATTGGAATTTTACAAAAACAGACTGCCGATGCCTTGGCACGTCTGTTACGCAATGGTTCTACTTCCTTTGGAAACAATAAAGATATTGCATCTATTACCAAACACTTATCCATCGGTGGCAGTCTTAATTCCGAGGAATTACTGCTCTTAGCCGGTCTTTTGGAAAATGTTGCCAGAGTAAAGCATTATAATCGCAGTGATCGCACGGAAGAATTCACAGATTCATTAACCGAATACTTCGATGCCCTTGAACCGCTTTCCAATCTGAGTGCCGAAGTGCGCAGATGCATCCTTGGACCGGATGAGTTTTCTGATGATGCTTCGTCCACGTTAAAAGATATCCGGAGAAAAATCAACCAGACCGGAGATAAAATCCACAGCCAGCTCAATTCCATGGTCAATGGCTCTTTGCGGACATATCTGATGGATGCTGTAATTACCATGCGCAACAACCGGTATTGTCTTCCGGTCAAAGCGGAGTACAAAAGTCAGGTTCCCGGCATGGTTCATGACCAGTCTTCCACCGGCTCGACCTTTTTTATCGAGCCCGCTTCTGTTGTGGATTTAAATAACAAATTGAAAGAGTTAGCATCTGCTGAAAAAGAGGAAATTGAAAAAATCCTGACGAATCTTTCTGCTGAATTTATGCCGTATGCAGAGACCATCGGCGAAAACGCAAGGCTGATGACCCGGCTTGACTTTATTTTTGCCAAAGGCAAACTTGCATTAGAGCAAAATGCTACAGAGCCCGTTTTTTCGGATAACAAAATCATCCGGATTCGCAAAGGCCGTCATCCTTTGTTAAACAAAAAAACCGTGGTTCCGATTGATATTCATTTAGGCGACGGCTTTGACCAGTTAATCATTACCGGTCCCAATACAGGTGGTAAAACGGTTTCCCTAAAGACCGTCGGATTGTTGACCCTGATGGGGCAGGCCGGACTTCACATCCCGGCATTGGACCGCAGCGAACTTCGCATCTTTAAAAAGGTTTTTGCCGATATCGGAGATGAACAAAGTATTGAACAGTCACTTTCGACTTTTTCTTCTCATATGACCAATATTGTTTCCATACTTCGGGAAGCAGATTCTGACAGTTTATGCCTGTTTGATGAACTCTGTTCCGGAACGGATCCGACCGAAGGAGCGGCACTCGCCATCTCCATTCTCACAAGACTGCATAAACAGGGTATCTTTACCATGGCAACAACGCACTACAGCGAATTAAAGCTCTATGCGATTTCCGGCGACGGCGTGGAAAATGCCAGCTGTGAATTTGACGTTGAGACCTTATCTCCTACCTACCGTCTGTTGATTGGTATTCCGGGAAAAAGTAATGCTTTTGCCATCTCGCAAAAGCTGGGGCTTTCTGTGGATATCATTGAAAAAGCTAAGGAACAACTTTCGAATGAAGACAAGAGTTTTGAAGATGTTCTGGCCGACTTGGAGAAAAACCGCAGAACCATTGAAAAAGAACAGATTGAAATTGATACCTATAAAAAAGAAATATCCGCTTTAAAAGAACAATTGCAAAAGCAGCAGGAAAAAGCGGATGCGGCGCGTGAGCGGATTTTAAAAGAAGCCAATGAAGAAGCTCGTGATATTTTGCAAAAAGCCAAAGATGTTGCAGATGAAACCATCCGCAATTTCCATAAATACGGTTCCGCTACACCGATGAAGGAAATGGAAACACAACGCCAGAAGGTCGGTGCGGAAATTGCCAAAAAGAATGCCAAGCTTTCCATAAAACCGCAGGCTAAACCGGTCGGTTCCCTGACCGCAGATGATATATCTACCGGTCAGAAGGTAAAGGTGCATTCTCTGGGTGTGGAAGGATATGTGGTTTCCATGCCGGATGGAAAAGGCAACCTTTTTGTACAATGCGGCATTATCAAATCCAAGGTCAATATCCGGGATTTATCTCTGGTGCAGGAGGAAGATATTACCATTCCTGCCAGATTAAAATCCCAAAGTTCCAAGATCAAGATGTCCAAAAGTCTTTCTGTTTCCACAGAAATCAATCTGCTGGGTATGACCTGTGATGAAGCGATATCCGCTCTGGATAAATATTTGGATGATGCCTATGTTGCACATCTTCCCAGCGTTCGGATTGTTCACGGCAAAGGAACCGGTGCTCTCAGAAAAGCGGTTTCCGACCATTTAAGACGCCAGTCCTACATCAAATCCTTCCGACTGGGTGAATTTGGCGAAGGGGACGCGGGTGTTACAATTGCTGAGTTTAAATAACTTATATATTTGAAATACGGAGGTAAGCAATGGCTAACAAACAAAAAATATTAATTGTAGATGATGATGAAAATATTGCAGAATTAATTTCTTTGTATTTGACCAAAGAATGTTTTGAAACACAAATTGTTTATGATGGAGAATCTGCTCTGGATGCTGTCAAAAGCTTTGATCCAAATCTGATTATTCTGGATCTGATGCTTCCGGGCATGGATGGTTATCAGGTATGCCGTGAAGTTCGTATGAATTCCAGTGTCCCGATTATCATGCTTTCGGCAAAAGGTGAGATTTTTGATAAAGTTTTAGGTCTGGAGTTAGGTGCTGATGACTATATGGAAAAACCCTTCGATTCCAAAGAGCTGGTTGCCAGAGTCAAAGCAGTACTGCGACGCTTTAAAAACACCTCTGCTCCCGTTGCAGAAGAACCGGCAACTCCCGGTGTGAAGATCAAAAAAGTGGAATACCCGGATCTGACCATTAATCTTACCAATTATTCGGTTATTTATAAAGGCAAAAGCCTCGAAATGCCTCCTAAGGAGCTGGAATTATTGTATTTTCTTGCAGCCTCACCCAATCAGGTATTTACAAGAGAGCAGCTCTTAGATCAGATTTGGGGATATGAATACATCGGTGATACCAGAACCGTAGATGTCCACATCAAAAGATTGCGCGAAAAAATCCGGGATCATGAGGCTTGGAGATTATCCACCGTTTGGGGAATCGGATATAAATTTGAGGTACTTTTATGAGAAAAACACTCTTTTTAAAGTTTCTTTTAGCGTATATTATTTTCGGTTGCTTCGGCTTTATTGCCGTTGCGACCGTTTCTTCTGCCCTGACACTGGATCACGAAACCAAGAAAACTGCAGAGCAGTATTACCGGGAAGCATCCACAATTTCAAAAACATATGCCAGTGACTTGTACAACAATCAGATTACCGTGGAAAATGCCTATTCCCAGCTTCATGCCCTGTCGGTTTATCTGGATGCGGACATCTGGATTGTTAATCCGTCCGGTACCGTGGTTGTCAATTCCCTGAATCTCCCAAATATATCCAATCCACAGATTATTCAAGATTTTGATCCTTCCGTTACTGCATCCTCCTATTATGTACAAGGAAATTTCTTCAATCAATACAATGAAGAAATGTTAACGGTTTTTACCCCGATTACTTCCAATTACAAAATCAAAGGCTATGTCATTATTCTTCAGCCGATGGATACTTTAAGAAGCCGCAGTGATAATTATCTGAGTATCACATATATCACATTGGTGGTTTTACTGTTTCTGTCTTTGATTATTTTGATTTTCTTTACGGAAGTTTTCTATATTCCGTTAAAGAAAATCATTTATGCAACAGAACAATATGCTGCCGGAAACATGCATCATGAATTTTCCGTAGACAGCAATGATGAGCTTGGATATCTGGCCGGTTCACTCAATTATATGGCAAGCGAAATAGCCCGTTCCGAAGACAATCAGAAAAAATTTGTTGCCAACGTCTCTCATGACTTCCGTTCCCCACTAACTTCTATCCGGGGCTATCTGGAAGCAATGATTGACGGAACCATTCCACAGGAGCTGCATGAAAAATATTTGAAAATCGTACTAAATGAAACAGAACGATTGACAAAACTCACGAATTCACTATTGACATTAAACAATCTGAATACTAAGGGAATGGTTCTGGAACTCTCGGATTTCAATATCAATCAAGTCATTCACAAAACCGTAGATACATTTGAAGGAACCTGTCGAAAAAAACAGATTTCCATTGACCTCATTCTTACCGGTGAGGAAATGTATGTACATGCCGATGTTGATAAAATACAGCAGGTATTATATAACCTTTTGGACAACGCGATAAAATTCTCGCATTCCAATTCCACCATTACCATTGAAACAAAATTAAAACATAAGAAATTGTTTGTATCCGTAAAAGATACCGGTATCGGTATTCCGAAAGAAAGTCTGAATCTTATTTTTGACCGCTTTTATAAAACAGATCTGTCCCGCGGTAAAGATAAGAAAGGAACCGGTCTCGGTCTTTCCATTACCAAAGAAATAATTCACTCCCACGGTGAAAACATCAATGTTGTCAGCACGGAAGGAGTCGGAACCGAATTCATCTTTTCTCTGGCCCCCTCTGACATTGACGAAGAAGATGAGTAACCACTTTTATTATTCACAACTTTAAGGACATAGCAAGTCGTCCAAACAGAAAATGATATATCTTTGTCGCCGGCTTTTACGAGGTTTTTTGACTTTCTTAGCGGCATGGCGAACAAAAGGAATGCCCGGTTTCAACTGTCTGAAGACGAAGTCTGAGTTTTGAAACCGGGCATTTAATAATACTTTGTGAGCATGCCGCTTAGAAAGTCTAAAAACCGAAGTACGAGGCGGCAAAGATATATCATTTTCTGTTTGGACGACCTACATCCTACTATTACGTCGTTTTCCAATTCAGCCGATGGAGTTCTCCTTCTAACTGCATGGATTCAAAATTCTGCTGGCGCAAAGCTTCATACAAAACGATAGCAACCGAATTGGATAAATTCAGTGACCGGATTGCGGGTTCCATGGGAATTCGTATACAGGTTTCTTCGTGTTCTACCAGAATTTCCTCCGGTATTCCGGCACTTTCCTTCCCAAACATAATAAAATCATTCGGTCCGAAAGTAACATCGGAATAGACATGCTTGGCTTTGGTTGTTGCCATCCAGATTTTAGCTCCGGGGTTCTCTTTTAAAAAAGTCTCAAAATTCATATAGGTATGAACATCCAGATCTTTCCAATAATCCATTCCCGCTCTTTTTAAAGCTTTTTCACTCAACGAAAATCCCAAGGGCTCAATCAGATGCAGACTTGTACCGGTTGCGACACAAGTTCTGCCAATATTTCCGGTATTGGCCGGGATTTCAGGCTGATGCAATACGATATTCATATTATGCCTGCTCTTTCTCTTTACGAAGTTTTGTTACAAATTCATTTAATCTTCCGATTGCAATCTTTAAGTTTTCTAAAGAATATGCATAGGAAATACGTAAGAATCCTTCCCCACAGTCACCAAATGCGGTACCGGGTACAACGGCAACCTTTTGCTCTTCCAAAAATCTGGTTGCGAATTCTTCGCTGGTCATGCCAAATTCTTTGATACAGGGGAATACATAAAATGCCCCGTAAGGTTCAAAGCATTCCAGTCCCATCTCACGAAAAGCATGCATCAGATAACGACGTCTCTGATTATATGCTTCGCGCATTTCTGCTACATCATCATCCCCATTTCGCAAAGCTTCTACTGCAGCATACTGACTGGTCGTAGGAGCACACATAATTGCAAACTGATGAATTTTTGTCATCTGTTCAATAATTTCCGACGGTCCAACTGCATAACCCAGTCTCCATCCGGTCATTGCATAGGCTTTGGAAAATCCGTTAATTAAAATCGTTCTTTCCTTTAAGCCTTCTAATGTAGCGATGGAAACATGTTTTTCTTTGTAGGTAAGCTCTGCATAGATTTCATCGGAAATGACATATAAATCGTTTTCGATAATGATATCTGCAATTGCTTCTAAATCCTTTTTCTCCATAATGGCACCGGTCGGATTGTTGGGGAAAGGCATAATCAATACCTTTGTCTTGGGCGTAATGGCAGCCTTTAATTCCTGTGGTGTCAGACGAAATTCATTTTCATGTTTCAGGTTAATCGGAACCGGAACTCCACCTGCCAGAATGGTACAGGGATCATAAGATACATAACAGGGCTGGGGAATTAAAACCTCATCGCCCGGATCGAGCATGGCACGAAGCGCAATATCAATTGCTTCCGAACCACCAACCGTTACAATTACCTGCTTGTTATAATCGTAATCCAAATTCTGACTGCGTTTTAAATAGTTGCATATTTCAATCTTCAATTCCTTCAGACCGGAATTCGATGTGTAAAATGTACGTCCTTTTTCCAGTGAATAAATACCCTCATCACGAATATGCCAGGGCGTATCAAAATCCGGCTCACCTACTCCAAGTGAAATAGCATCGGGCATTTCATTTACGACATCAAAAAATTTGCGGATTCCTGAAGGCTTAATTCCTCGTATCTGTTTTGATAATGGATCTCTCATGGTGTCACCTTCATTCTTTCGTCTTCATATTTCTTTGTCATAATGGTTCCGTGGTCTTTATATTTCTTTAAAATGAAATGTGTTGCGGTACTTAAAACCGAATCCAGAGTGGAAAGCTTATTCGAAACAAATGATGATACTTCCTTTAAACTCTTGCCTTCCAAAGAAACAAGTAAATCATATCCTCCGGAAATCAGATAAACCGAATTAACCTCCGGATATTTGTAAATGCGCTCTGCAATGGTATCAAATCCCTGTCCTCTCTGAGGTGTTACACGTACTTCAATCAATGCGGATACCTTTTCAATACTGGTCTTTTCCCAGTCGATTAGCGTATGATAACCACAGATAACGCCTTCTTCTTCCATGGCTTTTAATTCATTTGCAACATCAATTTCCGGAACCCCTAAAATAATAGCCAGTTCCTTTATATCTACTCTGCTGTTTTTTTCAATAATGCTTAAGATTTTTTCTCTCATAATCGATTCCTTTCCTTAACTGTCAGTCCTACATCCATATGATATTCCATCACTTCTCTGACATTTACAATGCCTTATATAATTGATCCGTCTTGGGAGGCTCCAAAAATCTGGTTTCCTCACCATTTGTCACAACTCTGTCGTTGCCTTCGGTCACTTTTCCGATTACGGCTGCATGAATACCGGATTCTTCCAGTACTCTTACCAAGTCGTAACCGTTATCCGCGGCTAACATCAAGCTCCCAGACGACATCATTTCATATGGATTCACATCAAAATAATTACATATTTCAACCGTAGCCTGCTTAATCGGTATTTTTTTCAAATCAATGGTCAGTCCAACGCCTGCGCTTTCTGCCATCTCCCAAAGTGCTCCAAATACACCGCCCTCTGTGATATCATGCATTGCGCTCACATTGGACTTTCCGGCGATTGCAGCCTCTTTTATAATAGAAAGATACTGACTGTATCCCTTCGCTTCCTCAATTAAAAATGCAGGAAATTTTTGTAACAGTTCTTCTTCTTTTTCTTTCGCCAGTATTGCGGTTCCTTCGAGTGCCGCCCACTTGGTAATTACGATATCCTGTCCGGGCTTTGCTCCTTTGGTCGGAAGCATCCGGTCTTTTTTTACTTTTCCAATTCCGGTAATCGATAATACCGGACGATTTACCGCATCCGTTACTTCGGTATGTCCACCGACAACCTGTATATTTAATTCCTGACAGCAGATTTCAATTTCCTGCATGAGTTCCCGAATTTTTATTTCCCGAATACGTGGCGGAAGTAATGCGCATACCAATACGCCAATAACCTCTGCTCCACTTGAAGCAATGTCATTGGCTGAAATCATAACGGCCCATCTTCCCATTTCTTTTGTGGTTCCGGTAATCGGATCTGTGGATAAGACCATAACCTCATCCGGTTGCAGCCCGATGATGGCACAATCTTCACCAACACCGGCGCCGACCAAAACTTCGGGGCGTTTTGTTTTAATTTGTTTTAAGATAGAACGTTTTAAAACGTTCTCAGGTACTTTGCCGATTTCCATAGTTTATTCCCTGCCTACTGTTGAGCCGCTGCCGCATCTGCTGCTGCCTGTGCCGCCGCTGCCTCTGCCGCCTGCTGAGCCTCAAGAGCTGCCGCTGCTTCCGCTGCCTGTTGAGCCGCCTGTTGTGCCGCTATGGCATTGGCATCCGGTGTAGCCGAAGCCGCTGCCGCACCGCCTGCTATTACTGCCCGACACGCATCAATACTCTGCGATGCAATCGCCGCATTGATAGCCGCGGAAAGATTGGGATCTGACGTTGCTGTTCCGACTGCTGCCGTTCTGGGAACCGCCGCATAGGAGCTCTCATTTACGATTTCACGGCTTTCCTCTTTGCCATCAACCGTTACAACTTTCCACAATCTGGCTTTATATCCCACATGTGCACTCTGCACACTGATATATCCGACACCATGACCGCTGTCCGCAACAACCTTTTCACCTTGCGGTACAGTCCTTGATAATACTTCACTTTCATAAGTCACTTTGCGGTTTTTGGGACGTGTTTCCACACCGTATATATTAAAAGTAATCTTTTTATCTTTGGTATATCCTTCAATATAAATCGGATAATCCGTACTGTTTACAAATTTTAAATCCTTGGTAGTTCCGGAAATTGCTGCATCGGCAGAGGGATCAACATAAGTTACAATCATGGAATGATTAGAACGGTCTTTTACCGTAAGCTCCGCACGCAATACCGCATTATACAATGTCGTCGATACCTGACAGATACCGCCACCCAGAGATTCAACAACCAAACCGTTTAAATAAGAACCCGCCATATAATATCCATTATCAGCAGTAAAAGGACTGACTGCCTCATATACGGAAAAAGTGTCTCCCGGGTAAAGCAGAGAACCATTAATCAGGCTGCATCCGTTTGCCACATTTCCGGACCGGTTGGAACCGGACGTAGAATAATCTGTGGTAAAGCTTCCCAAAAGATCCTTTACCTTTGCAAGCTCTTCTTCCAAACCACGGGGCTCATCGGTATCCACTACCAAATCTATAGAAGCATCCTGACCATCCCAGCTGTCTGATACAAAAGAAACAATAGAATCTGCGGAAGCCTCTTCATCAATCACAACTCCCACCTGACCCGGGACAATGACGAATTCTCCATCTTCCCTTGTCAATGTTGCATCCTTGGCCGAAACGTTATATTTTTTACATTTATCAGAAATAATCTTTAATGCAGCATCTTTTTCTACTTCATATTCCATAGGTAAAACCAGATTCTCGTGCTCTAAATCCTTTTTTACCTTATATCTGGCAACAAGGTTGCCACCTTTTGCAACCTTTACGGCATCTTGCACAATCTCTGTATTGACCCAGCTAATCTCAAGATCATTCATGGATATTACAACCGAATTATTATTCATAGCATTCAGTGTTAATTGCTTTTCACCGATTGTATCCATATATTCCGTCACTTTCTGCGTTGCCTCTGAAGCTGTCAGCCCGGAAACATCTACATCACCGATGTAAATACCGGTCTCGATGACATCCTCATCTAACTCTTTTGCGGACACGGAAAAATCTGTATGCAGAAAAAGCAGTGTAAAGGCTGCCGTTAAACAAATAGTATTTAAAAATTTTTTCATAATTTACTCCATGTGTTATAATAGCTTTGAGTGATTTCACAACTACTAATACTGCTGCCGATTAGATTCCTGCAACTGACAATACCAAAGGCAGTACCATGGCAAGAATCAGGATCACGATAATGATGACAGAAATAATCTGTTTTCCTTTTTTATTAAACATAAAATCACCTCTTCTTACGAAAGGATATTATAAACGATGTTCCCTTTTTTGGCAACTATCGTGTTCGTTATCTGGCTGACTTACGAGCTGAAAAAACACGACCGAATCAATACAAAAGCATATGAGGATTTTTGGGAAAAAGAGCGGGAGGCAAACCTTGTCAGGAAAAAATCATTAGATAACCTTTCCTACATCAAAGTGCCTCTGGAATATATTCCCAAAAGCCTTTTATCCGAGGATCCCGTCGTAAGCGACTGCATAAGTATCCTGGAACATCTTTCCGAAAGAAAAATCGTCAACCTGACCGGCTATACCAATACGGATTTAAAATCGGAATATGGTGCACCCAATCTTAACATCTTAATGGAATACGACGAAAACTACACTCTTTATGCCCGCACTATGAACAAGTTAGCTCACGCTTACTATGATGCAGGGTATGAAAGTAATGCCCGCATTTTGTTAGAACGCTGCATCGAAAGCAATACGGATATCAAGGCCACCTATCTCCTTCTGGCTCAAATCTATAAAAAACACCAAGAAACGGAAAAAATCGATAAACTGATGGAAACAGCCAAAAATCTTCCATCCGTTTCCCAAAAACCCATTATACACGCCTTGGAGGAATACGTCCGTATTGACTGATTAAATAATCGAGATACCGGCTGGCTTCATTTCTGCTTAATGTATTAATATCATATGCGCTTTCCACATGATAATAGGACAAAAACCTGTTGATTTGTTCCTTTTGTTTCGGCTGAATGGGACCTTCTTTTTTTACCTGATAAATTAACATGGATGGTTCAAACAGCTTATTTGCATCCTCTGTCTCTCCAAATTTCTGAAACAAAATCTTATATAGTTCATACGTGGCCTCCACATCAGACATCGCACGATGTGGGGTATGCCGGATTTCAAAATGCTTACATAAAAACGGAAGCGACCGACTTTCCAGATCCGCTAAGTATTTTCTGGAAATTGCCAGTGTATCAATCCCTGTTCTTTCAAATGTATTTCCGGCATTCACAGCAGCTCTTTTTAAAAACGAAAAATCAAACAGAATGCTGTGCCCCAGTAAACAGCCCGTTGTTTCAAATTTGATAAAGTCTCCAATGACATCTCCGATATAAGGAGCCTTTTTTAAATCTTCATCACATAGACCTGTTAATGTAACAATGCGTTCCTCTAACATTCTCCCCGGATTGACCAGCGTATGAAAGGTATCTGTGATGTTACCATTTTCTATCCTCATTGCTGCAATTTCCGTAATTTTATCTTTTTGGGGATCCAGTCCGGTTGTCTCAATATCAACGACCGTGAACTTTTCATACTCTTTTCTCATATTTTCCACGATTTACTAATTTCATTTTTATATTTTTCAGCTATCTGCATTTTAGATAATTACATTTCCGCGATTTGTATTTCATCTATTTGCGACAATTATTGTATTTCTAATTCACCAATTTTACCATCGTCTTTTTACTTTCAGTTTTTCTTCAAACGCTTTTTCTTGTTCTGTTCCTTATAATAGCTGCAATACTCTGTCAAAAAACATTCTTCACATTTCGGACTTCTGGCAAAACAGATCTGCCTTCCAAATGTAATAATCTGAATATTATATAAAATCCAATGATCCTTGGGCAAAACCTTCATCAGATCATATTCGATTTTTTCCGGATCATCTTCCTTCGTAAATCCGAGCTTTTTTGAGATGCGTTTTACATGCGTGTCTACAACAACGCTCGGTTCATGAAAAATATTGCCACGAATCACATTGGCTGTTTTTCTGCCAACACCCGCAAGAGAGGTCAAATCTTCCAGGCTTTCGGGAACCTCTCCGTCAAACTTTTCTACCAGATCTTTGCAACAGGCAATGATGTTTTTTGCTTTATTATGATAAAAACCGGTGGACTTAATATCCTGCTCCAGTTCTTTTAAATCTGCATTCGCAAAATCTGCGGGACAGGTGTACTTTTGGAACAAATCTTTTGTAACGATATTCACACGGGCATCCGTACATTGTGCGCTCAAAATCGTCGCAATCAAAAGCTGCCATGGACTGTCATGGTCTAAATAACATTTATACTCCGTTGTATACACTTCGTCCAGTTTGTCTAAAATCTCTTTTGTTCTTTTTGTCATGTTATCACCTTTTCATTCTGTAATTTTTTCTGTCATTCTCTTGACTGCCATTTTCTGACTGTTTTCATCTGTTATTTCATCTATCGTTTTTATTGTTATTACGTTAAAATCTCAACAATTTTATTTGGAATTATAAGCTTGCTTTTTTTGCATCATAATCTTGCAAGATTTCCTCTTCGGATAATAACTGTATTTTTGCATCATATGTCAATGGATTTCGCTCCATATAATCATAAAGTACAAATATCCGTTTCTCCCTTTTCCGGTAGGTCGGATTGTCTCCGAAAATATCATATGCAAAGGGTTCCATGTGAGTCATCCGCACCATACTTCTGGCATCATATTCTTCATAGTTTTTGAGAATATGGCAACCTGTCTCCCTCCGCTTTACTTCCATACGGTAAAAATAATTGATCACTTCTTTGTCTGCAGACAAATCTGCAGAAAATTCAGGTCTGCTCTTGGCATTTTCCCGCAAATATACATCCATGGTCAAAAGTTCCTTCACCAATTCCGGATCACAGGCAGATACCTCACCGGCAAATTCCAAAAGCACATGGTAGCGGTGCATTCTGGATGGTGTATTTATGAAATAATGTTTCTTTTCATAAAAATCAGCCAGAGCCTCATAGAGAGCAAAAGGTGTTTCAAAAAACTGCTCCAGATAGGGAATGGTATAGGTAAACTGATTACTGTTATAGTAAATTTCGACCATTTCTTCAATCTGTTTTAGCTGACAAATCTGCTCATAAGAAATCCAATTCGTGCATAGCACCTCATACGGTGGCTGCGATGTATAACAAAGCCCATACTCTTTTTCCATTTTCTTCATATGGGAACCGCTCAAAACCTTTAAAAATCCAAGTTGTAATTGTTCGGGATGCATCCGGTATACATCCGAAAAGGATTGCTGAAAACTTTCATAGTCTTCATATGGCAGTCCCGCAATTAAATCCAGATGTAGATGGATATTGTTTCCCCGGTGAAGTCTTGCAACAATCGTTCTCAATTTTTCAACATCCATGATACGTCTGATTTCCTGAAGAGTCTTTTCATTGGTAGTCTGTACACCAATTTCCATCTGTACGGCACCGGGTCTTAATGTATTCAAAAGGCACAGTTCTTCTTCATTTAATAAATCCGCAGCTATTTCAAAATGAAAATTTGTTATTCCGTTATCATGATCTTTGATATATTGCCATATTTCCATGGCATGCCGGTGATTGCAGTTAAATGTCCGGTCAATAAATTTCACCTGTGGCACTTTGCTATCCAGAAAAAACTGCAATTCCTTTTTTACCATTTCCATGTCCCGGAGCCTTACCTTCTTGTCAATGGAAGACAGGCAGTAGCTGCAACGAAACGGACATCCGCGTGACGTTTCATAGTAAATGATTTTATGTTCAAAAGGTTTTAAGTCATGATACAAAAAAGGGATTGTACTTAAGTCCGTCAGTTCTCTATCTTCCGTTTTATACAATTCCGATCCATCTCGAAAATGCAGACCTTTAATCTCATTTAATGCCGCAACATCATTTACAAAAGCATTTCCACATTGCTGATACAACTCGCGATAATACTCACATACCTCTAAAAAAGTCTGTTCGCCTTCTCCTAGCATAATTCCGGTTAGCTCAGGATAACTATCAAGAACTTCTTCTGCGCGGTATGATACTTCGGGTCCTCCCAGCCAGATAGGAACCCCCGGCATTATTTTTTTAATCTCTCTGACTAAACTAAAGACCATGGACACATTCCAAATATAAACCGAAAAACCCAAGACGTCCGGCTTTTGTTTATAAATTGCACTTAGAATTTCATCCATTCGCTGATTGATGGTGTATTCTGCCAAAGAAATGTGTTCTTTTAATTCGGGCTGATAATGTATTGCATACGAATAAAGGCTGAATAATGCCGGATTAGTATGAATATATTTTGAGTTAACCGCAATTAACAAAAATTTCATATATCTTAAGTTCCTTTTCGCAATCAATAAAGCAGTTATCATTTTATAATATCATAAAGTTAGGGTCAAAAGGTAATTTATTCCCTCAAGATCACATAATTTTTCCCTCAAGATCACTTTTTTCAAACGATACCGCATGATTCCCTTGGAAACTGATTGACTCTTATTATGCGGGCAAATTATAATAATGATAGCACAAAGTGCGTAGCAATCCGTTGGTATCACGGGGTCAAAATACCTTTTGATCCCAACATCATATTATTTACCATATGGGCAATTGATTTGCTAAAAGGAAAAACAAACAAAGAGATATAGAAATCAGTGAGCTGCAAACCGCAATTCATGAATTGCAGCTTCGGAAGAAAAATGAAAAGAGTATAAATTGATATAGAAATGGGGGAATTTCTATGAAAAAGGTATTGCTTTCTGACCTAAAAAACGGAATGATTACAGCGGAAGATGTCTATTCCTTAGATGGTCAGTTGGTTGTTCCAAAGGGGATTGCACTAACAGAAAACTTAATTGCCAGAATTTTTTCTTTTGATATTTTTTCCATTCGGGTGGAAGACGTCGTTTTAACATCCAATCTGAATGTACTTGACGGTGCAGAGATATCATATGCCCAAAAAGTAAAATCTTCTCCCGAATTTGCCGCATTTCAGGAAGATTTTAGAGAAAATGTCGAAAAATTGGAATTTGCATTTAATTCTTTGATTGAAAAAAATTCGGAATTTGATCCAAGTGTGATTTTGGAAGACACTCTTAAGATGATCAGTCACCGTTCTTCTCCTACCGGCATTATGGATTTGATGCTCAACATGCAGGAGTATGATGATTGTACCTATGCACACTCTCTAAATGTAGCAATGATTTGCAATATTTTTGCAAGCTGGCTCCACTTTACTCCCGAAGAAAGAGAACTGGCAACTGCCTGCGGTTTATTTCATGATGTCGGTAAATTAAAAATTCCTCGTGAAATTATTCAAAAACCGGGTAAATTAACTCCTGCAGAATTTCGTACTGTCAAAACCCATCCACTTCATTCATATAAAATGATTTCTCAATTTCAGCTATCGGATGAAGTTAAAAATGCCGCATTGATGCATCACGAAAAATGCGATGGTTCCGGTTATCCCTATGGTTTTACTTCTGACAAAATTACACGTTTTGCCAAATTAGTAGCCATTGCTGATGTTTATGAAGCTATGACCAGTAATCGTTCATATCGTGACGCTTTATGTCCGTTTCGTGTAATTACTCATTTTGAAAATGACGGTTTGCTCAAATATGACCCCGGCTTTTTATTAACTTTTTTGGAAAATGTCGTTAATACTTTTTTAAATCAAAAAGTACGATTAAGCAATGGATTAGAAGGAAATATCATCTATATCAATCCGATTGCCCTATCCAAACCCACCGTCCAGATCGGTGAAAAATTCATTGATTTAAAGTTGTTGGATGATATTGAAATTGTTGCGATCATTTAATTCAAGAACTACTAACTTACAATAGTTTTAAGATTTCATTAAGCTTTTGCAGAATAATTTTAATATATCTGCAAAAGCTTTTTAATATGCGTATGCAACGTTGATTCTGTATTTATTATCCGATATAATATCTACATTGGTAACAAGGAGAATTCTATGAATCTGCAAAAAAAGAGTTTCAACGAGGAAGAACGGAAAATCTTTTTCTCTGTATTGAAAGAAATTTCCAAAAATTCTCGCTTTCATGAATGTAATAAATTTATACAACACGGCAATACAACTGTCAAACGACATTGTATCCGCGTAGCCGCAACCGCCTATTATATTGCATTAAAGACAGGCATCAAGGTAAACGAAAGGGAATTGATTCGTGGCGCTTTACTCCATGATTATTTTTTATATGACTGGCATGAAAAACTATTGCGAAATCAAATCCATGGATTTACACATCCCAAAACGGCTTTGCAGGAAGCACTAAAAGATTTCACCCTCTCAAAACGTGAAGAAAATATGATTTTGCATCATATGTTTCCGTTAACTCCTTGTCCTCCGAAATATAGGGAAGGCTGGATTCTCTGCCTCGCTGATAAAATCTGCGCAACCAGAGAAACCATAAATCGAAGATGATACAGTTTTTACAAAATTTTCAATTTATACATCTGGATCTTGCTACTCTGATCTGTGTCCTGATGTGGTACAGTTTTTTAGGGTGGTTGTATGAGTCCACCATTTTTTCGCTTTGTGAACAGGGGATTTTTATGAACCGTGGATATTTCATCGGTCCCTATTGTCCAATCTATGGCATAGCCTGTATTATGAACCTTTATCTACTGGAAGGCATTACAAGTGGTTTCCGCATCATCTTATTATCCGGTTTATCTATCTGTGCAATTGAATATATCACATCGTATACATTGGAGAAGCTGTTTGGCACCCGCTATTGGGATTATAGTTATTATCCTCTCAATATCAATGGCCGTATCAGTGTTGTGTCCGGTTTTTTCTTTGGTATTGTATCCTGGGTTTTAATTAAATGGCTACATCCGCTTACTTTACATATGTTGTCACATTTTTCTATGAAATCACGTGTGATTGCTGCAATCGGTTTTACCATTATTTTTGTTTTCGATGCAACCTTTACAATAGTTAGCATGTGTAATCTCAACAAAAAATGCAAAGCTCTTTATGATGCATGGGATGAACACGTGGAAAACGGGCTTGATATCTTAAATGCCAAAAAAGAAAGTTTAAATCGATTTACCATCGTCCGAAAAGGAAAAAACATTGTGGTACGATTAAAAGGTGTAAACAGGACTTTCGTTGAACTGGAAACCAGATATCTGAAGGTATTCCCTCAATTCAAACATGTAAAATACGGTGTAGTTATCGAAAAACTTAAAGATACCATACGCCGTAATAAATAATCTTTTCTCTGCCAGCGTTTCTCACTCGCAATCTTTGCGGGATGGTAGCCGCCCATACAAAAATATATCTTTGCCCGCGGAATTTGACGAGGTTTCTTGGCATTTCTTAGTGGCATAAGCGAACAAAAATAATGCCCGGTTTCAACTGTTTGAAGACGAAGTCTGAGTTTTGAAACCGGGCATTTAATAAATACTTTGTGAGCATGCCACTTAGAAATGCCAGAAACCGAAGTATGAAGCGGCAAAGATATATTTTTGTATGGGCGGCTGCCATCCCGCATAGATTGCGAACCGTATGATTTTAATAGGCCATCTTGTATATATCAAGCATTTCGTCATATCCGAGCTTCATATATCCGTTCAGGACACGGGTCTTGTTGCGTGAACAACCAAGTGCAAGTGCTTCTAAGCTTTCTTCTTTCACATCCAGCTCTCTTAAGCTTGTAGGCATTCCCAAATTCTTATAATACTGCTCCTGAAGATCAATGGCTTTTTCTATGGTTTTTTCCGGATGCTCAAAATCAATATCTAAATTCCACACATGGGAAGCATACTGTAACCATCTGGAAATATTTGCTTTATAAACATATCTTGCCCAACTGCACCATAAGGCTGCAAGCCCTGCGCCATGAGCAACCTGAGGATACATTCCGGACACTTCGTGCTCAAACTGATGAACCGTTAAAAGAAAGCTTCTGCCGCACTGTGTCAATCCGTTGTGTGCAAGAGAAGAAGCCCACATCATATTGGCTCTGGCCTCATAGTCACAAGGATTTTTCAAACAATCATCGCCTGCTTTCATGATGCTTTTAATCACGGCTTCCGCAATAGAATCCGTCAAATAGGTATCCTCACCGGGACAGAAATATCTCTCTATGGTATGCATGGCAATGTCAACGGCACCACATGCAGTCTGATAAGCATTTACGGTATAGGTCAATTCCGGATTTTCAATTGCAAAATCCATTCGGTTGCAGGAACATCCGTATCCCATTTTCTGACCGGTTTCTGCATTGGTAATTACGCAAGAATTGGACATCTCTGAACCTGCTGCCGACAATGTCAGAATAGCTCCTTTTCTCAATGTTTTAGCCGGTACTGCCTTTTGCAAAGAAAAATCCCAGACATCAACATCCGGATTAGCAACTCCGTTAGCAATGTCTTTTGCCGAATCCATAACAGAACCACCACCAACGGCTAATACAAAATCCACGCCCTCCTGCTTACAAAGTTCAATACCTTTACGTACCAGCGAAAGTTCGGGATTGGCTACCACACCACCTAATTCAACATATGCAATCTGCTCTTCATCCAGACATTTTCTGACTCTGTCAAGTAATCCGCTTTTTTGAGCTGACTGCCCGCCGTAGTGGAGCAAAACTTTGTGCGGATGATACTCTGCTACCAGCTTGCCAACCTTTAATTCTTCATCTTTTCCAAAATAAACCTTTGTCGGTGTTTCATAAATAAAATTATCCATATGATTTCCTTTCTCTGATAAATAGTTTTTCATCTATTGTAAAAATAGAATGCTACCGGATGTAAAATGTCATATTTTCACGTTAAATCCATTTTAATCAAAATAAGCGAATGTATAAATATAGATTTTGATTCTCACTGGAATAATCGTTAGCAGGGACAAATTTCATGATTGCACTTTTTGTTTGTCCATCCGATTGTATTTTAAATAAGATATCTACCACTTCTTTTCCGCTCTGGAAACTCTCCTGCAAATAGGATAAATCCGTTTTTTTCAAAAACTCATCCAGATCTTTTTCACAAATCCGATTGTTCTTTGCGAATGCAAAAAGCCAGGTTGAAATCCGATTTCCGTAAGGATGCTTTTCTTCTGTCCCGATTCCCTTGTCCATGATCATCTCATAACTGTCCGTTGTAATATTGACTTTTAATATCTTAAAGAACAACCTGCAAAAGGCTTCATGTGCATCATGCAACCCTCTTCGGTTGATTCCTCTGTTATGATAAAAATCATCTTTGTTTTCATACATTCTCTGATCTGCAAGAACAGCCATCTGCCTTACATCCAAATCAGGACATTCCCTCTTTGCCACATATCCGGTTGAAACAGAAAGCTCTTTTACAAGCTCGCCATGCCAATGCAGGGAAATGTCATCAAAATCCAATTGTATTTCGGTTAATCGATCTTTATTTGCAAAAATCATGGCAACAAATTCATCTCCACCGGTCCGGTATACTCTTCCGTAATTACCGAAACACTGAAGCATACACTTTGCTGCTCCTTGTAACAACTCATCTCCAGCCGCATGTCCCATGGTGTCATTCAAGGTTTTTAATCCGTTCACGTCCATAGAAACATAAACAAAATCTTCTTCGGACAACTCTTCCATATAAGCACGGACATCTTCTTCATAGGCTCTTCGGTTAAAGCAGTTGGTCAGCCCATCCGTATTTGACTGCTTTACCAGACTTTCTTCTTTTTTCTTTTCCTCATCAATAACCATGGTGGTGCAGATGACTTTCGTAGGAGTATGATCTTTGTTAGCTTCAATGGCTATAAACGACATTTGAATCCATCCGACATTCCTGCCGAGTAATTCTTTCGAGATAATTTTCTTATCTTTCATCCGCTCGGGCAAGGTGCTCAGATTTGTAAATTCAAGCCCTTCCTCCAGATATTCCGGTGTCATGGTTGCCTGCATGAATTCACACATCATTTTCTTGGCATCCACACCACTATTTTGTCTGATAACAGCTTCTACCTGTCCCCGCGCCGTGTATTCTTTTAATGAATTCTTTGTCAGATCAATATAATGCATGCTGTAATATATTTCCGACATAGACTTTAGTATGGAAAGCTGCTCATCTCTTTCTTTGTTAGCACGAAACAACTTAGAAAGCATAATAACAACAACAAATACAGCAATTAACAAATAGATAAAGACAATAGCCAAAGTAATCAATGTGTTTTTCTGATAAGTCTGTGCCCCGAAAAAGATGCTGACAATATAATCCCCGTATTCCTGAAAAACACAATAAGTCGTATCTCCCCCTATCTGATAAATGGTATGGTACGGCTTACTCAAATCTTCATCCGGAAGTTGAAAGCCAAGATCCGAAAACTTCTGACCGATTTTGGATATATCCGTAGCACCATAGATTTCAGAGGTTGTTTTATCGGCAACACAGATTTCAAATCCTTCATACATGGGCATATCATCAACTACGACATCGATCTTATTTTGCCCAAGTTGCTTCAACAATCGTTTGGGTTCCACACCAATCTGTATCATCCTTGTACCGGCATCATTCCAGGTAATCGCATACATCATGCTCTTACCTTCTGCTGTATTGGGGGTAACATCCTGACACATCGATAATGATTTATGCTTTAGCATCGGGGAAAAATACCCAATCTGCTCACCGTCATCAAAACTCAGTCCATAATATTCCGGATTAGATCCATTATAAATTTGTCCTTTTCGATCAAACAGATGAATTTCATCTACCGACATTAGTTCGGCCATTTTGTCAAAATCATCCGCATCAAGTTCTTTTGTGCCATTCTGGTCAACCATGTATGCAACTGCCTTGGCACGGACAATATAATCCTCTTTTAAGGATGCCAACAGCTCCGTCTCTTCGTAATCGTTCTTTTTCAATACGCCGATTACCTGATTGAGCAACATTTCCGAAGTGTTTTCTGCTGTTCTTTTATTGCCAATCGCCTGAATACCAAATTCCAGCAATAGCATAAGTCCAATGGCAATAACCGAAAAAAGGATAACCTTATACCACTGGGAAGGTTTGGTTCTTTTGTTTTCTTCCATATGTCACAAATCCCTTAATCACATTTTCATAATTATGATATGCAATCAAAACCATATTTTGCAGTTTTCTTAATTATCATAATTATCCATAATATCTGACCGGATCGGGGTCATTTCCACAATCATGGAATAATGAAATCATATCTATTTCTTATCAATCTATTATAATATTAAATTACCCTTTTTACAATTATGTTCTTGAGAAAAATAATACCTCAGCACAATCTCACATTGTCCCTCTTGCATATATCTTGCACACATCTTAAAGAACCATAATCAAAGTTCCCACAGCTATCAGAATGCAACCAATCAGGGATTTTGGCGTAAATTTTTCGTGCAAAAAAACAAATGCCAGAACCAAAGTAAAAACCACACTCAGTTTATCAATCGGAACAACCTTGGATGCTTCTCCCATCTGCAAAGCCTTATAGTAACAAAGCCAGGAAGCTCCTGTTGCCAGACCTGATAAAATCAGAAATATCCAGCTTTTCTTACTAATTTCTACAAGTCCGCCCTGGGCATTTGTTAAAAAGACCATTCCCCAGGCCATAATGACAACAACGACGGTTCTGACTGCCGTTGCGAGATTGGAATTGACTCCATCAATACCGACTTTTGCAAGTATTGATGTCAGTGCGGCAAAAATTGCCGATGATAAAGCAAATATAAACCACATGTGTATTCGCCCTTTCTTTATCCTTTTCTTTTTGTACATTTTCTTTTTTAATTCCTTTATAATTCCGGTGAAGTAGCACTTAATTATACAAACGTTTGTATACTGCCTGTACGTAGAACTGCACCTTTCTCATAAATGAATTAAATTAATTTTACTTCGGCTTCATTGCCACCGCAATATGTTTTACTTTCGGGAACTCACTTTCGATTGAATCATGAATCTGTTCCGCAATCTCATTGCTTCTTTTAAGAGAAATATTTCCGTCTGCAAATACTTCCAAATCCACATAGATTTTATTACCGAATTCCCTTGTCTGAATTCCGGCAATGCCTAGTGCATCCGGATGTTTTTTTGCACATTTCGTTATGGCATCACGGATTTCTTTACTGCAGGAGTGATCCACCATCTTTTTCATGGCATCCATGAAAATATCCAAAGCGGCCTTTAAAATAAAGAGGCAGATTACCAAACTTGCCAACGGATCCAGCCATTTATAGCCCATTCTTGCCCCGACAATTCCGATTAAGGAACCAATGGAGGATAATGCATCGCTTCTGTGATGCCAGGCATCTGCCATCAAAGCTCCGCTATCAAACATTTTTGCATAATGCCTTGTATACCAGTACATAGCCTCCTTGCAGACAATCGAAATAATGGCAGCCATAGCGGCCAGCACGCCGGGCATTTTTAATTCCTCATACACACCGGAAGTCAATTTTTCAATTGCCGCATGCCCGATAAACAAACCGGTAATTGCCAGCACAACAGAAAGCACAACTGCCGCTACCGATTCCATTCTTTCATGACCGTAAGGGTGCTCTTCATCCGAATCCTTTGCAGAAAGTTTTACTCCAATAATGACTACGATACTGGAAAACACATCCGATGCCGAATGTATGGCATCCGACACCATTGCTACTGAATTGGCAACAACACCGGCAAATAGTTTTAAAAGCGATAATATCACATTACCGATGATACTGACATTCGATACTCTTACCGCTTCTTTTTCAAATTGTTCTGCCGTAATACATTTCTTTTCTTTTTCCATTCCTGCTACCTCCACCAAAACATTTTACTGATACATTTTCTGATACCTCTCAACCCTTCCACTATACCCGTGCATTTTAACTATCCAATAGACCTTCGACAAAGTATAAAAAAACCCACGGGAGCAGTTTTGTATCTACTGTCCCATGGGCGATTCATCCACTGTTACGATTGTAACCCGGCTCCAAGCATCCTGCTTTGGCCTGATCAGTTTGTACTGTATTTAACTTGCAGTGCAAAGAGTTTCTGCTATCTTATCAAAGAGCGCATAACATGTCAAGCGAAAACTTATCATAGATTACATTATGCATTTTATGATTGTAAGATACATTTTTTACAAGCAAACACATTGCATTTGACTTGTCATCATAACAAAATATTCCCGACAACATCTGTCATCGGGAATAGAAACTATACCAGTATTTTTGAAAAAGAATCTTGAAACTTTGCAACACCGAGCGGCTTTTTACATATGAAATTGTGAGACAACACCGGCCATGTCATTTGCTGAGAAGCTAACTTCAACCGACATGTCTGTCACGGTATTTACGGTATTTAATACTTCATCACTGAAGGAAATCGTTCCCTTTACCGTATCCTCATTGCTTTGGGCGATATCGCTCAAATTCTTAATATCTCTAGCGATTTCATCCGTTTCACTACCCAGATGTGTAGTGGCCTCACGGATGGAATCAACACCGAGAGCTACACGGGATACATGATCCTGCATTTCTTTGAAAATGTCTGCCGTATCCGATACATTTTTGGTCTGCTCATTGATGGCATTCTGAACATTGTTCATAATCTCCATAGTTAGCAATGAGTTACTGCTTAGCAACTGGACGATTTGAGATATTTCTATGGATGCTTCATTACTCTGATTGGCCAACTTGCTGATTTCTTCCGCAACCACGGCAAAGCCGCGTCCTGCCTCACCGGCTCTTGCTGCTTCAATGGAAGCATTCAAAGAAAGCAGGTTTGTCTGATCTGCAATATCCGAAATGTAAGTAACGGCAGCCATAATCCTTTCCACCGATTCATTGGTCTGCTCTGTCTGTTTCTGAATATTTTCAACTTCCGCCAAAACATCCTGATTGGACCTATCCAGTTGATTCAAGGACTTATCCACACTGTCTCTTGCATTAAGCATACTCTGTGTCTCATCCGCCAGCTTATCTACTTCTCCGAGTGTCTTTTCCAGATGCCTGTTGATATTATCAATATTCTGTCGGATATTCTGTGCATTGCCGGTCTGCTCTACTGCACCGGTCAGCACATTGCGAAGATCATTATTGATATTTTCCATCGCATTGCTTGCCTGTCCGGCAACGGCATTCATCTCCTGTGAAGAAGCATTTAAAGTCATCGTATTGTTAGAAATCAAACCAATCATCTTGGAAAGACTGTCTACCAGCTTTTGCGTATTGGAAGATAATTCACCGACTTCATCTTTTCTTTCCAGCATCTTCTTCTGAATTTTAACATCCAGATTTCCTTCCGAAATCTGCTGTACCGCATCCATACTACTCTGAATACTCTTTGCAATCCCTCTTGAAACAAAGGTACAGCCAAAAACGGTCAGTAACAAGATTAGTACAATCGCAACTGAAAAAACCGTGTTAATCAAATTCAGACTTGCATAAACTTCATTTGTCGGCATTCCGGCAAAAATCATTCCAATTATTTCATCACTGTTGTTCTGATGTACCGGAATATAATATCCGAAATAGAATTCATCCTCTACCAGTACACGGTTTGTAAAGACATCATTTCCGTCTTTCAAAACATTTTCCACCAGAAAATCTCCGGCTTTCGAACCGGTAATCCGGTTTCCGGATCCGTCTACAAGAGAGGTAACCAGTCTTTCATCACCATAAAAGAAGGTCACTTCCATGCCGGTCTTTTTTGCAATATCATCAATAAACGGTGTGGATAAAGAAACATTATATGCTCCTTTCCAGACATCTCCGGCCGAATTCAAAAAATAATCTCCGGTATTCTGATCATAAGCAGCAAGCACGGCATTGGAAGTCGCTCTCAGTTTCTGCTTTGCATCTTCCAAAAGTTTATTTTTTACAACGGTATTACTAATTAAGATTGCCACAATACACATAACCAGTACCGGAAACACCGCCAGCATAATCATTTTATACTGTAGCTTTAAATTACGAAAAAAATTCAATGTAATTCCCCCTACTTCCAATCCACAACTTCTACATTGTGATAATACCAGTTAATTCCACCTGTAATTGTTGCATCATCCAGTGTCTTTCCGTTTTCTCCGACTGTTGTTCCGTCATTTGTAAGGATTTCTCCGTCAAAGACACCAAACTCGCCGGTTAGGATTTTTTGCTGCATTTCGGTAACTTTTTCCTGTGTCTCATCTTCACACAAAGAGGAAAGTGCAGTCAGTCCAACCAGACTTTCACTCATACCACCATAGTAATTAGAACCATCATAGGTAGCATTTACAATACTATTCACATAAGAAGTATAGTACGCACTCCAGTTCCAGATAACTGAGGTAAGTGTAGCATCCGGTGTTTCCTTGCTCATATCCGAATTATATCCGATGGCCCAGGTTCCGTTCTTTTCGGATGAAGTCTGCGGTGCTGTTGTATCCACATGCTGTGCCAAAACATCACATCCCTGTCTGATCAGTGCATCGGAAGCAGCCTGCTCATCATCAGGTGAAAACCAGGAGTTTGTCACGGCTACCAAGACTTTTGCATCCGGATTTACCAGTTCCACACCCATCGCAAACGCATCAATACCTCCGGTACATTCACTGTTATCACTTCCCATAGCAGATACATATCCAATCAGATTGCTCTCTGTTTTTAATCCGGCAACAATTCCTGATAAATATCTTGCCTGATAAATTCGACCAAAGTAATTGGTGAAGTTCTTTCCATTACTCAGATAACCGGTTCCGTGCGCAAAGTAGATATCCGGATATTCTTCTGCGTATTCTGCCGTTTCATCCATATATCCCCAACTGGTTGTAAAAATAATATTACAACCCTCGTCTATACATTCATCCAATGCTTTCTTGACTGCTTCGTTATCTCCGTCATCAATCATTTCTTTTCTTACAACCTGATCATCCGACATACCCAGATTGGATACCATGCCCTGAATACCCAGTTCATGCGCATAAGTATATCCCGAGGTATCGGCAGCACTGCCTATGTACAAAATTCCGACTTTAACATCTTCAATCGGAATCGTCTTAAGACCTGCCGGATTGGTATCTGCAACCACAGTCTTTTCTTCCTTGGTCTCCTGTGTATCCTTTGTGGTATCCTGACCGGACATCTCTACATCATCGTTGGTTACCACATCAACAATAATATCATTGCCACAGCCGGACAATGAAACCGTCATTAATACGGTCATCATGAGTGCCAATAGTTTCTTTTTCATCTGCATTCCCTTTCTTTTACATTTTGAATATTTTTCAAATTTCACATAAATACATTTTATCTACAAGTATGACATTATTATAACTTTTTATGGATGGATTTGTCATTACTTTCTGTAAAAATATGCCACAAAACTCTTTTTTTCAAGTTTTGTGGCATATACCTTTCGATTATTTTTCTGCAACAATTACTCCACAGCCGATTTTCTCTCCCGCATCCCCGGCAGGCTGGCTTACAAAGTCATCTCTCTTTTCATGAATAATAACCGATTTTCCGATGATTTCAGGCACGGTAAATCTTTTATCATAAAAACTAAGCCATGCATAGCCTTGATTGCCCATAAGCGGAAGCATATCCCCGACATGACTGGGATGTGGCTGATTGGCAGGGTTAAAATGATTTCCTGTTTTCGTAAAATGATTGGAACAGTCTCCGTTTTCATGAATATGCATGGCATAAAAATCAGATGACAATCCTGTATTGATATTCGGTAATCCAAATATTTCTGCCTCAATTAACACGCCTCCATACGGTGTGGAATAAAATTTCACCAGACCGCTCAGTTTTGGATGACTTTCATTTCCCTTAATCCATGCAACTGCCTGCGGACTGTCTTGTTCCAATTTATAAACAAATGTCAAACGTGGTGTGATCTGCATCATAAAAAATCCTTTTCTTTTAGCATATGCTGTGCAATATATAATGGGGACGGTTCTATTAACACAGAAATTATTCCAAAAAACCGTTTCCATTACATCCAAAAATTTTTACATTTTTTCCCAGAATAATCAAAAGATTGACAGGCATACTAATAGAAAAACTGTTGAAATGAAAGGAGTTTTTTATGAAGGATCAGGAAAAAGATCAGGATTTTACTGCCGCATTGGTAAAAAATACGTTAGATGATATCCCCACACCTAAATCCGATGCAAAGGATATTGTAGGACTTGTAAAAGAAAGCGGTAAAATTACCGGCTATCAGCTTTCTGACGGAAATACTGTCTCAAAAGAAGAGGGTGTTGCCCTCGCAAAAGAAGGCGAACTTAAGGGTGTCGGTGTTGCACACCGAAAAGATACGGAATATTTAAAATCCATTCCGGACGGAACCGAAAACAATAATCTTAGCAATCTTCCTTCTACTTCCGGTAAAGCTGATTTGTAATTATTGATTCGGGGACGGTTTAACCGTCCCCAAAAGAAACGTCCTTGAATAACTATCATTTTGTAATGTTTCTTGCTACATAAACTCCGCTTGCAGAGGCATGTGACAAAGAATGCGTAATCCCGCTTCCATCACCGATGACATACAAGCCATCATACTTTGTCATCAAGTTTTGATCAACCTCTACTTCCATATTGTAAAACTTTACTTCAACTCCATAGAGTAAAGTATCATCATTCGCTGTGCCGGGAGCCACTTTGTCCAGCGCATAAATCATTTCGATGATCCCATCCAAAATACGCTTTGGCAGCACAAGACTCAAATCTCCTGCCGCTGCATTAAGTGTAGGGACAGTAAAAGATTCGGCAATCCGCTTTTCCGTACTTCGATGTCCACGGACTAAGTCACCAAAACGCTGAACAATTACACCACCTCCTAACATATTGCTTAGACGTGCAATACTCTCGCCATATCCGTTCGAATCCTTAAACGGCTCAGAGAAATGCTTTGCAACCAACAGTGCAAAATTCGTATTTTGTGTCTGACGAGCTGCATCTTCATAACTGTGTCCATTTACAGTAACAATCCCGTTCGTGTTTTCATTTACCACAACCCCCTTGGGATTCATACAAAAAGTTCGGACTAAGTCTTCATATTTCTCCGTCCGATATATGATTTTACTTTCATACAATTCATCAGTTAAATGTGCAAAAATTTCGGAAGGCAACTCCACTCTCACACCAATATCAACCCGATTGGATCGGGTATTGATATCCATATCCCGACATACCTGTTCCATCCACTTACTTCCGCTTCGTCCGGCAGAAATCACACATTTTGTACCCTCAAAAATACCGTTAGATGTGTGCAATCTGAAAATTCCCTTTTCATGCTCCACTTTCTCTACAGTACAATCAAAATAAAAGTTCACTTTGTCCTTTAAATGTTCATATAGATTTTTAAGCACAATATAGTTGATATCAGTACCCAGATGTCTGACAGAGGCATCCAATAAGTATAAGCCATTTTGCATACATTTTTTCTTAATACTGCTGCCCGTAGTTGAATATAGTTTGGTTCCCTCTCCACCATATTCCAGATTAATCCGATCCACATATTTCATGAGCTCCAAAGCAGTTTTTTTGCCAATATACTCATATAAAGTACCACCAAAATCATTTGTAATATTGTACTTTCCGTCTGAAAATGCACCAGCTCCTCCAAATCCACTCATAATGGAACAGCTTTTACAGTGTATACATGATTTGATTTTCTCTCCGTCAATCGGGCAATGTCTTTGTTCCAATGCGTGTCCCATTTCAAACACAACAATCTTAAGATCAGGGTTTCTCTCAATTAATTCGTATGCGGTAAAAATACCTCCCGGACCTGCTCCAACAATTAATACATCATTCATAAAAATACCTCCATAAAAAAAATGGTGACTCCGATAAATCACGGTAGTCAACCATTTCGGTGGTTGGTAGAAACATCCACCCGATTGTGGACTTATACCAATCGTTACTTTACCATAAATTGTGACATTATTCAACAATTAATATCATTTATATCCATATACGGTACCATTTATATCCGATATAAAAGAAGGTTTCTCTCGCAACAAAAGGAATCTTTGTCTTTAGAGTTTTATAGGCGCTGCTCTTTGTTGGTGATGAAATGGCATCTATTCCTGAGTCCTCTGCTAACAGCATCGCCCTCTTCATGTGTAAGGGATCGCTCACAATAGCAGCTGTTTCATATCCGTTCTCTTGCATTATTATTTTCGCATTTTCAAGATTTTCCTGCGTGATGGCTGATGTATCTTCTTCCAAAATAACTTCATCGGGAAGCCCCATTGATACAAGGTAGTCTCCGGCAATGGCCGCATCCGAAATACGATTCCCTTTACCCTTACCGCCCGTAACAATGATATATTTTACATACCCATTCTGATACAGTTCCATTGCGTGATTCAGTCTTTGTTTATATACCTCAGAAACTTTGCTGCCACTTGTCGCCGCTCCTAAAACAATTGCAACATCACAGGATTCATTTTCATAGACAGAACCATATCTGCAAATGGAAATTACATTGCAGATGATGTAGATGCAGAATGATATAATTAAAACTATTATTACATTTCTAAAACTAACTATTCTTTTCATTTTTTCTCTAAAGTCTACTTTTTTTATCATAATTTTTCATCCCTTTCGGAAAATATATATCTTTACCGCTTCATACTTCGGTTTCCGGCATTTCTAAGCGGCATGCTCACAAAGTATATATTAAATGCCCGGTTTCAAAACTCAGACTTCGTCTTCAGACAGTTGAAACCGGGCATTATTTTTGTTCGCTTATGCCGCTAAAAAATGCCAAGAAACCTTGCCAAATTCCGCGGATAAAGATATATATTTTCCTAATCCACTCTGAATTTTCCCATAAAAAATTTATTCTTCTGATTTAATAATTTATACAACAATAAGCCCAGGATAACGCCGACTGTATTTAACATCAAATCATCCACATCCGTCTGGCGATTCAAAAATAACTGACTGGTCTCAATCAATAACGAAAAACCAAATCCTGACAGAATTACAAACCGGTCTGCTATTTTCCATAATAACGGCACAAAAAAACCTAGCGGCATAAACATGACAATGTTGCCTAAAAAAATGACCAGAAAATAATTGAGATTTCTTTTAATAAACACCTCATCGTAGGTTTCAGCAAGAAAGCGAAAAGGTATGAAGTTATTTTTATGTACTCCGGTATTCACGATATGAAAACCGGTCATGTCAAATTCTATTTTGGGAATCATTGCCTGCGATGCAAGTCCCACAAGAAAGAGTACAAAAAACAGTAAAGAAATTTCGTGATACCAATTCTTTGTATTCTTCTTTAGTATCCCAAATCTCACAAGCATATAAATCGGCAATGTAATGATCATATACGGAAGCATATTGATTATGTGCCCTAGGATTGCTTTCATTTTTTCTTTCTCCGTTATTATTCTTATTCGCCTTTCATCTCAACCTGGTATCATTTTATATAATATACATAGTTATCTTTTCGGGGAGCCGGAGCTTTTGCAGGCTCTGCCGCATAGCCAAGAGCACAGTGGCCGATACCCTCATAATCTCCTTCGATTCCAAGATCTGCTAGAATATTCTTCCCAAAATCTGATTCAAATTCTTCCTTGGCTCTGTGAATCCATATACTGCCAAGTCCAAGACTCTCAGCTGCATTTAGAAGGTTACCCATCACTAACGAGCCATCATATTGATATGTCCTGCTTTCTTTATTGGCAAGAACAATCAGAATAACAGGTGCTCCATAAAAAGGATCACTATCCGTTCCCATAATCTTTGCATTTTCCTTGGATATCTTATCGCGCATTTCTTTATTTGTAACTGCAATGATAATGGGACTTTGCTTTCCCATTCCTGTAGGAGCATAAGTCCCGGCCTTGATTATGGCGTTTAAATCTTCTTCGGATATCAGTTTATCCGGATTAAAGTTTCTGCAGCTTCTTCTTGTTTCAAGCACTTTTAATGTATCGTTCATTGTAAGTCTCCTTTTTAATTAATAACTTGCATCTTTTGCCCTTTATAATAGCATCTTATTACCGAAATACTCCCAGCAAAAGTACCAGCCAAATGATTAATGCTACCAGCCAGCATTTTACCACTGCAGGCTTTACTTCATTTGTTTTTTTGAAAATAGATACCCCTGTAATAATTATTATAATTGACAACACAAATAAGATTAATTTTTTAATTGCCATCTGTTTGTATCCCAAATCCAGACAGTATTCGGTTCCAAACGGATACTGCAATTCTTCAATTTGAGATGCACGTGAAGAAAGTTCTCTCGCCGTATCAAAATCCGACACCTTCTTGAGCAATGCTGTAATCTGCATTCCACCTGCCTGAAGTGACATATTCTCGGAATCAAAATTCTTTTTCAACCAGTTTTTGGGAGCCTTAATCAAATAAGCATCCAAAGTTTCTTCCTCTACTCCGACATAATAGTAATCTGTGCCAATCGGAATTAAACCATTAATGGAATGCTCCAGTTCCAATATTGCAAATGCTCCATCGACATGCACCGTATGTAAATCCTCTTTATTGGTCAGATCAAGTACTGCCGTTATTAACAGATACAGCAGCATCACAATCCCCAACAAAATAAGAAATACATTTCCAATCTTTTTTTTCATCGCTTTTCTCCTCTCTCGACTTTTCCCCTCATATTATCCCATCATTCTAAATACTTTTCCGGAACCGGATATCCGAAATCCTGAAGCGTATAAGCATATGAACGATCCATCAAACGCATTTCCGATTCCACTCGTAATTTATCAAACCTCTTTGCCTTTATTCCTGTCACAATCGTTATGATTTCCCATATACCTCCAACTACCAAAATAATCCCACCTAGTGCAAAAACTGTCGGCAGGAGAAATTGCATTCCACTCGGCACTCCAAGCTGATACATTCTGAACAAATGAATTCCTCTATATAATAGAAATGCACCCAAAAGCATCAAAATCAGATAGGAAGAAATGCTAAAAGTATCCTTTGGTACACCCTCGATTGCTATTTCGCGATATCTTGGATCTGCATAACGCATTCCGCATTTTTTACAGTTTTTTAATGGACTTCCATATTTTCTGAAGCTACTTTGACTATATTTTAATAGCTTCTTTCCACACCCTTTACATCGAATCTCTATTTCCTGCATATATTCCTCCGATCATTTTTAGTCAACTTCATATTTTTTTTACATCCTTCACATATTAATTTCCCCAGTTCATATCCGGTGTGGAGACGGCTAAAAACATTAGAAAAAGAACAAGCGCAATAACCCAGATCATCATTGTCTGCACAATGCCGTTTTCTTTTTGCAATTCCCTTAATTTGTCCTGTCTATAACCAATTCCAACACTTCCGAAAAGAAGTCCGCCAATAATGCCATATACAAACAATTTCCATTGCCGTGTATACAATAGTAATACAACACATGCAACAAAACCCAATATCATCAATATTTTTCTTTTTTTCTCTTTTACAATCAGTGTTGCTATCATCCATGTGAGGGATATTATTATTCCTGCATAAAATAGAGGTTCAATCATATATTATCTCTTTCTGCAATTTAGCATTTGTATAATTTTTCTTTCCTTAACTATGATTGTATTATCTTACAGATTCTTAGTTCTGAAATAATCCTGCTCATCTTCTCCCACTATTTCAAAGCCAAGTTTTTCATATAGTTTTCCTGCAGCAATATTCGTTTTACGATGTCCAAGATTGATTTTCGTTACATGGTATACAGTCTTCAAAATATGAATTGCAATATCCATTGCCTGTTTTGCATACTGATTCCCTTGATACTTTTCATCTATCATAAGCGGATTAATAAAACCTGAAACTCCATCCTCATCATAACCAAGACCGATAAGACCAACAATTATTTTATCGAGTACTATTGCATAGAGGGTAGTATGTTCTTCATATCTACTTATTCCAAGCCAATAAACATTTGGAATAGGAAAAACATCCTTTTGCTTCTCTGAAACAGATAAATTTGCTGTTTCAAGCCAGTTATCTTCATTGAGTTCGCTTAAATAAATTCTCATAAAACACTTTAACTCCTATACTGTTTTCTTCAAAAGATACATATGGACTTCTCCCGACTCACTATAATTTAACTCAAAATTCTATCTTCTCGGGGAAGGCTTCTTTTCGCAGAATTCCCCACATTTTATCAATATAGGCAAGTGTATAGAAATTCTCATAATAATGGTAGTAAAATGCGCCTTTCAGTGTCATGGAATAAATTCCATTTTCTTCCGTAACAAAACCAAAGAGTTTCGCCAGCCCCAGCTCAAATCCATACATCTTTTTTAGCTTCACGCCAAAGAACTTCTCAAATGCCCGGGAATCAACCTTTGTGCTATAGGCCGTCCAAAAAAGGTAATACACCATTCGCTGGCAGAGTGTAAAACGAATGGCCAAAGATGTCGGAAGTTTCTTTGCATCAATTCTTTTGCAATATTCTTCAATAGAAAATGTATTAATCTTAAACTGTTCTTTTAAAAGTGTTGTAGCGGAACATCCAAACCCCAGGAAATTATCTCTTGTCATAGACGAATATCCAGCTCTTTCTTCACTTGAAAAAGTCCAGATAGAATTTCTGACATATCCCTTTTCCTTACAATAATTCGTTATTCTATCCAGAATTTCCCGTTTTTGTTTTTTGGGAAGTGGCTTTACCTTACTACTGGTAAAAGTAAAATTGATGAAGGGATAGATTGCCACATGATTTGCTCCAAGAGAAAAAGCAGTATCCATATCCCTTTTTAAATCTTCATAAGTTTGTGTTGGTAAAGCGAATATAAAATCCATCGATACGGTCTCAAAGCTAACCTCTGATAACGCATTACTCATAGACACCGTATCTATGTTGTTTCTTTCAAGAATTCCCTGGAACTTATTTTGAAATGACTGAATCCCTATGCTGATTTTGGTGACCCCCGCATTTTTCAGTATACGTAAAATCTCCGGTGTCACATTATCCGGATGCAGTTCCACTCCAATACCTTCTGTGATGATAAAATGTTCCCTGATTGCATCAATGATCTCCTTGATTCTGTCTGCGGCAAGAGCTGGTGTTCCCCCGCCAAAATACAGACTCGTGACCTTCTTTCTTGATTCATATTGTTGCCCAACAATATGAATTTCCTGAATAAGTGCATTGATATATCTGTCACAGGTTTCCTTTGAATAAATGACTTTACAATAAGGACAAAAATTACAAACTTTCTTGCAAAATGGAATATGTACATATAGTCCCAAATTGTCGCATTCCGCAAAGGGAAGCTGCTCATCATATTCTTTTCTAAATGTAAATCGCTTTGTGGAACGGGTAAGCCACATGCGGGTAAGCTCCGTAATAATACTCATATTTCTCCCAATTATACATATTTTAAATATGTTCGCATCATCTCTAAGATAACTTTTATATTTCCCCGGAAAAGCAACGTATATTCTGCCACAAAAAAGTAACCGCACTGCTCGCAAAGACCGGGTACCTCAATGCATCTTCCGCAGGTAGAAAGTTTACCATTCTCCATTACAACACATTGATAACAAGGTGTTGGAAAATTATTATTGATCAAATAAGGGAACACACTCTTAAGATTAAAAATTGGTGCGCCTTCCTTCATCATCTGCCCAATAGTTTCACAACAGGCAGCCTTTTCTTCTTTGGACAAAGCAAGTTCCTTTGTGTCCGGATAGGGCGTATGAAAATTAAAAGAAACTGCTCTTACGTTTTTCGTATCTCTTGCAATTTCACAAACCTTACCAACAGCTTTCTTATTTATCTGATTAATTGCCATATAGAAGCATATATTGTCCGAAGTAGCCTTACTTATATTTTCCATAATTTTATCATAAGTATCTCCACGTACTTCGTTATGTCTTTTCTTATCGCCATCAAGACTAAGCAGAATTAAATCTGCCTCCGGCAAATCAAGCGGATAGGTTCCATTTGTCACAACATTCACAATTAAAAAGCCCATTCTTTTTGCTTCTATAACAAGATCACGAAGTCCTTTATCTCCGTCTCTCCAAAGGAAGGTTTCTCCACCACAAAAGAAAAGAATTCTAATTCCCATGGAATAAAGCTGTTGCATTTCCTGATGTATTTGCTCATATGGATGAACAATTGCTGTAATATTGTTCACAGAGCAATGCTTACATTTCAAATTACACTTGTCAGTAACAATGATTGTTCCAAGAACGGGATCTTTTTTCCTAAATAAAATTGTCTTGATACCAAATCCGGCAAAATGTAAAAAAGATGATACCTTCATACTTTTCTTATCCCCTCTGTTATCCTTTATAGATATTCTAAATGCCATAACAACAAAAGCAATAGATATATCCTAAAAGCAGTCAGTATTTCAAAATATAATACCAATAATATATACAAAAGATTTATTTCATTTTTTATACTGTCTATTTATCCTCTTTTCCGGATGTAAATCTACCAAATATAGAAAAATAAGAAACGCCCATTCAAGCGGCTTCATCAAAAGATAAACGATATCTGCTCTAAGAGGACTGGTGATATATCTTGACACAGGATAACCATAAGTATCATAAAAGTGACGAATACTCCTATGAAATTTAGGAAATTTTTCCTGAATAACTTCTTCAAATGCATTAGCAATACAAAGCTGCCTGTTCACAACAATCGTCTCACCTCTTCGTGAACCTAAACGCAGTGGTTTGACTATTTTCTTATGTCCTCCTGCTGCAATTGTGCAAAGATAATGACCATCATAATCTATCGGGGGCGGAGGAACCTGTTTGGAAAATGTCCAATCTGCAGTATCCGTAAATGCTTTTATTGGTGCATCCAATCCCTGTCCGGCCAATACAAATATAATTTCAAGTATTGCAATAATGAAAAACAGGCTGACAAAAACAATCATCGTATATTTAGAAAAGCTTGTCATTCTTAAAAACAACCATTGAAATAACTTATTTTCGCTTGCATCAGCATCTTTACTTACAGCTATCTTCACCTGCTGTATTATTTGCCTTCGTATAACAGAAGCAGACAACATTAGAATATTCGCATGATACACATATAAAAGCCAACTTATTTCACTTATATTTTTATAAATTTGTATAGCATATACTATTTGAAATATATTGAGTAATATCAATGCGGCAACAGATATCACAGAAATCAATGGTGGAAGTTTTTCTGCTTTTACAAACAATAACGTAAAAAATCCTGCAAATCCCAAAAGAATAATCACTTTTGCAAACCATACATATTCAGAAAAAATACTATTGTGAATCTGAATTTTATTTATTTGTACATACCAGTCTCCGGCCTCATCAAATTCCAACATATGAAGAATCATATATAATATTCCACCAACCAAAACCGTTAAACTCGATATTAGTTTTTCTTTCTCCGGTTCGGATGAAAAGCAATTATTTATATTCAATATTGTCAGAACACCTGGTATCACAAACGCTATAATTCCCGAAATTATAATTATGATTGCAGCCATCCTAATCACCTTCCCGACTATTACCTATTTACATTAGTAAACGCTTAAATAAAAATACCTCCGTTATCCTTTATAGATATTCTAAATGCCATAACATCGAAAAGCAATAGACAGATTAAACCCTATTTTGGCGTTCTAAGATCTTTTTTCTTTGTCACCATAAAGTCGTTTCATCATCACCAATAAAAATGAATTAACGAAGAACATTTGATCTCGAATAAATATAAAACAATTCCTGCGTGTATGAATATTTCTTTTCCATCTGTTCGAAGGTACTATCAAACTCTTCAAAACCACTCTCATCCATCTGATGGGCCGGGCTCTCAATATATTTCCATTTCTTCCCGGAAAGAGCATTTTCTTTTAATTCCTTTACCATGAGTGCAACAGGATATACGTCATCATCCAGGCAAACATTATATCTTTTACAATTTTTGAAACCATAACAGGCATAGTTTTCGGGATTTCCATAGATTGCAACCGTGTCGTATCCCATTTCCTTTGCTGCTTCCAGTGAATGATAAAGAAGTTTTCTTCCGTATCCTTTTCTCTGATAATCCGGATGAATCGTAAACGGGCCAAAGGACAATATCTTTTTCTCCGTTCCATCCGTCGCAACAAGTTTTGCTTTAACATACAGAATGTGTCCAATTATTTGTCCATTCTCTTCCATAACAAAATCAAGTTCAGGAATATAATCTTCACTTTTTCTAACCTGATGAGCAAAATAATGTTCATTGCATCCCGGCACAGCAAGATTCCAAAATGCTTTTTTTATCATTTCTTCTACAACTCTATAATCTTCCGGTTTTTCATTTCTTATTATCATTTCCTGCTCCTTCCATAAATACATTGGCCAAAACTGCTAACTTCATTCTCCAATTTAAATATACAACAAAAAATTCTTCCACACATCTATTATAATAAATGTATGGAAGAATTGCCTTAACAACTAATCTATCTTCTCCATCAAATATCCATATGTGTAACTTTCTTCTTCAGATGTAACAAATCTTGTAAGATTATCCCACTGGAGATATCCATTTTCATCAGACGGAACAAAAATTTTTCCGGTTTTTAATTTGTAGTGATGTGTTTCCGTACTACCATCTAAGAATGTGACTTCAATCGTAAGCGTTGCACCATTTACCTGATCTACATCCTCGTGATAAGCTGCCTGATCATCATCATTCTTGCTCCGCAATTCTTTCGGAATTGACATACCGAATAACATTTTGTCATTATAAGCACCTTCATAGGTATCACCTTCTACTACCAAATGCTCATAGTGATATGGAATTGGTTCGTTAGCAGTCGCTTCATCATAATTAAAATCCGCATCGGCTATCATTTCATACGATTCACCTTCACCGCTTGCTGTAGCACTTTGGGCTTTCTCATATTCGGCATCGCCTTCATAAATAGATATTGCCGAATAGAGATTACATTTGTCAGTAACAATTTTTACCTTTTCGATATTTTGTCCCGAAATTACGAATCTACCATCCAGATACTCCGAACTTCCAACACGTGCCACAACGGCGCTAAGTCCCACAACATCTCCGGAAGAAACTTCCTCCGGTAATTCTGCTGCATGTGTTGTAATAACAAATAGATTATGTCCTGCAACACTATATCCGTCATTTACATCAGCCGTTTCATCCGATAATGCATTATGTTCCTCGTTCACATTAGCAGTTTCATCTCCTCCTGCTTTTGAAAAACCACCGAAGTATCCTCCGGTCACAACCAATGTCAGTGCTGCACACGCTACAAGTCCTGATGTGATTATTTTTTTCATATTCATTTTACGATCCCTAACCTTTCTCCGAATTTGAATTTCTGAATCATCAATTTCTGGAGAAAGGGCCTGCTTTAAGATTTGATCTAATCTTTCATCCGTCATATCCTAACGCCTCCAGTTCTTTTTTTAACAATTGTTTTGCCTTATTCATGCGACTTTTAACCGTTCCTTCGGGTATCTGTAATACTCCTGCTATTTCTTTGATGGGCAAATCTGCTGAATAATACAAATGTATGGGCATTCTATATTTCTCCGATAAATTTGCAACTATTTGTTGAATCATATTCTTCTCGTCTTCTTGTATGATGCAACTCTCCGGGGACACAGCAGACATATCTGCAATAGTCGGATTACCCTCGTTTTCCATACAATCAATTCTTTCCATGGGTATCAATCGATTCCTGTTCGCATACTTTTTCTTTTTGTTTTTCCAAAGCAAAATAGATATTGATAAAGCATAGCTTTTTACATTCTGTTGGATGTCCAATTGTTGTCTTTTCTTAAGCAGCTTAAGCATTGTATCCTGGTACAACTCATCTCCGGCATCTTTATCACCGCAAGTCATCCTGCAGAACCTCAATATGTCCTTTCCGTTATCCCGGACAAATTGCTCGAATTCACAATTATTCATCACAAGTTATCCTTTTTCCTTTCTCCCTCTAGTCGACCATAAGGATTTTGCCCTTATGCTTATATATTGTCGTAACTTTTATAAAGGTTCGTTTTGGGGGAATAAAAAATATTTATAATAAAAAAGGCAGTCCGGTTAAAGACTGCCGTGATTCTCTGAGCGATTCTGATATTTTAATAATATTTCTTGATGTTTCATCAAATATCTATATTTATATATATTAAATATACCAATTAGTGTCAAATATGAAAGAAAGAAACATAAAATACATAATATTTCCAATGCCTTTCGATTGCTTATGTCATTCAGAAAAGTTCGAGCCACTGCTACTCCTAATACCCCAAATAAAATAAAGGAAATACCTTTATTCGTATTTTTTATACCATAATCATCCTTCTTATTTATTTGATTTTTAATTATATAGCCATACAGTATAAACATCAAAACATAACCTACACTTACAACACATATAATGATGTTCCTCTCTTTTCCACTAAATAGGTGAAGCAATATATCTATTCCTATCAACCCCAATTCCCAAGAAAAAGATACTGAAAAAATACCGTTATAAAGAATATACTGTATTCCTTCAATGGGTTTTCCTTTTCCTACGGTAATTACAAAAATCAAATATAAAAGGGTGGGGAATAGACATAGTAATAAAAATAAAAAATTATGTCTTTCAATCACAATAAGTGGCAAAGAAATAAGTAAAATAAGTATTCCATTTTCTATCTGTTTTGGAACGGAAATCCTTTCTTCAATTCCTAACAATATATACTTTTCAAAATTGTCTTCTTTCATTTCTACTTTCCTTTTTCCTGCATTATTCCTTAAATATAAAAATCTCATCTACTATTATAGATGAGATTTTTATAAATTAATATTTTTTTACACGAAATGGTATTTTTGTTGTACGAAATGGAAAGAACTCACAATTTTATCAAGCTAACCTCGTTTGGTTCATGCGCTATTATTTCATGCATAATAAGTTCAATAATATTATCAAATCTAAGCACTTCTTCATCATACTCATGAGTGCATAATATTTTTCCACTTTCTCCAATCCATACCCTTGCAGGATAGTAATATCCTATTTCTCCAATCATACACACATTTGTGTCATATTTTTTAACTGCCGCATACTCTTCAGATTCTAATTTACCATCCACATCATCATACATGTAGTCATATACATCTGTACGAAACGATTTAGGATATGGGAATAAAATAAATTCAAAGTCCGGACCTCTATTTGTTTTATCTGTATCAAAATACCAATATTCCATTATTTTATAATATTCCGAAATAAAGTCCCTTGCTTTCTTAGTTAAAGTAATACCATATTTGTTATAGTATTGTACTACCTCATCAATATTTTCTCTTCTTTCTGGATACCAACCAGCTCTCTCAAGAATCGTCAATATTTTTTCTTCGATCGTTCCATTTACTTTAAACAATTTATCTCATCCTATCTTTTTACGTTTTGAAATATCATAAAGATACCACAATTACAACTTTTCCCTTCCTATCTTTTGTATCTTGTAGTCTTTTTCAAATAAGATTCCTATTTACAAGGTTTCCGGAGAATAAATAGAGCACGCGACGAAGATCCAAGCAGACAAGACTATCACTTATACATTCCATGGTTTCTTTCCATCAAGCCAACCATTTTCTTTCCAATACTCTGTCTCAACCTGCGAAGAATTCCATCCCTTTTTCTGCATCATTCCCATCATATTAAACATAAATCTTGTCTTTATTCCTACAGATGGTTTTCTTTTTGAACACAGTTTCTTAGCTATTATATCTGCTTTTTTATCTATTGTTTTTTTCTTATCAGTTGCAACGCCATCCCAATTCATAGCCTGAACTGCAATACCATATTTGATTATCTTTGGTATCCCCATATAGAACAAACAATCCTCAACATCCTTCATTGCCGATTTTACCCCGGCTCCTGCCGATGTAGATACAATAACCGCCTTCTTACTAAACATTGATTTCATCGGCCTGTGAGACATCCACATATCAAAGGTCAAATCAAAGAATGACTTGAGCGGCGCTGACATATGCATACAATAAGTCGGCGTAGTAACAATAAGAATATCTGCTGCATCTATTGCATCAATAATCTTCTTTTTTTCAGAATAAAAAGGACACAACGATACATCTTCAATACACATGTAACATCCTGCACAAAAATGATTCAAATCTCTTGGAAAAAAGAATTCCGTAATCTCATTTTCTCCCTCGATCTTATCAGCAATAATGCGACCAATATGATAAGTACTTCCTTTATGATTTTGTCCATTAAGCATAACTATTTTCATCGAACTGTGCCTCCATACTCTCTATCATATAGGCTAGTCTTTTTGTTCTTGATAAACACATATATCCTCCCATATCTAAATCTAATTTACTCATTTAATTTGTTATTTACTGTATCCTTCACTGATTTAACTGTAGTAATCCTGTTTCCGGAACTTCTATCATTTTTTCGACTTTTGTATTCATCAAACCCTTTATCATGACTAACAAACGTCACCTCCTGATTTCCCTTTTTTAGCAATCGACCAGCCTCAGCTTTAATTTGATTGTCAACCGCTTGGTCTCCTGGAGAAACTAGTTTTGATGATACATTAGGTCTATCTTGATATTTCATGTCAAATTTGCGTTTTGCTCCCTCTTGTGAAAAAATAGCCCTGACCATTATATCTTTTGTTGTATGTTCAATTCCTTTTTGTGCTTCATTAATATGATTATCGCCATCAATAAATATTGTGTGTGTTCTTTGCGTTTTGTTATTTTTTTTCGTCTCATTGATTTTGTTTGAACCTTTTCTTTTTTCTTCTTTGGGTATATTTGATAATTTTACAGATACGCTAGGAGAATGATTTGTATGTCTATATAAACATCCATTATCTATATTTGACAATGAATTCAAATGAAAAGCTTTCTTCTGTGTACTTCGATTAAGAGAAAGTGCATAAGGATTTATAGATGATTTAATCACTACTTTTTTCTCTGGAATATCATGTTCATACTCTGAATCCTTTAACATATCATCATATTTCCGATTTATTATTTCTTCTAAGTCCTTTTCTACATCTTCTTCAACAATTCCCCAACTTTTCCCTAAATCATATTCTTCAATAAATTCTTCAATTTGATCCCGTGAAGGCATTTCATCGGGAATACCGAATGTTTTTTTTAATTGTACTAAATACTGTTTATATGAAGAGATAAATTTGCTTTTGTTTTTTAACATCAAAGATCTAATATCTTTCTTAACATCAGAAATAATTATCTGCCAGTCAATATACAAATTATATTCATCAATAAAAGACTGAACTTCTTCGCTGGTAGGCATTTCATTAATACCATGAAAAAATTCTTTCAGCTTTTTTTTGTATTCTTTATAGTTATTTATTTTTTTCCCCAAATAAACTCTCCTGCCTTTCCCTTGAAAATTGGAACCTATTATTCATAAATCTTTCCCATATACAACAATTTTGCAATGGTTTTATAATCTACTTTTTCCCAGTCAGTTTCTTCATCAAACATGGAGTAATCATCTACCCAACTTGCAATTTGTCCTAAGTAATCTGTTATGGTTATATTTGCCCATTCGCTTGGATTCTCCTTTGCATCCATTGCTAAAGCAACAACAAAATTTAGAAAATCATCCATATTTTTAATTGCATTGATTTGTTCCACTGGATTATTCATAGCTGTCCCCCTATTCACATTTAAATCGGGTTTTACCCATTCGACAAATCCCGATTTTTGTATTATTCAAGCCATTGAATAAATGCTGTTTTATCCATACTGTTATATCCTGCATTGCCATAAAAGTTTAATGTTGTTTCTTTCTTTGAACCTGTAAGCAACATCATTTTATAACAGTTTGCGTTTTCTGCTATGTTCTTTGCATAATTCAGGCATTCTGTTGCATACCCTTTTCCACGATAATCTGAATGTGTAACAACATTTTCAACAAACGCATAGGGTCTTATATTTCTTGTTAAATTAGGAATAATCACACAGACACAAGAAGACACTATTTTCCCATCTATTTCTTTGACAATAATGTGATGATTTTTATCTTGTATAATCGTGTTCCAAGTGTTTTCCAAATGCTCTGACATTTCTGGGATTGTTTCCTCATGCAAATGCAAATATAACTCTAATACTTTACTTAACTCGTTTTCATAAACTTCTCTAACCATTACAACATCTCCTTTTACATCAAAATAGCATACTTTCTGAAAAGCCTCAAGGCGCAAGGCCTTGTCCCTTCTCAAAAAACATGCTAGTCCCCAACTTTTACAAAATAAAAAATCCCAGAACACCCTGTTTACAAGAGTTTCCGGGAAATAAAAAAGAGCGCGAGACGGGGATCGAAGCAGATGGGGTTTTAAAAACCCAGTAAAATCAAGCATTCTAGAGAAAGGAAAACACACTGTCTTCAAGGTGTCTTCA
>CAMEJJ010000023.1 GCA_945919795.1 uncultured Lachnospiraceae bacterium
GAACCCACGTATCCAGCTTGGAAGGCTGGTGTTCTACCATTGAACTACACCCGCGCATTGTAAACGCTCAAATATGCAATTGAGAATCGGGGTGACAGGATTCGAACCTGCGACCTCCTGGTCCCAAACCAGGCGCTCTAGCCAAGCTGAGCCACACCCCGTAGGCTTCGGGCGTGTTTCTTACTTCTCGCCACGCGCAAAAATTATTATATTATAGGAAAAAATAATTGTCAACTGTTTTTACAGATAAAATTGAAAATGGATTTCACGACGTTTTTAGAGATAAATATGTATCGTTACAAATATTCCAAATGATATTCAAATGCTCCCTTTTCATCAACTTCAAGCATAATATAAGACGGTTTGCGTCCTTCCTGACGCGGATAGCTAAGACTCCCAGGATTTATGATAGTTAATCCATCCTGAAATTTAATAAGCGGCCGATGGGTATGTCCAAACATGACGATATCATAACGACGGGATAATGCCTCTTCTTTTAATCTTTCAATTCCATTGCTGACATAATAGTAATGTCCATGTGTAATCAGCACCCGTTTTCCCTCAATTTCAAGTTCCAATTCTCTTGACAAATCAGAAAAGAAATCATTATTTCCCGCTACAATATAAAGCGGACATCCCGCCGCCTGCTGCAGCGCATATTCGCTTCCTTCTGCATCCCCGCAGTGGATAACCATATCAATCTTGCCGACATTTTCAATTACCGTAAAGAAATTGTCGTTTTGTCTGTGGGTATCGCTCACAATCAAAATTCTCATTTGGTAGTGTCATCCTTGAATTCTTTTTTTCAACTCTTCCTGCATTTTATGCAAAGCCTTTCCTCTGTGGCTGATTGCATTTTTCTCTTCCGGTGTGATTTCGGCACTGGTCATGTCATATTCAGGCAAATAAAAAATCGGATCATAGCCAAAACCATTGGTTCCTTTGATTTCGTATCCAATGTAACCTTCCATAATGCCTTCCGTGCAAATCACTTCGCCATCCGGCATAATAGCAGCCATGGCGCAGACAAATCGGGCACTCCTCTCCTCTTTTGGCACACCTTCCATACGTTCCAGAATCTTTGCATTTTTTATATCATAAGAGGTATCTTCCCCAAGATATCTGGCCGAATAAATACCGGGCTCTCCATTTAAATAGTCTACCACCAGACCGGAGTCATCCGCCAGTACTATTTTTTTAGTCATACCGGCCAGTGCTTTCGCTTTAATCAAAGCATTTTCTGCAAATGTTTTACCGTTTTCTTCCACATCAACAGAAATCCCGTCCTCTTTCAATGTTTTTACATCAACATCCAGTTCTGAAAACATAGCTTGAACTTCTCTGGCTTTTCCTGCATTGGATGTTGCAAATAAAATCTCTATCATGGTTTGTCATTCTCTTCCGTAAATATATTTTCCAGACTTTCTGAAATGAATTTTTGCATCTCTTCCATTGGAAGATTGCTTTCTATAATGATAGCAGGCTGCATGGCTTTTGCAAGCTCCTCATCCGAGCTTTCTGCCATTGTTATATCCTGCGTCACAAAATACCGTGAAAAGCTCTCTGAAATATCTCTTGCCAAATCAAAACTGTCATAATCCGGCAGGACAAATTCATTATTATAAGAAATAACTGCCCAAATACTGTCAGTCGCTTGATTCAAATCAGCATCTTCCTGTTTTGTTTCCACGGTAATTTCTTTTGAAACAAGTAGAACAAAACAATCAGCATGCATTTTATTTGCTTTTTCCACATCTCCCTCCGTCAGCCCATCTTCTTTTTGAAAAACATAGGATATTGTGGAAACATGGTTTTTTAGAGGTATTTCTTCCCTGATTAGCGTCTTTCCTTTCCATGAAATGATACTCAATATGATTATAATGAAAAGAAATGTAAAAGAAAAGCAAATCAGGATTTTCTCTTCTTTTTTTGTCATGTACGTTCTCTCCGCGGAGGCTTGGGACCCAAATACTGATAAAAATACGTCTTTAACATTCCGTTATACAATTTCCTGTTTTTGTCCGCTTTTTGTCCGATATCCTTTTGTGCATCTTCATAAGATGTAATCAAATACATGGACCAGGTTTCTAACTCACGATATTTTTCACCCAGCATTTTGTACAATTCTGGCAAATCTTTTTTCTCTTCGAGACGTTCCCCATATGGTGGATTCGTGATAATAAAACCATATTTCTTAGGATGGCTTAATTCACTTAAGGGTCTGGTCTGAAAATGAATCAGTTCATCTACCCCTGCTAGTCTGGCATTTGCTCTGGCAATCCGCGTCATCTCAGGATCAATATCATAGCCCTGCAGATCTGTCTCAATATTCATGTCAATCTCTTCTCTTGCCTCATCGACACAATCATACCACATCTTTGTCGGAATCAGATGTTTCCATTCAAATGCATTGAAACTCCGATTCATTCCCGGTGCAATATTAGCCGCCATAAGAGCTGCTTCAATCAAAAAGGTGCCACTGCCGCAAAACGGATCAACTAATATACGGTCTTTACGCCACGGCGTCAGCATAATCAATGCCGCCGCAAGATTTTCAGCAATCGGAGCTTTTGCGGTCAGCTTACGATAACCTCTTTTATGTAACGAATCACCTGTCGTATCCAACGAAACTGTCACTTCATCTTTGTAGATAAAAACACGGATAGGAAAACTCTCTCCATCTTCTTCAAACCAGCTTATTCCATATGTTTCCTGCAGACTTCTGACCATTGCCTTTTTCATAATGGACTGTATATCGGAAGGACTGAATAATTTGGATTTGACACTAGAGGCCTTGGTTACCCAGAACTTTCCGTTTTTCGGAATAAAGTCTGCCCAAGGGAGTGCCTTGGTATTTTCAAACAGCTCATCAAACGTCTCCGCATGAAAGCTTCCGATTTTTATCAATACTCTTTCTGCTGTACGCAAAAAAATATTGGCACGGCAAATAGCATCTTCATCACCAAGAAAAGTCACACGACCATCTTCTACCTTGGTAATGTCATAGCCCAAATCAATTATTTCTTTTTTTAAGACTGCTTCCAGGCCAAAATGGCATGGAACAATTAATTCCATTTTTCTCATATGTTTATATTAATGAGAAAGACTTCCCGTGTCAATTATGTTTCTCCCTCTTTTTTTAATTGTGTCCCCAACGAAAATTTGCATATTCTACTCACAGACTGTATATAATATGTAACCGGTCCACCCCTTTGCAGACCGGCGAGCAAAATCACTGATTAGTAGTTGTTTTCAGCTTCATCTTTGCTGTTTTTAGCATTTGATGCTTTATTCTGCTCATTTTTGCTCTGACTTTCATTTTTAGTTGCATCTTTACTGTCAGAAGAATTAAAGCTCTGTTTTGACTGTTTTGATTCGCTAAAATCGTTTTTTGCCATGATAAAATCCTCCAATCAATTTGATTACAATAGTAGTATTTCTGATTAGGGAAAAATTATTCAATTAGTAAAAGAAAAAATGAACAAAAAGAATGAAATAATTAAAAAGAAATGTTAAAAAAACACAAAAAGTTACGATGTCTCACAAAAGCTATTGAAAAATAAAAAGTTATGAATTATAATTTTTACATAGACAGAGTAATCCCCAATTTTTCTGTCTAGAAAAGATATATTTATTTATACTCCCCGTTAAATAGGCTATCACCCCTGATAGCCTATTTTTCTGTTTACTCTTCTTATTCTTTTCCCCCTTTTCGGATTTGTGTTCCCAATATGTATCTTTACCGCCTCGTACTTCGGTTTCAAGTTTTTCTAAGCGGCATGCTCACAAAATATTATCAAATGACCGGTTTCAAAACTCAGACTTCGTCTTCAGGCAGTTGAAACTGGTCATTTATTTTTGTTCGCTAATGCCGCTAAGAAAGACACGAAACCTCGTAAAAGCCGGCGAATAAAGATACATATTGGGAACACAAAACCAAAACGTTTTTTATTCTTTTTACAGACAAAACAGCAAACTACCTTTCACTACCTTCTGTCAAAAAATAGAACATAAATCAGATAAACAATAATAACGGGGATTAAGATTGGCAAAACAAATTTAAAAATTAGTATAAATGCAAGTCCCAGCAACCGACCAACTATGGATAAAATAATCAGCAATACAAGGATAACTGCTATAACAACCGCCCATATCTTCCAACGAGGTACAACCTTCCCATTAAAAACAAACTGCGCCTTGGAGATGTCATCCTCATTCATTTCATTCGCATAGCCACGTTCCCGATAGTCATCTTCACTATAATCATCCATCCCTTCTGCCATCACAATGGATTTTGCCAGAAGTCTCGGTTCTCCTAAAGAAGATAGTACTTCTTCTTCCGTTTTTCCTTTTCTTATTTCTGTATCAATATAATCCTGATAATATCTTGTCAATTCCTGAACTTTTTGAGGTGAAACTTTTCCGGTCAGATGTTTTTGCAATTCTGTTATAAAATCGTATTTATTCATTTTTATTGCTCCTATGTCTTGTAATAAACCTACGGCGTAAAACCATAAATCATTTATATCTTATCCATATTCTATTCTACTATGTTTTCCGCGCAGAAAAAACAATTCGACATTTATTTTAAAAAAATTTTATAATTATGGTATCATGGTTAAAAAATCATAAGAAAAAGCTCCCAAATATAAAATTTGGAAGCTTAAAATGCATGTTAAAACTTTACATGATATATTCCACTTTGCTTTAGAACTGCATTAGCGAGATGCTTCTTCATCCCAAACAATTGAAATAATCCATTCCATGAATATTTCTCCTAACAAAATAACATCCCCTTTCTCTCAATCTGTTTTGTGGGAATGTTTTATAATTTCAACATATCCCATAAATTTAAAATCATGGAATATGTTCAACAATATTGATACCGTCTTTATTTCTACAATATATCATAAAAATTTTAACGGCATTATCTCTCTCATACATATATTATATCATATCTACTTTTTATGCAATAAATAATATATGCAATTCGTACTTTCATTTCCGCCTCTCTTATACTATAATCTAACCAGCGATGAAATCCGCTCCACATGTTCTCGTCACCTGACGGCAAAACTCATCTCGCGCATTCATCGCCATAACAAAACCTAATTGAGGCAACCAGTATGTCAATCATCTTAGCAAACAGCAAACTACGAGCATATGAATACTTAAATCAGTTAGCCGAGTATTCCGGATGGAAACAGGATCATACAGACAGATTATGGAGCTATTTTTTGAAGTATGACGATTTATATGAAGAATTTATTTTTTATTTAAGTCACCACGAAATAAAAGATGATTTGCATTTCCATGGATACAGCATTCTTGACCTTTATGTCTGGCAGATGAATCATTACAATATGATTCATGATATTGGAAAAAACACCGGTAACTGTAATAAAGAAGATTTGGTATTGCGCGCCTTTCTTATGATGGGAGAATTCATGGATAATCCGGAAGATTTTGAACAAAAGCTTTCCGGCGCACCTCATCAGGATCGATTATAAACCGTTTCATCGACACCACTCATTTGCCCTTCGCCATCCGCTTCCGCATTCACATCTTCCGCACTTTTACCATCCGCTTTTTCAGCAATATCCGTGTCATCTTCATCATCTTCAGCCGGATTCACATAAGAAGTGGCTCTCTCATGGACATTCAGAAACTGGCGTCGTTTCTCGTTTTTTTCCTCAACCTTTTTTTCTTCCTTCTCTTTTACAGCAGATGTTCTCAAAAGCATCTTATGAATGACCTTTGAGCTTAAGTAAGCCATCAGTCCAAACATAAACAACAGCCAGATATACCATGTACTGATAATAATGACCGGATATCTTAGAGAAAGTACAATGGGTGCAAACCAGATCAACGCCACTTTAATCCAGCTTCCCAAATTACTGATTGCCATTAAAATCGAATTTTTAAAATAGTTACCCACTGTATTATCAAACTTTGCAATCAACGGAAACAGAAACGGAATAACCACAACAAGAAGAACAATCTCAACAACACTCACAAATGTATAAAAGCTTGCCAAACCGCCTTCAACCGTATTGATTAACACATTGTCGCCCCAAAGAACGATAAATGCTGCAATCAACAATAGCCATGCAATCGTCGCTTTTTTAAAGTTCACCTTAAAAGCATGAATAAAAGCCTTCCATAATTGCGGTTCTTCTTTATTGACTAACTTCAGGCACACCGAATACATCGCGGTCAGCGATGCGCCAATTGTCACAACCGGCAGACTGAATAATACAAAAAATATATTCAGAAAAAATACATTTCCGAATGCATCCATAAATCTCATCAAATGATATTGTACACTTCGCGGATGCTCTTCCACATTAAAATCACTCATTTTTCACTCATACTCCTTTGTATCTACTCACAACCGGTCTCCAGAAAATTACCTGATACCGTTTTTAATAAAATCCTTTTTTCTGCATTGCTTTTCCAAGTTCAACAACATCCAGCGCATTTAGCACATCCTGATTCGCTTCAACTTTATCTACTCCGGCTGCAACAAGCCAGTTAGCCTGCATATTCGGAAAAGCATTATCTGCTGTCTGTATAGCAAGCGAATTAATCATATACTCCTTGTATTCAGGATCATTTTCCATATCCATACGGACAACCATATAACCGGCATCCGTCGTAACAACATCAGAAATATCATTTTCAGATAAAGATTCTACAACTTGATTCAATTCTCCGGCATATGCACCCTCATAATTCTTCTCAACTCCGGAATAATTTCCAATCTGATATTCCTCTACCAAATCTTCCATTTTTTCTCCGGCTTTGGCTCTTTCCATCAATTTCGTTGCTTTTGCTAACTGTTCCTCCATTTCCTGATCTGTTAAAGAAACATAGCTTCCATCATCATTTTTTACCGGATTGCCTTCCTCATCATACTGGATACTGGGGAATAACGCATAATATAAAGAATGGAAATTCAGTTCTCCATATTGCTTTTCATATTGTTCTTTATAGGTTGCCTGCATATCAGAGATTGCTTTATCTTTCAATGCTGAAATATAGGCCTGTCTGTTAAACAACTCTTTGATACAATCATAATCAATACCGTATTTGGCAAGAAAATCTTCACCAAAAAAACTATACATGGATGCAGCACTTGCCTCAGAAGTAGCTAAAGCCTGTTCTGTAACTTCTACACCTTCTGTTAACTGAGACAATAAATACTGTACAATTTCTGCCTTCATTTCATCTACAACAGCCGTTTGTAAATCAGTAATTCCCTGCTCATCCAAAGACAACGGTTCTGTCTTATTACTATACATATATTGAATCACATATAAATTGTAAAGTTGCTGTGTTACATCAAAATCCTCGATTGTCATAAGAATATTGGATTTTGCTTCTTCTGCACTAATGACAGCGGAATTGGTTTTTCCACAGCCGGTCAAGATTGCCAGCGAAAAGATCAAAGCCGCAATCACTGTACTCATCACTTTCTTACAAAATAATCTGCTTCTATTCTTTTTCATTTTTTCCTCCTCGTACGCCTTGTAATTCTACAAACCCCAAGCGGTAACATTCACATGTTTCCAGATTAATGTGAAGGTCATCTGCACCACTTGCAGGAACACGCCAAGCGCTAATTCGTACAATGAGTATTATAATACAGCACAGATAAAATGCCAATAAAAAAAGGACAGTTAACAGTTTTTTCACAAATAAAAAATCCCCCAGGCATTATTGCCTGAGGAATTCTTATTTATCATATTGTTATACATATGTAATTCCGAAAAATTACTCTTTTACACCACCGAGTGCAACACCGGCAACGATGTATTTTGATAATGCAAGGTATGCAACAATCAACGGAATAACTGTGATTAACAGACCTGCATAGATTTCACCAAAGTCGCGCTTTTTATCATTGGATTTCAAACTTTCAATGAACATAGGCATGGTAGCTAATTTATCGGTTCTGGTTGCAAGTAAGATGGAAGGTGTATACAAGTTGTTCCATGATGCAACGAATGCGAAAATAGCCTGTGTAGCCATAGCCGGTTTTAACAAAGGTAATGCAATAGTGTTGAAAGTCATGAATTCGCCCGCACCATCGATACGTGCAGCTTCAATGATTTCAATAGACAGACCCGACTGCATATACTGTTTCATAAAGTATACCGTCGTCGGCGCCGCCATAGCAGGTAAAATCAAAGGCCAGAATGTTCCGTACATATGTGTGATGGAACATACTTTAATTAAACCAATGATGGATACCTGTGTAGGGATCATCATAATAGCGTAGATGAATGCCCATGCAAGATCTCTGCCTTTAAACTGGTATACGGTCAGACCGTAAGCAGTCAGGGATGCGAAATATACCTGCAAGATTGTGGTAGGAACCGTAACAATCAAACTGTTTCTCATTGCCTGCCATAAGTTAACGGTAGATGTTGCATTTGTTTTGATCATCAAGTTTTTGTAGTTCTCAAAGAATCTTGAACCGGGAATTAAATGAATACCCTGTTTGATGACGTTAGACTCCAAAGTGGAGTTGATAATCAATACATAAAACGGGAATAAAGCCAGCAAAACCAGGATAATACAGATAACCTGTCTGAAAATGACTGTACCCGAAACTTTCTTTTTCTTTTCCATTTTATTCTACCTCCCGTCTTGATTCTTCTCTGATGTAAGTTTGTAGAAGATCATACTTACGGCCAAAGTAATTATAAACAGAACAACAGAATAAGCGGAAGCTCTACCATAGTTCTGGCTCGGACCAGCGTTGATATAGCTCTTGATCAACATAACGATTGTTCTGGTAGACTGCACTGCGGTTCCGCCAACGTTAACCAAAGGACTACCTTCGTTGAACAGCTGAGGAATATCGTACATCTGCAAACCACCGATAGCTGATGTAACCATCGTGAACTGTAAAATCGGTTTCAACAACGGAACCGTAATCTGGAAGAACTGCTGTCTCGGTGTAGCACCGTCAACCATAGCAGCTTCATATAAGGACGGATTGATACCCATGATACCTGCAATCAATACGATCATGGTATTTCCATACCACATCCAGAACTGGATAAATGCGATGATCAATAGCGACCACCAACCCTTGGTCAGCACACCCGCTTCACCGGCTAGCCCAAGCGATCGCAAGAGCTGTGTCATAGAGCCGTGAACATCAAACAAGCTGTAGAACAATACGGCGATTGTTGCTGCTGTAATGATGTTGGGCATATACATGATGACCTTATAAGCACCCTGTCCTTTTATCTTGTACTGCATATCGGTAAACCATGCTGCCAACAACAGAGATAAAAGAAGCTGAGGAATAAAGTTCAATAACCATAAAACAATGGTAATCAGCATTGCCTGCCAAACTTCTCCGTTACCACCAAATACATAGTTGATATAGTTTCCAAGTCCGAATTCGGTCACTACCTTTTTACGACCGGTCTTTTTATCAAACATGAATGATTTAAAGATGGTATATATCAACGGATAAAACTGAAATACTAAAAACACAATAAAGAATGGTGCAATAAAAAGCACACCATACTTTCCATATTCAACTGTTTTCTTTTTATTATTATTCACACCGTCACTCCCAATCAGTAAAATTATTTTCCCAAACACTAAGCCTTAGCTTTTTCAATTTAAACTATGCACCGGTGTGCTTACACACACCGATGCATAGCTAAAGTTTTACTTTCCTAATCTAACAGATTATTCAGTATCAATTATTCTACTGTGATGTAGTCATATGTAGAAGCAACTTCGTCTTTTACATACTGTACCGGATCTTCGATTGTTCCAGCATTGTAACCTTCTGATGCTTTGTCCATGATTGCTTTTAAGTTAGCATCCATGTATGTAGCATTGCTTAAGTCGATGTCTAATGCAGCTTCAGCCCATGTTTCAACAGGGTTCTGTCCGCCTAAGATATCAGAAGCACCTTTGCCGTCAGCGATAACTTTAGCAACAGCTTCTTTGTTGTTTACGAAGTCGAATGTTTCTTCTTCGATTGTAGCCATCATATCTGCGTCACAGCATAATTCATATAATAAGAATGCTGCTAATTCAGGGTTGGGTGTATCAGCACCGATACATACATAAGTTCCGCCCCAGTGATATCCAACAGGACCCTGGCAAACTCTCCAGTCACCGTATGTAGATGTAGCTGAATCTTCTGTTGTAGCGATTGACCAGTATACAAACCATGTACATCCGAAGTAACCAAATACGTCACCTTCGAAGTTTGCTGACCAAGCATCAGACCACATAGATGTCTGATCTGTGTAACCGCCATCATATAACTGTTTAGCTTTCTCGAAGTAATCAGATACGCAGTCATCTAATGTTAATGTTTCATTTCCGTCTGCATCAACTGTTACCCAAGGCTGTGTCTGCTGATCCCAGATAGCATATTTGATATCATCAGGACCTGAAAGCATTGCATATCCAGCTTCTTTCATCTTGTCAGCTGTCTCAAAGAATGCATCCCAGTCTTTAACATATTCCTGAACTTCTGCAGGATCAGATGTTCCTAATACTTCTTCAGCGATGTCTGCACGGTATGTGAAGTTACCAACTGCTGCCTGCCATGTCATAGCTTTTAATTCGCCATCAACTGAACCATACTGAACTGTGTAGTTGTAAGCGTTAGCATACATGTCTGATGTTAAACCAGCGTCAGAAAGGTTCATTGTGTAATCACTTTCTGTGAAGTTTTTAGCAACGTCATTATCAGCAGCAATTAATGAAGGATATTTCTCGTCGCCTGTTTCGATAGCTGTTTCTACAGCTGTCTGATATGTACCGTCTGTACCAGATACACCAAGATTTACGTGCTCTACGTAATCTTTGTATTCAGGATATGCATCTAATACCATGTCTAAACGAGAACCGAATTCATCGTTCCATGAATATGTATAAATCTTCATGGATTCGTCCCATCCTTCTGTTGAAGGAGCTTCGAATGTAGCTGCTACTTCTACAGCTTCTGTTGTTTCAGGTTCAGTTTCTTCTACAACTTCTTCTGTTTCTTCTGCAGGAGCTTCTTCTGTTGTTTCTGTTGTTTCTGTTGTTTCAGCAGGAGCTGCTTCTTCTGTGCCACCGCAGCCTACTAATAAAGAAGCTACCATAGCTGTTGAAAGTAATACACTTAATAATTTCTTTTTCATTCTTTTTCATTCCTCCTAATAAAGATTGTTTTGAAATAAGTGTGTTAATAAGTAGTGCATTTATAAAAAGTTATCTGGTAGATAACTAAATGCCAAATAATAAATTGTCAAGGTGCGAGAAATCATTATCAACATTTCCCGTAATATAGGACAAATTGTACATGAAATTCTTTTGACAAGTGTTACTTTATATCATTTTATCCAAAAAATCAAGCGGTTTTTTAGATTTTTTGTACACTTTGGATGTTTTTGTTAGTATTTACCAATTTTAAAACTCCGCTTTTGTGTCTTTGTACATATTTTGTTCATATTTTATTCATATATTAGTTTCTCTATGACTGTTTGTCAATAGCTTTTCCATTTTTTTATGAAATTTTTTCATGAATTATTCTTTGTTTTTTCGGAAACGTTACCGTTTGCTCCGATTGTAATTGTCCAAAATTTCGATATCTTTTGTATACCTAAAATAATCGCCCAAATGCTTTGCTCGAGCACGTTTTGAATTATAACATTTTTTCACAAAAAAACACGTTAAAATATGGCATTTGTGCAGAAAGAATTGTCTTGATTTTACATATTCCATTCTGTATAATTTTTTTATGGATTGTCTAGGGGGACACTCTATCAAAATACTATTCTGAAAGGAAATTTGCTTTATGAAATTTGGTTACTTTGATGACGCAAACAAAGAATATGTCATCACATCACCGAGAACACCTTATCCTTGGATTAACTACCTTGGAACACAGGGCTTCTTCTCATTAATCTCTAACACTGCAGGCGGTTATTCTTTCTATAAAGATGCTCGTCTCAGAAGAATTACGCGTTATCGTTACAATAATGTCCCGATTGATATGGGCGGCCGTTATTTCTATATTAATGATAACGGTACCATTTGGAATCCGGGCTGGTCTCCGGTAAAGACCGAACTCGATTCGTATGAATGCCGTCATGGTATGGGTTATACCATCATTACCGGTAAAAAGAATGATTTAAAAGCTGAAGTCACATTCTTTGTTCCTCAGAATTACAATGGTGAAGTTCAACAGGTTGTACTTACAAATGAAGGTTCTGAGACAAAGTCCTTCTCTCTTTTCTCATTTGCCGAATGGTGCTTATGGGATGCCCAGGATGACTGCACCAACTTCCAGCGTAACTTTTCTACCGGTCGTGTAGAAGTTGTCGGTTCTACCATTTATCACAAAACAGAATACAGAGACAGACGTGATCATTTTGCATTCTATACTGTAAATGACGAAATCGATGGTTACGACACAGACAGAGATTCATTCATCGGTTTATACAATGGTTTCAACGATCCTCAGGCTGTTGTTGCAAACAAAGCAAACAACTCTTTTGCTGATGGTTGGTCTCCGATCGCTTCTCACTACAAAAAAATCACGCTTGCTCCGGGCGAAACAAAGACCTTGGTATTCATCCTCGGTTATGTTGAAATGCCGGTTGCAGAAAAATTTGAAGCAGACGGCAAGACCATTAACAAAACAAAAGCTCTTGCCATGATGGAACAGTACAATACTCCTGAAAAGGTTGCTGCCGGAATGGCAGAATTAAAAGAGACCTGGGATAAGCTTCTTAGCATTCTCAATGTTGATACTCCGGATGACAAGGTTAACCGTATGGTTAATATCTGGAACCAGTATCAGTGTATGGTTACCTTTAATCTTTCACGTTCCGCTTCTTATTTTGAATCAGGTATCGGACGTGGTATGGGCTTCCGCGATTCTAACCAGGATGTCCTTGGTTTTGTTCATCAAATTCCGGACCGTGCAAGAGAGCGTATTATTGATATCGCTTCCACACAGTTCCCGGACGGCGGATGCTATCATCAGTATCAGCCTCTTACCAAAAAAGGTAATGCCGATATCGGTGGTGACTTCTCCGATGACCCGTTGTGGTTAATCCTTTCTGTTTCTGCTTATATCAAAGAAACAGGTGACTGGAGCATCTTAGATGAGATGGTTCCTTATGACAATGACATGTCCATCGCTCAGCCGATGCTTGACCATTTAAAAGTTTCATTCTACAAGATTGTAAACAACTTAGGACCTCATGGTCTTCCTCTTGCAATGCGTGCTGACTGGAATGACTGTATCAACCTTTCCTGCTTCTCAGATACACCCGGTGAAAGCTTCCAGACTTACACCAATCCGAAATTTGCAGCAGAAGGCGGTTATTCAAAGGTTGCAGAATCGGTTATGGTTGCAACACTCTTTACTTATGCAGGTCCGAACTATGTAGAAATCTTAAAACACCTTGGCAAAGATGACGAAGCTGCTGCTGCTCAGGCAGAAATCGATAAGATGAAAGCAAACGTTATGGAATCAGCTTGGGACGGTGACTGGTTCATCCGTGCATATGATGCAAACGGCGAAAAAATGGGTTCTAAAGAATGTGAAGAAGGTCAGATTTTCATCGAGCCTCAGGGATTTGCCATCATGTCTGAAATCGGTAAAGACCAGGGTGCAGACCTTAAGACTCTTGCAGCAATCGACGAGCGCTTAAATACAGAGTTTGGTCTTGTATTAAACAATCCTGCATTCACAAAATACTATATCCAGTATGGTGAAATTTCTACATATCCCGGCGGATATAAAGAAAACGCAGGTATCTTTACCCACAACAACGCATGGATTATCTGTGCTGCTGCTTATGCAGGTAAAGGTGATCAGGCATTTAAGTATTATTCAGAAATCGCTCCTGCATTTACAGAGGAAACATCTGATATTCACAAAACAGAGCCTTATGTATATGGTCAGATGATTGGCGGAAAAGATGCCGGTTCCGATATCGGCATGCCCGGCAATCACTTTGGTCAGGGTAAAAACTCATGGCTTACCGGTACCGCCGCATGGAATATGGTTGCAATTTCACAGTATATCTTAGGTGTACAGGCTGATTTTGATGGATTAAAAATTGATCCTTCCATTCCTTCTGAATGGGACGGCTTATCAGCTTCCCGTCAGTTCCGCGGTGCAACATATGATATCAAGGTTTCAAACCCCGATCATATTTGCAAAGGTATCAAGAGCGTTACAGTTGACGGAAACGCCATCGAAGGCAATGTTCTTCCCGTATTTGGCGACGGTGCAACACACAAAGTTGAAGTTGTCATGGGCTAATTTACAGCACTTTCAAAATTGCATTACAAAACAAAGGGTCGAGATTTTCTCGACCCTTTTTCTATGATTTCTTGCCATGGTTCCTTGCCACGGCATTCGTTTTGAATCAATCTTGTATTTGCATACGATGCGTACGTTGAACAGTTTATCTAACTATTCCGGGCTTATATATTATCTTCGGGCGTACACGGCACATATGCGGCATCCTGCCTTAAATGTGCCTTTCGCGACATCCATGTCGCGAAGTACTGATAAATTGTCGGAATAGTAAGATAAACTAGTCAACTCCCGCAAAATCGTATGCAAATACAAGATTGATTCAAAACGAATTAGATAGCGATTATGTCAGTAATGATTACTGTATAAATATAATGTCAAAGCTCAAGTCAAAATGCCACCTGTGCTTTCATAATATAGGCATTTACTGTGCTCCTACAAATATCAAGTATAAAAAGCGATTTACCAAGTAACACCAAGCATTTGATTTTACTAACAATTTATCACAAAATGCATTTCATAAAAATAGATGTAAATTTTATTCTTGAGAGTTTATTGTGAAGATGTATTAGTCCATCTTAATATTTTGTTCGATTTCAGCAATTTGCAGCATGGATGCTGCAAAAGGTGCACGACGGACATGGATGTCCGGGTGCACCGGTGCGTCCGATTTAAAATACCTACATACAAAATATTTAGTTGGACTTATACATCGTAACCTAAACTCGAAAGAATGAAATTTACATTCCCTACAACAGCGGTCCAAACAATCGGAATACTTTTCCGCTGATACGATTTAGTAAAGGCAGTTTTTTGTAATCTTCTTTTAAGAATTCCTGACACTGATCAAATGTTTTAAGATAATCTTCTTTGATCTTGTCGATAACCGGATTATCATAAATAAATGTTGCACACTCGAAATGTTCATAGAGACTTCTGAAGTCCAGATTAATTGTACCAACCACGGCTTTGCAATCATCACATAAAAACATCTTTGCATGCACAAAACCCGGCGTGAATTCATACATTTTAACACCGGCATCAATCAGTTGGGTGTAATACGTATGCGCAATATCAAACACAATCTTTTTATCCGGAATATGTGGCATAATAATGCGGACATCAACACCGCGCTGCGCAGCAAAACACAAACCGGTAATCATCTCATTTTCCGGAATCAGGTAAGGTGTCATGATCCAAACATAATCTTTTGCTTTATTTAAAATATCCAAATATACTTCTTCTGCCACGTCCTGTCTATTACAAGGATCGTCATTGTACGGAATTACATATCCCAAATTAGTATTTGTTTTTTGTAATGCTTCTGTTTCCGATGCAGCATCAGTTTCTGCTAACAGCATCTTTTTTTCTTCGGAAACGTTTCCAACATTTTTGTCATCCAATTCTGTCGGTAACGCACCTAAATACTTTTCATAATCCTCATTAGCCGGATCAGACATGCCCCACATCTGCAAAAACATTGCTGTAAAGCTTTTAACCGCATCTCCCTTAATTTTAACTGCAGTATCTTTCCAATAACCAAAACGTTCTTTTAAATTCATATACTCGTCAGCCAAATTAATTCCACCGTTAAAAGCTACTTTTCCATCAATTACCACAATTTTCCGATGGTCTCTATAATTTTGGTGTGAAGATAAAAAAGGTCTGACCGGTGCAAATTCACGCACTTGTATTCCAAACGGTGCAAGTTCCTTTGCATATTTGGTCGGAAGTGCCATCAGTGAATTAAATCCATCATACATCAGACGTACTTCCACGCCTTGTGCAGCCTTCTTTTTCAATGCATCAAGTACTGTATCCCATACATATCCTTTATTGATGATAAAATACTCCAAAAAAATAAACTTCTCAGCTTTTTCAATTTCACAAATCAAATCCGTCAATTTTTCCTGCCCATTTGCAAAATAGGAAACTTCCGTATTGGTGTAGGTCGGAAAATGATTGACATTCTCAATATAATAGGAAAGATCAGAAATGGGTGATTTCTCTTCTCTCATTTTCCATTTTAATTTCTCAGATGTCTGTAGATAGGGTTTCGTCTCGTCAATCCGACGTTTTAGCCCTTTGGATTGTCCCATCCGTACAGGATTAGCTGCAATAAACACATACAGCAGCACACCAAAAACAGGTGCAATGCTCATCGGAAGCATCCACATCAGCTTAAATGCCGGATTCTCATTGCTATTAATAATAACAACAATACATATGGCAGCACAAATATTAAAAAAGTACAACCACCATTTTGCATTGGATGCATTCATTCGCTCTAACAGAATAAACAATAAATAAATCTGCCCCAACAGCATCAAAACCGTCAGCATAATACGGCTGAAAATCAATTTAAAGATTGCTTGCAAACCGGTATTCTTTGCCTTAGTTGCTTTATTTTTAATATATTCCGTTTTCTTCATTTTTGAACCGTCTACTTTATCCATAATTAACACGCCCTTCTAAACTGCTCTGTTTATCATTCGCACCGATACTTTTACAAAATGCTCTGCTTCTTGTTTATCATTCACACCTGTATTTTTACAAAACTCTCTGCTTTTTTGTTTATCATCCACACCTGTATTTTCACAAAATTTTCTGTTTTTTTTGTTTTCCATCCTATATTTTAATGAAAATATCCTTATTTATAATACCTTTTCTCTTTACTTTACGGTTTATATCAAAGTATATCATATGTATTTTCGAATATAAAATGATATTTTTATAAACAAATTACAGATTTTTTGGTAAAATATAAGAAATATTATATTTTACCTAATGCAGCAATCCGAATATATCCGTGCATGACCAAGTTTACTTTTGACACGCACATCAAAATATACTTACATTAGAAAGATAAAGGGGATTACATGAAAGGTTATTTATCAATCGGAAAAGTATCCAAAGCAAAAAATGTCAGCATCAAATCTCTTCGCTATTATGATGAGATTGGAATTTTTAAACCCGCCCTGACCGATCACAGAACAGGGTATCGCTATTATAAAGCGGATCAGCTCTATATCTTAGATGCTATTTCATTATGCATCGAACTGGGCATTCCGTTAAAAAGCATGGTTTCCTATTGCGATGCGCACGGAAAACCGGATTTGCAAAGACTGTTGGGTGATGCCAAATCACTTGCGGAATCCAAAATAAAAGCCATGTATCAATCCATGGAGACGTTACAAAATACCATGAATGCATTGGAACATCATCCGGATCTGGTTGTCCCGGCCGGCTGCATGCAAAAAACATTATTATCCCGTACTGTATTGACGATTCCCTTTGATGAATACACGGATGCAACACATTACAATCCAAAACTTTTGTCTCTCTTTGTTGGAGCACAAAAACAGGGACTTGCCGCATCCTATCCGTCCGGACTGATTTACGATTTCAACAAAGGGGTTGCCCAGAAATATGTTTTTATACATGTCGCGCCTCTTGCTAGCAGCGATGTTGCCGGAGACTGGGGCAGACATATTGAAGGCATCCGCACACTTCCTTCCGGAATCTATGCTTATAAACAACATGAAACACATGCGATTGAGGATGCTGCTTCGATATTTGATCTGGATAAACAGGCATTAAAGCATTGCACCATCATTGAAACAGATCTATTAAAGGAAGAAAAAGAAAAAACAGGTATGAATTATGAGTTACAGATTATGATTTAAATCCATAAACCATTATGTTGTAAAATTATATTACGTAAAGATCGCAGTACATTGCAAGCGCGACATGCTCGAAACAGCTCAAACAGATGGTATAAGCATTGACCGTCCATATCATACTTAAAGAAAGATTGGAAAAACATCATGTATCAACAAAACACAACCTGGGTGTCTGTCTGGGGAAACGCTGTTTCCATCTCAGAAAACAGACCCGAAAGCTACGCAAAAAATATCACTCTACGCTATCCGGTTTATTGCCCGTTCAGTGGTGATAAGCTTCAACTAACTTTTGATAACTACTGCGGATTGGAACCGATTACCATCCACAAAACAAGTATTCTTTACAAGGGATGTTTTTATCCTGTGACATTTGGCGGTAAAGAATCTGCCAAAATCAATGCCGGTGACAATCTGATATCGGATGAAATCATCATCGATATTACTGCGCAGGATTCTTTTTTTGTCAGTTTTTATCTTGGTGATTATACCTCCATGCGCTCTTCCGTTTTTGTTTCAGGCCCATTATCCGGTGGTCAATATGCCATTGGCGATCAGACGGAGACCGAAACCTTCCCCATTGACATCTGTCGTAAAACAAATATCTATTACTTTTTAAGCAATGTCGCACTTCACACGCAGGCAGGCAACCGTGCTGTGATCTGTTACGGTGATTCCATTACGGCACAGGCATGGCCGGATTATCTTTCCCTTCGATGTCAAAAGGAAAACTACAATCACACAGCCATTATCCGTAGGGCAACCAGCGGTTCCCGGATCTTACGGGAATACCACAATATCACATACGAATCATACGGATTAATGGGCTGCAACCGTTTCGACCATGAAGTTCCTACCGTTGGAGCAGATACCGTCATCATCCAACAGGGAATCAATGACATTATTCATCCTGTCGGAACGGACATCAATCCATTTCGTCCCATGAGCGATTTGCCCACGGCAGCCGAACTGATTGACGGATTAAAATGGTATATTGAAAAAGCACGTTCTTATCATTATAAAGTTTATGTCGGTACACTGCTTCCTATTAAAGGTTGGCGTACCTATGCACCTTTTAGGGAGGATTTAAAAAATGCCTACAATGATTTTATCCGTCAGACAGATTTAATTGACGGATGTATTGATTTTGATCAAGCGCTCAGAGACTCAAAGGATGTTGCCGCTTTTGCAAATGCATATGACAGCGGCGATCACCTGCACCCTAGTCTTGATGGTTACAAAGCTATGGCGGATGCCGTGTTACCCGAACTGTTATTATAATGACCGGTTTCAAAACTCAGCCTTCGTCTTCAGACAGTCAGGGAAACATTCGGTGTCTTTTGTGTCTGACTGGTCTTTATAATTAGCCCCATATCAACGCTCTGACCTGCTTCTATCTTTTGATTATAATCAACCGGCTGAATGGTTATGCTGTTTCCACTTGTTACATAATTTCCATTCCAGGACTGATCGATGGTTATACTCTGTTCAAAATCCAGTTGCACATTCCAACCATCCACAGCTGACAAGCCATCATTTTGAATTTTGACATCGTACTGATAAAACTCTTGGCTTCCGTCAGACCAATGATTGCTACAGTTAATGGAAACTTTCAAATTACCGCTTTTACTCTCGCTACTCTTTGATTTGTCAGAATCTTTTCCGGTTTTATTATCATTGTTGTTATTGTTGTTATTGTTGTTATTGTTGTTATTGTTGTTATCGTTGTTATCGTTGCTTTTATTACTGTTTACAAATTTATTATTCGTTTCATTTTCTGTTGCAGTATTATTACCATTATTTACTGTATCCTTTGTATCCTCTGCGGCATTATCAGATGGCGATGTTTTTCCGATTTCATTCACATCTTTTCCAAGGACCTCTATATACCAAACACCGGCTTCCGATAAATCATCTTTCGTCCAGCCGGACTTTTTGGTACAGCCACTCTTTATCAGAGAGCTGGTTTCATTCTTATTAGACAGGTTCCAGATACAGTAACTTACTCCGTTATCGTCCATGGCCTGAATCCATTTATTGCCTTCGTCAAAATTGTTTGCTCCTGAACCGCTGGCATCACACACCCCGAATTCGGTACAAAAGACAGGAATTCCGGCATCAAGAGCCTTTTCCATTTTCTGACGGATATTATCCCTATGTGTATCCGCATAGAAATGAATGGTGTACATGATATTATCATAGCCCTCAATGGGGTCCATTGCGGCAAGATCCACTTCCTGTGACCAGGTCGGAGTTCCGACAATAATGACTGCATTCGGATCATGTTCTTTGATAACCGGAATTACTTCATTGGCATAATCTTTTACCTGAGACCAAGATGTACCACCATTGGGCTCGTTACAGATTTCATATAGAACATTATCGTAATCCGCATATAACTCTGCCATTTCATCAAAGAATTCGATGGCATCTTGTTTGTATTTATTCGGGTCTAAATCATGCAGAATATGCCAGTCGATAATGACATACATTCCCAACTCCGTCGCATAATCCACCCCTTGCTTTACCAGTGTCTTGAGTTGTTCCTTGTTGCCGCCCTCGCAATAACTCTCCGACTCTGCCGTATACATGGCAATACGGACACAGTTGATTCCCCAGTCGTCCCGCATTGACTGAAATCCTTCCTTATTAATATATTCCGGGAACCAGTTTATTCCATGTGTCGATACGCCTTGTATTTGATATGCATCACCGTTTGCATCTACTAACTGCGTGTCTTTCACAGAAAGCTTTCCATGAACTGCAACAGGAGTTTCTTTTTCACTTTCTGTTCCATTCTGTTCATCTTTTTCATCAGAAGCCTGTTCAGATGTATCTTTCAGCGTTTCTTCCTTTTTTAATGTATCCTGATTACCGTTTTCATTCTGATTGCTATTTTTTTCATCTTCAAACTGATCTACATTGTCTGATGTCTCTTCCGTCGTCATTTCCGTTTTTTCTTCTGTACTTTTGCATCCGGTAAATAAAAGTGCCATCATCAATATGATCACCAGTGTCATAATGCTCTTTTTCATTTGAATCCCCCATATTGAAAATGCCATTTCACAAGGAAACAGCATTTCTTCTTTTCTTAATTTTTTTATATTCCGTATTCTTCTTTTACAAACTTCCGAATAGCCGGAATTGCGCGTTTCACTTTTTCTGTATCAATACAATAAGCCATACGGAAATATCCGGGAACACCAAAATTATCCGAAGGGACAAAAATCAAATCATGTTTTTTTGCTTTCATGCAGAAAGCATTAGCATCCTCTTCCAAAGCTTTGGGGAAAATATAAAAGGTTCCATCCGGCTTTACAACTTCAAATCCGAGATCTGTCAAAGCATCATATAATAAATTCATATTTGTCTCATACACGGAAAGATCACTTGTTTTGTCTATAACTTTAGCCATCGCTAACTGTGCACTGGATGACGGACAGTTGTGACCAATTCCTCTACTGATCTGACCGCAGATAACGGCAAAAATATCCGCATCCGTTGCTCTTGGATTGACTGCCAGATAACCAATTCGCTCTCCCGGAAGGGAAAGGCTCTTTGAAAACGAATAGCAGGAAATGGAATTATCATAATATTTGCTGACATAAGGCGAATCCGAACCCGCAAAAACAATTTCCCGATACGGTTCATCGCTGATTAAGAAAATATCATGTCCATATTCTTTCTGTTTTGCATATAAAATATCAGCCAGTCTCTTGATTGTTCCCGTATTATATGCAACACCGGACGGATTATTGGGTGTGTTAATCAAAACCGCCATAACATTTTCATTCATCATCTCTTCAAATGCTTCGAAATTGATCTGAAAATCCGTGGTATTGGCAGGAACTACTCTAAGCTTTGCTCCTGTATGATTGACATACGGATTATACTCCGGAAAGAATGGTGCGAAAGTCAAAATCTCATCTCCCGGTTTGGTTGTGGCACGAAAAGCATGTGCGAGTGCGGATGCGGCAGCACTTGTCATAAAAATGTGTTTGGCTTCGTAATCCATACCAAATCTTTTATTCAGACTTTCAGCAACCGTCTCTCTAACCTTTTCGATACCCAATGACGGACTATATCCGTGTACCTTCATAGGATCTACCTGAGTATGTAATCTTACGATTTCATCCTGGTACTCCTGTACCGTGGGAACACTGGGATTGCCCAGACTGAAATCAAAAACATTTTCATATCCGATTTCTTTTCCTCGGCCAGTTGCATATTCGCTCAGTTCCCGAATAATTGATTTTCCACTTAACATGCTTTTGTAAAATTCATTAATCATTCTATTTCATTCGTCCAATTATCCTGATTGATAATTGGCTCTTCCTTTCTCAGATTTTCTTTTCCTTTATTAATAGAATAATACCTGTAACGATAAAAATCCAGTCAAACCATATAGCTTTTATACCAAATTGTTGAACAAACAGATAAGAAACAACTACACCTATATGAAATCCCAAAAGACTTCCCATAAAAAACACTGCCTTGTGCCAATGCAGCCTATTTCTTTCTTTTGCCTCTATGCCCTTTTTCCCATCATTTGGAAACAAAATCTCTCCCAACGCCAAAGATACCTGTCTGGTATTGTTCGTAGAAAAAATGGTGGAACTGACATATCCGTATTCCCCCGGAAAAGAATTCCACTGAAATGCCATGGCAAAAAATGCCGGAAATAAGCCAATTACAATGTCAATATCCTCAGGCATCAGTCCCAAAATGAAAATCATCAGGGATGTAATAAACATCGAAACAGCTCTGACATCATACCTCGTCTTATTTTTTACAAATACAAAAGCAATTCCGCCTGATACATATAAGAGTACACCTAAAAATCGTAGTAAAGCCTGCATCGGATCTCTTTTTAATATAGAGAAAAATAAAAAAATCAAATTGGAAGTCTGTGCATTTCCAAGAAAATTCGAATGCATCAATACGGAATATCCTGCCAGAAACCCGCCCACTATCGCCATGTTATGATGTAAGAATCGATTGTACATCTGTTGTTTTGTCTTCATTTGTTTTCACCGATGCTTATTATAGTGGAATTTTTCTGATGTTTCAAGATTTGAGTCAGACATTCCTACGCCGGGCATCTTTTACTTATTTCTCTTTCTTATACCCTGCCAAACATTTTTCTCGGGGTATTTTTCTCTTGTCGTCCTTTCCTATACCCCGCCAATTGTTTTCAGCGGGGTATTTTTGCATATTTCCCTTTTCCTTACCCCGCAATTCATTTTCAGCGGGGTATTTTTGCATATTTCTCTTTCCCTTACCCCGCCAAACATTTTCAGCGGGGTATTTTTTGCATATTTCCCTTTTCCTTACCCCGCCAATTGTTTTCAGCGGGGTATTTTTCGCTTGTTTCTCTTTCCTTACCCCGCCAAACATTTTTCCCAGGGTATTTTTCTCTTGTTGCTCTTTCCTATACCCCGCCAGGCCATCGCACATTTCTTGTAGGGAGAAGTTCGAAACAAAAATATAAAATAAGAAAATCAAAAAGGCGGAAATATAAAATGCTGAAATCAAAATGTCAAAAAAGAAAAAAACGGTTGAAATCAAAAAAGCTGAAGTAAAAATCAAAAAAGAGCAGAAAGCTCCAAGTAATCCTTGAGTATCTATAGTCGTACATGATAGAATATAACGATATCTTAACAATATTGGTGTTGGGGCGCAAAAGGTATTTTACCCCATGATACCAACGGATTATCACACACAAGTATGGGATTGTCACACAAATATAATTTTTCGCCTCTGATATCACATAATATTAAAAACACAAAACAATTTAAATAATAGTAAAAATAATCAGGCAATCTATGAAACATATGGAAGAAAACAATATCAAAATGAGCCCTCTCATGAAGGCAATGAAAGCCGCACACAGTGTTGTCGGCAATGCCGGCACACTCGTTCCCGAGGAATTGGATAAGCGCCGTCATTCCGAGGAAGTAATATCAAAACTGGCAACTCCTTCTGTTGGCATAACATTTGAAAAATTAAATATCGGAGAAATGGAAGCACAGTGGACCTTTCCCAAACATGCATATCCCAAGAAACCGATTATTCTCTATTGCCATGGTGGTGGATTTTCATGTGGTGGTCTTGGCTATGCGGGGGTATTATCCGGAAAACTGGCCATTCACACAGGCTTAGCTGTATTATCATATGCTTACCGTCTGACTCCCGAATATCCATATCCTGCTGCCATAGAAGATACCATGCAGGTATGGGATTATCTGATGCACTTAGGATACGGTGCAGAGGATATCATCCTTGCAGGAGATTCGGCAGGTGGCAATCTCGCATTGGAGCTCACACTTTTACTCAAAGAGCAAAAACGAATGTTGCCAAAAGCATTAATACTCATGAGTCCCTGGACAGATATGACTGCTACTGCATCTTCATACAAAAAATATCAGGATGTAGATCCTATTCTGACCTATGATTACATTATGGTAGTACGAAAGGCTTATTTACAGGATGATACGGATTATGCCAATCCCAGGTACAGTCCTCTTTTTGCGGATTTATCAGGCTTTCCTCCGACCATGATTCAGGTTGGAAGCAATGAAATTCTTCGTTCTGACAGCGAGCATCTTTTAAAAGCGTTACGCAAGGCTAACTGTCATGCTGTTTTGGAAATATACAAAGGTGCCTGGCATGTATTTCAACAAATGCCTATTCCAAAAGCATCAAAAGCCTTGGATGATATCAAGATTTTTATTGATAGTATTTTATAAAAAGCATTTCTTTTCGATCTATAAACAACAAAAAACATACGGAAAAGTAAATAGAAATCCAGATGAAAAACAAATGAGATTATTGACGAAAAAAGACGAAAACATTTATAAAATAAAGACGTAATTATTAATGAAATACAGATGAAACCATTAATGAAATACAGACAAACCATTTTGAAAACAACCATAAAAGCAAAAATATAACAAATAACAAGCATCAGGAGTAATAACTTGAGTTCAGAAAATTGGTACAAAGTAGATAATGTGGCTAAAGTCTTTCTGGCCACCCATAATGAACGTGATACCCGTAGTCTTCGTGTCAGTTGCACGCTAAAAGAGCCTGTCAATCCGGATCTTTTACAAGAGGCGTTAATTACTACCATCAAACGTCGCCCTCTTTTCCAGGTCCGTATCAGACGCGGACTATTCTGGCATTATCTGGAGACAACCGACGTAATGCCCAAAGTGGCTGAAGAACACGAACGTCCCTGTCCGGTATTATACGGAAAAAATTATACCGGAACACTACATTATAGTATCACTTATTTTCACAACCGCATTAATGTGGAGCTTTTCCATGCACTCAGTGACGGAACGGGCGCACTGGAGTTTTTAAATATTCTGGTTCAAAACTATCTTCGTCTGAAATATCCGAACGAAATGAAAAACGTTACCATCGGATTAGGTGCATCTGCAGATGATCTCGCACAGGACAGTTTTAAAAAATTTTATACCCGGAATGCAAAAGCAGCTCCGAGTGTAAAGAAATCTTATCATATACATGGCAGGAAATTACCTTACGATCAGTTACAGTTTTTCGAAGTCAGCATGCCATCCAAAGATTTATTGGAACTCTCCAAACAATATCAGGTCAGTCTGTCCAGTTTGATTGGGGCCAAGCTCATGATGGCAATTTACGATGATATGTCCGCCCTAAAGCGTAAGCAACCGGTTACCATCAGTATGCCGGTCAATCTGCGCAACTATTATCCTTCGGAAACATCGCGTAATTTTTTCAACAATATCAGCATCAGTCACATATTTACCGGAGATGAGACCCTCGAATCACTCGCTAAAGAATATGACGCCAAATTGAAAAACATTTTACAACCGGAACAAATTCGTAGACAGATGGATTACTACCAGTTGTTGGAACACATTTTTTTCATTCGCATGGTCCCACTTTTTATCAAACAGCCGGTAGTGAAATTCTTTTCCAAGAAAGAAAACAAGCGGGTTTCCGCAGTGATTTCCAATCTTGGTGTTATGAATATTCCGACAGAAATGCAACAGCATGTTGAAAAATATTCCGCATTCTGTAGTCACAATGAATTATTTATGACGATATGCAGTTATCAGGATGAAATGACTTTGGGAATCACATCCGGCTATCGAAATACCGGTGTGTTAAAAAATTTTGTCAGAAGTTTCTCAAAAGAAGGGATTCCTGTTCAGCTTCAGGCAACGGAGGTGGTAAAATCATGATGAAATTTTGTCCGAATTGTCAGGTCAAAGTCGGCGGAACCTTTGATTACTGTCCTTTATGTCAGAATGAGCTAATCTATAAATTTGATACAGACACAAACGAAAATCAAGAAGCCCTCGGTAATGAATCCGATTTGCAAGCTGACAGAGAGCATCTTAACGAATGCGATTCTGCAATTGCCTTGTCTTCTATCTTACAAGACCCATATTTCCCGGACTGCAGTAAATTAAAGACCCAGTCATTCTGGTACAAGCTACAGCTTTTTATCATGTGTGCTGCAACCTTTATCTGCTTTGCGGTTGATTTTCTAATCACATATGATCGGGATATTCATTGGAGTCTGATTGTATTATTGTGGGTTGTCGGTTTTCAGATTTTATTAAACAAACTGATTAAACGTCATTCCCTTCCTTCATATTTTGTATTTTATATTGCTGTTTACATTGGCGTACTATTGTTACCCACTGCTTACTATCTGGGATTTTTTACTTTTTGTGTCAACTACATTCTTCCCTGTATCTGTATGACAGCTTTGGTTTTAAATTTTATCTTTTGCATGCTCGACAAGACCGGCAATGCCATGGTGTATATGTTGTGCAACGTTTTAATCGGTGTTTTACCCAGCATAATCATGATTGCCATTTACGGAATGGCTCCTTTATTTTGGATTATCTGCATGATTACGACTGTGGTTTCCATTTTTGCTCTGGTTATTTTCGTTGGTCCTAAGGTTCGCAATGAAATCATAAAACGATTGAATATCTGAAGCTTCTTAGTGGGATGGCAGTCGCCCTTGCAAAATTATATATCTTTGCCCGCGGAATTTGGCGAGGTTTCTTGGCATTTCTTAGCGGCATAAGCGAACAAAAATAATGCCCGGTTTCAACTGTTCGAAGACGAAGTCTGAGTTTTGAAACCGGGCATTTAATATGTATTTTGTGAGCATGCCGCTTAGAAATGCCGGAAACCGAAGTATGAAGCGGCAAAGATATATAATTTTGCAAGGGCGACTGCCATCCCACAACGTACTACTTCTCTTCCACAAGATTCGTAATCCAAATCCCTTTTTGAATTAAGACATATCCCACAAGCAGTTTTATAATATCCGCACTCTGTACGATTGCATAGATTGTCAGAATCGGGAGCGAAGTAAGATTACACAAAAGCCATGCAATCGGCACCGTTACGACCCACGAGTATACGCTGTCAAATAGAAAAGTAACAAAAGTCTTTCCTCCGGAACGCAAGGTAAAATACAATGCATTCAGACAACCCTGCACCGGGAAAAACAATGCCGTAATTACAATGAAGCTTCCGCCTAACTTTCGAACCTCATCCGACGTATCATATAAAAGCGGAAAGACACCGGAAATGGAAATGAGCACGATTGTTAAAAGTACACACAATCCGCCGGTAAACCACATCAGGCTCATTGAGTTAGCCTTAGCTTCTTTGTACTTGCCTGCACCTAACAACTGACCGGAAAGAATACCTACCGCATTTCCCATGGCAACAAACACCACATTTAACAGATTACACAGTGCGTTTGAGATATTCATGCCGGCTACAACACTCAGTCCCCGCAACGAATAGCATTGGGTCAGAGCAGCAATTCCGCCTGCCCATAAAAATTCATTAAAATAAATGGGAATACTCTTTTTGAGTATTTCTTTTACCATAGAAACCGGAACTTTCAAGGTACGATAAACACCTTGTAAAAATGTATGCTTTCTTTTTTGCGCATGAGCCCAGACAATGATAATAACCATTTCCACAACTCTTGCTGCAACCGTTGCAATAGCGGCACCACGCACTTCCAGTCTCGGAAAGCCAAATTTACCGTAAATCAGGATGTAGTTTAATACAATATCTACGACTACCGAACAAACCCCTGCAATCATCGGTTTAAAGCTTTCACCCGTTTCACGTAAGCTACCCGCATATACCTGTGTAATGACAAACGGGAAAATATTAAAAATCATAATTTGCAGGTATTGTTTGGCATAGGTAACGGTAAGTGCACTGTCAATCCCAGCATCATTACCATGTAAATATAAGCCGATCAAAGCCGTATCCAGTGTGGCAAAAACCAAAGTCCCCACAAGCATACAAAAAGCACCAATCCAGAGCTTGATACGAAAAACATTCCTCACACCTTCCTGATTACCCTGTCCGTAATACTGTGCTCCATAAATGCCGGGACCGGATAACCCCCCGAATACCGAAAGGTTAAAGACAAAAATCAACTGTACCACAATGGATACAGCCGTCATACTCTCGGTTCCCAGACTTCCTACCATCACATTATCGACCAGTCCGACCGCATTCGTTATTCCATTTTGAATCATCATCGGCACTGCCAAAAACAGAGCCTTTTTATATACATCTCTCTTTTTCATAGTATTGCTATTCTAACATTGTCATCTTTTATATTCAAGCGTTTTATACCTACTGTATAAATATTCCTTTTTCTGTGGACGATCCTATCCGATGAAAGCATCCCCAAAAACAACAGATGATTCCATAAAGGGAAGCTCCTGATTCTTCCATTATGAAACCATCTGTCATTACACACTTATTTCAAAAAATCTTATTAAGATTTCTTTGCTAATGATTATACTCTTATCATTCTTGTCTCAAATTATATGGTTATTTGAATACATTCTTTTCCGGTAAGCTGTGCCGTCCTTTCATCCGGCTGTCCAAATCCAACATAAATGTCAGCTTTGTTTCCACTAAACTGTGACTGTCCATCTTCATCTACCACAGAAAAAGCTTTGTTTGGTATTGAAACGGATACTGTCTTTTTCTCACCTGCAGCCAGATTAATCCTTTTAAATGCAGCAAGCTTGGGATTGGGCACTTCATTTTTATCATCCACACGGACATACACTTGTAAAACATCTTCCGTTGCAACATTCCCATTATTAATAACCTCAACCACAACGGATAATTCCGTATCCTTTGCCTGCGCATATGTGATATCTTTATCAAGCTTGGCACTTAATACTTCTGTATCTGCATAATTTAAACCATAACCAAACGGATATAAGGGTTGTTTCTCCACAAAACGATAGGTACGATTTTTCATAGAGTAATCTTCAAAGTCCGGCATTCCCTGCAGGTTACGATATAAAGTAATCGGTAATTTTCCGGAAGGAGAAACCTCACCAAATAAAATGTCTGCAACAGCCTTACCGCCTCTTGCTCCGGGATACCAAACCTGCAATACTGCGGATGCCTTTGCATCTGCCAGATTTAAATCCATAGCGCTTCCCGCCATCATGCAGACAATGAAAGGCACATCCATTCCCGCAATAATTTCCAATAATCTTTGTTGCGAAGGAGGTAGCATCAAATCTTTCTTATCGCCGGAAGCATATGCGTTACCGGTATCACCTTCTTCTCCCTCAAGGCTTTCGTCCAGCCCCAGACACAAAATAACCAGATCCGAATGTTCGGCAACCGTCATGGCCTCTGAAATACGGTCATCTTCTCTTGCAAGATTTTCTTCGCGGTCCAGGAATAAATGGGATCCCTGCGAATAAAGTACTCTGACATCATCACCGACATAATCCTGAATTCCTTCCAACACGGTAATATAACGGGAAGCAGTCCCGTGATAATTTCCAATCAAAGCAGCGCGGGAATTGGCATTCGGTCCAATCACACCGATTGTTTTGAGTTTATCTTTCTTTAACGGAAGAATACCATCATTTTTCAGTAACACGATACTTTCCTGTGCAGCTTGCAGGGAAAGATTCAAATGCTCTTTGCATTCAACAACTTCATAGGGAATGGAATCAAATTCGGTCTCGTCAAACATTCCCAGCAAAAATCTGGTAGTAAACAAACGGATGGCTGATTTTTGCAACAATTCTTTTGTAATTAGCCCCTCCTGATATGCATTTAAAATCTTCTGATAGGTACAGCCACAGTTTACGTCACAACCGCGCTCCAATGCCAACTTCACACTTTCTTCCGGTCTGGAAGTCACCTTATGCTGCTCATGAAAGTCTCTGACAGCCCAGCAGTCGGAAACATAATGTCCCTCAAAGCCCCACTGGTCTCGCAACACTTCATCCATCAGATAACTATGCGCACAACACGGCTCTCCGTTTGTCCGGTTATATGCGCCCATGACGGCTTCCACATGCCCTTCTTTTACACAGGCTTCAAATTGAGGAAGATAGGTTTCCCACATTTCTTTCATGGATGCTTTCGCGTCGAAATAATGGCGTTTTTCTTCCGGTCCGGAATGTACTGCAAAATGCTTTGCGCATGCCGCCGTACGTAAATATTCTCCCTCTCCCTGCAGACCTTTGATAAATGAAACACCCAGCTTTGCAATCAAAACCGGATCCTCACCATAAGTCTCGTGTCCGCGTCCCCAGCGGGGATCACGGAAGAGATTTACGTTGGGGGACCAGAGGGTTATACCTTTATAGATATCGCGATCTTCATGTTTTTCATTTTCATTATATTTGGCTCTTGCTTCAACAGAAATTGCCTCGGCAACCTGTTCCAACAGCTCTTCATCAAATGTCGCACCTAAACCGATAGCCTGAGGAAAAACAGTCGCACTGCCGGCCCTTGCCACACCATGCAAGCCTTCATTCCACCAGTTATATTCGGGAATATCCAATCTCGGAATTGCTTCTGCATCAAACCGAAGCTGAGACGCCAGCTCTTCTACACTCATCTGTTCAACCAACTCGGTTGCTCTCCTAACGGCTTCCTGTCTATCCATAATTTCCTCCATAAAGTACTTTAGCAATAACTGTTTTTATTATATGTATTCCCATATCAATCTTCTATACAAATATTGCCTGCCAATATACATATTTTGCTATTTAATTTTAACCTCCAAAAAATTAGAAAAGTAAAGCAATACTGGATAAAAAAGTAAAGCCGGATAACTCATGTCTCTTCTCCTTTCAAAAAATCAATATAAACTTATTGTTTACATTTGTAATGATACAGTATTTCAATTAATAGCAAATTTGTGTATAATAATAGGTATATGGGGGTAGTTACATGTTATACAACATTGATTTGGATGAAAAAAAATATGAACAGCCGGTTCGTGAATTTATCGGAAGAAACATTGAAGATAATACCGAATTAGTTGACTTTGTACCGGAATCACATATCCGCATCTGGTATAATACCCAGATGGAAGGTTATCCTTCCCATCATCATTCTGCAGTTGAAGTACTGATTTGTATGAAGACGGATTATATTGTCATTGTCAACAATGAACGATATACACTACATCCCGGAGATATTTTAATTATTCCTCCACATGCCATTCACAAACTAATTTGCCCTGCACCGGGTATGCGCTTTGTTTTTCTGATCAATTTAGAATCTTTTACCGGTTTTCAGGATTACAAAGCAATGCAACCTATGTTTTTAAATGCTAATTTGATTTCCCCCGATACATCAAAGCATTATGAATCAATCTTCAACAATTTTGCCAAAATGATTGAAATTTATTTTAAGAATGATATTTTCTGGGAAACCGATATTTTTTCATTGTTCTTTAAAAATATATCTATTTGCGCAAAGGATTATTTCAGACCGGAAAATGATCCGAGAGCATCTTTGCCACCGGATGTTCAGAAAAAACATTATGATAAATTTTCTAACCTGTTAATCTACATAGATGAACATTATGCCGATGATTTGAGCTTAGAAGATACTGCCGCTATTGTAGGATTTTCAAAATTTCATTTTTCCAGATTGTTTAAACAATATACCAATACTACTTTTTATGATTATCTTTGCAAAAAACGGATTACCCGCGCACAGGAAATGTTAGCTGAAAATATTCCTGTTACAACCATTGCCTATCAGACAGGTTTCAACACACCCTCCGCATTCTGCAGATGCTTTAAAAAGTACACCGGCTATTCACCTTCCGAATTCCGAAGCAAAAGTGAACAGGCAAAAATTGATGCAGACTTTCATTGAAAGTCTGCATTTTTATAATCATAGCACAAACTGCTATGCGAGTTTTATCAGAACGATAGAGAAATGCAATCGTGCAAACGCATTACTTTTCTTTGTCACCAAAACAAAAACAGGATACGTCTTGCATATCCTGTTTTTATATGAAATGAATTCTCAAATCGAAAACCAATATATCTTTGAAATGATTAACCCTTTACACCACCAAGTGCAACACCTGCGATAATGTATTTAGATAATATCAAATATACCACAACCAAAGGCAGAACAGTCATTGCCAATCCAAGATATACACATCCGTATTCTGTTTTGTAAATATCTCCTCTTAACAAGCTGACCATGATCGGCATAGTATATTTTTTCTGATCTGTCAAGAGTACCAACGGAGTAAATAAGTTATTCCAGCTTGATACAAATGAGAAAATAGCCTGTGTAGCAATTGCGGGTTTCATGATTGGTAACACAATCCGATTGAAAATCATAAATTCCCTTGCACCGTCAATACGGGCTGATTGAACGATCTCCATAGAGAGTGTCGGTTGCAAATATTGACGCATGAAAAATACCATAGTCGGTGAAGCAACAGCCGGTAAAATCAACATCGAAAGATGATTTGTCATGCCGATCTTATATACCATCTGGTAGAAACCAATGGTTGTTACCTGTGCCGGAATCATCATAATGCACATGATGAAACTGAAGAATGGTTGACGAAGCTTCCAATCATATGCAACCAGCGCATACGCTGTCAGCGATGAAAAATATACTGCCAAAGCTGTTGATCCAATGGAAATAATTAATGAGTTTCCAAAACCAACTGCCGGATTAAAACTCTTACCCAACAGAATTTTCAAGTTGTTGAGCATATATCCGGATGGCAAAAAGGCAATCGCATGCTGCTGGATTTCTGTCGTGGATCTGGTTGCGTTGATAAACATGATGTAAAATGGTGCAATACTGATAATTGCTAAAATAATACATACCACATAGATGAGAACTTTCAGATTTCTGTTTTCTTTATTTTTCAGCATCTGTACCCACCTCCTCGACAACATCTTCCTCATTGATTTGTGCATCAGCTTGTTCTGTTACCACATTTACAGCTTTTTCTGCCTCAGCAGCCTGTGCTTTCTCAATTAACTCAATTTCCTTTTGTCTGCGCTTGAAGCTCTTTTCCTGTTGTCTGATCTGTCTGCGAAGAGCAGCCTCATCTTTATCATCCAAAATCATAAATAAGATACCGGATAAGATAGCAATGATTACCAACATAATCATACTGGCTGCAGCAGCTCTGTTATAAAGATAACTTCCACTAAACGCCTGATTGTAAATAAATACGTTAGTCGTCAATGTCGCATTATCGGGACCACCTAACAAGAATAACTTCGGAATATCAAACATATTCAATCCACCGATTAAGCTTGTTACCAGTGTGAATAATAAGATTGTTTTAATATTTGGAAGTGTCACATACCAGAAGGTCTGTGTACGATTTGCACCATCCACTTCTGCTGCTTCAAAAATCTCCGGACTGATACCCAGAACACCGGAAATCAAAGTTATCATCGTGTAACCATACCACATCCAGGTCTGAATAAAGATGACAATTCCTCTTGCTATCGTTTTATTGATGAGTAGATTTACCGGTTTATCAACAATATGTAAAGAAACCAAAATATCATTGACCGGTCCCATCGGATAACCGAATAATGCATTAAATAAAATTGCAATGGTAGCGGCTGTAATAATATTAGGCATGTAAAAAATAACTTTAAAAAATCCCTGTCCAACGATTTTACTTCTCTTATCGGTAAACCATGCTGTCAACAACAGAGCCAGTAAAATCTGCGGAATAAAGTTTAGCAGCCACATCACTACTGTATTGGATAACGCCTGTTTAAAGGACGGACTTGTCAAAACCACTTTAAAATTTCGGAACGGATCATCTGCCAAAAAATGGAAATTTGTCATTCCGAGACCTTTTAAATCCGTAAATCCGATTATAACTGTATATAATATAGGATATAAAGTAAATAACAGGAATGCCACAGCAAAGGGAATACTAAAATAATATCCATATCTTGCATAGCTAAGCTTTTTGTTTTTCACTTTTCTCACCCTTCCTTCCTGTTTGTTTTAACATTTTGAAAAGAAAAGCAGGGCAGCCGAGAAGTGGTCAGCCCTGCTTCTGCTTTTCTATGACACTATGAATTTAATTAAATCACTTGTATCAAATACTATTGCTGATGATTATTGTTTATGATTATTCAACAATTACATCTAAGTTGTCAGCTACCTGCTGTTTGAAATCTGCGATTGCCTGATCACGTGATTTCTCACCTGCAGTATACTGACGAACCTGATCTCTCCAGTATGTATTGATTGTTTCATCATACTGTGTTAAGTTTGTTCCTTTTGCATATGCATTAGCAGGAACGAATGCATCGAACATATTCTGTCCGCCTAAGAAATCTAATTCACCGTTGGATTTTGACATTACAACTCCGGAAGCTACAGAGTCTTTTGTGCCGCCTTCGCCATTTAATGTACCGTTAGCCCATTTGTACTGAAGTCCATCTTCAGATGTATCTAAAGTAATCCATTCAATGATATCGCCTACAGCTTCAGCTTTTGTTGTATCTTTGTTTGCAAGTACCCATGTACCACCCCAGAAGAAACCAATCGGAGGTGTACAAACTGCCCAGTCACCATATGTACCTTCACCAACTGCTTCACCACCGCAGTTAGGAGCCAATGTATAGTTGATTAACCAAGCGGGACCGAAGAAACCGAAGATCTGCTGATCGCCTTCACCCTTCATATCAGCAAACCAAGCATCCTGCCAGTCCTGTGTATCATTATGATAACCATTATCTTTTAATTTTTTGGAAAGATCTAAGAACTCTTCTCTCTTCGGATCGATATTTAATTTACCATCAACAATCCATCCTTCATCAGAGCTGTTTTCAACTGCGTGCCAGATATCTCCATCACCGGATACAATACCGTATCCTTTCTCTTTTAACTCAGCAGCTGCATCGAAGAATTTGTCCCATCCGGGTCCGATTTTATCCTGAATAACTGCCGGATCATCTGTTCCCCATACATCTTCTGCGATAGAACGACGATAAATGAATGCACCACCTGTCGCCTGATATCCTAAACCTACTAATTTGCCATCGGGGTTTGTTCCGATATCAACTGTATACTGTGCAATTTCTGCATCAGCGACAGCTGCATCTACATCAATTCCCAAATCTTCATATGCTGCTGCATACTGAGAAGCATCTCCTTGTGTATATTTTAATACGAATGCTGCTTCTGCACAGTAGATATCAGGAGCATCTGCACCACCTGAAGCAAGTGCCTGATCCAATGCCGGCTGATAAGCTCCATCTGTGGTAGCAATAATTGTTGTATTAATTTCATAACCAAAGTCAGGATGAGCCTCGATATATTTTTCAATCATTCCGGGAACTTCATCTGTGAATGCCCATACATTAATAACATTATCTCCACTTGCTGAAGAACCTTCATCGGAAGAACTGTCTGTTGTTGAACCTGCATCAGTTGTACCTGCATCAGTTGTACCTGCATCAGTTGTACCTGCATCAGTTGTACCTGCATCTGATGTACCTGAGCCACATCCAACTAAAAGACTTGAAACCATACATGCGCATAAAACGCTGGCAACTAACTTTTTCATGTTTACCTCTCCTTTTCACTTTTCAAATAATTAATAAAATACTGAAATAAATGTAACTGTTTGTCTTCTAAACTTAGGCCTTGTTGTGAAGAACAACATAATTCTATTATACATTTTTAAAGTCACTATACTTTTCAATTTTTGCTTTTTGTTTGTCAATTATTGCTAATATGTCATTTTTATTTTCCATTCTTTTAGTAATCATGTATAATCATTTTATGAAAGAATAGGAGACAGTATGGGCACTATTTATAAGATTGATGTGATAAACACATCTTTCGGCATTATTTTAAACAATCTTTTTTTATTTCATTTTAACAAACAATATTAAGGATATGTTTTAGAAAAACTTTAAGATAAGACTTTTTGATTATATTTTAAGATAACATTTTAACAGAAAGAAAAGGAATGATATTATGAACAAATTTTTCCAACCTGAAAATCCGGTCATCCGGTTCTTATCCTGCTTTTGTGACTTGATGTTTACCAACGCACTCTTCATTATCTGTAGCCTTCCGGTTATTACAATCGGAGCGTCGGTCACTGCCATGTATCATGTTATTTTTAAATTGCAGGATCGGGAAGATTCCTATATATATAAGATGTTCTTTGAAGCATTTCGCAATAATTTTAAACAGGCAACCTCAATCTGGATTCCATTTTTACTACTCACAGGCTTTTTTGCAGGAGACTTGTACATTATTTATAATGTCATAGATGCAAGCTATTCCTGGATGCAGTTTCCTATCTGGTTTCTTCTGATCATTCTATTTTGTATTCAGATTTATGCATTTCCCCAGATAGCAAAATTTGAAAGCGACATGAAACGTCTGATTCTGAATTCCTTTTTGTTGGCAATAGGCAACTTTCCGACAACCATTTTCTTTTCGTTTATTCCAATTGCCATCACATACTTTGCTGCACAAAACGGTAAGCGTATGATAATGATTGGCAGTCTGTTTTTATTCTTTGGTTTCGCGGCTATTGCTTATTTATATGCTATGTTTTTCAACCGCATTTTTGAACGATGTATGCCAAAAGAAGATATGACCAAAGAAGATATGGCTGATGAGCAATCTGAATGATTGAATTAGAAAGTTTTGAACAACATCATTGATTTATCCAATCTATTTTGCACAATACATCAAAAATTTGACAGCAATTGTTTTATCTTCTAAATAAGAAGCAATTGCAAACACCGGAGTTTTTCCTTCATACGCATCCGTAAACAAGGAAGACTTTAAATAAACACCGGCAACAATTTCTTCACCTTCCATATTTTTGCAATAAAACAACTGATCCCCTAATTCTTCTAATTGCTTATCAGACAGGACAGTTGTCAAATCGCAATATGCATCAGCGGCTGCATATTCTCTGACAACCCAATCTGATGCAATGACAGCCTCTGACCTTTTACTGATAACTTCTGCCTGATATCTCTGGATACTTGCTGTCACCATGGAATCTGCTGCCGTCATCTCATCTACCACCTCAGGATGGATAAATCCCCCTTCCAGTCTGAATGCGTTCTGCGTTTCCCCACGTTTCTGCAGTTCATCGGAATATGCTGTCAGATATTCATCCACACTGTATTCATCTTTACAATTGATCATGGATATATAAACGGAAGTTTCCCGATTTTCCATAAGAAAGGTACGGATACCAAAAACTACAAAGATCAAAATAAGCGCAGGGATAATCACATACCATTTATAATAATCCCAGAAGTATTGTAATTTCTTTTGGGGTGTATCGATAGTTTTCATCATCATTTCATCCGTCATATATCCCAATTCATTATTCGTTGTATTCTCTGCTGAATCCTTTATTTTATTTTCCATTGAATTTGTTTTATTCTCCATTTTCCTCGTTCTTTTTTCAATTTTTATGCTTATATTTTTTGTATCTTTTATTCTATAATCTATTTTCGTTCATGAATACAGTTAATATCATGGATATTAAATTTATCATACTCTTTTTTATTTCTGTTGGCATTACAAATATTGCTCATTATCTCTTTTTACAACCACATTTTAGAAAGTATTTATTTTTCTTTCATTCAATCTTCTCAATTTATCCAAACTTTGGACACAATTATTTTGTATCATAAAACCATCGAAAGTGATTAACACATTTTCTAAAATTTAAATGGAGCTGTTATTTCATGAATGCCAAAGACGGCAGATTCGTGGGGTTGTCAGCTTCGACTACCAACAATCCCTTTATGGGTTTACTTATATATTTTCTCACTCCTTCTCATTTTATATTTTAATGAATGAAAAAGACCGCTCCAAACAGCGGCCTTTTTCATGTCTTTTTCCAATATAAATGAATAAAGCGGAACAAATTCAAAATGTTTCCAAAAAATAATTATTCCATTGTTTTTACAATTTTAACAACACGACTGGTGCCCAGTCTCTGAGCACCAAGTTCCATGAACTTTTTCGCATCATCCAAAGAGGCAATGCCACCTGCTGCCTTTATTTTGACATTGGGACCTACATGTGCGGCAAAAAGTGCTACATCCTCAAATGTTGCACCTCCTGTTGAAAAACCGGTAGATGTTTTAATAAAATCTGCGCCGGATTCGGTCACGATTTCACACATCTTAATTTTTTCTTCCTCTGTCAGAAGACAGGTCTCGATAATCACTTTGAGAATGTGTTCTCCACAAGCAGCTTTAATCTCTTTGATTTCATTTAACACATAGTCATACTCTTTAGCACGTAACATCCCGATATTAATGACCATGTCGATTTCATCTGCACCGTTTTCCAGTGCATCTTTGGTTTCATAAACCTTTGCCGCTGTTGTCATGTTTCCGTTGGGGAAACCGATCACTGTACAAATTTTCACTTCATCTTTTACGTAAGCCTTTGCTAACTTAACATAGCAGGGCGGAATACAAATAGATGCTGTTTTATATTTCTTTGCATCATCACAAATTGCTTTTATTTCTTCCCATGTAGCAGTCTGCAAAAGTAAGGTATGATCGCAGGCTGATAAAATTGTTTGAATATCCATAATACTATTTTCTCCTTTTTATGAATCCAGTTGTTCTACTATTAGATTCTATATATACTTTTACTACTAAATCAGCGATTTCCGATTGTAATCTGTCAGATCACTACCTAATTTTTCATATATATCTTTTACACTCTGACTTGTATTTAATGTCTTTAGTTCTGCATCCGTCATACCGATGAATTCAAGAAATTCCACTTTACCGTTAGGTGTATCAATGGTATTGACTAAAGGGTCAGGAACACAAATAAAACCGGTTATGTTTGATTTCTGATATGCATCAATTCCTTTTTCCTGTCCGGTATAAAGATACTCAAACGGTCGGAAAATTTCTCCGTTTTGAAAGGTAATCCTTGCAATCGTCTGTAAAATACCGCAAATGCATTTCAACTCCCCTTCTTCATCCTGAAAGTTCGATTTTTTCAATTTGAAAGTCATCTCATAACCAAATCCACTGACACCTTCTTCGCCATCTTCTTTTTCATACAACTCGGTTAATCCATATGTAACAAAATGCCAAAAGTCTCCGCCATCATAAATGCTGATACCGTCTAAAGGATCCTTGCCGCCCAAAGCCCATTTTATCAAAGTACCATAATGCTTTGGATTAGTCTGATTAGGATATACTCTTTCAAACTCTGCTGTAATTGCATCCCAGCCGTAAGCTTTTATTTCTTCTGTTTCTTCCTCATTTTTGTTCTTTTTAAACTTATCAAATAACCCCATCTTTTTCCCTTTCCTTCATATGTAATGATATACAAAATAAAATCTACAAAAACCGGTAAAACAATCATCATTCGATACAAACCAACAAGCATGGATTATAAAATTCACCGGATTTATCTACTTGATTATACTAAAAAAACAGCTCGATAGCCAGACAAAACATAAAGATATTCCTAAAGTTCTACTTTACAACTCTGTATCAACCAAATCATTCATATGGTTCTAATTATGAGAAGTTTCCATAAACTCCACCGCATGCTTTCTGGTCCACAACGGGAATAAACTCGTCTGGCACTTTTTATTCGCTCTTTCCCTGATGGCAATCGATTCAAAAAAGATTTTCCACAAATCAGTATAAGTATCATTCATTTCTTCTGTTTTTAACAGTTGCTCGTATTCGGAATCGTTTAGTGGTTTTAAATAGTACATTTCGTCTTTGGGATGAATGAGTGCTTCTTTATGAATATCGTCAATGATCATAAAATGCTCGGATGGCATTCGATCTGCAAAAATCGGTCCCAAGGCAACAACCAACCTGCTTTTGGGCTCAATATGTGCGACATAGAGACCTTTTTGTACCTCATGAAAACGCACAAACTCCTGAAAATGGTTGACCTCCCTGCCAAGCCGTCTCCGAATCTGATTAAACTGCATGATTTCTCGATACATAACCATATTTAACACATCAGGTCCATAGGAAAATCCCACAAGCAGAACTCTGTAAATTAAATCCAGAATCTCCTCCTCATAAGCCATGGATGCATAAGCTAACTCACGATAGACCTGAGGCGATATTTTTTCACGAATGGATTTCATCACACATTCGGCCTTTTTTAAATCTGAATCTACATGAATATACTGATCCAATAAAGAATATTGCTCAATTGGCTCTAAAACCAACTTGATATTGGTGTGTCCCATTTTGCTTGCCGATGCCTCATAGATGCAGGTAAGCATATCTTCCCATCTGGGCTTACAACTAAAAATATACATAACTATATTCCTTTTCTTAATCATCTGATGTGCGACAACAAATTATCCCGTGCATGACATATTAAAGTCGGAGAATAAATTCATCTGCTTGTATTGCACACTTTGTCCGCCGACATCTGCTATTTCCACGGAATCAACATCCATCAGACGGTTCCGAATAAAGCGGTGTTCCAACGGAATTTTGTAAAGCATCTTCCCATTGCAGGTAATAAAATACTGTGCTCTTTTTAATGTAATCCGCATTTGCTTTAACATTTCAAAATCTACTTTGGTATATCGTCTGGCATTGACAATCTTTTTTACTCCGTTTGGTCCAATCCCAGGAACTCTTAGAAGCATATCATAGGAAGCGGTATTGATTTCAATCGGAAACAGTTCCAGATGATTGAGTGCCCAATTGCATTTGGGATCGATGGCATCATCAAAAAAAGGATGCTCTTCACTCAATAATTCATCAGCAAAAAAACCATAATACCGAAGCAGCCAGTCTGCCTGATATAATCTGTGCTCCCGTAAGAGTGGTACAGGTGTTCCAGGCTCGGGAAGCGCATCATCTTCATTAACCGGAATATAACCGGAGTAAAACACTCTCTTTAGGTCAAAGCTTTTATAAAGATTCTGCGTCGTCCGAATCAATTCTAAATCGGTCTCATTCGTTGCTCCAATAATCATCTGCGTGCTCTGCCCTGCCGGAGCAAATGCTCTGCCCAGATTCAAGTCCTTTTTATCTGCCGGAAATAAAAACGAATCGGTATCTTTCTGCAATCCCGGTAACAGTCGATTCGCTCTATCAGTTGCATCTGTACCAATCCGATCCGCTTCTTTCCCCCATATGCTGTTCATCAGATGATCATTGATTCCCGCCCTTTCCATTCTTGCCGATTTACCGACGGCAAGCCGGTGCATGGCAATGGTTCCTGATATCTGATTCATGGGACGAATGATATTTGCCATGTGTTTATTAGGCGCAAGTTTGCTTAAGCTATCCTGCGTCGGCAGCTCCATATTGATACTAATCCTGTCTGCCAGTAATCCGGCTGAGTAAATAAGCTCCTTCGATGCTCCGGGAATCGCCTTTACATGAATGTATCCGTTGAACTTGTATGTCCCTCGTAACATTCGCAGTGCCTCGATGATTTTTTCCATCGTATAATCCGGGTTCTTTAATACACCGGAGCTTAAAAACAATCCTTCGATATAATTTCTTTTGTAGAACTCAATCGTAAGTCTGCATATCTCATCCGGAGTAAAAGTCGCCCGCTCCACATCATTGCTCTTCCGGTTCTTACAGTATTTGCAATCATATTCACAATGGTTGGTCATCAAAATCTTGAGCAGAGAAACACAACGACCATCGGCTGCAAATGTATGGCACACACCACTGGCGCAGGAATTGCCCAGATATCCTTTTTTCCCTGCCCGGTCCACGCCGCTTGATGTACAGGCAACATCGTATTTTGCCGCATCGGATAAAATCTCTAATTTTTCCTCTAATGTCTTTTCTTTTTGAAGTTCTGCTTTTGTATCTTTTGGTATATCAATCAGTACTTGCATATCTCTCACTTAAACTCCCATTATATAAAACGCAAATCAAACATATGTTCTATCCATTATTATACAAACATATGTTCTGAATAGCAAGAAAAAAAGAAATCTATTTACAGATTTCTTTCAGGTTAAAGAATTCTTTTTCATAGCGGGGGTGAAAAGCACGCAATGTCTCGATAATCTTGTTTCTGTTAAACTGCATCAAATACTGCTGTTCTATTATGATGGCATCCAGATACTGACGAATCATATCAATCCCTTCTAACTCCATATCCAGTCCAAATACAGGATAATCCATGGTTATGATATGTTCCATGGGTGCATATTTTGCATCATAATACATAAAAAATCCAGGTAGGGCTTTTTCGACCGTATCCCGATAATTGATATTTCCATAGTGATCAAAATACAGCATTAATTCATTGTATTTATCTATGGTTTGTCTGACTTTTTCTACAACCATCTGATAGCCCAGTTCATAGGCTTCCGTTGCAGAGAGCACAGAACTCTTAATTACAATGAATTCTTTACTGCTTTCTATGTCATTTTCCTGATCATCCTTTGTACTTTCTTTTTCCTTACCATCCTTACCGCTTTCTCTTAACACATTCTCCTCTTCACAATGGGCGATACAATAAATAACAGCATCCATAAATTGTCTTGCTTTTTCATAGGTAATGGAACTGCTTTCTTTGGATGTATATGCTTCGGTAAGCCTTGCTACAATGGGCAGCAAATCTTCCATCGAATATACGCTTGTTACATCAGATTTTTTCATCATCTTTTACATATCTCCCAATAAACTTATGTGTATTTGCACGAATGTTTCTGGCAAATTGGTCTAAAAATGTTTCTTCCAGATATTCCAACGACCCTTGACATTCGTCATCGAAAGCATTTCTCATAATCCGAAGTAATTCATCATCTGCCAGTTCATCCATCGATTCATTTTTATAAAGATAAAAAATCTCCTGCAGTCTCGCAAGCGTTTCTGCATAGTTTTCCTGAGAAATATATTGGGAATCGCAAAACGCAAAAATAATTTTGTCTAAAATACTTTGTCCGAATTCCACTCTCTGCTGTTCTGTCAGACATTCTCTGCGACAAGTCATCAACTCTTGAATCTGATCATCAGACAGGCATAAACCAAATTGATTGGTATAATCATTTGTTTTTTTGATGACATCTATCTGCCTCTGTTCTGATAAAAAAGATAAAGCATAATTATCCACCCTATTGCCTCCCAATAGCATCTCAGTTCATTGATTTGTACAGTCCGTCCCTGTTGCAATAATAAAGTATCTGTTTCACGCCGTTAATCTTAAATCTTGCCTCTGCATTTCCCGAAATCAGTTCCGTAACGGATATTCCAAACACATTTGCAATCGGCTCGAGCAATGTAATATCGGGATAGCCTTTAGCCTATACCTGATATCCTCCTCCGGCTACCTACGCAACGTAGACCTTGCTCTCTATACTTATTACACCCTGAAGAAGATAATAACAAGACTTGACTTTTTAAAAAGTCAAGTCCTAAGGTAACGAAACATCAATTTGATTCACTGTGCCATATTTCTCCAACTCTTTGATTGGATTTAATAAGCGTACCGTCACATTTTCGCCGGATATTTGCACAAAAATCCGAGCATCCCCATCCGACAACCGGAAGTCATCACGCATCAGTGAAAAATCATCTATTCCCATTGAAGCTGCAAGCATTGTCTGCAATTCATCTTTGGGCACTCCCCAGGTTGTAATGTCCACGCCCTCACAAAGTTTTTCATAGGTATCTTTGCAAAGCATCGTTTCGTTCTCATCCTGATACTCTGAAATAGTCCCCATCACGCCCCGACCAACAATCTTGATCTGCTCCAAATCATGGTTTATCCACGTTCTAAAAATATACTCTGTCATGGAATGAGCCGTATAGTTCGCAAACAGGCTTAGCAGAAATAAAACAAACATCGTAAACACAACCTGTTCCAGACTCCAACGTTCTTTTCTCGAAGCATCCGGTTCCACATCATCCCGATACTTTTTACCATTACTCTGCTTTTTTAGCGCGAGTGCGAAAATGAGCCAGATTAAATAAAAGAAAAAGCATAAAACAAATAAAGATTCATCTCCCATGAATTTCCATTTGACATAGTATAACACATCTAAAATAAGGAAAAAGAAAAACAGCAAAACACATGCACGACAACTCCATTGGCTATGTACGCTAAAAAGGGAAGTTCCTTCGACCATACTTGTTTTAGGCAGATTTTCTATTTTTTCATCATAATCGCTTTTCTTTACCGGTATCTCATATCCGTATTTTTTCAGGCGTTTCATATACAGGAATCCTGCTAACAGGCCCGCAAGACTAAAAACAGCTAAACCGGCACCCAGGTACAAAGTTAGCAGTATGAAAATCTCGGTTCCACTTACTTTCATTGATAAAAGTACAATACCAATAACCAATAGGAGCATTGCAACAATAAAAGTTCCCATCAGTATTTTCATCGACTGTTTATCATATTTGATTCGTACTTCTTTTTGTTTCTTCATTCTTCCCCCTATTTTTTACACGAATATGATCTGAGCACTGCCGAGCTCCCCGAACGCGGCAGTGCATGCGGTATCGGAAAAAAGTCAAGTGATATGTTGTAGTAATATAAAACAATTGTACAAGCATAAATGCAAAGTTATTTATCGTGTCTCTATATTAACACAGGGCATAGCTAAATGTCATACACGGACTCTTATTTGTAGCTCAATACATACAACTGTTCTATATCAAACTATTCACAAATCTCTGTTGTACCTCGTCGCTTATTACATAACACTCTTGTCTGATACATAATCAATCCATAGATGGATATTCTTAACAATATGTTAAGTGTCGTATTCATGGATACATAGTTTCCCGCAGCAATCATCATATGACAATTTGTAACAACTAATCTTATAATCCCCAATATGGCTGCAATAAAAATCAATATCGGATATGCTTTTTCTTTTTTACCATAAATAAAAAACATGAAAGCCGATATCGCTCCCAATACACTTGGGATAATCAGAATAACTGCCAACCAAACCAGTTGCCAGGTGGCACCTTTAGAAATATTATCCGAACCAATCATGCACATGGATGCAAAATAGGCAGTGATTACGGCTCCCATTCTCTTTGGATTCAAACGACCGCGTATGGCACTCACCAATCCAAATGTAAAAAAGGCAATCTGAATCAATAATCCAAGCACATTTATTACAATAACTTGTATATCACTATAATCTACTGACAAAGACTGCAATGGAAATCGGATTATAATATCCATGACGGTTATAGCAAATGAAAATACGATAAATGCATATAATGCAATCATAATATTATTTGCCAGCTTATGTTCAATTACGGGGTTTCTTTCTACTACTTTCATCATTTCTTTTCCAGACAAAAGGTCATCAAGGCTAACATCCAAGATTTGCGTAATCTTTTTGGTAGTAAGTAAATCCGGATATCGCTCTCCACACTCCCACCTGGAAACGGTTTGTCTTGTTACATATAATTGTTCCGCAAGAGACTGTTGCGTCATTCCTTTTTTCACTCTCGCTCTTCTTAGTTGTTCGCCAAATTCGACCATATCAAATCTGCTCCTTTCGTTTTTTTATCTGCAGATATGATTATAGTATCAGACACAATGCGATAATTCTCAAGCACCACTATAAAAAAAGCTTGTTACCATTATGGTGACAAGCCGTAAAGCAAGGGTTATCATGCGCTAAAAAATTCGAACATCGAGGAATCTAAAAAACTGTAAAATCAATGGTTTTTGCATCTCTATATTGTTTCCTTCCCTAAAAATAAATCTATTGCATTTATATGATGAACTCCTTCTTGTTGATCGCGATATTTATCAAAAGAAATAATATATCGTGGATATCCATCTCTTATTTCTCTAAAAGGACGATATTCTCTTTCTCTGATTTTCTGAGATGCTTTTTCATCACCACCTTGAAGGCTATATGCAACCTGAATATATGCATAATCTCCATCCTTTTTTCTTACGATAAAATCACATTCTAATTTTCCAATTCTTCCAATACTGATTTGATAATCATTACTTGCCAAATAAAGGTAAACTATATTTTCAAGCGAAGGACCAAAACTTAATCTATTATCCGTATTCATTGCAAAGTAAATAGCTAAATCAGCCAGATAATATTTTTGTTCTCGTTTTAGTGCTTTTTTACTTTTTAAATCAAAACGATTACATTCATAAATAATTTTTGCTTTTTTTAAATCTTCAATATAGCCCCGGACTGTTGTTGCTTTCGTTTTATATCCCTCCGACTCCAAACATTCAAGCAAACTATTTAGTGAAAAAGGGGCGGAAAAATTATTCAACAAAAGGGATTGAACTCTTTCATAAACAGGTACATTTGATATTCTTTTTCTCGTTTTCACATCTTTCTCAAAGATTTCGGAGATGATTCCTCTTGTATATACTTGTCTTGTCTCAATATCATCAAATTCTAATGTCTTTGGAAAACCACCATTTATTACATATTCTTCAAACTCTAAATATACGTCCTCGTTAATTTCTTTATGAAAGAATTTTTTCATATCAATATATTCAGCAAAATCTAAAGGATATGTTTCAAAATTCAGATATCTTCCTGTCAATTTAGTTGAAATTTCATCACTCAAAAGATAAGAATTCGAACCGGTAAGAAATATTGAATAACCCTCTTCTGCATATGCATGAACAACGCTTTCAAACCCTGCAACATTCTGTATTTCATCGATAAAAAGATAGTATTGTTCCTCATCGCCTAACATTGATTCGATTTTATTTTCCAGCTGCTCAGGAGTCTTTATATTTTTAAATCCTCTTCGATCTAACGGTATATATAATATTTGTGACTCTAATACATTTTTTTCATATAATTCATTTATAATTCCTTTTAGGATAAATGATTTTCCGCACCTTCTAATTCCGGTAATAACCTTTATGATATCTGAATTATAGAAAGGACGAATTTTTTTTAAATATTTTTCTCTTGGATATACATTTTTAAACATTTCAGTGCTCCTTTCTATTAAATTATATCAATAAACGTCGTTTAAGGGTACTATTTTTTCATTATTTTTATTTTTGCTACTTTTAATGAGATTTTATATATTATATCGCAAAACAAAATTTATATTATTAATAATGTATTTCTATATATTCTATAACACTTTTTCCTAACCAATCAGCCATTTATATTTTGCCACACTATAAAGTGGAACAAACGGAAGTAAAATCGGTGTTTTCTTCACATACTCCTGATACTCAGGGTCCTCTCCATAGTTCTTATTCTGTCTTAATTCCAGTCTTCTGGCGCCCCCAAACATAATATACACAATGCAAATATAACCGATTAAGGCAACCACCCACTCAAACACGCCGGAAAGTGCTGTGACACCTGATACAAATACTCCGGTCCAGATTAAGACTTCTCCTAAATAATTGGGACATCTAACAAGACGAAACAATCCAACATCACAAAATCTCTGTGGATGTTTCTTTTTAAACCGATTCTTCGTATAATCGGATGCTGTTTCCAAAAGAATGCCCAATGCCATAATGCCGGTTCCAATGATAGATATTAAATCCATGGGCGCATGATGTTGCATTCGGAAAAATATCGGAGAAACTTCACAACAATATAAAAATGCGCAACTGCTCCAAACAAGGATTTTCAAAAAAAGATTCATATCAGAACCATCTTTGATATCATCCTTCATGGTTTTCTGGTAAGACGCACTCTTTTTTTCTCTTACCAACAGATATCCACCAAGTCTTGCTCCATAAATCATACATAGTATTGAAAGGATTACATTAACCGGTGTCAACTGATTTCGAAACATCCAAAGCATGGCAATTCCAAGACCAGTTATAGAAAAACCATATCCAATCGAAATAAACCATACAAATTTCTTAAATCCGATTGAACTAATTACCATTGCGACGATAAACAAAATTAAAAACTTCATATTCTTTTTTCCTTTCCCTTGATTTTAGCTTATCTATAAAAAGATAGTATTTATTTTTAAACATTTCAGTACTCCTTTCTATTACAGATTACATCAAAATTCTCGTTTAAGGGTACTATTTTTTATTTTTTTCATTTTTGCTACTCTTAATGAAACTTTTAAACAAATGTAATTAATTACTCTCTGTTGCACCTCGTCGCTTGTTCCATAGCACTTTTGTCTGATACATAATCAATCCATAGATGGATATTCTTAACAATATGTTAAGTGTCGTATTCATGGATACATGGTTTCCCGCAGCAATCATCATATGACAATTTGTAACAACTAATCTTACAATACCCCATATAGCTGCAATAAAAATCAATATCGGATATGCGTTTTCTTTTTTACCATAAATAAAAAACATGAAAGCCGATATCGCGCCCAATACACTTGGGATAATCAGAATAACTGCCAACGAGATCAGTTGCCATGTGGCACCTATGGAAATATTATCCGAGCCAATAATACACATGGATGCAAAATAAGCAGTAATTACGGCTCCCATTAACGCAACCCCAGGTAAGCAAACATGAACACAATAATAAAAAGTAAATTGTATGCGGTAAACACAATCATATATTTCCCTTTTTGTGCTCCCTTGGTTACTGCGTAGAATTTGTAAGAAATCAAACTGGCAAGTGATGCAATAAGTGTTCCGAGCCCTCCCATATTCACACCAATTAAAAGCTGTCTGTATTCTTCGGTAAAACCGGACAAAAGCATGGTGGCCGGTACATTGCTGATTATCTGGCTAAGCAAAAAAGCGGTCAGCATCTCATGACCTTTTAGCATGCCATCGATCAGAGCACTGACTACCGGAAGCTGTTTCATATTTCCGATAAAAAGAAAAAATCCACAGAAGGTTCCAAGCAAATAATAATCCACATCCCAAAACAGGTTGCGAAAGAAAACAAGTCCTATCACGAAAACAATTGCAAAAGAAATGCGATAATCCAACACTCTTGCCACGGTTCCCATACATAGCAAAAACATAAGGATCAAAAGTCCCAGTTTCTTTTTATGAATCGGCAATGCGTTTTTTTCAAAGCACACCCTGATTTCATCCTTTTTACCAAGCAGAACAATAACAGTTAGTGTAAGCAGACTAAGTAATGTAAACGGAAGCATAACAGCAAAAAAGTCTCCCAGCTTCATTTCGGACAAGGTGTAAAGATACAGATTTTGCGGGTTGCCGATTGGCGTCAACATGCTTCCGAGATTTGCCGCAATTGTCTGCAATACGATTACGCGAATGATTCTGTGTTTCAGCCCTGCTCCATTTAAGAGAGCAAGTGCAAAAGGCACGAATGTAATCAGTGCCACATCATTTGTAATCAACATACTGGAGAAGAATGGCAATAGCACCAGTATCAGCTCCAAAAGCTTACTGTTTTTCACATTTGCGGTCAGTTTTTCCGCCAATCTTCTGAAAATCCATTGTTCTCTGATACCTGCTACAATCAGCATCATACAAAACAAAAGTGCCAAAACCTTCCAATCAAAATAGTCTATGTAAGCCTTAGACGGCGGCACAATAGCCATGGAGCAAATTCCAAGTAAAATTGCTATTGTAAATACGGTTTCTTTTTTTATAAATGCTACTATTTTCTTCATTTTCCAGCTCCCAAGATGAATAAAATAAATTTTTCACCGGATTCTTCTTCCTAATTATAAAAAAGTAATTTGCAAACTACCATCATTCTATCATATACATAGCTCCTCTGCTATGCAGATTATAAAAAACAAAAAGCCGGATAAGTTACAGGCATCTCAGCCTGTTGCCTTATCCAGCCAACCATTTCCAGCGAATGTTTTGCCATCCGAGCAAGCATTTTACATTTTCTATTTGCACTTCTCTTTCCAAAATACTCCAACTAATGCACCTACCATATCGTCGGGGGACACAATCTGCTGTAATTCCCATCCTTCAGCAACATACTCATTTATAATTTCTTGAGCCTGTTCCAAATCTTTCTCGCGAGACATTTTGATGCCTTTGTTTAAATAAACCAGTTTATATTCTTTCATTTGTAGTACCTCCGCAAATTCTTATATATCTATTTCATATACTTTATAATATAACTTTTACCATTTACTATTTCTTCAATAATCACTTCGGAAAAACCTGCTTTTTTACCATCTAAAATATAGTCTTCTTTTGAAAAGAATTTAAAACCTTTTTTTGTATAGGACAGCTTTTTCAGCCATTCTTGCGAATAAACTGCGCTAACAAAAATCCCTTTGTCCTTTAAGACCCTATTTATTTCAGTCAATCCCTTTACCGTATCTGACCAAAAGTAAATTGTATTTACAGATGTTACTGCATCAAACATTCCAGTTGGAAAGTCGAGACTACAACAATCACCTAAGGATAAAACCACTCTTCCCTGCTCAACAGCCTTTTTGTTTCTCTTTGTAGCACTTATAATCATATCTTCTGAAATATCAATTCCTTTAATCATAACACTGGGGATCTTAGAAAGTTTTTCTTCTAAGTAACCATTTCCAAAACCAACATCCAAAATATCTATACAAAAGTTTTTCAAAACTATATCAGATACTTTGGTATACATTTTATGATTAATAGCATTCATGATAACGCAACATATCTTTCCAATGAAACCTTGTGGATTTCCGAATTGTGAACCTATATATTCTGTCAATTTCATAATGTATTGCCTTTCATAAATCTCGATTGTATAATCACTTAATTTAAGGGTTTCATTAGCTGTTATATTTTATTAATAAATTCCCCGCTAACCCTTATAAACACTAGCTTTTCTGTAAGTGAGCTCTCCCTTATGTATTCCCTTGTGTTATATTGTTTCACAAGGCTTTGCGAACCCTCATAAGGGCAAAATAAGGGAAAGAAAATCACATAACAAATTATAACACAATATAAATGAACTGTGTGAACTGAATGAAATGCTTTTTAGATTTTACCGAAAAGAGGATTGATTGGATGAACATAATATATGCAGATTACAACATTTACCACAACTGCATTGATATATGCACTTATGCTGGCTATATTCTGCGGATTGACTGTGCAAAGGCAGAGGAAGTGCTAAAGACAACACCTAATTCAGAGTGTGCCTTGAATGCCCTTGCAATAGATAATCCACTGGAATATGCAAGGTTGTATCTTGATGGGACTATGCAAATGTGGATTGATGCGGAGGATTCGTTGGAATTATGGTAAATAATTTTTGAGTCAAAGAAAGCACCAAATGATTTACAGCGCCATTTGGTGCTTTCTTTATAGATTCCGTCCCTGATACTGTATTGTTACTACATAAACGGTTTTGTGTGGTTCATCAATGCGAAAAATAGCCATGTAGTTATCAATCAGTAACTGTCGGTAGCCTTTTCCGGCATATCTGCCTTCGTTTCGCTCTTGGTGGGATTGAGGAAAGGTATCTAAGCTTAAAATGGCTTTTTTAATTCGGTCATCTTGTCCTTTGGCATTTTCAGGAGCCAATTTCTCGTTTGCGATATACTCGTAAATGCTGTCTAATTCACGGATTGCTCTAGGGTTGACCTTTACTTTGTATTTATCCAAAATGTTTTTTCTCCAATTCTGCAAAAACTATTTCTGCATCAACGGCTTCTGCTCCGTTAGCGATTTCCTGCTCGGATTCGAAAATTGCTTGGTCGATGCGATTCATTCTTGCAAATTTATCATACAGTTCACTGCTCATAACAACCAAGTCGCTATATCCGTTTTTGGTAATAAAAATAG
>CAMEJJ010000024.1 GCA_945919795.1 uncultured Lachnospiraceae bacterium
GAAAGAAGATCAAAGATCAAAACGTGTTTGTTCGGTTTTGAAGGTACATCCTTTTATAATCCTCGATAGCTCAGTCGGTAGAGCATTCGGCTGTTAACCGAAGTGTCGTAGGTTCGAGTCCTACTCGGGGAGTTTGGAACCTGCCAGGAGAAGGCAGGGGAAAGAAAAAAGAGAGAAGCCTCGAAAGAGCGTAACATAAGGCTCCGTGGTCAAGCGGTTAAGACATCGCCCTTTCACGGCGGTAACACGGGTTCGATTCCCGTCGGAGTCATTTTAAATTTTGGCGCCATAGCCAAGCGGTAAGGCAAAGGTCTGCAACACCTCTATCACCGGTTCAAATCCGGTTGGCGCCTCTAAAAAGAAACTCTTACGAGTTTCTTTTTTTGTTATGGCGACGAGGAAAGTGCAATGTGCTTGCACAATTGCACTTGACGACCGCTAATCAGCGATAAAACAAGCGAAGCGGTTTTATCGGTGTATACACGATGAGCCAAGTTCAAATAATTAGATTTGGAGAATAAAAATGAGCAGTGCATTCATCATATTGCAGCAGATGTTGGTTTTATTTGGCATGATGCTGGTGGGATATTTTTGTTATAAAATAGACTGGATCGACGATCACACCTATGGGAAACTATCTAAAATTGTTGTTAATATTTTAAATCCTCTTCTGGTAATTGATGGAGTGTTGGGTAAAAACACAGGAGAAGATCTGAATAAACTCGGTATCAATTTTGGCATGATGATAATCTATTTTATATTTTTAATTATTATCAGTATACCGGTTGTAAAGCTTCTTCGGCCGGAAAAGAAAAATGTAGAATTATACCGCCTGATGATGATATTTTCCAATGTAGGATTTATGGGAATTCCCGTTATATCCGCATTATATGGTTCAGGTGTAATAATCTATATTGTTTTTTACATGCTGGGTTATAATTTTCTGTTGTACACATATGGTATTATCCTTGCAAGAAGAAGTGCACAGAGAAATTCCCAGAGAAATGAAAAAGAGAATGGAGAAAAAAGTACAGTTTCCTTTAAAGAAAATATCAAATCCATTATGAATCCGGGAGTTATTGCCGGTATTCTTGCGATAGTACTTTTTGTAATGAATATACAGGTAGCTGCGCCGGTAGCTTCCTTTATAAAATACTTAAGTCAGTGTGTTGTTCCAATGTCTATGATTTTAATTGGTGCATCCATGGCGCAGCATGAATTAAAAACGATTTTTAACGAAATGAAAATGTATTGGTTTTTATTAATACGTTTAGCCATTATTCCGATTGCAGTTGCTTTACTGGTACGTCAGTTACCAATTGATTCGCAGATATTAGGTGTATTTATTCTGATGTTAGCCATGCCTGTCGGAAGCATTGTGGTTTTGGTTGCAATGGAGCAGGGCGCAGATTCGACATGCTGTACCAAGGGAAGTGTTGTCAGTACTCTCCTGAGCATTATTACGATTCCCATCGTAGCAATGTTTTTGCCCTGATTTTAATAAAACGTTTTATGATATATTATACACAAGGAAAGTATTGGTAGAAATTTGAATGAAATTTGATATGGTATCAGCTTATAAGGAATGATATACTATTGAAGGATGAAAAAAATATACTTGGAGGATAAAAGATGAATTCACCTGCAGAAATTGCAAAAAATTATATATCAATTGGAGAAGGAAAAGTCAAAATGTCTTTTCTCAAGACATTTCTTTTGGCAATCATGGCCGGAATGTTTATTGCCATTGCCGGAGCAGGTGCTTCAATAGCTGTTGTATCGGTGGAAACACCTTCATTGGCAAAGTTGATTTCCGGATGCATTTTCCCAGGAGGTCTTGCCATGGTTATTTTAGCAGGAAGTGAGTTGTTTTCAGGTAACTGTTTGTTGGTAATTCTTTGTTGGACAAAAACAATTAAGATTCATGAAATGTTACGAAACTGGGTTATTGTATACCTTGGTAATCTGCTAGGTGGTCTGCTTATATGTGCGATGCTGGTCTACGGACATACGTTTTCATTATTCAATGGTGGGATGGCTGAATTTGCTGTAAATACAGCTGCTGCAAAAAACTCTCTTTCTTTTGGAGATGCGTTTATTCGTGGTATATTGTGTAATATTCTGGTTTGTATCGCTGTTTGGATGGGATTTGCGGCAAAAGATGCAGGTGGAAAAGTTTTAGCAATCTTTTTACCAATAATGATATTTGTCATTTGTGGATATGAGCACAGTGTTGCAAATATGTATTATGTTCCTGCAGGTATTATGGCAATGAAAGAATACGGTATAGCGGCAGATGGTCTTAGCTGGCTAACTTTTTTTGTTAATAATGAGATTCCGGTAACTTTAGGGAATATTTTGGGTGGTTCGTTTGTTGGTACTATGTACTGGGCAATTTATTTAAGAGAAGAGAAAAAGAATAATCCAATTAATAAGTAAAAAAGGAACTTCCAAAGTAAATTAGCTATTCTGATTTACCTTGGGAGTTTTTCTTATATAGAAAGCTATTTTGTAAGTAAAGAAATAGTGCTAAAATGGAAGATAAGTGGAATAATGCCGGACAGGAATGACTGTATGTATTGATATGTCCGGCTGAAAGCATGTGATTGAAATGCAATAAAATAGGACAAAGTGGAATTTTGGAGGAAAATGAAGTGAAAATAGCAGCATATAATTACAGGGATTTTGATGAGGCACCATATTTTGAAAAATTCAGTAAACAATATGGTGTGGAAATTGTTCCAATCCGGGCTGTGCCTTGTGCGGAAAATGCACATCTGGCAGCCGGTTGCGAGGGGGTCAGTGTTATTACCCAGCCAATTACGGAAGAAATCATTGCTATCTGGGAAAAAGAAGGAGTAAAACATATTTCGACCAGAACCATCGGATTTGACCATATTGATTTAGAAGCTGCAAAAAAACACGGAATGGCTGTCAGTAATGTGACATATTCGACAGGAAGTGTAGCGGATTATACCGTCATGTTGATTTTGATGGCTTTACGCAAGATGAAATCAATTATAAAAAGGGCAGAGGGAATGGATTATTCGTTACCGGGCAATATCGGTAGGGAAATTAAGGATTTAACCGTCGGCGTTGTGGGAACCGGAAAAATTGGGACCCATGTGCTTCGAAATCTCTCCGGTTTCGGATGTCGTCTGATTTCTTATGACCCTTATCAAAATGAGGAAGCAAAGAAATATTCTTCTTATGTTTCTTTGGAACAGTTATTTTGTGAAAGTGACGTGATAACATTTCATACACCGGCAACGGAAAGCAGTTTTCATATGGTAAATGCAGAGAGCCTGAAAACGATGAAGGACGGTGTGGTTATCATCAATACGGCGAGAGGAAGTATCATTGATACACCGGCATTTCTGGATGCACTCGAAAGTGGTAAAGTCGGAGCTGCCGCGCTGGATGTCATTGAAAATGAACTGGGTATTTTTTATGGAGATTATAAATATCAGAATATTGCTCACAGAGAGATGTCTATTCTAAAAGACTTGCCCAATGTCCTGATGCTGCCGCACATGGCATTTTATACGGAGAATGCGATTTCTGATATGGTAGAGCATTCGATTTTGAGCATTCTTCATAACAATGGAAATATTATAAATAACCAGAATTAGTGGTAATGTAAAAAATAAAAGAAGGGAGTATTTTACAAATGGATGAATTAAATAATACTTCAGATTTTGGAGAATATGTGACTTTTACCATAACCGCAAAGGATGGCAGCGAGGTGGAGATGGCGGTTGTGGACGAATTTGAGTTCGAAAAGAAAAACTATATTGTGGCAGCCTTAGTGAAAGATGATGCGATCGATGATAATGGACAGTATATTTACCGTTGTCATATTACGGAAGATGGATTCAAGGCTGAGAAAATATCAAATGCACTGGATTATGAAAGAATCGCGAAGGCATATATGGAAATGGAGGATTAATGCATGGATGACAATCGACTGCAAAAACAAATGGAATTCTGCAGATTGATTGATGCAGAGAAGAAAATCGGCCGTCAGACCTATCTTGCTGATGCGAGTCGAAAGGAAAATGATGCGGAGCATGCCTGGCATATGGCGATTATGACATTGCTTTTGAGCGAATACTCCAATGAAAAAATCAATGTATTAAAGACAGTCAGTATGCTTTTGATACATGATTTAGTAGAAATATATGCAGGTGATACTTATGCATATGATGAAGAAGCAAAAAAGACGCAAAAGGAAAGAGAATTAGCGGCGGCTAATAAACTTTTTGGAATACTTCCTGAGGATCAGGGTCAATACCTGAGAGGATTATGGGAAGAATTTGAGGCATGGGAAAGTGCTGAAGCAAAATTTGCGCATACCATGGATAATGTACAACCAACGATGTTAAATCATGCATCCGACGGAAAATCCTGGGCAGAAAAAAAGGTAAAAATCAGCCAGATTTTGGGTCGTAATGAGCGAACCAAAGAAGGCTCTGAAAAATTATGGGAATATGCATATAACAACTTTATCAATCCGCATGTAGAACAGGGACAAATTATCGATGATGTGAATGAGGGTTGCTGAGACAGGTGTCTTGTTAATTATAGAAATAAAACATAGAAATTTAAAAGAAGCAAAAAGCATGTATGAAATGGATTTGTGCAACACAGAAATGTGTAAGATAAAACAATATGAGTTAGTGGGAGGTAACTATGAGATATTTTTTAGAGAATGATATTCTGAAAGTTGAGATTGATTCTTTTGGAGCAGAATTGAAATCGGTTATCCGTAAAGACAACAATCGGGAATATATGTGGTATGGAAATAAAAAATACTGGGGAAGGACCTCTCCGGTTTTGTTTCCTTTTGTCGGAAGTATGAAGGATAAAAAATTTAGCTGGCAGGGAAAGGATTATCCCATGGGTCAGCATGGATTTGCAAGGGATATGGAGTATAGTTTGGTTTTGCAGACAGAGGAAGAAATATGGTTTTGTTTAAAATCCAATGATGAGACATTGAAAAAGTTTCCATTTGCTTTTATCCTTTCTATCGGATATCGTTTGACAAAGGATCAGGTGGAAGTATTGTGGAAAGTAGAAAATCCGGCAGATTCTGATTTGTATTTTTCCATCGGCGCACATCCGGCATTTTTGTGTCCGGTGCATGGTGAAAAGAAAAAGACCGGTTACCGGCTGACCTTTGATGGCGTATCTGAAATTCATCATCATGGAAATACATTGGATACCGGTCTGGCAGTAAAAGAAGATTTGATTTTGCCACTGAAAGATGGATATGCAACCATAACAGATGACTTTTTTGACAGATGTACATATATGATAGAAGGAAATCAAACCGGGAAAGTTGGAATTGCAGATCCCGAGGGAAAACCGATTGTAGATGTTATATTTGATACACCACTGTTTGCAATTTGGTCTCCGGAAGGTAAAAATGCACCGTTTGTTTGTATTGAACCATGGTTTGGAAGAAGTGATGACATTGGTTTTTCAGGGGATATTTCACAAAGAGAATATATACAGTGTTTAAAAGCGAAGGAAAAATTTGAATCCGGCTATTGTATGGTTTTTTATTCTGTGTGATGCGGAACAAAAGTCAGTATTGTTTCTGCTTGCAGAAATAATAAGAGCCATAAAAATAAGAAACATTAGATAAGAACAATATAGTAGGAACAGTAAAACAGGTTGAATAAATATTTGACCAACGGTTGGGTAAAAGTACGAGGGAAAAATATGAAATTGCGGAAAGCATACCAAATTGCAATGTTTGTAGCAGTTTGTATCTTAATTAATTATTTTGGAAAAAGCATCGCGACATCCATGCAGCTGCCTCTATGGTTGGATTCATTTGGAACGGTGCTTGCAGCCTATGTCCTGGGCCCGGTTTGCGGGGCTATTGTGGGTCTGACCAATAATATAATTTATGGGTTTCAGGATCCCATTGCATATCTTTATGGTCTTACCAGTATCGCAATCGGTATTGCAGCCGGCTTGTTTGCCAAAAGAAAATATTTTGAAGATGTTTTTCATACTCTAAGTGCAAGTGTGGTTGTAACACTGATTTCCGTAGTTATCTCTTCCGCCTTTAATATCTGTTTTTATAACGGAAACACCGGCAATCTGTGGGGTGATGGTGCGATCCTGTATTTGCAGGAAAGGAATTTTCCGTCGATTATTGCTTATTTCACCGGTGAGTTTTATGTCGATTTTTTAGATAAATGTATCATATTGATTGCTTTATATCTTTTGATCCGGGTTGTTCGTTTCTATCGAAATAAGAAATTGCATAAATCGGTACTTCATAGTTTGATGTTTATCCTGATTTCGACGGGAGTATTTGGGTTTGCCCGTCCGGTAGATGCCAAAGAGGCGGAGGACGATTCCGGCAATTATGTGCAGACGGTGTATAACCGCGACAACGGGCTTCCATGCGGCACTGCCAATACGGTTGTTCAGACCAATGATGGTATTTTATGGATTGGAACCTATGCCGGACTGTATCGTTATAATGGAAGTGAAATTGTCCGGGTGGATGAATTTGATACCGTCAAAAATGTCAATTGTCTGTACGTGGATGAAGAGGGACGTCTGTGGATTGGAACCAATGATAACGGACTTGCTATCTGCATTAACGGAAAACTGGCAAATGTAGTGGATGAAGATGACGGACTGCCGTCCAATTCCGTTCGTAGCATTGTGCAGGGGGCACAGGGACAGTACTATGTCGGAACTACGGATGAAATGCAGATTGTCAGTCTGAGCGGTGGTCTGAATTTATGTAATACAATTGACGAAATCCACTATGCAGTCAGTTTGACCGCTGATGAATCCGGGAATGTCTGCGCTGTGGATTCGCAGGGCTGTCTGTATCTGATCCAGGATGAGAAAGTAGCCAGAAAAGTAGAAATAAACAGCGAGAGCAGACAATATACCTGTGCAAAATTCGGTCCTGACGGCTTATTATATTGCGGAACATCTGCAAATAATCTGGAAATATTTGAAGTGGCTGACAACACATTAAAGAAAAAAAGTGTTCGTTTCTGCAGCACCTTACAATATTTAAACAGTATTTATTTCGATGAAGACGGTAAGCTTTTTGTATGTGCTGATAATGGAGTTGGTTATCTTGATGATGACAATGAATTTGTCATGATCAGTACAGGAGGGTTTAATAATTCCATCGATAATATGACCATGGATTATCAGGGAAATATGTGGTTTGCATCTTCCAGAATGGGATTGCTCAGACTTTGTTCTTCCAATATAACCAATTTTTATAAAATGGCAGGGATGGAAAATAAGATGGTCAATTCCATGACCCGTTATCAGGATGATCTTTATGTTGGAACCGATTCGGGACTGGATATTATCGATACAGAGGAAATGAATCCGATTTTTAATGAGCTGACAGAAGCATTGGAAGGAACCCGTATCCGATGTGTTAAGACGGATGCAAACGGAAGTTTGTGGATTTGTACTTATGGAAAAGGCGTCTGGGAAGTAACGGATCAGGAAATATATGAATATAACAGTCAAAATAGTTCTGTTGGTGATTGGGCGCGTCTGGTTTTACCACTTTCGGATGGTACGGTAGCGGTTGCAACGGAAAGTGGTGTCAGTTACATCGCCGATCACAAAGAAACGCATACTTTTACCTATAATGTAGATTTGAGCAATACGATGATTTTGAGTTTGCTGGAACTGAAGGATTCTTCTCTTTTGGTCGGAACCGATGGCGGCGGCATGGTTTTAATTAAAAATCAGGAAGTGGTTAAGACCTTTACAAGAGCTGACAGTGGACTGACATCCAATGTTATTTTACGAACCGTTGCGGATGAGAAAGAAAATGGTGTGTTTATTATTACCAGTAACGGAATTTGTTATATGGATGCCAAGCAAGAGATCCGTGATTTAAAAAATATTCCTTATTATAATAACTACGATTTAATTGTTAGCGAAGATGGGCGGCTTTTTATCTTAGGCAGTGCCGGAATTTATGTAGTAAATCGGGATGAATTACTGAGTGGCGAAACTATAAATTATGAATTAATTGATGCGAATCTTGGTTTGACAGATAGTTTAACTGCAAATTCATGGAACTACATAGAAGACGGATATCTGTATCTGTCCTGTGCAACCGGAGTATACGGTATGGCTTTTGATTCTTATCAGGATGAAGCGAAGTCCTATCGTATGATGGTTTCCAGTGTCCAATTGGATGGAGAATCCTATGAGGTAGAACGTGGAGAAACGATTGAAATTGGTCGTGATGTCAATAAAATTGAAATTTTTCCGGAAGTAATAAATTTCACATTGGAGAATCCTTATGTACAGTACTATCTGGAAGGATTTGACGAAAAGAAAACAGTTGTTTTACAGAGCGATTTAAGTAGTATTGTCTATACGAATCTACCTTCCGGCAACTATAAATTTCATATTGCCGTGTTAGATCGTACACAGAAAAAAATGTTGGAAGAAAGCGTTTATGCTATTTCAAAAGAGAAGGCAATCTGTGATAATGACTGGTTTACGGTATATATGATTGTCGTTCTGGTTATGGCTGTAGCATGGCTGACATGGTTTCTTATGCGGACACAAATCCAGCGTACCCTTGATATGCAACGAAAGGAGATTGCATTTGCCAAAAGACAGATTGAAATGGGAAATGAAACCATTCTTGCTATTGCGCGTACCGTGGATGCAAAGGACGAGAACACCAGTCATCATTCACTCCGTGTTGCTGAATATTCCGTTATGATTGCAAAAGAATGCGGAATGTCGGATGAAGATTGTGAAAATCTCCGGAAAATTGCTATGTTGCATGACATCGGTAAAATTGGTATTCCGGACCGAATTTTAAATAAGCCTGCGAAACTGACCGATGAAGAATATGAGATTATGAAGTCGCATGTAACAAAGGGTGCGGAAGTGTTAAAAGACTTTACCCTGATTGATCATGCTGCGGAAGGCACTCTGTATCATCATGAACGATATGATGGAACCGGTTATGTCAGTGGTCTGAAAGGAGAAGAAATTCCGCTTAATGCGAGAATTATCGGTATCGCGGATGCATTTGATGCGATGACTTCCAATCGTGTATATCGTAAAAAACAGGATTTAGGATATGTTTTGGGCGAATTGAAAAAAGGTCGGGGAACACAGTTTGATCCTAAACTGGTAGATATTCTTCTGAATTTAATTGAAAATGGAAAAATAAATGTGGATCAACTCTTCCATGAAGTGGAAAAGAGCGGATTTGATAATCAGAAAGGAGAAGAGGCATGAGAAAGAAATATTTCGTTACTGCAATCACTTCACTTCTGTTCATTTTATTCTTTGCATTTATTCAATTTGTATTGGTTGATAAAGAAGAAGAGAAAGAGACTGTCCGTGTGGGGTTTCTCTATGTTGGTGATGCAGGAACACCTTATACCAATAATTTTATCAAAGCCCAGAACGATATCAAAAAAGAATATGGAGACCGGGTTGAAATTATCGTAAAAGAAAACATTGCGGAAGGAAATGAAGAGGGTGCACTAAACGAACTCGTAAATGAAAAGTGCCAAATTATTTTTTCCAGCAGTTATGGATATGGTAATACTGTGAAACAATTTGCCGAAAAATATCCGGAAATAGAGTTTTGTCAGGCAACCTGTAGTAATGCAAATGAAGAACCGTTTTTGGATAACTATCATACATTTATGGGGCATATTTATGAAGGACGTTTCGTGACCGGTGTTGTGGCGGGCATGAAGTTAAAAGAGATGATTGAAAAAGATCAGATTACGCCGCAGGAGGCTAAAGTCGGATATGTTGCCGCTTTCCCATATGCCGAAGTCATTTCCGGATATACAGCTTTTTTCATGGGAGTTCGTTCTGTTGTAGATACTGCGACGATGGAAGTTCAATACACGAATACCTGGAGCAATTATCGTATTGAAAAAAGTGTGGCCAGACAGATGATAGAAGACGGTTGTGTAATTATTTCCCAACATTCGGATACAACCGGACCGGCTGTTGCCTGCGAACAGGAAAAAGGAAGTCGTGAGGTTTATCATGTGGGATACAATCAGAGTATGATTGATGTGGCACCGACAACATCCTTAATCAGTTGCAGGATTAACTGGTCGCCGTATTGTTTGAAGGCAGTGGAAGCCGTCATGAACGATAAAAAGATTGAAGATATGTTTGGGAGCGGAGTCAACAAAAACGATGTCGGAGCCGGTTTTACGGATGAATGGGTAGAACTATTAGAAATGAATAAGAGTATCATTGCGGCTGGTACAGAACAAAGAGTAGAGAATTGTATCAAAGCTTTGGAAAATGACTCTTTACATGTTTTTGTAGGAAATTATACGGGAACCGATCCGTTTAACCCGAAAGATACCTATGATTTAAATGTGGAATACAAAGAAAATGAAACCTCTAGTGCACCGACATTCCACTATGTCCTGGATGATGTCATAACAGTGAGGGAAGAGTAACACACAAAAAATAATGCCGGATTTCTTCGTTCAAAGACCTTTAGGTCTGCGTTTGAAATCCGGCATTTAATATATACTTTGTGTGTTACTGACACTTAGAATTACTAGAAAAGTTTGTTTTATCCGACACAGATAGTTGCCGTCGCCACATCTCCTAAAGAATGTGGTAAAGCCTAAGATTTATGGTACAATCTTTCTTCCTCTTCATAGCGTGGTTCACAGGTTAGCTGAATACCAAGTCTTTTGAACATTTTGTCATCGACAGAAGATAGGATGACAGTGGAATGCGCATCACATCCGTTTAATTTTGGAAGTTGCTCTAAGGCTTTGGCAGCAAGCGCATTATCGGCGGCGGAAGTGGAAAGTGCAATCAGTATTTCGTCGGTATGAAGACGGGGATTGCGGCTACCTAAATAATCTGTTTTCAGCTTCTGAATAGGCGCGATGGATGTTGCGGATACTAAATCCACTTCATGATCAATTCCGGCCAGTTCTTTTAAAGCATTTAATAAAGCTGATGCAGAGGCACCGAGGAGATTTCCGGTTTTTCCTGTAACGACTTTTCCGTCGGGAAGTTCTATGGCGACAGCCGGATGACCTCCGGTCTGTTCTGACCTTTGTGCAGCTGCTGTTACGACCTGACGATACGATGTGGAAATGCCGGCCTGATTCATTAACAGCTCAAGTTTATATAAGTCATCCTTAGCTACACCGTTGATGCGCTGTTCACACAGGCATTTATAATATCTGCGGATGATTTCACATTTGGAAGCTTCGCGGCAGGCTTCATCGTCTACAATACAATTGCCGGCCATATTAACTCCCATATCTGTAGGAGATTTATAGATACTTTCGCCGGAAATCATTTCAAGCATGGATTCCACAACTGGAAAAATTTCAATATCCCGGTTGTAGTTTACAGTAGTCTGACCGTAGGCTTCCAAGTGAAAAGGATCAATCATATTGACATCATTTAAGTCTGCGGTTGCTGCTTCATAAGCTAAGTTAACCGGATGCTTTAACGGAATGTTCCAGATTGGGAAAGTTTCGAATTTGGCATATCCGGCTTTGATTCCAAGCTTGTATTCATGATAAAGCTGGGAAAGGCAGGTTGCCATTTTTCCGCTTCCGGGTCCGGGAGCCGTGATGACGACTAAAGGTCGTTCAGTCTCAATATAATCATTTTTTCCGTAGCCTTCGTCACTTACAATTTTTGCGACATCATTGGGATAGCCTGAAATTTTATAATGACGATAGGATTTGATACCAAGATCATGCAATTTTTTTTCGAATAATTCAGCCTGGGGCTGTGCAGCATATTTCGTCAGACAGACACTGCCGACAAAAAGACCTCTGCTTGAAAATGCATCGATGAGTCGTAATACGTCAAGATCATAGGTAATTCCGTAGTCGCCACGAATTTTATTGCTTTCAATATCTTCGGCACTGATGACAATTACGATTTCTGCCTGGTCTTTTAACTGTAACAGCATCTGTAATTTGGAATCAGGCTCAAATCCGGGTAATACTCTGGATGCATGGTAATCATCAAATAATTTACCGCCGAATTCCAAATAAAGCTTGTTATCAAATTTTTTAATTCTTTCACGGATATGCTCGGATTGCATGGAAAGATATTTGTTGTTATCAAATCCTTTTTTCATGTGAATATTCCTTATAGTTGACTATGTTTTAAAGCCGCCTCGACAAAGCCCCTGAATAAGGGATGCGGTCTGTTTGGTCTTGATTTAAACTCAGGATGAGCTTGTGTTGCAATAAAAAACGGATGCGAAGGAAGTTCGCACATTTCGACAATTCGTCCGTCCGGAGAAATGCCGGAAAGCTTAAGCCCTTTTTTCGTTAAATCTTCACGGAAATCATTATTGACTTCATAACGATGTCTGTGTCTTTCATGAATGGTTTCGGTTCCGTATAACCGATAAGCCAGTGAATCTTGATCCAGAATACAAGGATAAGAACCAAGTCTTAAAGTTCCACCGATATCTACCACGCCGTTTTGATCCGGCATGAGAGAAATCACGGGATGTTTGGTATCGGGATCAAATTCTACGGTATGCGCATCGGAATAGCCGATGACATTTCGGGCATACTCAACGATAGAAAGCTGCATGCCAAGGCACAGTCCTAAGAATGGAACATTGTGCTCGCGCGCATATTTTATCGCTGTAATTTTTCCTTCTATACCGCGGAAGCCAAAACCTCCGGGAACTAAAATGCCATCAACATCACCTAACAAATCCGAAACGGTATCATCCGTAACGGTCTCGGAATCAATCCACTTGATATTGACGGTTGTACGCGCATAAATACCGCCGTGCTTTAATGCTTCTACGACACTTAAATAGGCATCATGCAACTGAATATATTTTCCAACCAGAGCAACAGTTACTTCATGGTTGGGATTGTGCAATAAATCTACCATTTGAATCCAGTCGGATAAATCGGGTTCTTTACAGTCCAGATGCAGGGCTTTGCAGACAACATCTGCAAGTTTTTCCTTTTCCATTGCAAGCGGTGCTTCATATAAATAAGGAACATCCAGATTCTGCAATACACAGTTGGTCGGAACATTACAAAACAGAGCAATCTTGTCTTTAATCTGCTGATCAAGCGGATGTTCACTCCGACAGACAATGATATCCGGCCAAATTCCCATACCCTGAAGTTCTTTGACGGAAGCCTGTGTAGGTTTTGTTTTCATTTCTTCCGATGCTTTCAGGTAAGGAATTAGAGTAACATGGATGAGAATGGCATTTTCATGTCCAACCTCATGCTGAAACTGACGAATGGATTCCAAAAACGGCTGACTTTCAATGTCGCCGACCGTTCCACCGACTTCAATGATTGCGATATGCATCTCATCGTCTTTGTCATTTCGGTAAAAACGGCTTTTAATCTCATTTGTAATATGAGGGATAACCTGAACAGTACCACCGCCATAATCTCCGTGGCGTTCTTTCTGTAATACAGACCAGTATACTTTACCGGTTGTAACGTTGGAATTTTTGTCAAGATTCTCGTCAATAAATCTTTCGTAATGACCTAAGTCAAGGTCTGTCTCAATTCCATCGTCGGTAACATATACTTCGCCATGCTGAATTGGATTCATGGTACCGGGGTCAATATTGATGTAAGGATCAAACTTCTGCATTGTCACAGTGTAACCACGTGCTTTTAAGAGTCTGCCCAAAGATGCTGCGGTAATGCCTTTTCCCAGTCCGGATACGACACCACCAGTTACGAATACGTACTTAACTGCCATAAACTAGTCCTCCTAACATACACAGTATTATACAATGAGTCAATTCTAAAATCTAGAATGAGTATTGATTTTTTGCAGATTTTTTTTAAAAACTCACTTTTCGGATTTGTGTTCCCAAAATATATCTTTGTCCGCCGGCTTTTACGAGGTTTCGTGTTTTTCTTAGCGGCATGAGCGAACAAAAACAATGACCGGTTTAACACAAATTCAGTTGTGAGAGTTTATAGAAAATTCAGAAACTGAGCACAGAAATTTCAAAATGTTTGTATTGATTTATAACAATGCAAAATTTATAATAAGAACAGACTTTTTAAGGAGAATTTCAATGGATAATCAAAATAATCAGAATAATAACCCCAATAATCAAAATAATAATCAGAACGGACCACAGAAAAAGCAAAGTCTTTTTATGTTGTTGATTGCGGTTTTAATTACAATCATGGGGATGAGCTTTTTTATGAGTTTGATGTCAGGCTCCGATTCGGAAATATCTTACAGTGAATTTTTAAAAATGGTAAAAGCCGGAGAAGTGGAAAGCGTAATCATTACGGATACGGAAATTGAGATTACGCCGAAGGAGAAAAAGGTTGACGCAAACAATAAGCCCGTTATTTCGACAAGATCGGCGACTCCCGTCACTTACTATACCGGAAATTTGGAAGATGACAATCTTTATCAGATTTTGGACGAGAATGACGTCGAATACAAGAAAGAAATTCCGGATAATTCCGGTCTGGTTTTAAACTTTATTTTAACCTGGATTGTACCGGCATTGATTTTATATCTGCTGTTGACCTTCCTCATGAAAAAAATGGGTGGAGGAGACGGTCCGATGGGAGTCGGAAAAAGCAAGGCAAAGGTTTATGTGCAAAAAGAAACCGGTGTTACGTTTAAGGATGTTGCAGGTGAAGAAGAGGCCAAAGAATCCTTGCAGGAAGTTGTGGATTTTCTTCATAATCCTGCCAAATATACACAGATTGGTGCCAAACTTCCCAAGGGCGCTTTGCTCGTAGGACCTCCCGGTACCGGTAAGACACTTTTGGCAAAAGCTGTTGCAGGTGAGGCCCATGTGCCGTTCTTTTCTTTAACAGGCTCCGATTTTGTGGAATTATACGTAGGTGTGGGAGCTTCCCGTGTCAGAGATTTATTTAAGGAAGCTAATAAAAATGCACCTTGTATTATTTTTATCGATGAAATTGATGCTATCGGACGAAGCCGTGATTCCAAGTACGGTGGCGGTAATGAAGAAAGAGAACAGACCTTAAACCAGTTATTATCTGAAATGGACGGTTTCGATTCTTCCAAAGGTATTTTGATTTTGGCAGCAACGAACAGACCGGAAATTCTGGATAAGGCGTTGTTGCGTCCCGGTCGTTTTGACCGTCGTGTTATTGTTGAAAAACCGGATTTAAAAGGCCGTGTAGATATTTTAAAAGTTCATTCCAAGGATGTGCTTTTAGATGAAAGTGTTGATTTGGATGAAATCGCACTGGCAACAAGCGGTGCTGTCGGTGCCGATCTTGCCAATATGGTAAATGAAGCCGCCATCAATGCGGTTAAAGAAGGACGTAAAGCTGTTTCCCAAAAAGATTTATTCGGTGCGGTTGAAGTTGTTTTGGTTGGTAAAGAAAAGAAAGACCGCATCATGAGCCAGCAGGAAAGAAAGATTGTTTCTTATCACGAAGTTGGTCATGCGCTGATTGCGGCACTTCAGAAAAACTCCGAACCGGTTCAGAAAATTACCATTGTACCAAGAACCATGGGAGCATTGGGATATGTCATGCAGGTTCCGGAAGAGGAAAAATATCTTAATACAGAAGCAGAGCTTCATGATATGATTGTTGGCCTGCTTGGTGGTCGTGCGGCAGAAGATGTTGTGTTTGATACGGTTACAACCGGAGCTTCCAATGATATTGAAAAGGCAACAAGCCTTGCACGAAGCATGATTACCCGTTATGGTATGAGCAAGCATTTCGGTCTGATGGGATTAGAAACTGTGGAAAGCCAGTATTTAGACGGACGTACTTCCATGAACTGTTCCGACGTAACTGCGGCAGCAGTGGATGAAGAAGTCATGAAACTGTTAAAGTCCTGCTATAAAGAAGCAAAGACCATGATTAAAGAAAACAGAGCTATCATGGATAAGATTGCTGCTCATCTGATCGAAAAAGAAACCATTACCGGAAAAGAATTCATGGAAATCTATTGCAAAGAAAAGGGTATTCCGGTTCCGGTTAAAGATGATGATAAAAAGCTGAAAAAAAAGGATGAGCAAGTATCTGATAGCGAGACAGATGTCATAGAAAAAGAGAACGAAGAAAAGAAAAAACAGCCGGAAATGATGGATTTTAGGGAAGTTCTTACCGAAGTTCGAAAAGATAATGCCGAGGAAGAAAAGTCTGTTTCGGCGAATGACATTCAGAATGAAAATCCATTGGTTCAGAATGATGACAGTTCGGAAGATTCTGAGACTGAATCAAAGAACGAGCAGGAATGATATTAATTGTTGGAATGATGATTGAAGAATTATAGTAATAACTAAAAAAGGAGCTTTAGAAGAGCTCCTTTTTTAATCAGTTTCCATTTTATTAAATCTTTCATAAGGGAAAAAACATGTTTGATATTCAAGAAGAATTAAAGAAACTTCCGCATAATCCGGGTGTTTATCTGATGCATGATAAGCATGACACAATTATTTATGTCGGAAAAGCAATTGATTTAAATAAAAGAGTTCATTCGTACTTTCGGGCGGTAGCCAAAAGAACAGCAAAGATTGAGCGGATGATTTCCCAGATTGATTATTTCGAGTACATTTTGACGGATTCAGAGCTGGAAGCCCTGGTGTTGGAAAACAATCTGATCAAAGAACATCGTCCCAAATATAACACGTTGTTAAAAGATGACAAGACCTATCCGTACATTAAAGTTACCATGGGCGAACCTTATCCGAGACTTGTTTTTTCGAGAAGCATGAAAAAGGACAAATCCAGATACTTTGGACCATATACAAGTGCCACCGGTGTTAAAGATACGATAGAATTATTGAATAAGCTATTTGGATTACGAACGTGCCGTAAGGTACTGCCGCGTGATATCGGAAAAGAAAGACCCTGTCTAAATTACCATATGAAACAATGCACGGCACCCTGTGCGGGCAATGTCACACAGGAAGAATACCGAAAGCAGATTGATGGGGCATTGGAATTTTTGAACGGGCATTATGCTCCGATTTTGAATGACCTTAAAGAAAAAATGAATCGTGCCAGTGAAGAGATGGATTTTGAAGAAGCCATCCGCTACCGCGACTTATATAATAGCGTAAAATCGGTTGCACAAAAACAAAAGATCACGGAAAGCTCAGAAGAAGATAAAGATGTAATTGCTATGGCAGCAGATGAAACAGATGCTGTTGTTCAGGTATTTTTTGTCAGAAGCGGAAAATTGATTGGACGCGAGCATTTTTATATGACCAATGTTGCAGAGACGGGCCCCGATGAGATTATGGGTAATTTTATCAAGCAATTTTATGCAGGAACTCCATATTTGCCCAAAACAATTATGCTTCAGACCGAAATTGCGGATGCACCACTGATTGAGCAGTGGCTATCTGCGCGTAAAGGTTCTCGTGTTTATTTAGAGGTTCCAAAGATCGGAAAGAAAGAAAAACTGATTATGCTTGCCGCAAAAAATGCTGAAATTATCCTTTCCAACGATAAAGAAAGAATACGACGGGAAGAAGGAAGAACCATCGGTGCCGCAAAAGAGCTTGCCAATGCAATCGGAATTGAAAAGGCAGACCGGATAGAGGCCTTTGATATCAGTAATATCAGCGGATTCCAAAATGTTGGTTCCATGGTTGTTTTTGAAAAAGGAAAATCGCAGAGAAGTGATTATCGAAAATTTAGGATAAAATCGGTCGACGGTCCCAATGATTACGCCTGTATGAAGGAAGTGCTGACAAGACGCTTTGTACACGGACTGGAAGAAAAACAACAGATGAAAGAGAAACAATTGGACGAGACTTTTGGCAGTTTTACCAAATTTCCCGATCTGCTTTTGATGGATGGCGGACGCGGTCAGGTAAACATTGCGAAAGAAGTATTGGATTCTCTCCATATTGATATTCCGGTCTGTGGTATGGTAAAGGATGATCACCACAGAACGCGTGGGTTGTATTTCAATCAAAAGGAAATTCCGCTTGCGAAAGACTCGGAAGGATTTAAACTGATTACCAGAGTACAGGATGAAGCACATCGTTTTGCTATTGAATATCATAGATCTCTGCACAGAAATGAAGGAATTCATTCGGTTTTAGATGACATCAAAGGAATTGGACCGGCAAGGAGAAAGGCTCTTATGCGGCACTTTAAAACAATAGAGGAAATTAAAAATGCAGATGTCGATGCATTGCTGGCGGTCCCGGAAATCACAAAAAATCAGGCCGAAGAAATTTACCGTTTCTTTCACGACTAGTCCGTTGCGATAGAAAAAAAACTATGCTATATTTAACATAATGGCATCAAAGTGTAGTCCGATTAGGGCGGATTTCGAATGCTTTTAGGATTGCGAGAGACAAAGTACGAAGCAATCCACAGGTATCATGGGGTTATAGAACAAACATTTTAATTTTATCCCGTTAACACTTTTGTCAAGTGCAATAGAAACACACAATATATACGGGAAAAACAAGGAGAAGGAAACATGGCAAGTGTATCGTTAGCAAAGATTATTGAGAGATTTAAATTGGAAAATTTGACTCCTGAGCTGGATATTTCAGATATCAAAATTATTCAGCCGGATATCAACAGACCGGCGTTGCAGCTGGCAGGTTACTTTGAACATTATGAAGCAACCCGTCTTCAGATTATCGGTTTCGTGGAATATACATATATGGATAGTATGGACGATGACAGAAAACTGGAAATTTACAACCAGTTATTGTCCTGTCCCATTCCTGTGATTGTATTTTGTCGTAATTTACAACCGGATCCATTATTTTTAAAGATAGCACTTGAAAAAAAGATTCCGTTGCTTATGAGTAAACAGGCAACGAGTGCTTTTACAGCCGAAATTATCCGCTGGCTGAATGTAGAGCTGGCTCCCCGTATTTCCATTCATGGTGTTTTGGTTGATGTATATGGTGAAGGTGTTCTGATTACCGGAGAAAGTGGTATCGGTAAATCAGAAGCAGCGCTTGAGCTGATTAAAAGAGGTCACCGTCTGGTTAGCGATGACGTGGTGGAAATCAGCAAAGTCAGTGATGATACCCTGGTTGGTCGCGCGCCGGAGATTACCAAATACTTCATCGAGCTTCGCGGTATCGGAATTGTGGATGTAAAAACATTGTTTGGTGTTTCTTCCGTAAAAGAGACAACATCCATTGATCTGGTTATCAAACTGGAAGATTGGGATCGTGACAAAGAATACGACCGACTTGGTCTGGAAGAAGAATATACAGAATATCTCGGCAAAAAGGTAGTATGTCATACACTGCCCATCAGACCCGGACGTAACCTTGCGGTTATCTGCGAGTCAGCAGCAGTTAACCATCGTCAGAAAAAGATGGGATATAATGCTGCCCAGGAATTGTATACCAGAGTTCAGAATAATCTGGCCAAAAGACGGGATGATTAATCATTCTATATCCGGATGGATATGGATGGAGCGATGTGAGGTACAGAATATCTGTTTCATGCATACATGCAATTTTAATTAGGTAAGAAAATAGTAAATGTTATAAATAATAAGATTATCAAGGAGACTAGCAATGGCAAAATACAGTTTTGGTGTTGACGTAGGCGGCACAACAATTAAGATGGGACTTTTTGATTTGGAAGGAAATGTTTTAGATAAATGGGAAATTACTACCCGTACGGAAAATGGCGGTGTAAATGTTTTACCGGATATTGCAGAGGCAGTAAAAGGAAAAATGAGTGAAAAGTCAATTTCCAAAGAAGATGTTGTGGGTGTCGGAATTGGAGTGCCCGGACCGGTTGATGCAAAAGGTGTTGTACACAAATGTGTGAATTTAGGCTGGGGTGTTTTAAATATCAATGAAGAATTGGGCAAACTTTTGGATTTACCTGTAAAAGGTGGAAATGATGCCAATGTTGCCGCGCTTGGTGAAATGTGGAAAGGCGGTGGCCAGGGATTTGAAAGTATTGTGGTTGTTACCCTTGGAACCGGTGTCGGCGGCGGTATTATTATAGATGGTAAAATACTTACCGGTGCAAAGGGAGCTGCCGGTGAAATCGGTCATATTCATGTCGATGATGAAGAGACAGAAACCTGTGGATGTGGAAATCAGGGCTGTCTGGAGCAGTATGCATCTGCTACCGGTGTTGTCAGACTGGCAAACCGTACTCTGGCAAAAACAACCAAAGCAACCTGTTTAAAAGCCGGTGAAATTTCAGCAAAGGATGTCTGGGATGCCGTAAAAGACGGTGATGAAGTAGCGATAGAAGTCGCAGAGCAGTTTGGCGAATATCTTGGAAAAGGTCTTGCATCCATAGCATGTGTTGTCAATCCGGAAGCATTTGTAATCGGAGGCGGTGTTTCCAAGGCAGGAGATGTTTTGCTTGATTATATCCGTAAAAACTATACGCCTTATGTATTCCATGCAAGCCGCGATGTACAGTTTACACTGGCTACATTGGGAAATGATGCCGGAATATATGGTGCAGCTAAATTAGTATTGGATTAAAATATGACTTTTTGAATCTGGTATCATATTTTTATTCATATATCATACTATATTATATAATCTGTCCGGCTTGGCATATCATGGCCGGACACAATCATAATAAAGGGGTAGCAGTAGACAGTTGGATACGGCATTAATTGAATTCTTACAGACAAAAGTGCCAAGTGAATATATATTTTCAGATGAACCGATGGAAAAACATACGACTTTCCGGGTTGGCGGAAGTGCGGATTGTTTTGTGGAAATCGGAACCGTGGAGGAATTATCGTCCATCATTCGTTATCTGAAGCAAACGGAGAGAAATTATATTGTTTTGGGGAACGGTAGCAATGTTTTAGTTGGAGATAAAGGATTTCGAGGTGTTGTTTTACACATGGGGAAGCGCTTTTCCGATATAGTTGTGGATGGTACAAGGATAAAAGCTCAGGCAGGTGCCATGCTGACAGTTGTATCAAAAACAGCAGCAAAACATTCGCTGACCGGACTGGAGTTTGCCGCTGGCATTCCCGGCACAATCGGTGGAGCCATCGTTATGAATGCGGGTGCCTATGACGGAGAGATGAAGCAGGTAGTTCAGTCAGTTACGGTATTGAGTGATAGCGGTGAAGTGATGGTATTGTCCAACGAGACTATGAACTTTGGATATCGCACCAGTGTCATTAAAAACCGACCTTTCATTGTTCTGGAGACGGAGCTTGTATTACAGGAAGGAAACGTTTCGGAAATTGAAGCTAAGATGGCAGATTTCAATGAAAAGCGCCGCAGTAAACAACCTTTGGAATTTCCAAGTGCGGGAAGTACCTTTAAACGGCCTGAAGGCTATTTTGCCGGAAAGCTGATTATGGATGCGGGTTTGAGAGGATTTCGCATAGGCGGGGCTCAGGTATCCGAAAAGCATTGTGGATTCATTATTAATAAAGGAAATGCGACGGCAGCAGATGTTTCGGAACTGATGGATGAAGTGACCGAAAAAGTAAAAGAACGGTTTTTTGTTACTTTAGAACCGGAAGTAATCCGGATCGGTGAATTTTAGTACAGAGGCGGATGTGAGAACATGTCTTTTTCCGGAGATGTGAAAGAGGAACTGTTATCGGTTAACGGCAATGGAAGGCATTGCCAGATAGCAGAGCTGGCAGCTTATTTTTCCTATTGTGGATTTGTTAAAAAAAGCAATTCCGGCCATATGGTGATTGGCATTGCCGCGGAAAATAAAGCGATTGCAACAAAATGCTTTACATTGATTAAAAAAACATTTAATATATATTCTGGTATTCTGATACGAAAGCACAGTTTTTCGTCCAAAATTCTGTCTTATGAGATTCGGATAGAAAAGCCGGATGAAATAAAAGAAGTCCTGATGGCAATCAAGAAATACAAAGAATCCGAAGAGCCGGTTCTGCAATCTTGTGTAGACATGCTTTTGCTGAAAAAAGATTGTTGCAGACGTGCGTTTATCAGGGGAACCTATTTGGCAATCGGCTCCATGAGTAATCCCGAAAAGGGTTATCATATGGAGTTTGTGTTTGACCATGAAGACATGGCAGAAGAATTCATTCAAATTCTTAAGACCTTTTCCATCGGTGCCAAGATGGTACTTCGGAAAAAGAATTATGTTGTATATATCAAAGACGGAGAAGAAATTGTGGATATGCTAAATATCATGGGCGCACATATTTCTCTCATGAACCTTGAGAATACTCGCATTATGAAGGATATGCGGAATTCTATAAATCGCAGAGTAAACTGCGAAACAGCAAATATCGCGAAAACGGTAAATGCTGCGACCAAACAGGTGGAAGATATTATGTTGATCCGGAAGAACTATGGTTTACACAGGCTTCCAGATAATCTGAGACAAGTGGCAGAGGTAAGACTGGCTTACCCGGAGGCGTCACTTGTGGAATTGTCTCAGTTAATGGATCCGCCGGTCGGAAAATCAGGCGTTAATCACAGATTACGAAAGTTAAGTGAGCTTGCAGAGAGATTAAGGGTTAATTAGGAGGTCAAGGAATGATTCAGAAATCTATGCAAATTCAATTGGCAAACGGACTAGAGGCAAGACCAGTCGCAGTTCTTGTTCAGAAAGCTAGTATGTTTGACAGCAAAATTTACATTGAGGCAGAAGGTAAAAAGGTAAATGCAAAGAGTATTATGGGAATGATGAGTTTGGGACTCAATGCAGGGGAAGAGGTTACTGTTATTGCCGAAGGTACAGATGAAAATGCAGCTGTTGATAGTCTGGAAGATTATATCAGCGGAAAAGAAAATTAATGTAAGCTTACGACAATATGAGGATTAGGCTATCGTAAAGAAATTTGCGACAGCCTTTCTTAAGTTATAGCAAAAAGAAAGGATGATGGTTATTGGATAAAAAAATGCTTTTTATTTACAATCCGCGTGCGGGGAAAGCAATGATTAAAAGTCATTTACTGGATATCATTGATGTGTTTACAAAGGGCGGATATGAAGTCACGGTTCATCCCACGCAGGCTCGTATGGATGCCACCAATGTAGTGCTCCAAAAGGCAAAAGGATATGATCTGATTGTCTGTAGCGGTGGCGACGGAACGATGGATGAAGTTGTTACGGGAATGCTTCAATTAGATAAAAAAATTCCGATTGGATATATTCCTGCCGGTTCTACCAATGATTTTGCCAGATCCCTTCGCATCTCCAACGATATGGTAAAAGCGGCAAAAGAAATCGTGGACGGCAGATTTTATCCATGTGATGCCGGCAGATTTAATGATAACTATTTTATCTATGTTGCAGCATTTGGACTGTTTACGGATGTTTCTTATGAAACCGACCAGCATATCAAAAACGTTTTGGGGCATGCGGCCTATCTTTTGGAAGGTGCAAAAAGGCTGAGTTCGATTACCAGTTATGAAATGAAGATCCTGTGCGATGGACAGGTATACGAAGGGGAATATATCTACGGCATGGTAACCAATTCCCGTTCAGTCGGAGGGTTCTCCAAGCTGACAGGAAAGACCGTAGATTTAAATGATGGGTATTTTGAAGTATGCTTAATCAAACGTCCCCGTAATATCAATGAATTGAATCAGATTATCATCGCCATTCTGGATGATAAGGTTGATTCCGAGTATATGCAGTGCTTTAAGGCACAGCAGATTGAATTTCGGTGCCAGGTAGAAGTACCGTGGACTTTGGACGGCGAAAATGGTGGAAAACATACGAATGTCAATATAAAAAATGAATTCCAGTCTTTGGATTTAATTATTCCTTCCGTCGAGGCGGTTGCACAGGCAGGATATGTGAAAGAAGAGATACTAGAATATCCTATTAAATAAAAACTGTATAAAAAACCGTATAAAAGTTTAAAACTATTGATATGATTTTCTTTTTTGATATTCCATTTTAAAAAAAAGTGCGCTATAATAAGCGCAAGAGCGCGTACTTATTGCGCGTATTTAAAGTATAAACGGAGGTAATTTAAAATGGCATTAGTTTCAGCAACAGAAATGCTCAAAAAAGCAAAAGCAGGCCACTATGCAGTAGGTCAGTTCAACATCAACAACTTAGAATGGACAAAAGCAATCTTATTAACAGCTCAGGAATGCAATTCACCTGTAATCCTCGGTGTATCTGAAGGCGCAGGCAAATATATGGGCGGTTACGATGTTGTTATGGGTATGGTTAACGGTTTCATCAAAGACCAGAACATCACAGTTCCCGTAGCAGTACATCTTGACCATGGTTCATATGATCACTGCTATAAATGTATCGAAGCAGGATTTTCATCAATCATGTTTGACGGATCTCATTTCGCAATCGATGAAAACATTGCAAAGACAACCGAATTAGTAAAAGCTGCCCATGACAAAGGAATCTCTATCGAAGCTGAAGTTGGTTCTATCGGTGGTGAAGAAGACGGTGTTGTAGGTATGGGCGAATGTGCAGATCCTGCAGAATGCAAACAGATTGCTGATTTAGGAGTTGACTTCTTAGCAGCAGGTATCGGTAACATTCACGGAAAATATCCTGCAAACTGGGCTGGATTACAGTTTGACGTTTTAGATGCTATTCAGCAGAAAACAGGAGATCTTCCTTTAGTTCTTCACGGCGGTACAGGTATTCCGGATGACATGATCAAAAAAGCAATCGATCTTGGTGTTGCTAAGATCAACGTTAATACAGAATGCCAGTTAGTATTCGCAGAAGCTACACGTAAATACGTAGAAGCAGGCAAAGACTTAGAAGGCAAAGGATTTGATCCTCGTAAGTTATTAGCACCCGGTTTTGATGCAATCAAAGCTAAAGTAAAAGAAAAAATGGAATTATTCGGATCTGTTGGACAGGCTTAATTCAACTTGTCTAAGTTGACGATAATTTTAAAATGAGTGCTTAATGCATAACAAATGATTAGGACACCCCCGGAATGAAAACATTCCCGAGGGTGTCTTTTTTATTGAAACCGGGGCATATTGAGCAGGAAATGGACATAAAAATACGAGAAAAGAGAAGCTGTTCATATTTTGTTTACAATTTTGTTTCAAAAACTTAATTTACATAACATGGTTTTGTCATTTTCCAAACATATAATAAGATTATAAGATGATTGATTAATCAGTGTGTTAATTATATTATAGAAACTTTTTCATAATAAATGCCGGGCAACCAAGTGTTGACCCGGCATCCTCCCTTTTATAAGGTATTTTCTACTTTCTCATGTTTTATGAATTTCAAAGTTATGCTCAAATCATGTGTTTTTATGCAACACAAATCTGAAAAGGGAAAATATAAAAATAAGATAGATTAATAAGGAACGGATATAAATTGTATTAATATAAATACAATTATTTTGGTTGACTTTTTAAAAGTTCTATTCTATACTCGACATTAAGCAAGGGCGCTGAAGTAAATTCAGTGCCTTTTTCTTTTTTGAGATACCGATACTCAGAAAGAAAGACAGAAGGACAGAAATGTTCAGTATAGTAAACAAAGGGTTAAAGTTTGTTACCACAAAGGCGTGGCTGTTGTGTGTAATAGACTTTATTTTTTTGTTCAATGAGGAGGAATGAATTATGACAGAAGAGATTTTTGAGGCCGTTAACGGTCAAGTGTTTGGTGTCTGGTTTTTAATCGGTGCCGCACTGGTATTCTGGATGCAGGCAGGTTTTGCCATGGTGGAAGCCGGATTTACCAGAGCAAAAAACGCAGGCAACATTATTATGAAAAACCTGATGGATTTCTGTATCGGTACAGTAACATTCATCTTAATCGGTTTTAGCTTGCTGTTGGGAGAAGATTTGATGGGCTTTATCGGTAAACCCGGATTTGATATCTTCACAAATTATGCAAATTTTGATTGGTCTAACTTCGTATTTAACTTGGTGTTCTGTGCAACCACAGCAACCATCGTTTCCGGAGCAATGGCTGAAAGAACCAAATTCTTATCTTATTGTGTATATTCCGGTGTTATTTCCGCTTTGATTTATCCGATTGAAGCACACTGGATCTGGGGCGACGGTTGGTTAGCTCAGTTAGGCTTCCATGATTTTGCCGGTTCTTGTGCCATCCATATGGTTGGTGGTCTTGCCGCTTTAGTTGGTGCAAAAATTCTTGGACCCCGTATTGGTAAATTCCAGAAAGATAAAGATGGTAAAGTTATTAAAGTAAATGCTTTCCCCGGTCACAACTTACCGATTGGTGCACTTGGTGTATTCATCCTTTGGTTAGGTTGGTATGGATTTAACGGTGCCGCAGCAACAAGTCTGGAACAGCTTGGATCTATCTTTGTTACAACAACAATTGCACCTGCAATTGCAACGGTAACATGTATGATTTTCACATGGATTAAATATGGCAAACCTGATGTTTCCATGTGCTTAAATGCATCTTTGGCAGGTTTGGTAGCAATTACCGCTCCTTGCGATGTAACAGATGGAATTGGTGCAATTGTAATCGGTATTGTTGCCGGATTACTGGTTTGCTTCGGTGTATGGCTGTTAGATTACAAATTACATATCGATGATCCCGTTGGTGCTGTTGCTGTTCACTGTATGAATGGTATCTGGGGTACGTTATCAGTTGGTTTATTTGCAACCAATTCTGCTCCCGGCTACAGCATTGCCAATGCAGACGGAAAAGAATTAGTTGGTCTGTTCTACGGCGGTGGATTTGAATTATTGGGATTACAGTTTATCGGATTTATTTCCGTTGCAGCATGGGCAGTTATCACCATGATTATTGTATTCCTGATTATTAAAGCAATCTTTGGATTAAGAGTTTCCGAAGAAGAAGAAATCATTGGTTTGGATGCAAAAGAACATGGTTTACCGAGTGCATATGCAGGCTTCTCTATCATGGATATTTCCAATACCATGACAATGGAAGTAAATGCCAATACCAATCTTGGTACAGACGATTATGACGAAGCTTCTGAAGCAGCTAAGAATGCAGCAGTTTCTGTTGCAAAAGCTCCTGATTTGGTACCTGCTTCCGGAATTTATAAAGTCGTTATCGTTGCTAAACTGTCAAGATATGAAGCTGTTAAGAAAGCAATGAACGACCTTGGTGTAACCGGTATGACGGTAACACAGGTTATGGGTTGTGGTATCCAGAAAGGTGCCGGCGAGAAATACCGTGGTGTTGAAGTGGATGCAACCTTACTTCCCAAGGTAAAAATCGAAGTAGTTGTCAGTGCTATTCCCGTTGATGATGTCATTTCAGCTGCGAAAAAAGCACTCTATACAGGACATATCGGAGATGGCAAAATCTTCGTATACAATGTTGATAAAGTAGTTAAAATCCGTACAGGAGAAGAAAACTTTGCAGCATTACAGGACGTTGAATAAACAAGCGTTTATCTAATCCCTTAGTTTAACATATACAGGGCGGGCTTCGGATGCTTCCACCATCCGGGGCTTGTTCTGTTTTTTATTGTTGTCGGGCGCTTTGCCCTTGCCGGGATGCGAAATGGAGTGGGACGGGCTTGCGACGATGTCTGCCGAGTTCGGACTACACAAATTTTTCTAGCACTTCTAAGAGACAAAAAATACAAAGTAACGATTAAATGCCGGATTTCAAACGCAGACCTTACGGTCTTTGAACGAAGAAATCCGGCATTATTTTTTGCATTTTTTGCCTCTAAGAATTGCACGAAAAACTTGCCAAGTAGTCCGAACTTCGGCAATCATCGTCGCAAGCCCGTCCGGACACCATTTCGCATCCCGGCAAGGGCAAAGCGCCCGATGGGTGTACAGAGCGGTTACATTTTTTCGGGTTCAGGATAGTCGATTCCAAAGGTGTCGACTGTCATGGATTTGATTTTCTGGTCATCGAGAGGGCGGTCAGAATAATCAGTGGGTGTTTCGGCAATTTTATTTACAACATCCATACCTTCTGTAATTTTGCCAAATGCAGCGTATGCTCCGTCTAAGTGCGGAGATGTTTTGTGCATAATGAAGAACTGACTGCCGGCAGAATTGGGCATCATGGATCTTGCCATAGATAAAACACCTTCTGTATGTTTTAAGTCATTTTTGAAACCGTTTTGTGAAAATTCACCCTTGATGGAATAGCCGGGGCCACCCATTCCGGTTCCTTCGGGGCATCCGCCCTGAATCATAAAACCACGGATAACTCTGTGGAAAATGAGACCGTCGTAATAACCTTTTTTAATTAAACTGATAAAATTGTTTACGGAAATCGGTGCAATTTCAGGATATAATTCTGCTTTCATAACATCGCCGTTTTCCATAGTAATGGTAACAATCGGATTTTGTGCCATTTTTATACCTCCTGTTTGTTTCTTTTGCCGGAATCATATATAATGTTACTATGTCCGGAATCCTATCTTATTCTAGCGAAAAAAAGACCGGATGTAAAGAAACAGCTCGGGGTTAGATCGGAAATGTCAGAAAATCAAGCAGAAATACGATTACGAGAGCGTTTTAAAGCGCAGTCAGACAAACAATCGGAAACGAAATCAAGAAAAGCATCGGAAGTGCAATAAGGAATGCAATCAAAAGGTCAATCATCAGTACAATCGAATCATTATTTAGTGGAACAATTCAAGAGAAATACAGGAAAAAGCTATGAAATCTGTATTTCAAGTATTATGATTGTTTTTTCAGCAATGGTTTCTGCAAAGCAGAAGAATATACTGAAAGAAAATCTTTCGGGAATAGAGACAGTAAAAATAAATGAATCGCCGGACCCTTTTTTGTCGCGAACAAATATTGATTTGATAGATATTGATTTTTTTATTACGGACATTCCGGATGTATGCAAAACGGTTCAGGAAAAAGGAATTCCTTCATTATTATATTTGCATGATGGTAATAAAGAGGAATCGATATCTCAAATTCCATATGCATTCACCGATTTTGATGGGATAGATTATGCGTATCTTTGCAATATCGCTAAGCGTTTTTATCATATTCCATGGACCATACTACAGACAAGACGTTGTATTTTGCGGGAAATGACAGAGGATGATCTGGATGCTTTATATGAGGTGTATAAGGATCCGGAAGTGAGCAGATATACCGAAAACCTATATGAAGACCGGGAAAAAGAGAGGGCTTATATTCGTGATTATATTGAACAGGTGTACCGTTTTTGCGGATTGGGCATCTGGGTCATTGTATTAAAAGAGACCAATACCATCATCGGAAGAGCCGGTCTGGCGTGGCGGGATGGTTATGATACGCCGGAGATCGGATTTGTGATTGCCAAGGATTACCAGAGGCAGGGATATGCATTTGAGATCTGCGATGCCATTCTTCATTATTGTAAAGAGATGGACTTAAGGACGATTCGTGTTTTATATCAAAAAGAAAATATTGCATCGGATAAGCTTTGCAAAAAACTGGGTTTTGAAGTAAAAAGAGAATTTGAAGCAGATGGAAAGCGGATGGTCGATGCAGTAATAGAAATATATTGACTGCACCACGGAAAGGATACGATTGTGAAAACGGATTCAAACAATTCCAAAAAGAAATTTTATACTGTTACGCCAGTCCTTTTATTGGCCTTAATGATTGCCATCAGTTTTCTGGGAGTCTATATTTTCCGTGTGCAATATGATAAAAACAATCTGCAGGAGGAAATACAGGAATACAGAAAGTATGATAAATATTATGCTATGATTACAAGCAATGATCGTGCGGATTTCTGGCAGTCAATTTATAACGGAGCAAAGGCGGAAGGTGAAAATTCCAATGCCTTTGTGGAACTTTTTGCGGGAAATATCGGAACCGGATACAGTATGGATCAACGTCTGGATATTGCCATTGCATCGGATGTGGATGGAATCATTCTGGAGGGGGAAGATGATATTGTATTAAAGAGGAGCATGGAAAAAGCCATAGATAACGGAATTCCGGTCGTGACGGTTTCGCAGGATATTTCCGACAGTGACAGAATCAGTTATGTCGGCATCAGCCGCTATAGTTTAGGACAGACCTATGGAAGAGAAATGGTAAAACTGGTTGGTCATATGCTTGCGGAAAATGATGCATTATATAATGGAAATAAGCCTGTGTCAGTACTGGTTCTGATTGGAAAGGAATCGGATAACACCGGACAAAATCTTTTGCTGTCAGGAATAAAGGAAGAAATAGCAAAAAACAGTTCCATGGAAAATCGCGTAATGGTAAGTACCTATGCCGTGGATGATTCCGGTGATTTTACGGCAGAGGAATCGATTCGGGATATTTTTATCGGACAGAAAGAGGTTCCGGATATTTTAATCTGTCTGAATGAAATTCATACCAATTGTGCCTATCAGGCAGTCATTGATTATAACCGGGTAGGAAAAACCAATATTATCGGATATTATGATTCGGATACCATCTTAAATGCCGTGCAGAAAGATATTATCTTTTCTACGATTTCCATGGATACGGCACAAATGGGAAAATATTGCGTGGATGCACTGAATGACTACCTGGATGAAGGCTATGTCAGCGATTATTATACAGTAGATACGTATGTGGTGGGCCAGGATAACATCGATGAATATATGGAAGGAGAAGAGTGATGAAAATTCAGGATAAAATCAACAATCTTTCCATTCAGAAAAAACTGGTCGGAGTCTATTTTTTAACTACGTTGCTGGTGCTTGCAGTCAATTTGTTTATGTATATCAATATCAATGTCATGATGCACCGTCTGGATCAGATTTATACCAGTAATATTAATCTGAATCAACTTTCCGATTTACTGGATCAGGTTCAAAGTGACATGAACAGTTATCTGAATACGAAAACAACCGATTCGATGGATGCCTATTATAAATCCTATCAGGAATACAGTGCGCATCTGGAGAATTTATCGGATCAGGTAACGGGCAGTGAAGTACAGCGTATGGAGAGAAACATTCGTAATATGTCGGAAGAATATCTCAGTTACACAGAACTGGCTATTGATGCAAAACGAGGAAGAAATGTTGAAAAATACAGATATTATAATGAAGAAGCTGCCACGATTTATGAATACTTAAAATCCTATATCGGAAGTCTGAATATGTCGCAGTTTAAGTATAATACGACGAATTATACGGCTTTGTCGAAGGCGCTTCGCTATGTGGAAGTTGTTAATATGTTTGTTTTTATCTTCGTTGCTTTCGCAAATGTTTTTCTGGTTTTAATGGTAATACGTGATATTACCAGACCTTTGACCGCACTGTCGCAAGTGGCCGATGAAGTTGCTGCCGGCAATCTGGATGTCGATATGCTGGAGGTTTCTTCCAAAGATGAAATCGGAGTCGTAAGTAATGCATTTAATCAGATGATTATCAGTATCCGAAATTACATCAGCAGACTTCGTACCAGTATGGACAATGAGCGTGCATTAAAAGAAAAAGAATTGAAAATGGAAACGCATTTAAAAGATGCGCAGTTGAAATACTTACAGGCACAGATTAATCCCCACTTTTTATTTAATACATTAAATGCCGGTGCCCAGCTTGCCATGATGGAGGATGCGGACAAAACCTATGAATATGTCCAGAACGTGGCTCAGTTTTTCCGTTATAATATAAAAAAAGATCACGATACGGTTTCTTTAAAGGAAGAACTGGAGTTGATTGATACTTATATTTATATTTTAAACGTACGGTTTTCCGGTGAGATTCATTACGAAAAAGATATTGATGAAAAACTGACCGGCCTGATGATTCCAAGTATGATTTTGCAGCCTGTAATTGAAAACAGTGTCAATTACGGAATCAGAGGAATTTCATGGGAAGGTGTCATTCGTGTGGAATTATACGAAGATACGGAAGCAGGTGTTGCCCGTCTGGTGATGGAAGATAATGGAATAGGCATTTCAAAAGAAACGATTGAAAAGATTATGTCGGATCAGTCTTTTGAAAACCATCTGGATGAAAATTCCAACGGGATTGGATTGCAGAATGTGATCAGCAGATTACGGCTTTTTTATGACAGAGATGATATATTTGAGATTGTTTCGCTGGGAAAAAATCAGGGAACGCGTGTGATTATTTCCATTCCCATTCCGAAAGAAAAGGAGGAAAGCCATGTATAAGATTATGTTGGCGGATGATGAAGGAATTGTTATAGATTCACTTCGCTTTATCATAGAAAAAGAATTTGGGGATGCATGTCAGATAGAATCTGCAAAAACCGGAAGAAATGTGATTGAACTTGCAGAACATTTCAGACCGGATATTGCATTTATGGACATCCAGATGCCGGGAATTAACGGAATTGAAGCTATGAAGGAGATTAGGCGCAACAATTCCAATACCATTTTTATTGTCATGAGTGCATATGATAAATTTGATTATGCAAAAGAGGCGATTAATCTGGGGGTTTTGGAATATCTCAATAAACCGGTGGAAAAGAGTAAAATCATTGATGTTTTAAAGAGAGCCATGTCCATGATTGATAAGGACCGTGAAAAAAGAAGTGAGGAGCTGATTATCCGGGAAAGGATGGAGACCGTTGTTCCCATTATCGAAAACGGTCTGATTTATAATCTTCTGTTTCAGGAATACTTTGAAGAAGATATTGAAAATTTTAAAACCCTGCTGGAATTGCAGGCGGATTACTGTTATATGGGAGCTCTGGTATTCGGTGAAAATCAGGAAGGCAATCATATGACCAATGTCATAGGTACTTCCGTTCGTGTTCAGGATCATTATCATGAGGTGCGCGAAATAGTAAAAGGATATTTCCCGTGTATTATAGGTTCGGTTATGGCAAACAAAATTGCCGTCCTGATACCCTCCGAAAAAGCAAGCTTGGATTATAATGAGCGAATTAAACTGATTGATAAAGCCAGAGAACTGGTGCGGAAACTGCGAAAGCGGACCGATGTTTCATTCCGCATGGGTTTTGGTTCTATCGGAAAGCTTCGGGATTCCATGAAATCTTATAATGAGGCGCTTCGTGCCCTGATTCAGACAGACGGCAGTGTGGCACATGTGGATGATATCCCGATTATCTGTGAGTACGAGGAAAACTATCCGGTTGAAACGGAACATGAAATTTTTGAGGAAACAAAAAAGGGTAATGTGGATGGGCAGCATACGGCGGTAAATCGATATTTTGACTGGATGATTGAAAACTATGGTGATTGCGATTATGACATTAAACTGAAAGTGCTGGAATTTGTGTTAAGAGCAGAAACTATCAGTTACAATGCTACCGGAAGAACTTACCGTTTTCGGTCGAGGCAGGACTATCTGCCCACGATTATGGGGATGACGGATATGGAAATGTTGCGCGGATGGTTTATTGATAAAATGGGACAGGCAGTAAGGGAAGTGGCCAACAATATGGAAATGCAGTCCGGAGGTATTATCAATCAGGCAAAAGCATATATTCAGGCAAACTTCCAGAAAGAAATTTCCTTGGACGATGTGTCCAGAGCTGTTGATATCAGTCCTTACTATTTTAGTAAAATATTTAAAGAAGAAACCGGTGAGAATTTTATTGAATATCTGACTTCCATCCGTATGGAAAAAGCCAAAGAATTATTATCAGGGTCCGGTTTATCCATGAAAGAAATCTGCGCACAGGTGGGATATGCCGATCCAAACTATTTTAGCCGGACATTTAAAAAGAATGTCGGATTGACTCCGACAGAGTATAAGGAGAGCAAAAATGGTTAAATCCAGAATAAGTAGAAGTCTTGTAAAAAGGTTTTTTTGTATCATCATAACAGGTATCATGATATGTCTGCTTTCCGGTTGTGAGAAACAGCCGGAAACAGAAGAGATAGAAAAAGAGCAGGAAGATAAAATTCAGATTGGTTTTAGTTTTGATTCTTTTCTGATTGAACGTTGGGAAAGAGACAGGGATATTTTTGTGACAACAGCAAAGGAACTGGGTGCGGAGGTCAATGTACAAAATGCCAACGGAGATGTGAATCAGCAAATCGCCCAGATTGAGTATCTGATTGATAAAAAAATGGATGCCATTCTGATTGTGGGTGTTGATTCGGACGGTTTGTCGGAAGTTGTAAAAAAGGCAAAAGATGCAGGTATTGTCGTCATTGCTTATGACCGCATGATTTATAATGCAAATGTGGATTTATATATATCTTTTGATAACGAAGCGGTTGGTCGCATGATGGGGGAAGAACTGGTAAAAGCCGGTGTGAAGGACGGAAAGGTTCTGATTCTTGGCGGTCCTACGACTGACAATAACGTTTCCATGGTAAATGCCGGATTTACAAAAGTCATGCAGGAAAACAATAATGAGATTGTAGATGTGATGCATGCGGATAACTGGAAGCCGGAATATGCATCCGATTATATATATGAGCATGCCGATATTTTGGATGAAATTGATGCCATTATGTGCGGCAATGACAGTCTGGCTGCACATACTGTCCGCGTACTGGCAGAAAAGAGAAAGGCCGGAGAAATTCTCGTTGCCGGACAGGATGCGGAATTAGAAGCCTGCCAGCGGATTGTGGAAGGAACGCAGCTCATGACCGTATATAAGCCTGTCGAAATACAGGCAAAGACCGCTGCGGAATGCACCATGGAACTGATTGCGGGAAAGGAGCCGGAGCAAATCAATGTTTCCATGTCCGATGGGAAATATGTTGTTCCTGGAATTGTCTTTGAACCGGTTGCTGTAAATGCATCCAACATGGACCGGATTATCATTGACAGTGGCTTTCATTTGCGGGAAGATGTCTATTTAAATGTAGGAAATGCCAATTAAGGAAAAATGAAAATGCCCCAAATATAGTAGTTCGTATTTCTGACAGTACAATATAAAGATATAGGGCATGGAGTTGCATGAAAAAAGGCGTATGCTAGCAAAAAATTGTCTTTTTGAAAAAAGATAGGCAAAAAAATGCTAGATACGCCTTTTTTTGCTCGTGCACGCTCATAAAAATTTACAGAAGTTCGCAAACATTTACTATTTGCCTTGTGCTATATTGATAAATGTAACAAGGAAGCAGATCGTTTCCTTTGGGTGAAAAGTATATATTTAAAAAGGGAGGAATTTCAGAAATGAAAAAGAAATTACTTAGCGCAGTATTGAGCGTTGCTGTAGTTGCATCTTTATTAGTTGGATGTGGTTCAGACGCTGGAACAACTTCAAGTGAGGGAGCATCAGCAGGCGGCACAAAAGTTGGTGTATCAATGCCTACAAAAGATTTACAGAGATGGAATCAGGATGGTTCTAACATGGAAGCTGAATTAAAAGCAGCAGGTTACGAAGTTGACCTTCAGTACGCTTCTAACGATGTTCAGACACAGGTTTCACAGATTGAAAATATGATTTCAAGCGGTGCAGATGTATTAGTTATCGCAGCAATCGAAGGCTCATCTCTTGGTGAAGCTCTTGATATGGCTAAAGATGCCAATATCCCTGTAATTGCATATGACCGTTTATTAATGAACTCAGATGCAGTTTCTTATTACGCTACATTCGATAACTACATGGTAGGTACCGTTCAGGGCCAGTACGTAGTAGATACATTGGATCTTGACAATGCAGCAGGTCCTTTCAATCTTGAAATCACAGCTGGTGACCCCGGTGATAACAATGCAGGTTACTTCTTCAACGGTGCTTATAAAGTATTAGAACCTTACATCGAATCAGGCAAATTAAACGTTGTTTCAGGACAGAAGACATTTGATGAGTGTGCAACTCCTCAGTGGGCAACAGAAACAGCTCAGTCAAGAGCAGAGAACATCTTATCTTCTAACTACTCAGATGGTACAAACGTAGATGTTTGGTTATGCTCAAATGACTCTACTGCACTTGGTGTAGAAAATGCTTTAGCAGCAAACTACAACGGAACTTACCCGATTATTACCGGTCAGGACTGCGATATTGAAAATACAAAGAACATGATTGCCGGAAAACAGTCTATGTCAGTATTTAAAGATACTCGTACACTTGCAAGCCAGGTAGTTAAGATGGTAGGTCAGATCTTAAAAGGCGAAACAGTTGATGTTAACGATACAACAACATATGACAACGGTACAGGAGTTATCCCTTCATACCTTTGCCAGCCTGTATTCGCAGATGTAAACAACTACAAAGAATTATTAATTGACTCTGGATACTATACAGAAGATCAGTTAAAGTAATATCAGAATTTGATATTCAAAATGTTTATAGCAGGCGGGTAATAACCCGCCTGTTTATTCTAGTAAATACATAAAAAGAGACTATGAGAAGATTCTTTGAATTGGAGGGATAAGTTTGGCAAATATATTACTTGAAATGAAAAACATTACCAAAACCTTCCCCGGTGTTAAAGCTTTAGACAATGTAAATTTGCAGGTTGAAGAGGGAGAAATCCACGCACTGGTTGGAGAAAATGGTGCGGGTAAATCCACACTCATGAATGTTCTGAGTGGTATTTATCCTTATGGAAGTTATGAGGGCGATATTATCTACAACGGAGAAGTCTGCCAGTTCCATAACATTAAAGATTCGGAAGGAAAAGGAATTGTCATTATTCATCAGGAATTAGCTCTTGTTCCACAGATGTCCATCGGTGAAAATATGTTCCTCGGTAACGAAAGAGGAAGAAAAAATGCGATTAACTGGAACGAAACCTATGGTGAAGCTGACAAATATCTGAAAATGGTTGGTTTGTCCGAATCTTCACGTACACTCATTAAGGAGATTGGTACCGGTAAGCAACAGCTTGTGGAAATTGCCAAAGCGCTTGCCAAAAATGCCAAGCTGTTGATTTTGGATGAGCCTACTTCATCTTTAAATGAAACAGATTCCAAAGCTCTGTTAGATTTAATGTTAGAGTTTAAAAAACAGGGCATGACCATGATTATTATCACCCATAAATTAAATGAGGTTGTATACGTAGCAGATAAGATTACAGTCGTTCGTGACGGTTCTACCATTGAAACCATGAACTGTCATGAAATGGAAATCAGCGAGGACCGAATCATCAAAGGAATGGTTGGCCGTGAGATTACCGATCGTTTCCCGAAACGTCATGATGTAAAAATCGGTGACATCAATATGGAAGTAAAGAATTGGACGGTACATCATCCGTTATATCCCGAACGAATTGTGGTAGATAACGTTAACATGAATGTCAGAAAAGGAGAAGTTGTCGGTATCTACGGATTGATGGGAGCAGGTCGTACCGAGCTTGCAATGAGTATTTTTGGACGTTCTTACGGAACCAATATTTCAGGTACTTTGACAATCAATGGAAAAGAAGTTGTCTTGAAAAATCCTCGTCAGGCAATCAATGCAAAACTTGCCTATGTTACAGAGGACAGAAAAGGAAATGGTCTGGTTTTATCCAACCCGATCCGTGTCAATACTTCTCTTGCCAATATGGCAGGCGTCAGCAACCACAACGTCATCGATGTGGATAAAGAATATCAGGTGGCTGTGGAATATAAAGAAAAGTTGAAGACGAAAACTCCTTCTGTTGAGCAGAATGTCGGAAACTTATCCGGTGGTAACCAGCAGAAAGTATTGCTGGCAAAGTGGATGTTTACAGATCCGGATGTATTGATTTTGGATGAACCTACCAGAGGTATTGACGTAGGTGCCAAATATGAAATCTACTGTATCATTAATGATCTGGTAGCAGCAGGTAAGTCTGTAGTTATGATTTCCTCTGAATTACCGGAAGTAATCGGTATGAGTGATCGTATCTATATTATGAATGAAGCAAAAATTGTTGGTGAAATGAATGCCAGTGAAGCAACTCAGGTTAATATCATGGCAAGCATTTTACAATCAGGAAGGAGCGAATAGAAATGAGTGGAATAAAAATTACAGATATTCTAAAAAAATACACAATGGTAATTGCCCTTGTTTTAGTAGTAGCTTTCTTCTATTGGAAAACGGGCGGCAAAATTTTGTTTCCGCAGAATATTAACAACTTGATTTCCCAGAATGCATATGTATTCGTATTGGCAGCAGGTATGTTGTTATGTATTTTAACCGGTGGTAATATCGATTTGGCGTGTGGATCCGTTGTCTGCTTTATCGGTGGTATCGGTGCCGTTGTTATGGCAAGCAATGTCAATGTCTGGGTTGCAGTCATAGTGATGTTAGTTGGAGGACTGTTAGTAGGTGTATGGCAGGGATTTTGGATTGCCTATATCAAGGTTCCGCCATTCATTGCAACATTGTCCGGTATGTATGCGTTCCGTGGATTATCTAACGTTGTGTTAAACGGTATGACCGTTGGTATCAGTAATACCACATTTTTGAATGTGTTTGGTGGTGGAGCTGATTGTTATGTTCCGGATTTCTTCGGAAACGGTTCGTTCAATGTTACCTGTCTTTTGGTAGGTATCATTATTGCCGTTATTTATGTTGCGTTTGTGTTAAAAAACAGAATCAGTGCAAAAACAAAAGACTATGAAGTTCCTCCGTTGGCAACAGAGATTATAAAGATGTTCATTATCTGTGGCGTTGTCATCTGGATTTTCTATGAACTGGCACAGTACAAAGGAATTCCGACATCTTTAATCTGGATTGTTTTAGTTTTAGTAACTTACGGATATGTTACTTCTAAAACAAGAATGGGACGTTACCTTTACGCAGTTGGCGGTAATGAGAAGGCAACAAAGCTTTCCGGTATCGACCCCAGAAAAGTATACTTTTTTGCATATATCAATATGGGACTGATGTCAGGTCTGGCAGGTATCTTAACAGTTGCAAGAGCATGCGGCGCACAGCCGACATTCGGTCAGATGTATGAAATGGATGCCATTGCGGCCTGCTTTGTAGGTGGTGCATCTGCATACGGTGGCGAAGGAAATATCTTCGGCGTTGTAATTGGTGCAACTTTGATGGGTGTTATCAACATGGGCATGAGTATCATGGGTGTTGAAGCAAACTATCAAAAGGTAGTAAAAGGACTTGTATTGTTAATCGCAATCATCTTCGACGTAATGTCCAAGAAGAAGAAATAAGGAGGAGGATGAATCATGAAAAATGCAGTAGCAGTATTAAGAAAAAATACGATGTTAATTGTCCTTGTTCTTGTGTTCCTTTTCTTCACAATCATGACAAATGGACAGATGTTTGAAGCATTAAACTTCAATGCTTTGATTACACAAAATGCATATGTTTACATATTGGCAACAGGTATGCTGATGTGTATGTTGACCGGTGGTAATATTGATTTGGCCTGTGGTTCTTTCGTCTGCTTTATTGGAGCAATGGGCGGTATCTTTATGGTAGTTAAAGGGATGAATCCATTTGTGGCAGTTGTACTTATGATGGGAATTGGTGTCATTTATGGTTGCATTCTTGGTTTCTTGATTGCTTATTTAAATGTTCCGCCGTGGATTGCGACATTGGCAGGTTTCCTTGCTTTCCGTGGACTTGGTACCGCACTTTTGAGTGCAAACAGTTCAACCGGTAGTATTGCACCTTTTCCGAGCGGTTTCTTAAATGCTTTTTCCGGTAAAATTTTCAGTTCACCGATTGGTCAGATTAATGTTGTTTGTATTGCGGTTGGTATTATTGCAAGTATTATTGTAGTTGTTCTCAATGTCATGACAAGAGCAACCAAATTGAAAAAGGGTTATGAAGCAGATTCTATGACAGCTGTCATTGTAAAATCGGTTCTTTCGGTTGCAGTCATTATGCTCTTTGCATATAAGCTCGCAAAGGCAGGCGGTATTCCTACCGTTTTGGTTTGGGTAGCTGCAATTATTCTGGTATATAGTTTTATTACCTCCAAGACGACATTGGGCCGCTATTTCTATACCATTGGTGGCAATGCGGAAGCAACCAGATTGTCAGGTATTGATACCAGAAAGATCATGTTTACTGCTTATTTGAATATGGCAGTTTTGACGGTTATCAGTTCTTATATTGTAATCGCAAGATTTCAGGCTGCTAACTCTACCGCAGGTACTAACTACGAAATGGATGCAATCTCAGCCTGCGTAGTCGGTGGTGTATCTGCATACGGTGGTTCCGGTTCTGTATTTGGTATGGTTGTCGGAGCAACATTAATTGGTGTTATCAACCTTGGTATGTCTTTGATGGGTATTGATGCAAACTGGCAGAAGGTTGTAAAGGGCATCGTACTTCTGGCAGCAGTTGTATTTGAAATTTTAAATAACAAAGATAAAACAAAAGCTTAATACACAAATTATCATAAGCTGAATTTATTTTT
>CAMEJJ010000025.1 GCA_945919795.1 uncultured Lachnospiraceae bacterium
AATTTTCTCTTGGAATTTTTCAGGGTTGCATTGCTGTTTAGTTTTCAAGGTTCTGCGCTTCTTTTTTAAAAGAAAGCCGTTTTTTTGCCGCATGCTTTTCACACGCGGCTCATTTATAGTATCATTTCATTTTTTTATTGTCAACAACTTTTTTGCGTTTTTTTAGAATTTTTTTCAAAAAGTAATTTAACGGTCAAAAAAGACCGTTAAACTCAGATTTGTGTAAAAAGTTCCATGAGAAATTTCACAAAATTATTCTCATATAAAAAAGAAAGAAAAGGCACTGCCGCAATCTGACCATAACAAAGTTGAGAAAATGAAACAGCCGGAAATGTAGCAATAAAAAACATGATAAGCCAGATAAGCATGGTCCCTTCAAAAAAACCTGCTGCCGCACCAAGGATACGATTAAGCCCATGTATAATCGGAAGCTTCGTCAAAAGGCAGAGTGCTTTAACAACCCAACGAAACAACAAAGAGCCCAGTACAAAGGTCAAAAGAATGACCACAATTCTTGACAGAATATGCTCTCCTTGAAAAACCGCCCACTGAAACAGAAATCCAAATGCCCAGTTTTTTAGCAAAAGCATTAATAAAAGAGACATTATTCCGGATACAAGCGGTGTCAACACACGGACCATCCCCAGGGAAAACCCGAGAATAGTCATGACAATCAAGATCCCATAACAAATTACAACAAATACTTCCATTATTTTAATTTCACCATTTCCACGCCGTCATCTCTGACAACAATGAACTTCATCTCATTTTTTGTAGGAATAATCGCTTTGATGTCTGTTCCGAGTTCTCCGTTATATTTTTCTAAACCTTTCAAATTCCACATCAGAACTTCTGCACTATTATAAATCAACACATTATTATTGGATATCACAATATTATCATATTCGATATTAAATGTTTTTGTAAGTACCAATTTGGCATTTAAGTCATAGATATCTGCACGGTATTTATCTTCGCTCTCTTCATTGCGGTAAACAAGCACCGTGTATCCTTCCCCACAATACACGCTTTGAATATCCTTTTCTAGTTCCGCCTGTGTTTTTAATTCAGGGATCTGCTTTCCATAATATATCTGTAGCACATCTTCGCCCACACAAACCGCCGTATTTTCATCCACATAATGCAAAAACGGTATTACTTTTTCGGCATAATCATAACCACTGACGATTTTATCCGTCATATTCTGACCGACGTCGCCAAAATTATAAAACGCAAGACTAGTCTGAATTCCGTTCCCTCTTGCCTTTAAATAGGAAACCATCATTTTTTTATTGTCGGGAGACATTGACAATTTAACCGGAAATCCCGTCTGATCCATGGTTGTCCTGATGGTTGCAAGACTGGTCCCGTCTGAAGCATACAACTCTAACCAGGTCACGGAAGAATCATCCAATGTTGCAATCACGATTCCACCCTGTGAAACATTGACATCCACAATGATCTTGTTGCACGTAATGGTGGCACAAGGTCCCAATGCATTCATCAGATAAATTTCGTTCCCCTTATAATCTCCGGCGACAACATATTCACCACTTGTACGGATAATCGGAGACTGCATTTCAAATGTCCTGTTCCAAAGTTGTTCTCCTTTGGCATTGTACGCAGAAACGCCATCTCTGCTGTAACATAAAATATTATTTTGATTGTACACCTCAACTTTGCTATCTTTGGAACCTATGGAATCATAGGTTTTGGCCACCTCATATTCGCTATATACCTTTCCCTCTCTGTAGAAATGAATACTGGCGGCAATCACGATCACCAAAACAACACAAAGTATAACGCGATAAATCTTCGTCAGATGATGCTTTATGATTTTATCCTGAAATGAGAGCTTTTCTTCCCGCATACTACTACTCCTTTACAACAAGGATATTGTAGCATATCTGACTATTTTATGGAAGAACGATGTTAACACCGTATCGTATTTCATTTTTATCTGTAATTTCGTTCAGTCTGCAGATTTCATCTATATGATATTCATCTCCATAAAATTTTAGACTGATTTTACTTAAAGTATCGCCCTTTTCTATCCGATAAGTTTTATTTTGAATAGTCTGATCCGATGATCCCTGCGAATCTGCAAGAGTTGTATCTGCATTTTCCTGTTCTGTAATCTCCACCGAATCATCATTTGATATAAGGACTTCCTCATCACTCGTTTGCAAAACAACTTTTTCTGTTGCACTATTTGCCGTTTCATCTGCACTTTTTTGAGATGAATTGTTTGCAGAATCTGATACCGTTGTTTGCTCTGCATTTGTTTCTGATACATCATTCGTACCATTCGCTGCTTTTGTCTTATCGGCTGTTTCTGCTGATGCATCCGTTGCAGAATCTGCCAAAGCCGATTCTCCGTTTTCTGAATCTGCAGAACTATTCGTATCGCCATCCTCGTTTTCATTTGCAATGCCATCTGCATCTTTATTCATAATCTCATCCGCTTCCAGTCCTTCTGTGTTTTCTGCCAAAAGATTTTCCTGAGGCAAAGCATCCTTATCTGCAAGAACTGAATCTGAAATAGCATTCGTCTCTTCAAGATCATTCCGGTTACTTTGTGACATCTGGTTGGAAATATCAGAGAGCACTTTTTCCATATCTTGCATCTTGTTGTAATTGTTTAACAAAGTCACTCCGACAATCGTGATTACCAAAAGCATTGCCATACTTGTCCCATACAACATTCCCATGGTCTGTTTATGTTTCAATTCTTCTTTTTTGCCCCTGACAATTCCCCTGCATTTTTTTGCAGCAAGATCGACCTCCGGTTTGATTTCTTCCGGCTCGTCCTGTTTCATGGTAACCATATAATTCTGCATTGGCTCATTTCTTTCATAATAGATAAAATGGCCACTCTGTTTTTCCATAACTTCATTTTTAACTAAAAAGACTTCTTCCTTTTTTTCTACTGCAGAATATTCCAGATACACATTCTGATCTTTTCTAAAACAACGGTTGTGTGTATATTGCACCTTACCCTGCGCAAAATCTGCTAAATCATATCGGATATAAGCCCATCCGACTACCTGAAGATTGGGAAAAAAATGCTCCGCCTTCCAGTTTACGTCTTTCCATATTGAATCCCTGAAAATCATTTTTTCATCAGTCAGAATTTCCTCTGCGAGAATCGCTCCGCAAACATAGTGGTGAATCATTTCATCTTCCTGCCGGTTTTCTCCATATAAGATCAACACCTTGGGGGAATCGTCTTTAACCGCAATTTGTTTGATAAACGTTTCAATATAGTCTTCAATATATATTTTTTCATTTCCCTTCGGGTCTCCCACCGGTCTTAAGCTGGCCGGAATTTCTCTCTTGTCAACCACATTTCCGTTCTCTTTCACAATCTCTATCATACGATTACCCTCTTTCTTTATTACTGTATCTTTGATCATTGAAAATGCTTGTGGGGATATTGTATCCGGTAAAAAAGCCTGTCTCAATTTCCTTACTATGTATATAGCACATACGAGAGGGCGGATTTTATCATTTTCTGGCAGGCTTTTTTTCTTTTTTATGACAAAAAAAGAAATAAAAAAAGACCGTTTTATCGAAACAGTCTTTTTTATACATAAAAACATAGGATACAAAAGAGATTCTCTTTTCATTCTGTCGATAACAAAATTCATATAATATGCGCTCTATCTATAGATATGCATCACGTCTTAAAAAAAGTCCAACTTGCCAAATAAAAAAGGTCATACTTTTTCATGCGAGCATGAAAAGTATGACCTTTTGACCCTGGTATCATATCATATTTACACAAATTTATAAATCGTTGTAGATTTAAATACCTTGCCGGGCTCGAGCAAAGGTCTGGTAAAGTGTTCATCATTTGCACTATTGGGGAAGAACTGTGTTTCGAGCGCAACACCACATCTTCTTTTGTAATGTGCTCCACCTTTGCCCAAATGTCTTCCGATGTGGTTACCCGTATATACCTGGATACCGGGCATATCCGTATAGACTTCCATCGTCCTGCCGGCTTTTGCATCGGATAATACGGCAATTTTTTCCAGCTTGCCGGGTTTGGCATCACTGACATAGTTGTGGTCATAACCGCATACCATGGTCATTTGTTCAAAATGGCGACGAATACGTGCTCCTAAAGGCATCTCTTTGGTATAGTCAAGCGGTGTACCCTCTACACTTATAAGCTCTCCTGTCGGAATTGCACCGGGAACAATCTTTGTATATTTTGAGCAGTTCAACCAAAGCGTTTCATCCAGAACACTTCCTGCATCATGCCCTTTTAAATTGAAATAAGAATGGTTGGTCGGATTGAAAATCGTCTTTTTATCCGTCTTTCCCGTATAGACAATTTTTAATCCGTTATCATCTGTTACGGAATATGTAATGGAAAACTCTCTGTTTCCCGGAAGCCCAAGTTCTCCGTCTTTCATGGTCAGTGAAAAAATGACACTGTTATTTTTTTTGTCAACCTTGGCAGTCCAAAGCTTTTTGTGAAATCCCCCATCAAAATCCGTGTGCAGATTGTTCACACCATCATTTACTTTCAACTGATACTTCGTACCATCGATTTCAAAAACAGCATTTGCCGTCCTGTTTGCAATCGGTCCAACCGATGCTCCAAAAAAGTTACCGTTTGTGAAATATTTTTTTAAGTTATCGTAGCCAAGGGTCACGTCGGCTACTTTTCCCCTCTTGTCCGGCACAAACAGATTGACAAGAATCGCTCCGTAATTCATAACATCTGCCTGAAATCCATGTTCATTGGAAATCGAATAGAGTGTGACCGTCTGTCCATCCTGCGTCTGTCCGAAAATCTTCTCTGTAATCATATTGCATCCTCCCTTATAGTACCCTTCATATTTATAGCTCCGTGCGTCCTTCCAAAGCCCGCAACAGAGTAATTTCATCGATGTATTCCAAATCGCCTCCGACCGGCACTCCACTTGCAATCCGTGTTACCTTGATTCCCGTCGGTTTAATCAGTTTGCTGATATACATAGCCGTCGTTTCACCTTCAAGACTGGAATTTGTCGCAATGATAACTTCTGTAACGTCATCCGTCTGTAAACGCTGCATCAATTCTTTCAGCCTGATATCTCCCGGTCCAATCCCAAGCATTGGTGAAATCGCACCATGAAGGACATGGTACACCCCTTCAAATTTACCTGTTTTTTCATAGGCCGCCAGATCGCGCGGATTTTCCACAACCATAATCGTGCTATGGTCCCTTTTTTCATTGGCACAAATCGGACATATCTCACGGTCCGTCAGCGTACAGCAACAGGAACAATATTGTACTTTATCCCTGGCCTCCACGATAGCATCCGAAAGTTTTTTCACCTTATCTTTGGGCTGATTTACCAGATAAAACGCCAGACGCTGTGCGGATTTATTACCGATTCCGGGCAAAGCAGACAATTCTTCAATTAATCGGCTGATATATCCACTATATAAATCCATTAGAAAGGAAATCCTCCCAGACCACCTGTCATTTTGCCCATAATGGCGGCATTGGCTTCTTCTGCCTGATGAAGCGCATCATTTACGGCAACCATGATCATATCCTGCAGCATTTCTGTTTCATCCGGGTCAACGGCATCTTTATCAATGATAACCTTTGTAACTTCCTTTGCACCGGTCACGGTTACTTCAACCGCACCGCCACCTGCTTTTGCAGTAAATTCTTTTGTCTCCAGTTCTTTCTGACTTTCTTCCATCTGACGCTGCATTCTCTGCGCCTGTTTCATCAGATTGTTCATGTTGCCGGGCATTCCCATTCCTCCGGGATATCCTCCACGTTTTGCCATTTTTTAATCCTCCACTTCACTTACAGGTATTGATATGACGGAATCAAAATCCACCGAATTGCTATCTTCCCTGTTATTTCTTTTACCTGATTCAATCATAAAATAATGGATAGAAACCTTTTTTCCAACGGTCTCATTGATATAGGCATTCAATGTTTCCCGCAGGCTGGTCGTATCCTTTGTGATTACATTATACTCAATGGGATTGAGAAAAATCTCCAAATCTCCATTTTTCCCTACGTGCGGGTCAGCACTTTTCATCATGGCTTTTGCACCCTTACGTGGGAAATTTATCAAAATTTCCTGAAAACGCTGAACAATTTTATTGACATCATCCGCATCTGCATCGGGAAGCTCCGGTTGCGGTGAAAGAACCGCTCCTTCCTGTGCACCGGGTGGCATGACGCCTGATACAAACTGTCCGCTTTCCAATTTTTCTTCCAACAGACGCACACGGTCTAAAACCGAATCCGTATCGGTCTCCATCTGCGGTCTGCATGCCTTAATCATAGCCATTTCTATTAAAACACGCTTTGATGTGGAAAAACGAAGTTGTCCTGATAATTCGGAAAAAATACGAATCAGACGCATGATGGTATGAATATCCGCCATTTCGGCTTCTTCCTTCAGTAACACCAGATGCTCTTTTGAAACATCCAGCACATCTTCCACATCATCACAGTTTTTGACCAGTAATAAATTGCGCAAATACCAGGTATAATCCGTAACAAACTGTGCCAGTTCGCGCCCCTGCATCACAATTTCTTCCAAAAGCGTAATACATCCGATGGCATTGCGTTCCAGCATATTTCGTAACAATCTGCTAAACACTTCTCCGTCTACGGCACCCAGAACATCCAATGCCATATCATAGGTCAGCGTCTTTCCAAAATGGAAAGCAAGACACTGGTCTAACAGACTTAATGCATCACGAAGAGAGCCATCAGCAGTTTTTGCCACATAACGCAGGGCTCTTTCTTCTACTTCGATTTTTTCTTTCTGCATCAGTTCACGCAGACGTGCGGTAATGGTCTCGATGTCAATCCGTTTAAAATCATAACGCTGACAACGGGACATAATGGTAATCGGAATCTTGTGCACTTCGGTTGTGGCCAGAATAAAGATTACGTATTCCGGCGGCTCTTCCAACGTCTTTAGCAATGCATTAAAGGCTCCGATGGAAAGCATATGCACTTCATCGATAATGTAAACCTTATATCTTCCCTCTTGCGGTGAGTAGGTAACCTCTTCCACAATTTCACGAATGTTGTCAACACCGTTATTGGATGCGGCATCAATTTCAATAACATTGAGACTGGCTCCCGAAGCGATTGCCTTACAAGTCTTGCACTCTCCACAGGGACTTCCATCTACCGGGTGCTCACAATTGACTGCTCTTGCAAAAATTTTTGCAATGGTTGTTTTACCGGTACCGCGTGTACCGCAAAAAAGATACGCATGTCCAATTCTGTCGGCCATTATTTGATTTTTCAGTGTTTCAACAATATGTCCCTGTCCCTTGACATCTTCAAATGCTGCCGGACGGAACTTTCGGTACAATGCCTGATAAGCCATGCGCTCACTCTTTCCAACAATAATCTAAAATCTATTCATCTCCAAAGCTGATGCCAAGCATCTTTGCTTCCTGAATGATGGATGCGTCCGGAGAAACATATTTTAATTTGCCGGCAACATCTTCCAAAGGAACTTTTACAATCTCACGATTTTTATAACCTACCATAAATCCGTATTCGCCATTCATAATCAGCTTACCAGCTTCGGAACCGAGACGGGATGCAAATACACGGTCATACGGGCAGGGACTTCCACCTCTCTGCGTATGTCCGGGTACGGTTACTCTTACTTCATATTTGGATTTTTTCTGGATCTTGTCCGCAATTTCATAAGAAACTGACGGATAAGGATATTTTTTCATTTTTTCCTTGTATTCTTTTTTGCTTAATGCAGCATCTTCTTTGGAGATTGCACCTTCCGCAACAGCTAAAATGGTAAATTTACTACCATTTTGATGACGTCTTTCAATCGCTTCAATCACTTTATCAATATCATAAGGGATCTCCGGAATCAGGATGATATCTGCACCGCCTGCCATACCGGCATTTAAGGTAAGCCATCCAACCTTGTGTCCCATAACTTCCACAATAAATACACGCCCATGGGAAGCTGCGGTTGTATGGATGCAGTCAATAGCATCGGTCGCAACGTTTACAGCACTCTGGAAACCAAAGGTCATATCTGTTCCGTATAAATCATTATCAATTGTTTTGGGCAGTGTAACAATATTTAAACCTTCTTCTCTTAAAAGATTTGCAGTCTTATGTGTTCCGTTACCGCCTAAAACAACCAGGCAATCCAGACGAAGCTTATAATAGTTTTGCTTCATTGCCTCAACTTTATCCAGGCCGTTTTCATCGGGATCTTTTATTGTCTTAAAAGGAGTACGACTGCTTCCTAAAATCGTTCCGCCCTTTGTCAGGATACCGGAAAAATCTTTGCTGGTAAGCATTGTGAAATTACCATAAATCAATCCTTTGTAACCGTCTATAAAGCCATAAATCTCAACATCCTCTTTGGAATTTGTGACGCTTTTTACAACACCTCTCATAGCAGCATTTAAAGCCTGGCAGTCTCCACCACTGGTCAGCATACCAATTCTCTTCATATTACGTCCTCCTTTTATTGTCTTTTATTCAATTTAGATCCGGATGATCCAACGACCTTTTTCTAAAATATTTTATCATCTCTGATTATAAATTTCAAACTCTAGTGCAATGATTTCTTGGCGATTTCTACAGAATTTGTTAAAATGATGCAATAATAATCATTTTTTGAAAAGGAAATATTACACTGCCATATGACAAAAGAAAGAATCATTCATTATCAAATACCAAGTGCATATGAAGGTCATAAAATATCCGAATTTTTAAGAAATCAGGGGATTTCAACAAAGTCTTTAATCAAATTAAAAAGCGATGTTTCCAATGTCTGTCTCAACAACGAACCGGGATTTATCAACCGCATTCTTTCAAAAAATGATTTACTGACGATTTATGTAAGAGAACAGGAATCCTCCAAAAAAATACCGCCGGTTGATTTACCTTTGTCCATTATTTATGAGGACGAGGATATTCTTGTATTAAACAAGCCCGCCAACATGCCAATTCATCCTTCCATGTACAACTACGAAAATACCTTGGGAAATGCCGTCGCCTATTATTTTAAAGAAAAAAAGGAACCTTTTATTTTTCGCTGCATCAACCGCTTAGACCGCGATACTTCAGGATTGACGATTTTGGCAAAACATTATTTGAGTTGTGGAATTTTGTATGATGAGATGGAACAAAGGAGAATTGACAGAACTTATTATGCCATTGTTTTACAGAACACGGTCCCCGATGCTCCTTTTTCCTGTGAACTCACACCCGAAAGCACGATTGATTTGCCTCTTGGAAGGAAACCGGATTCGGCAATCGAGCGCATGGTAGATTTGAAAAACGGAGATAAAGCCATTACTCATTACCGTATTCTGGCAACAAGCAACGGCCTTTGTCTTTTAGAATTACATTTAGATACCGGTCGAACCCATCAAATTCGCGTCCATATGCAGGCAATCGGGCATCCTCTTATCGGAGATTTTTTATACAATCCCGAAGATACGCATATGACTCGTCAGGCTCTGCATGCAGGAAAATTGTCCTTTCGGCATCCGATCACAAAAGAAGTCCTGTCTTTTATTGCTCCCATGCCGGAGGATATGAAATTATTTTTTCCTGCTTTTTCTCTCTAAGAAATGTAATTACTCAACCGCTTTTTTACGAATCATTTGCCAAGAGATGATTAAAAACACGGCAAGTACCGCTAATCCAATCACAATCCATACTGCTTTTGGAACTCCCATAACAGCCATTACCATTTTAAACAACACTTCCTGCATGTTGTTTTGCGGGCCTTCTTTTACAATATCTGATATATATCCGGGAGCCATATAGCCAACCATCCAAAGAGCCCAGATAATCCAGAAACCCTTTGAATTGCCGTATTTAAGCAACAATGTTCCCAAAAACATCCGAAAGACAGGTGCACAAATTACAACACAAAGAAGCACAATCATAAGAACTTTGGAAGAAAACAATTCCTCATAGACAAATTGTCTGTAAAAAGGGATTTTCAGTATCGCCAGCTCAATAAAATACAGAACGAAAATTGCCAGCATACTGATGCAAATAAAAGCATAGGAAGAAAACATTTCCTGTAAAAAGAATTTTTTCCTTGTCATACCGAAACCAATGAATTTATTAAAGTTGGTATTTATCTCACTCATTCCCCAAAATACATAGACTGCAAAGAATAAAATCAACGACATCAAAGTCCCTACAACTGCAACTGTATATTCATTGTCTTTTACAATACCTGCATTGTATAAAATGCTCATAACCAGCAAAAGTATAGAGCCAAACGCAAACCCGATTAACGTGGTTAAAAGATATATATTTAACGTGTTTTTTCTCAATTGAATTCCCTGAATTAACATATCATCATCTCCTGTCCAAAATCTATCTGACCGAATACTTTTTCAGTCTTATTGTATGGAACACAATACCAAATAACAGTACAGCGACAGCAATGAAAAAGGATGTCGAAAAAATTCCATCTGATACGGATCCAATCTTTTGCGCAATGATACCGGCACTTTCTGTCGTCTTTGTAAAGGCAACCATTCCAATTCCGATTCCGGCTGCAAAGAGACATCCGAATATTGCACCAATCCATCGATTTGCATCCCCGATAACCACAATTGCGGAATTAAGTCCCAACATCATCATGAATGTAGAAATCTGGGTGATAAACAATTTTATTGTCAACATTTCCGGATAAAGAATGGCGCAAACCAGTGCATAGATACCGATAGAAATCAAGAGCAAGAGGAACCACCTGATCCAAATGGCTATACTGACACTCTTTCTGGTGCATCCCATTCCAATGTAAGTTGGTATACTGTTTGAAATATCCTGCATCGACAGCACATAAATCATAATTGCCTGACTCCAGATTAAAAACATACCAAGATTAATAAATGTTCCGCCACAAAATATTTTGAAATAGACGAAAAAGAACGCTACCATCCTCAACGATCTCAGATATACAGAAGCGGTACCTTTGAAATCTGCCTTTATAATACGAAACACCTTACTCATAGCTCTCCTCCTTGCCACAAAGGGCAACAAATACATCCTGTAAAGACAGCGGACGAATATCTACATCGCGTCCTTTTGCATCCGGTTCTTCACCCGGATTTAGTAAAACTGTCACACCCTTACTGCGCCCGAGTTTTTCTACATGATGTACCTTTTTACCATCACATACAGCATCCACATCTTCTTCTTTTCCACTGATATGAACAGTTCTTTCCAATAAAGAATCGGTCTCTTCTTTTAATAAGACTTTGCCCTCATGAATAAAGATAACCTCTTCAAATACATTAGCCGCTTCTTCGATAATATGTGTAGAGATAACGAAGGTTCTTTCTCCTTTTGCATATTCATCCAAAAGTACCTTATAAAAATACTCTCTGGCAACCACATCCAATCCGGTTACAGGCTCATCTAAAAAAGTAAATCTGGCACCGCTTGCCAAAGCCACAATGATGGTAACCATGGACTGCATTCCTTTTGACAATTTATTCATCCGCATCTTGCGGTCTAAACCAAATTCTGTTATCAATTCATCTGCAAGCTCTGCATTCCAGTTTGGATATAATATTGATGCAATTCTTAAATACTCGCAAACCTTACTGGTATTACGGCTGTCAGTTGCAGTTGTTGCGATTTCTCTTGAGAAACAGATGTCTTTTAATGCTTCATCATTTTCCCAAACCTTTTTCCCATCCAGAAGAACTTCTCCGTCTGTTGCTGCATTTTGTGCACTTGCAATGGACAACAACGTTGTTTTACCGGCTCCGTTTCTTCCAATCAAGCCATAGATTTTTCCATCCTCCAATTCCAGACTTAATTGATTTAATGCAACTTTCTTACCATATACCTTACTAACCTGATTTATTGTTAAACTCATTTATTTATCCTCCTTTTCAATCATACGAATCAATTCCGCCTTATCAATTCCAAGTCCCTCTGCTTCCTGCAAGAGGCTCTTGATATATTTGTCATAAAACTCCGCTTTTCTGCTTTCCCTGATTGCCGCTTTAGCGCCACTACTTACAAACATTCCAACACCCCTCTTTTTATATAAAATTCCATTGTCAACTAATAGATTAATTCCCTTGGCTGCAGTTGCCGGATTAATGGTATAAAGCTTTGCCAGCTCATTGGTACTTGGCACCCGCTCTTCTTCCATTATGACATCGCGCAAAATATCATTTTCAATCATCTCGGCAATCTGTATATAAATCGATTTTTCCTGATTTAATATTTCTTTCAACGAAAATCTCCTTTCTTTTGTTTATTGGTTCATTACTTATGTAACTAACCATAGCACCGATAAACTGCTGTGTCAATATGTTTTTATAAATTTTTTAAACTATTTTCGGATTTGTGTTTCCTCTTTGTGGGATGTCTATCATCCATACAGAAATTATATATCTTTGCCGCTTCATACTTCGGTTTCCGGCATTTCTAAGCGGCATGCTCACAAAATACATATTAAATGCCCGGTTTCAAAACTCAGACTTCGTCTTCGAACAGTTGAAACCGGGCATTATTTTTGTTCGCATATGCCGCTAAGAAATACCAAGAAACCTCGCCAAATTTCGCGGTCAAAGATATATAATTTCTGTAAAGATGACTGGCTATATGCTCAAAACTGCAAATAATAAGAGTGAGAAATGATGACAAGAGAACACGAAAACAAATTCAAAAAGAGTATTAAATAATTGAAAAAATACAAAATAACACGAATAGTACAAAAAGTTATGGTATGATGAGACAGATAACTTGAAAAATTCTGCTTATCAATTATCAAGTTCAAGAAAGGAAGTTTTCATTTGAAACATTTTTATACATTTTTATTTCTTTTTATAATTTGTACAGCTCTGCTCTTCGGATGTAATAAACAACATGCAGGCACAGAAAAAGACAGACAGTATGAAAATACCGGCATAGATCAGGAATCCGACATTGCTTCCCAATCTACTGTAGAGCACAATACGAATAGCAATATTAATTCCAATATTGATGCCGCAATTGAATCCAAAATTTACAATGGTATGACTCGGATTGATGCATCTATCTGGATTAGCGATGATTTACAGTATCAGGATTTGGTTCATAACATGATTGCCGTCTGTAAACAAACGGATCCCCAAGGCTCTTTTTTATTGGCAAACGACCAGGACATTCTTTTTATGGCGGGATTAAATGCCTTGGAAATTGATGGGGAAACACCTGTAAATCCCTATACCACATATGAAATTGCATCATTGACCAAGCAGTTTACGGCAGCGGCAATTCTACAGTTAGAGGCGCAAGGCAGGTTATCCACATCCGATACATTGGGCAAATATTTCCCGGATTTTGTAAATGGCGCCGATATTACAATTGATGAATTACTTCATATGCGCTCCGGTCTGGTAGATTATTACACGGAATACGAAACATTTTTTGCCGATGCGGACGAAACCAGAATAAATCAGATAAAAAATGGACAAATTGATGATCAGACCTTTTTATCCTACCTTTATCAGACAGAATTAAAATTTGCTCCGGGCAGTCAGATGCAGTATTGCAACACCAATTACCTATTGCTTGCCATGATTATGGAGCAGACTTCTCAGATGACATACGAGGAATATATTCAGCAGAATTTCTTTGACAAATGTAATATGACCTATAGTACCTGTTGTGAAGTCGGCAATCTTACCAGTGTGCCGGAGATAAAAGACGGTTATACAAAATTAGGAAGACTGTGCAGGGGTGCCGGAGATATTCATTCCAATGTCATTGACTTGTTAAATTGGGAAAGAATGTTGCATCAGGGAAAGATATTAGATGAAAATCAGTTAAATAAAATGTTTGATATGCAGGATAACTACGGATGTGGCTTTATGGGCGATGATTTCGGAAATCATTTTCATACCGGTGGGCTGGAAAGCTATGAATCTTTTGTTGGGATTTTTGAAACAGAAACATATGGCAGGCTTTATCTGATCCAATTATATCCTTGCAAAAATAATGAACTTAGTATTACCTCATTTATTCATGCATGTACACAGTAAAGAAGACCCTTTGCAAGCTTTTGGGGGACGCAAGTCACTCTCACAGAATAAAATGTATCTTGGCCGCTTCATACTTCGGTTTCCGGCATTTCTAGGCGACAAAGATACATTTTATTCTGTAAGAACGGCTTATATCACAATCTTTTTTAGAGTATCTTCCAATACATCGAAGTATTGTGCAAAGGTCTTTTTGCAACAGGCGGGATTCATAATGTAAATTCCCTCTGTCCGTAAGCCGGTCAGGGCAAATGACATCGCCACACGATGATCATCATACGTTGCGACGTCGCAACGGTGCGGAATCCCCGGATAAATGGTAACAGCATCCTCTTTTTCTTCGACTTGGATGCCCATTGCGATCAAATTATCGACAATGGCACGAATACGGTCACATTCCTGCAAACGGATATGACCAATTCCGACAATAGAAATAGGAGCATTCGCAAAAGGGGCAATGGCAGCAAGCGTAAGCGCCTGATCGGAAAACGCAGACATATCTATGGTAAATCCGCCTTTTAGTTTTCCGCCTGCAGGACCTTCTAACAAAATACTTCCCAGACACGAATCGGAAAGTTTTTGTGCATCTATTAAAGTCTGATCTATCAGCTTTTTCCTACATTCCATCTTTTCTAAGAGATCCAGAAACTGCGTATCTCCCTGAAGCATATTCTCTCTAACACCGCTTACCGAAATCTTTACTCCGAGAATCGCTGCAAGTGCATAAAAATATGCAGCCGCCGACATATCCGGCTCAACATCATAGGTTAGCGCATGATAACACTCAGTTCCGGAAAGCTCATAAACTACCTGATCCTCTACCTCTTTTTTAAACACAGAAACTCCGAAGCTCTTCATCATATCTGCCGTCAAATCCACATAGCTTAATCCGTGAGAGCCGACTACTTCAATTTCTGTTTTTTTGCCAAAAGTTCCGGCAGCTATCAGTAACGCACTCAAAAACTGTGAACTTTTATCAATGTTTACGGATATTTTTTCCGGAATCTGTTCTTTGTTTTTAATACCGACAATATGTAACGGAAAATGACCTTCTTCTTCCATGCACTCTACACAGGCACCGGCATTTCTCAAGGTCTCAATCAACGGCTGCATGGGGCGCTTTTTCATCTGTTCGGAAGAATTGACCACATAATCTCCTTTTGAAAAAGCAAGCATAGCCACCAAAAATCTGGCTGCGGTTCCGGCGCTTCCCACATATATTTCTGCCTTTTTATTGGGAATGTCTCCGCCAAATCCGGTAATCGTAATATCGCTACCAAGTTGTCCATCGCTAACTACTTCCACCGGAAAGCCCAAAGTCCTGATGCACTCCAAAAAATGAGTGGCATCCTCACTGGTCAGACAACCTTTCAAGGTACTCTTTCCATTTGCCATAGCTGCAATTAAAAGCGCCCTGTTTGTAATCGATTTTGAACCCGGCACCACAACGGACACGATTTTATCCGTGTTGACATTCTCAGCCTTTTTTATCGGATAAAACTCTATGATATCGCCGCTATTTACCATATGAAGTTTTTCTCCCATAATCGGTTTCATCATCTCATATGCGGGTATGCCGGTGCAATGACAGGTAAAAAATTGTGTATGATATCTTGCAAGTTCTTTTGCCGTATCCGTAATAATCCGTACTTCTTCTTCCGAGTAAGCCGTTTTTTTCATATAGTGAAATCCACTGATGACCACATCCGGCTCGCAGCCGTAAATTTCCCTAAAACGATCCAGGATGTTTAATACACCGTTGTGCGCACAACCGGAAAACAGATATTTCTTTCCTTCCTGCTCCACCACAAGATATTGCTCATGCAAAAATGAATCCTGCCTGATGTCTTTGCCTACAATTTCCTTTAACCTGAGATTGCTCTTTGAAAAACCTCTTCTTCCGGTAACACCGGAAAATAACGACAATTCTTCATCAATCTTTAAATTCCCATCTATTTTTTGAACCTGTCGAAGCTTTGTAATTTCTTTATCAATTCCGATATACTCATTTTCGTCCTCAGCGATTGCATAATATTCTCCATCCGCTGTCGACTGCATATAAATCGTCGCATCCGGATTTAAATCTGCAAATCCCAAAATACCACCGGCATGATCATAATGCCCGTGGCTTAATATCATAACATCCACTTGTGTCAGGTCCACTCCAAGCACCTTTGCATTTTCCAAAAACGATGCATCCGCTCCGGAATCAACCAAGACCTTATGTTTTTTTGTTTCAAAATAGAAACTCAAACCATGCTGTGCAACACAAGCTGTGTTTCCTATATTATTCTCAATCAGGTTCACAATTTTCATGATACAATCCTCTGTTCTTATTCTTTCCTAATAAATCACTCTATTTATATGCATTTGACCTTCGAACATTTGTTTGGTATAATATATATGTGCTACCCTACACGGTAGGCGGTTATCCTCCACCAGAGAGTAATAGCTCTGTTTACATAGAAATCTTTAATGGAAATCTATCAAGGAGGTTTGTGCTTATGCTTACAATGGAGCTTTTTTTAGCCACACTTAGCTTGTGCATAACTTGCTTTGCTCTTGGCTATACCATTGGTTCCAAGAGCAAGAAATAAACGCAGAAAGACCGCCCACGTCTGGTAAACTTGGCGGTCTTTCTGTTCCAAATATATCAGGCTAACCGTCTATCGGTAGCACTTTCTTGATACTATCGTATCATCGCACCACCACTATGTCAAGGAACTGTTAATATAAAAATAATCCCACACATGTTTCATTATACAAAAAATGTGTGGGATTGAAAACCTTTTTACTTGTTAATTCAATTTGAGAAATAATCATTCTTTTGTAATCATTTTCTTCTGATAGCTTCTTTTTCCGCAATTAGGACATTTCATATAACGGGTACGACCATAATGCGGTGCCATAAATACCTGAGAGTATGTCGGAACATAACAATAGTTACATTCTTTACACTGATAATAGCCGGCTGACTGCTCAATCCGGATTGCGATCGGGATAAAACCAATCAGCAATACCAGGCTCAACACAATCAATCCTGTTCCTAAAAGGTGGTTTTGATTCATCAGAAAAGCTCCTAATAAAACGATTGTTGCAAAAGAAATGACAACTAAAATCCCCATGGAAGTTTCCACTTTTAATAAAAACCTTGTTTTTTCCTCATCTCTTTTTTTGAAATCCAAAATAATTTCCTGTGATGCTTTTGCATATTCTTCCATATCCATATGCTCTCCTTTCAATAACTCATTTACGTTAATGGAAAGAAGCTCACAAAGCTCTAACATAATAGACGAATCCGGTAATGATTTTCCGGTTTCCCATTTTGATACAGCACGGTCGGTAATACCTAACTCCTCGGCCAATGAAGCTTGTGTATATCCTTTTTCTTTTCTGCATGCCGCAATAAACTTTCCAATTTTAATTTGATCCATTTCTTTCTCCGTCCTTTCGTTCGCGTTTGGCTTCTTTCTGATGTCAGCATATGATTTTTTTACAAAAAAGAACACGAACCGTTGGTTGAATTCCTTATAAAACAGGCAACTCAACCACTAGTTGGATAAATTGTTTCAAAAAACGGCATAGTTCGGTAAACGCCAAACCATGCCGCATTTTAGGAATAAGAATGTTTTACGATACTCTATTGTAATTAATCAGGCATCCCTTTAAGATGATTTCGCGTTCTTCATCTGTCAATTCACCAAGTTTTAAGGTAAATTCTTTCAGTCCCTCTTCTTTTACAACATAAGCAGGAATTTCTGTCTTTTTATCAATGACAGCCTGTCTGATGTTGGGGACAAAAATGTAATCCAGATTTTTGAAAGGAAGTTCGCCTTCATCGATGATGAAAGGAAGCATACCCCAGTTGATCAGATTGCTACGATATCTCTTGGTAGCATATTCATTGGCAATATTTGCCCAACCGCCAAGTACTTTCTGGCAGCTTGCTGCCTGTTCTCTGGCAGAACCGTCACCCGGCTTTACTGCAAAGATGGTTGAACCGATACCAAAGCTTTCGTGTGTCAAATCCGGGAACATCTCTTTGATTTTATTCATAACGGGCTTGATTTCCGGCAATTCTTTGCAAGGATGCACATCGCTTGTTCCGGCAATCAGTGCTTCTCTGGCTTTTTCTGCCTTCTGCACCTCTTTTGCGCGTCCTACATATGCAGGGTCCTTACGGGAAAGTGCAAACTCAGCAAGTCCCAACGGATTAGAACGATAAGAACTTGTTTCACCGGAAGGAATTAATTCATCGGTTGTTGTAACCGGATCATGTATTTCGGATACAACTTTCAAAACCAGGTTATCTGTCAGGGCAACCATAGCAGGCCAGTCTTTGATATTGGGACCAAACTGGATCTCTACGGAAGGATCTGCAACGCCCTTTGAATCAAATACGCGGTTTTTATAAATATTAGCATCAAAGTGATATTTGTATTTGCCGATTTCACCATCAAATTCTGTTGCCGGTGTCAGGACACCTTTATTGGCTGCGGTTGCTGCGATGGAACGAGCATCCATCAATGCAACGGAAGAAATCTGACCATTCTGCAACTTGGACCCTTCTCTGTTGGGGAAGTTACGGGTTGAATGTCTGATGGAAAAAGCATTGTTGGCAGGTGTATCTCCGGCACCAAAGCAAGGTCCGCAGAATGCTGTTTTCATGACTGCACCTGTTTCCATGATGGTTGCGGCACAACCGTTTTTGATTAATTCCATATAAACAGGCATAGATGCGGGATATACGGATAAGGTAAATCCGTCGGAACCGATATATTTTCCTTTTAAGATATCGGCTGCGGCACAGATGTTTTCAAATCCGCCGCCGGCACAACCGGCGATAATACCCTGATCAACCATAAATTTGCCGTTTACAACTTTGTCCTGTAAAGAATAAGGAACAGCACCGTCTAAGGATACTTTTGCTCTTTCTTCCACATCGTGTAAGACATCTTTTAAGTTCGCATTGACTTCATCAATGGTATAGGTATTGCTGGGATGGAACGGCATCGCAATCATAGGTCTGATTGTAGAAAGATCGATTTCGATGACGCCATCATAATATGCAACATTAGCCGGCGCTAACTCCTTGTATTCTTCTGCTCTTTCATGAATTTCATAGAATTCCTTGACCTGATCGTCTGTCTGCCAGATAGATGAAAGACAGGTTGTCTCCGTCGTCATTACATCAATACCGATACGGAAATCGGGGGTTAAGCTTGCCACACCGGGTCCTACGAATTCCATGACTTTATTTTTTACATATCCATTGCCAAAAACAGCACCGATAATAGCCAGAGCAACGTCCTGAGGTCCAACACCGGGAATCGGCGCACCTGTCAGATATACGGCAACTACACCGGGCATATTGATATCATATGTCTGATTTAAGAGCTGTTTTACAAGCTCGGGGCCGCCTTCACCCATTGCCATGGTACCAAGCGCTCCATAACGGGTGTGGGAATCGGAACCCAAAATCATCTTTCCTCCGCCTGCAAGCATTTCTCTTGCAAACTGGTGAATAACTGCCTGATGAGGAGGAACATAAATTCCACCGTATTTTTTGGCACAGGTAAGACCAAACATGTGGTCATCTTCATTAATCGTACCGCCTACCGCACAAAGAGAATTGTGACAGTTGGTCAAAACATAGGGAATCGGGAATTTTTCCAGTCCGGAAGCTCTTGCTGTCTGGATAATACCGACAAATGTAATGTCATGTGATGTCAGTTTATCGAATTTAATTTTCAGCTTGTCCATATTACCGGACGTATTGTGACTTTCTAAAATTCCATATGCAATGGTACCTTTTGCCGCATCTTCTTTTGTAATAGTTTTTCCTGTCTTAGCCGCAACAGCCGATAACGCTTCTGCACTATCGGGAATGATTTCGGTGCCGTTTACTAAATATGCACCGCCTTCTAACAATGAAACCATGAATATACCTCCTAAAAAACACATAGATACCCGCCGGCTATTCATCGGCGGGTATCGCATTTGATACAGAATTATTTATTTTGTAGATACTTTCTTTTTCGGTAATGTAACTTTATCTAAGTGCCAGATCTCATCCACGTATTCCTGAATGGTTCTGTCGGAAGTAAACTTACCGCAGCATGCTACATTTAAAATAGCGCTCTTAGCCCAGCCTTTTTCATCTCTGTAAGCAGCTTCTACACGTTTCTGTGCTTCTGCATAGGACTTGAAGTCTTTTAAGATGAAATAGGTATCTGCCTTTGCCGTACATTTTGTATTTAATAATGAGTTGTATAAGTCACGGAACAACTCTGTATCCTGGCTGTATGTACCGTTAATTAACTGCATTAAGACTTTACGGATATCGGCATCGTTGTTGAAGATATCCATGGGGTTGTATCCGCCGTAGTTTTCGTAGCGGATAACTTCATCGGAAGAAAGACCAAAGATAAATGCATTTTCTTCGCCAACCTCTTCAACGATTTCCACATTGGCACCATCCATAGTTCCCAATGTCAGCGCACCGTTTAACATAAACTTCATGTTACCGGTACCGGATGCTTCTTTGGAAGCTGTAGAAATCTGTTCGGATACATCCGCTGCCGCAAAAATCCACTCGGCATTGGATACACGATAGTTTTCAATAAATACAACTTTAATCTTTCCGTTGATGGATTCGTCATTGTTGATGACATCTGCAACAGAGTTGATTAATTTAATGGTAAGTTTTGCATTTTTGTATCCGGCTGCTGCCTTTGCACCGAAGATAAAGGTACGAGGATAGAAATCCATTTCCGGATGTTCTTTAATCTCGTTGTATAAATACATAACATGTAAAATATTTAACAACTGACGTTTGTACTCATGTAATCTCTTAACCTGTACATCGAAGATGGAACGAGGATCTACTTCAATTCCGTTGTGTTGTAAAATATATTCTGCTAAACGTACTTTATTCTGGTATTTGATATTCATGAATTCCTGCTGAGCTTTTTCATCTTCCGCAAATACTTTTAATTTTTTGATCTTGGGAAGATCGGTAATCCAGTCAGCCCCAACATGGTCGGTTACCCATGCAGCCAAAAGCGGGTTACCATGTAATAAGAAACGTCTCTGTGTGATACCGTTTGTTTTATTGTTGAATTTTTCAGGCATTAATTCATAGAAATCTTTTAATTCCTGATTCTTTAAGATTTCCGTATGTAATCTTGCAACACCGTTTACAGAATAACCTGCTGCGATTGCAAGATGTGCCATCTTAACCTGTCCGTCATAAATGATTGCCATTTTACGGATTTTTTCCTGATTACCGGGGTAAGCAGCGGAAATCTTCTGGCAGAAACGACGGTTGATTTCTTCAACAATCTGATAAATACGGGGAAGCAGACGGCTGAATAATTCAATCGGCCATTTTTCAAGCGCTTCCGACATAATGGTGTGGTTGGTATATGCACAGGTCTTGGTTGTAACTTCCCATGCCTCATCCCACTCTAAATAATATTCATCCAGTAAAATACGCATCAACTCTGCTACTGCAACGGTCGGATGAGTATCATTCAACTGGAATGTAACCTTTTCATGGAATTTGCGAATATCATCATGATTTCTCATGTATTTTGCAACAGCTTCCTGAACAGACGCAGATACAAAGAAATACTGCTGTTTTAAACGGAGCTCTTTACCGGAATAGTGATTGTCATTGGGGTAAAGCACTTCTACGATATTTCTTGCCAGATTTTCCTGCTCAACAGCTTTCTGATAATCACCTTTGTCAAAAGAATCAAGCTGGAAACACTCAACCGGCTGAGCATCCCAGATACGAAGTGTATTTACAATACCATTACCGTAACCTACGATAGGCATATCATAAGGAATAGCTGTTACGGACTGATAACCTTCCTGTGTAAATACATTGCGTCCGTTTGCATCCTGATGAACTGCTACATAACCGCCGAATTTAACGGTCTTTGCATATTCAGGACGACGAAGTTCAAAAGGATTACCGTCTGCTAACCAGTTATCCGGCACTTCTATCTGGTAACCGTCACGGATTTCCTGTTTGAACATACCATATCTGTAACGAATTCCGCATCCGTATGCAGAATAACCTAATGTTGCAAGTGAATCAAGGAAACATGCGGCAAGTCTTCCCAAACCACCGTTACCTAACGCAGCATCCGGTTCCTGATCTTCAATCACATTTACATCTACACCTAATTCATCAAGTGCTTCTTTTACCGCATCATATGCCTGTAAATTGATGATGTTGTTACCAAGTGCACGACCCATTAAGAATTCCATGGACATATAATAAACTGTCTTGGGGTCTTTTTTCTCGTATTGTTTTTGTGTTTCTAACCAGTTATCAATGATTGCATCTTTAATTGCATAGGATACAGCTTGAAAAATCTGCTGATTGGATGCCTCTTCAAGAGTTTTACGATAAAGGGTCTTTACATTGTAAAGAACGCTTCTTTTAAACAACTCTTTGTCAAAGTTAGATAAAACGGTTGTTTCTTTCTTCGTTGCCATTTGCTTCCTCCTCAGGTTTTCTCATTCAAAATCATTTGTTCAAATTCATACCAGGAAATATTATACAATAAAACGTTGTAAATATAAAGTTTTTTCGCAAAAAAGCTTTATTTCAAAAGCCAAAAAAAGATGTGCACGAACACAACCGGTTTGTACACATCTTGTTCTCATTATTCAGTTTGTGCGTCAGAAGGTGTTTCCTCAATCTCACCGCTTGCAACCTTATCCCGATGAATAATGGACTGCTTTACGGCTTCCGTTGTCAGACGGATATTGTCTGTACCGGGATTTAGGATCACGCCGCGGCAGACTGCAGTGGGTCTTAACAGCATGACGGCAATTTCATCAAATTCTGCCGTAAATATGTCATGTTTTTTTCCATTGGCCCATGTCTTAAAGGCATCTTTATCCGTAAATGCGATGTAATAACTGATATCCTGTCCGTTTACGGTATGATGTGCAGATACCAAGCTGACTTTATGCTTGGAAGTAACCACATATTCACCCTTCGGAGTCTTAATCGGTGCGGGGGTAACCTTCGCAGGCACCCATAATTTACACTTTAAAACCTCATCCAAAAGGGCTCTCTGTGTATCTGCATTTACTTCTTCTTTCATTTTCTGAATACATGAATTGAGTGCTTCGTTTTGAAGCTCTTCTTTTTTGAATTTCATAAAGCTTACTCCTTTATGCTTTCTCTAAAGATATTGTAACCTTTTCTCCGTTAACTGTCCACTCTTTACTGATAGCAAATGCACCTTCTGTTGTCATTTCATCTGCAAGTACTTTGGTAGCAATGGCATCTTTATTGTCCATGACAATCTTTCCGAGCTTTTCATTTCCGGTAACTGCAATCTTGATATGATCCATGACTTCAAAATTAGAATCCTTACGCATTGTCTGAATCTTACTGATTACTTCTAATACAAATCCTTCTTCGATCAATTCTTCTGTCAGATTGGTATCTAAAACAACGGTCACATAGTTATCGGCTTCGGTTACAAAACCGTCTTTCTTTTCTGTTGAAATCAACAAATCTTCTTCTGAAAGGCTAACTTGTACGCCATCAACCTCAAATGTAATGGCACCGTTTGCTTTTAATTCTTCCATTGCCTTGCTGCCGTCTAAGGATGCAAGTGTTTTCTGGATGCCGCCAAGCTGCTTGCCGTATTTGGGTCCTACGGTACGAAGCTGGGGTTTGAAGCTGTATGAAGCAAAATCAGAAACATCATCGGTAAAGGTTACTTTCTTTACATTCAACTCGTCTTCGATGATATCCACATAGAAATCATCCAGCACATTTGCCGCTTTGACATACATGTTTCCAATCGGCTGACGGTTTTTGATGTTGGCTGCATTTCTTGCCGCACGTCCCATGACAACAATCTTTAAGACTTCTTCCATGCTGTCTTCGAGCTTTGTATCAATGTAGTCTTCGTTTACCGTCGGGAAATCGCATAAATGGATACTTTCGGGAGCAGAAGAATCAATGCTGCAAACTAAGTTGCGGTAAATTTCTTCAGTCATGAAAGGTACCATGGGAGCTGCTGCCTTGGCGATGGTTACAAGCGCGGTGTAAAGAGTCATATAAGCATTGATCTTATCCTGCTCCATGCCCTTTGCCCAGAAACGCTCACGGGAACGACGAACATACCAGTTACTCATTTCATCGGTAAAATCGTCTAAAGCTCTTGCAGCTTCCGGAATACGATAATTTTCAAGGTTTGTATCAACTGCTTTTACGGCTGAATTCAATTTGGACAATAACCATTTATCCATAACGGGAAGTTTGTCATAATCCAATGTATATTTCGTTGCATCGAACTGATCGATTTCTGCATATAAAGCAAAGAATGCATAAGTATTCCACAAGGTTCCCAAGAATTTACGTGATTTTTCCAAAACGGCTTTTCCGTCAAAACGGTTGGGCAGCCAGGGAGCCGAATTAATATAGAAATACCAGCGCACAGCATCTGCACCATATTTTTCGAGTGCTTCAAACGGATCTACCGCATTTCCTTTGGATTTCGACATCTTATTTCCGTTTTCATCTAATACAAGACCCAGAACGATAACATTTTCATAGGGTGATTTATTAAACAACAGCGTTGATTCTGCCATTAAGGAGTAGAACCATCCACGAGTCTGGTCAACCGCTTCGGAAATGAACTGTGCCGGGAACTGTTGCTCAAATAATTCTTTATTTTCAAAAGGATAGTGATGCTGTGCAAAAGGCATTGCGCCGGAGTCAAACCAGCAGTCAATAACTTCCGGAACACGTTTCATGGTCTTACCGCAATCCGGACAGGTAATGGTCACTTCATCAATATAAGGTCTGTGTAATTCCACGGTCTTTGCATCGACATTGCCGCTCATCTTTGCAAGCTCTTCACGGCTTCCGATACATTCCATATGTCCACAGCCTTCACATTCCCAGATGTTTAAAGGAGTTCCCCAATAGCGGTTACGGGATACACCCCAGTCCTGAATGTTTTCCAGCCAGTTACCAAAACGGCCTTCACCGATACTCGGCGGAATCCAGTTTACAGTCTTGTTGTTTTTCACAAGATCGTCTTTTACTGCTGTCATCTTGATAAACCAGGATTCTCTTGCATAGTAAATAAGCGGTGTATCACATCTCCAGCAGAACGGATAATCATGCTCAAATTTAGGAGCATCAAACAGTAAGCCTCTGCTATCCAAATCAACTAAAACTTTCGGATCTGCATCTTTTACGAAGAGACCTGCGAAAGGAGTTTCTTCTGTTAAATTACCTTTTCCATCTACGAACTGAACAAAAGGTAAATCATTTTCGCGTCCTACTCTGGCATCATCCTCACCAAAAGCAGGTGCAATATGTACAATACCGGTACCGTCTGTCAATGTTACATAGCTGTCTGCAGTAACAAAGTGTGCTTTTTTATGCTGTTTTTCGGCAACATCTGCAGCACAGGAATATAAAGCTTCATACTCGGTTCCAACTAAGTCATTTCCTACATAGGTTTCAACTACTTCGTAAGCAGCTTTTCCATCTTCTGCCAGTTTTCCAAGTACGGTGTCAAGTAATGCTTCTGCCATGATATAGGTATATCCGTCAGCCGCTTTGACTTTTGCATAGGTTTCAACCGGGTTTACGCAAAGTGCGGTATTGCTCGGCAGTGTCCAGGGAGTTGTCGTCCATGCCAGGAAATAAGCATCCTGATCTTTGATTTTAAAACGAACTGTTGCAGAACGTTCTTTTACGGATTTGTAACCCTGAGCTACTTCATGTGAAGATAACGGAGTTCCACAACGAGGGCAATAAGGAACAATCTTAAAGCCTTTATATAATAATTTTTTATTCCAGATTTCTTTTAATGCCCACCACTCAGATTCAATGAAGTCATCATGGTAAGTAACATAAGGATCATCCATATCTGCCCAGAAACCAACCGTACCTGAAAAATCTTCCCACATACCTTTGTATTTCCAGACACTTTCCTTACATTTCTGAATAAACGGATCCAGACCGTATTCTTCAATCTGCTCCTTACCGTCTAATCCCAACAGTTTTTCTACTTCCAACTCAACCGGCAGACCATGGGTATCCCATCCGGCTTTTCTGGGAACCATATAACCTTTCATGGTACGGTATCTCGGAATCATATCCTTGATAACACGTGTTAAAACATGTCCGATATGCGGTTTTCCGTTAGCAGTCGGAGGTCCGTCATAAAAAGTATATGTAGGTCCGTCTTTGCGGGCTTCCATACTCTTTTTGAAAATGTCATTTTCTCTCCAGAATTTCTCTGTCTCTTTTTCATGTTCTACAAAATTTGCATTTGTCTCAACTTTCTGATACATGAAATGTACTCCTTTCCTTTTTTTCACATATTGTTCTTGTTTCCTCTATCTGTATTAATGAATTTGCTATGTGAAAACGCGTCTGTGATAAAATAGTAAATTCATTAGTTAGAATGCTGAAAAAAAGGCTCCCGTCCGTAAAAGGACGAAAGCCATACATTCGTTACCACCTATTACAGCATACTCTCCGAAACCGGATTTATATGAGCTCTTTTAACGCAAGAAAACGTCGGCACCTACAGATCCTTCGATGTTCAGGCCGCAACTCGGAAGTGATTTTCCATAGTCTTTTACTCGTACCGGACTTCCACCATCTCCGGCTCGCTTTGACTTTCCAAAACTGTGTACTCTCTTCGTCAACGTCTTTAAAACTATCAAACTGTTTGTATTATAATTCTCAAAATCAGGCATTGTCAAGCATCATCAGCACAAAACCGCCTTTTCTATGCATTTTACTGCTCCATCTGTCTTCCCAAAAATGCTGCTGCCGATTGCGCCAGTTTCTTTTCCACTTCACCCATTTTTCCTTTTTCATTCGTATCCAGTAAAATTACAGCTCCGATGACATCCCCTTCACAGATGATGGGCGCAATCATTTCCTGTTCATAAGCATCCTGCATTTCATGGGCAATTTCTAAAAACTGCTTTTCGCCTTTTCCCGCAAGAATGGTCTCTCTTCGCTCCAGAGCATCCTCCAAATGTCTGGAAAGACCTTTCCCATTAAATGCTTTTCCGCCTCCGGCTGTCGCAATAAACTGATCGCGGTCGGCAATGAGCGCCACCTTTCCGGAAACCTGTGCCAGACTTTCCGCATATTGTTTTGCAAACGTACTCATTTCTCCAATCGGAGAATATTTTTTTAATATGATTTCTCCTTCTTTACTTGTAAAAATTTCCATCGGATCGCTTTCACGAATGTGTAACGTACGTCGGATTTCTTTGGGAATTACGATTCTCCCCAAATCATCAATTCTTCGAACGATTCCTGTTGCTTTCAAGACCTTTTCCTCCATTTTTCTAAAATTTTAACAAGGTGTTTTTCTCTATGATTACAAAAACATCCTGTCTGACTTTTATTTACTCTGGAGTTATTATGTGGAAAATAGGAAATAATATTCGTTACAAGTTGATGAAATCATTTCGACCAATCTTCTTTCACAGCACATCGAAATATCAGAATTCCCATCACAAACATCAGGGAAAGCATCCCAACGCCTTTGTTGATATCACCTGTCAGCTGGGAAACCACGCCAACAATAGCTGTTCCAATAAAAGACGCACCCTTACCACAGATATCCATCAGTCCAAAATACTCTCCTGACTGATTTGGCGGAATAATTTTCGTAAAATAGGAACGGGACAATGCCTGTATTCCCCCCTGAAACATTCCCACAAAGATAGCCAAAATCCAAAAATGTAACTGTGTCTTAAGAAACATGGCAAAAACCGTAATGAAAAAGTATGCCACCAGACATACCATTATTAATTTTTCTGATTCATATTTCTGTGCCAGACGCCCAAATATAATAGAACAGGGAAATGCCACAATCTGGGTTGCTAAAAGCGCAAGTAAAAGTCCCGTACTGTTTAGTCCGAGGGCAGAACCGTAAGCAGTTGCCAAATCAATAATGGTATAGACGCCGTCAATATAGAAAAAGAAAGCCAATAAAAATAAGAATACCTTTTTTTCTCTGCGCACATTCTGAAAAGTTTTTCCAAGTCTCAGGAAACTCTCCTTTATCGCATAGGCCTTCTTTTCTACATAGTGTTTCTGTTGATAGGTTTTTAATAAAGGCAATGCCATACAAATCCACCACAAAGCCGTAATTACGAAAGCAATTGTCATAGCCGTATCCATCGGTATTCCAATCGCATCGGATCCAAGCACAATGATTAGAGAAATGACAAACGGAATACAACTTCCGATATATCCCCATGCATATCCCTGGGAAGATACCTGATCCATCCTCTCTGTTACGGTAACATCGGAAAGCATGGAATCATAAAAAATGATACTTCCCGATAATCCCATTTTTGCGATAATAAAAATGATCAAAAATAATAACCAGTTTTTTGCAAATCCCAGACTAATACATCCCACTGCACCGATCATAAGAGATATGATAAAAATAGGCTTTTTATATCCTTTGGTATCTGCCAGAGTACCGCATATCGGTCCCATCAAAGCTACAACCAAAGTAGCTGCAGAGACTGCATAGCCCCAGTATGCCAGATACTCCACATCTGACAATCCCGCATTCCCTGCCAGATAGTTAAAATAAATAGGTATGATTGTAGAGATTAAAAGTACAAAAGCAGAATTTCCCACGTCATACAATATCCAGTTTCTTTCTTCCTTCGTCAATTTAAACGACATCTTTTTACTCCTTTTTTTCTAAAAGCTCGGAACCAAATGTGTAATTGTATATTTGATTCAAATCCTTTCCGCCTTCCAGATAGCTTCGATATTCCGTAATCAATGTTATCGCAAGCTCTTTTGCCTGCTGGTATAAAAACCAAAGTCTCTCGGTACTGTCATCACACCGGGGATTTTTCTGATAATTGATTAACAGTCCGTGCATTTCTTTATAATTGCCTGTCATTCTCATAAATGTATAAATCAACAAACGTTTCGCCTTGGAAGGTGCAGTGAGCAGATTGCTGTTTCGTATCATTCCCTTCAAAGCCCCGCACACCTCAACACTGTCTACTTCTTCGAAAAAAGCCTGTATGATGTCTGCATTTTCCATGGAAGGAACAATATGGTCTGCAAGTCTGTGTCTGATAGGATCGTAGCCATCTTTTATCATCAGCATTCTGTCAAATTCCGATTCTATCTCCGTATGGCTGATACCACTGGCAGCAGTTTTTTCACCAATATACCCATGACAGGTCTCATCTAATGCAAAATGACAGATAAACCCATACACATAAGACAAATAAGCAGCTTTATCCGGATGCTTTTTTATCACGTCAGCAGCATTTGCAAAAAACTCTTTGCCGGCTTTATCATGCATTCCATGCCCAATCCGGTTAACCTTATTGCGCATAAGCGGATTATAAAAAAACAACACATCCGGTCCGTGCAGGCCAATCAGGAATAACTCCGGATATTCCTCCACAATTTTCTTCTCTTCAATTTCAAGGCAGTCTCTTACTTCCTGCCCCATCCTATAATGCGCATAATTTGACGGCATTTTACCCTCCTTGTTCCAATCTGAATCATTTTAATTATTTATCATACCATATTCCAGCAATTCTCCCTATCGCAAGTGCATATTCTTTTACAAAATGAGCAAGATGCTCATCTATCCGCTGCAGTGCTTCCTGCTCCCGTTCCGGTTCTCTGTCACACATATGAATCCAAAGAGTAATGGGAGCCACAAATAACATAGAGACTACAGCCGGATCTTCCCGGCGCATCAAGTTTTTATCCATCATTTCCCCAAAGATTTTCTGATAAATTCCTTGTATTCCTTCTGTGGTATATCGCGTGGCAAGTTGGGCGATACGTTGGTTGCGAAACTGTTCCATCATCAGAATTCTTCTCGTTTTCCGGATGGTTTCGTCATGCATGGTAAATTGAATTCGTTTCTTGGTAATCTCAATCAGCTCATCCATGGAAGAAGGAATTTTTCCCGGATGAATCTCGGAACCAAAATTCATCTCATAATAGTTTTCAACATTGCCAATCAGAATCTCCAAAATCTCTTCTTTTCCTTTGAAATGCTTATAAATGGAAGGGCCCTTTAAGCCCACTTTCTCTGCAATCAAGTCTACACCTACACCGTCATATCCCTTTTCAGAAAATAGTGTAAGTGCCGAATTCAAAATCTTTTCCTTTGTTGTTAAATTACTCAACATTGATCCCTCCATGCCTATGCAGTGTCCAATATGTCAATAAAAATAATTTTGTCATATGTTCAAACACATCGCGACCTTTATATCATATTATTATTTTAGTTAACGACCGTTTCTTTTTCAAGTATTTTTTGACTTTTTATAGAAATTGGGGAGATTGTGCCTTTCTTTGCTGCATAGGTAGACAAAAACGCAGTACCAACATCCAGTCTTGGTACTGCGTCTTTGCATTTGTAACATCATACAACACGAAATGTAGAATTGCAAGATGGTGCTTTTATGACAATTTATTCAGCTTGTCAACAGCTTCCTCTATCTGATCCGGTGTTATCTTTCCATCCGAGAAAGAAATAACTGCACGCAAGGGCATGAACTTCTCCATGGCAGCATTCATCTCGGCCGTAATTGCTTCAGCAGAAGAAGAATTCTCATCATCGGAAGTTATTTGACTCTGATTGTATGCCGTAAAAATCGGCTCTAAAATTTCCATTGCCTGCGGTGAAGTCGGCAAATCTCCAAACGTGGTATTTACCGTATAAGTAACCGGCATCTTTTTCGTACCGTTTACTACTACTGTTTCTGTAAGAACAATCTCCTCCGAAGACTTAGCAATCAGGATTTCAAACTCTCCCGTCTCCACATTCCAATCTTTCATCTTCGGCTCATAATAAGCAAATGCACGCCAATCCAGTGTCATAGTCACGGTCTTTGTCTCACCCGGCTGTAACAAAACTTTATCAAAACCTTTTAATTCTTTGAGTGGTCTGATGACAATACTCTCTTTATCTGCCACATAGAGCTCCACAATCTCTTTACCTGCCACTTTTCCCGTATTTGTAACATCTACACTGACAGTTAAGGTTTGCTGATCTGATAACTCTTTTTTATCCACTTTCAAATTGCTGTAATCAAAGGTAGTATAGGAAAGTCCAAAACCAAACGGGAACATAACGGGCATGTTCTTCTTATCATAATAGCGATATCCAACGAAAATACTCTCTGCATAATTTACGCTGTCGCCACTTCCAAATCCACTTAAATAAGACGGATTATCCTCAAGCTGATAAGGGAAGGTCTCTGCCAGCTTTGCACTCGGATTTACATCGCCAAACAGAATGTCGACAACAGCTCCACCGACAGCTTCGCCACCAAGATATGCCTCCACAATACCCTTTACTTCGTTGACCCAGGGCATCTCCACAGGGGAACCGTTGTGTAAAACCACGACGGTATTGGGCTGCACTTTCAAAATTTCATCAATCAGATGATTCTGACATTCCGGCATGCGCATATGCTCTCTATCAAAGCCCTCAGATTCAAAGGCATCCGGTAATCCGGCAAATACGACTGCAACTTCTGCTTGGGCTGCTGCCTCCACTGCTTCTGCCTCCAAGACCTCATCTACTGCGTCGATTTGATCGTCAAAGCCTTTAGCAAAGGTGACATTCGTGATTCCGGCTTCTGCAATCGCATCCAGCGCAGAGGTTACTTTTTTACTATTGATATGAGAGCTTCCACCACCCTGATACCTCGGCTTTTGTGCATATTTTCCGATAAACGCTATGTTTGCACCTTTTTTAAGAGGTAAAATTTCATCCTCATTTTTCAAAAGCACAATCGTTTCATGTGCAACTTCTCTCGCCTTTTCATGATCTGCCTCTAAATCAAACACAGCATTCTCATCCCGGTTTTCCATATAGCGGTATACGATGTTTAAGATACGTTCACATGTTGTATCGAGTACATTTTCTTCCAATGTTCCGTTTTGTACGGCTTTCACAATCTGAGCATCCCTCATTCCACCTGAAGCCGGCATCTCTAAATCCAGTCCTGCCTGTAATGCTTTGATACGGTCACTTACAGCACCCCAGTCACTGACAACAAAACCGTCAAAACCCCATTCATCGCGTAAAATATCCGTCAACAGTTCCTTATTTTCACCCACGTAACTACCGTTTACTTTATTATAGGAACTCATTACCGTCCATGGCTTTGCCTGTCTCACAGCACCTTCAAAGGCACCAAGATAAATTTCATGAAGGGCACGCTCATCAATTATAGCATCTACCGACATTCTTCTCGTTTCCTGATTGTTCGCCATAAAATGCTTTATACTGGTTCCTACATGCTTACTCTGCACCCCGTTAATATGTGCCGTCGCAATCTCACTTGCCAGATAGGGATCTTCTGAATAATACTCGAAATTTCTTCCACAAAGCGGAGAACGTTTGATATTGACCGCCGGTCCTAAAATCACGCTGACATTCTCTGCCTGACATTCATTACCAAGTGTTTGTCCCATTTTACCGATCAGTTCTCTGTTAAAGGATGTTGCCACACCGCAGCCTGTCGGAAAACATACAGCCTTGATACTGTCATTTACACCTAAATGATCGGCTGCCTGATCCTGTTTCCGAAGACCGTGAGGGCCATCTGAAACCATAACTGCCGGAATTCCCAGCCTCTCCACTGTTTTCGTATGCCAGAAATCACCACCCGAACATAGACCTGCCTTCTCCTCCAAAGTCATTTTCCCTACAAGTTCTTTAATCTGCTCCATTTTCATTTTGTATAACCTCCCCATTTGGATTTCAGCTACTCTTGTGCGATTTTTTTATCCGAATACAATATATGATTAACCAACCAGCCAAGCAAAAATTCCATCAGACTCTCTAAATACTCACGTGGATTTTGGTCGATATCTTCCGTACGGATGCCATCGATTTTGTCAACAAAGGCCGCATGTGCCCTTTTCTGTGCTTCCAGTCCGGCATAATGAATGCTCTCCATATATTCCTCTTCATCCGAAAAATGGCAGACGGTATACTGCTTAAGTTCCTGTAGAATTTCCATAATGGAATCATAAGCATCTCCAACCACATAATTATGAATCAGACGATTTGCACGTTCCATAATCTCAAACAAGGTCTGATGTTCTTTATCAATCAGCTCAATCCCAGTTAAATACTCCTCTGTAAATTCACATGGATTCTCCCGAATCATCCATTCCTCAAGCGGCGGCATTTTTCCAATCATGACATCACTGCCTATAATATGATGATACAGCCACTTTGCCAAAAACTGCATCAAATCTCCCAAAAGTTCTCTCTGGCTTTCTTCCTCATCAATATTATAGAACGACCATTCCCGGATCTTCTCCCTAAAAAACATATGCTGTGTCCTTTGCAAAATCAGTTCCGGGTCACGTATTTTTTCCATATAGGCTTCTTCATGAGAAAAATGCTCCTCTGCATATTCTTCTAACTCTGCCAGCAGTTCCTTGATTTCTCGATAATGTTCTCCTACATATTCATTTTGCAGGATTTCGATTCCCTTATTGATAAGTTCAAACAAATGTTGATGCTCTTTATCAATCTGCTCAATTCCTATCACGCAGTCTTTCGTAAACTGAAACATTTTCTTTTCTCCTTTTAAGAAACATCTCTTTCTTTTTTCTCATCAGAATTCTTCTTGTGTATCCTGTGCCTCTTTCCACAAAGCAGTTCTACACTCCGCTTATACACGGAATCTGGAAATCAACTGACTAAGATTCTTAGCCTGCTCAGATAATTCTTCTGTTGCCGCTGCAGTTTCCTCCGCGGTAGCAGAGTTAACCTGAACAACTTCTGAAATATTCGATATCTCAAGCTTGATGTGTGATGATTTATCTGCTTGTTCCTTCGTATCTACTGAAATATCCTTAAACGCTTTTGAAATCTGCTCAGAGTTTTCAACAATATCCCTCAGACATTTTGAAGCCGAATCTGCACAGTGCATAGCACCTTCAATTTTATTCAAACAATCGGTGACCATCTCCGCTGTCTGCTTAGAAGACTCTGTCGTCTTAGTTGCCAAATTGCCAACCTCATCTGCAACTACCGCAAATCCGCGTCCGCTTTCTCCGACACGCGCTGCCTCTACAGATGCATTTAATGCCAAAATATTGATTTGGAATGCAATCGATTCAATTGTACCGATAATATTCTGAATACCGGATGACATATTCTCTATCTGATTGACAGCTTCACAAAGCTGTTCCATTTTATTATTACCGTCTATAATCAGAGCATCTAATTTCTGCAAACGTTCCTGCACCCGTTCCTCACTATCAGAATTGCGTGCAATACATTCTGCCATATCTTCAACATTTGATACCAACTGATTGATGGAAGATGCCTGTGTAACGCTGCCCGATGCCAGCGAATCTGCCGCATTCGTCAATTCCCGGGAGCTCGTTCCGACAGAATATGCCGATTCCTGCACTTCCTTAATGAGCCTCTGAAGAATGACTCTGATTTGATTTACAGAATCTGATAACTGATTAAAATCTCCCGGATAAGAATTCATAGCAGGCTGTGTCAAATCGTAATCTGCCATTCCACCCAAAATTTTATTTGTCTCATTTATTATCTTTTTAAATGTCTGTTGTAACTCTCCGGCAGTGTTCTGAAGCTGTCCTATCTCATCAGTTCGCATACTGGGCTTAATTTCATGATTTAGATTGCCTTCGGAAAGAGAGGTTAATGCCTGACTGACCTGATGAACCGATTTTCCTATGCTTCCTGCAAAAAATACGGCCAGAATAAGTGCCACAACAAGTGCCACAACATCTACTACCATAAGTGTCTTCATGGTATCATATGTTGCTCCCATAAAATCTTCCTTCGGCGCTGTTACAACAATCGTCCAGCCATTCGTACCTGCAACCGGACTATATCCGCATAAATACTCCGTACCGTTGTTAAGATACTCTCCTGCACCTGAAGTCTGGGACAATATCATGTCAGAAACACTTCCCATACCGTTTTCGGCATCTGTAATATTGTATTCTCCTATCAGCGACTCATCAGGATGAACGATTACCATTCCGTTCCCATCGACTAAATATGTATAACTTCCTTCGCTGATTACAATCTGATCAAGTATCTTACTCATGAAATCAACGTCCATACGGAAATAGACAACACCGTTTATTTCCTCGTTCTTACCATAAACAGGAGAGGCCACGCTGAATCCGTAATTGCCGGTGTATTTACTCAAGGTTAAGTCAGAAATATTGACATTTCCTGCCAATGCTTTTTTCACATAATCACGATCGCTAAAATCTGTTCCATCTTTACGGCTAACTCCATTAACATCAAGAATATTGCCGCTGGTAAATTCATAGTTTTCTGCCAGATTGTCGATATGATCCGCAACAACATCATCCTGTCTTGACGAAGCCAAAACAGAATCGTATCCGGATACCTGAGCCATATTCTTAAAATCACTTAATTTTTCCTCAATTTCCTTTGCCGCCAATTCTGCGGAAATCTGCATTGTCTTTTTTGCATCTGCAGTTCCCATTTCCACATTTTTGTTGTATGTTACGATTCCAACAGTTGCGACAATTACAAGAACAACAGTTCCGAATATTAATGAAAGTCTTGTCTTAAGCTTCATATTCCCCTCCTTATTTACAATTACTAGATCCAATTACTATTATAGACTACGTTTTTGTCTTGTAAAATAGTTTTTCTCTTTCCAGTTATCTTTACATCCTCCGGACAATACAAATCTCTTTTTGAAAAATTATGACTAACCGATAAAATAATAGAAATCATTTAAAAAAAGGTAATAAGTCCAAAGGATTTTGAATCACAAATTCCGCACCCTGACTTTTTATAAAATCTTCATCCCGAAATCCCCAGCCTACCATAATCACATCCATATCCGCGTTTTTCGCCGTTTGTAAATCGACTTCGGAATCACCGATGTATACCGCTTCGCTCCGATCTATCTGAAAGTTTTCCAAAATGGCATTGATGTTATCCGGATATGGTTTTCTCCGATGCCCCGGGCGATCTCCGATTGCAAAATCAAACAAACCTTTAAAGTAATCATCACAAAGACTTTTTACCGCATAATCCGCCTTGTTGGAAACCACAGCCGTCAGTATTCCATTCTCTTTCAATTCCCTTATTACTTCATTTATGCCATCGTACGGCCTTGTCTTGATTGCACAGTGATCTTTGTAATATTCATTGAAAGTCTGAAAAACCTTTCCAACTTCTTCTTTGCCTATCCCTGCCGGCACGGCTCTTTCCACAAGCTTTTTGATTCCATTTCCCACAAAGCTTTTTACTTCATCAATCGTTCTTAGTGGATAGTCATGCGCTGCCAAGGAATAATTCATGCAATCTGTCAAATCCTCCAGTGTATTTAATATCGTACCATCCATATCAAATATTGCAAGTTTGTATTTCATTACTGCTTTCTCTCAATCTTTTATATTTTTACTCTATTTTACAATTATGTTTCCACGAAAAATCATCCGTATAAACCATCACAGGCATACCGGATGCATCATATACATCTTTTAAAAGCTCCAAAACATCCTGTTCTTCCTGTTCGGATAGCACATTGGCAGTATCTTCTATATAAATCCGGTCAGGATTCCCTGAAACTTTACTTCCGAAACTAATCAACGTAGAACCAAAAGCTGCAAGCATGATTAACATATGACAGGTATGTAATCTACCGGACCTGTCATAATTTCTATATGTTATTGTTATCTTATCATAAATAAACTGGAAGATATATTTATTCCTAAAAATTTGTATTAAACTATGTTTATCTAGTGATATTTGATAAGATAGAAACACAAACAGAATTTATTCACATTATACTTTATACAGGAGCTTTATTCATGCTAAATATAAAAAAAGATGACCCTTTATATGAAGCTTTAGATACCATTCTTTCGACTATTTTAGCATCACCCGATGCCCATTATATTACTGAAATATATATTAAAAACGGTTCCATTCGCCAAGGTTTATTAACCAATTGGATTAGACTCATGATTGAGGTTGACCCGGGATTTGTAAATACGAAGCTTTATGACGTCATAAATGAATTAGAAGAGATATATAATTATCTTCATCTTACAATTTTCATTGAACCGGATACAGTCGAAAAGGGACATGGGACAACCATATACAAAAGAGATAAAAAATAGGGCGTCTGCAAAACAAACGCCCAACCATTTTACGCTTTCTTAAGTGCTTTAAACTCAGCGGATGTAAGTTTCTGTGAAACACCACAGTTAGAACAAGCCTTGAACTTCCAACCCCCAAGTGGGAAAATCGGTATCCAATAAATATGAACATATCCTTTTTCATGTGCGAGTGACATCTCTATCTGTCGTCCGCAATTAGGACACTCCTGAATCCCCAGCGATTTATCTATTTTTACTTTTCTCTTTGTTCCATAATAAATGACTGCCATCTTTAATATCCTCCCACAACATTAATTCTACTGCGCGTGTATGTAATTACTTCTTCAAATATTGTCATGAAGGTCTTAGCATTACGCGGAACAGATCCAACATGAAGTTTACTTCCATCATGAAGTTCAAGATCCAGATGGAAAAAATCATAATCATACTCGCCATTACTAATATTTGAACGATAAAGATTGGCAATTTGATTGAGCGGTACAACTGTCATAAGATTAGAAAATCCACTTGCAAATAATGAATAGCAGCAAAAATAGTTATCTGTAACCAAACACTTTACTTTTGGAAAATCCATGGCTGTAGGTTTGGCAGCCTCTGCCAAAAACTGCGCCATATACTGACTGCAACCTCCGTTTTCAAATGCTTTTGTAACTTTTTTCACATTCTTTGGTTTCGTATCACCGAGAATGTCTTTAATTGGCTTCATATCCTTCCCCCTGTAATATTGTAATTTAAGAATTCAAAATATTAATACTTCCATCCATTTTATAAATCGATGTATCAATACCTGTTGTCTTAAATTGTAGCATAATGTAGATATTGGGGACAATTGTAATTAATAAATTTTTTTAAGCTTTATCCTCATGGGTAATCCGCTACTTCGGTTAGTTATATTTACATCTGATATACTTACCTTCTTTTTCGACACAGTCATCGATAATTTTTTTAATAAAAGCATCTGTTTCCCCAATGTCAAGGTTTTTCTCCTTTAAGTAGACCTTTATTCTATTTTTCAAGTCCTTCTTTCCTGTAATTTCCTTATTATCTCTAAGTATTTTCTCTATTGCATTTGTTATTCTTTTTTTTCTCTCAGTTTCGCTTATCACTACTAAGCTTATAGGATTTCCGTCATTCTCTATTTTACTTAAAATACCTTTTATCCAATCATAAACATCATTGTAAGTAGAATTGGAATCAAATTTGCTTGTTCTTTTTAAATTTCCATTTACTAATATTGCATTCTCTTTATTGACATTATCAAGGATTTTCCCGATACATTTTTTTAAAGTTTCTCGCTCAACATGTAAGTCACTCAAGCATACAGTTTCTACATGGCTTGAGAAAACGCTACGGGTTCCTATATATGCGGTTTTCCCTGCCAAATTTTGACTCCAACATTTCTCTCTTCTTGAAGTTCCTCGCAGCAACTAAAAATTGCAATAAAACGGCTATTTCCTGCACACGGGAACATATCTTTGTTTCATTTTTAGAGTTCCAAACTATGCTCATTTAACAAAAAATCATATATGCTCATCGTAAGGATTCCATCATTATCATGTAATGGTTTTACAACATCCTTCACAATAATAATCTTCTTGAATGAATCATTCACATTTATAAGAGAGGCTTTTTCCTGTGCTCTCTTCTCTTCATCCGGCAGGCTAAAAGCAGACTGGATATAATATCTCTTGCTACCCTTATTAGCAACAAAATCAATTTCAAGCTGTTTCTTTTCCTGCACGCCTTCTTCTGTTCTGCCTCGCTTCACAACCACACCAACATCAACCTGGTAGCCTCTCACACGAAGTTCATTATATATGATGTTTTCCATCAGATGCGTTTCTTCTACTTGACGGAATCCCAGTCTAGCATTTCGCAGACCCACATCTTCAAAATAATACTTGAGTGGGGTACCAATGTATTTTCTGCCCTTTACATCATACCTGTTTACTTCGTTGACTATGAACGCATCCTTCAAATGGTCAATATAGGCTCTTATTGTATTAAGGCTAATATCCGACTGTATAACACTCCTAAAAGTTGCTTCTATTTTTGACGCATTCGTAAGGGAGCCAATGCTAGATGCCAGAATATTTATCAAGTCATTTATTTCCTGAACCTTTTCAATGTGGTTGCGCTCAATAATATCCTTTATATA
>CAMEJJ010000026.1 GCA_945919795.1 uncultured Lachnospiraceae bacterium
CCTAAAGATAAATATATCGTTATGGACGAAAACTCAAAAGACACTGTATGGTGGACATCTGATGAGTACAAAAACGATAACCATCCTATGTCAGAAGAAACATGGGCAACTGTAAAAGATTTAGCTAAAAAAGAACTTTCCAATAAGAGATTATTTGTTGTTGATGCATTCTGCGGTGCTAACGCTGATACAAGAATGGCAGTTCGTTTCATCGTTGAGGTTGCTTGGCAGGCTCACTTCGTAAAGAACATGTTCATCGTTCCTACAGAAGAAGAATTAAAGACATTCGAACCTGACTTCGTAGTTTACAATGCTTCTAAAGCAAAAGTTGAAAATTACAAAGAATTAGGTCTTAACTCAGAAACTTGTGTAGCATTCAATATCTCAAGCCGTGAGCAGGTTATCATCAATACATGGTACGGCGGTGAAATGAAGAAAGGTATGTTCTCTATGATGAACTACTACTTACCTTTAAAAGGTATCGCTTCTATGCACTGCTCAGCTAACTGTGATATGGAAGGTAAACATACAGCAATCTTCTTTGGTCTTTCAGGAACAGGTAAGACAACCTTATCTACAGATCCTAAGAGATTATTAATCGGTGATGATGAGCACGGTTGGGATGACAACGGTGTATTCAACTTCGAAGGTGGTTGCTACGCAAAAGTTATCGGTCTTGATAAAGAATCAGAACCCGATATCTACAACGCTATCAAGAGAAACGCTTTATTAGAAAACGTTACTGTTGCAGCTGATGGCAAAATCGACTTCGATGATAAGAGCGTTACAGAAAACACACGTGTTTCTTATCCGATCAGCCACATTGAAAAAATCGCTTCAACCGTAAACGGAGTATCTGCAGGTCCTGCAGCTGATAACGTAATCTTCTTATCAGCAGATGCATTTGGTGTATTACCTCCTGTATCAATCTTAACTCCTGAACAGACACAGTATTACTTCTTATCAGGTTTCACAGCAAAATTAGCTGGTACAGAGCGTGGTATTACAGAGCCTACACCTACATTCTCAGCATGTTTTGGACAGGCATTCTTAGAGTTACATCCTACAAAATACGGTGAAGAGCTTGTTAAGAAAATGAATGCTAACGGTGCAAAAGCATACCTTGTTAATACAGGATGGAATGGTACAGGCAAACGTATCACAATCAAAGATACACGTGGTATCATCGATGCTATCTTAAACGGTGACATCAAGACAGCTCCTACAAAGACTATCCCGATGTTCAACTTCGAAGTTCCTACAGAACTTCCCGGTGTTGATCCTGCAATCTTAGATCCTCGTGACACATATGCTGATCCTTCTGAATGGGAAACAAAAGCAAAAGATCTTGCTGAAAGATTCCAGAAGAACTTCGTTAAATACACAACTAACGAAGCTGGTAAAGCATTAGTTGCAGCTGGTCCTCAGTTATAATTTGTGATTTTGTCACAATAAATAAAAAGAAATTTTTCGCCTCGGAGAGATTTCTCTTCGGGGCGTTTTTGACTAGTACTATTCTATGTAAAAGGAGAATATGCATCCGGAAACAGATCCTGAGATGTCAGATAATTATATGAATAAAAATACTAAAAAAACACTTTTGATAACTGCAATTATTGTTGCCATTGTTTTGATTTTTATGATCCTGTTGTTACGATTGTTTGATACGCAATATAATTTAAAAACAGGGATTAGTCATTATATGAATGCAATCTATGATGAGCATCAGGAAAAAGAGTACATAGGTACTTTAGACGGATACAAGGTTTATCTGGAAGGTTTGTCGAAAGAAGATTGCTATTATCAGGATATTTATGCTAATTCGATTTCTTTGACTGACGCAATCGCTAATCAAATGATTTCGATAGATGACATGATTAAAAAAGCTTGGGAACAGGAAGAAATGGATTCATGTATCATATATAAATTTGAAAACTACCAGATTGTCGTCGGGGATAAGGAATGCACGATTGGAGCATTGAAATAAAATGGCCGGTTGACACTGCCAAAATCTATAAACTATAATATATTTACGGATTCCTCTGGAGCTCACAAGGAGGAATTTTATTGAATAAAAGAAGAAAAACATTACAGGAATTAACATTCAAAGATAACTTTATGTTTGCAGCGGTTATGCTGGATGAAGAAAATGCCAAAGGAGTCATTGAAAGAGCACTCGACATTCAGGTAGACCATGTAGAGATATCATATGAAAAGAGTATCGTTTATAATCCGGAATATAGGGGAATACGGCTGGATGTATACTTAAAAGATGATAAAAATCGGCACTTTAACGTGGAGATGCAGGTCGCAAACACAGAGATATTGAAAAGATCCAGATACTATCACAGCCAGATAGATATGGAGTTATTAAGTACGGGAATTGATTATGAGCAATTGCCTGAAACGTATGTTATATTCATATGTGATTATGATCCAATCGGACTGGGAAAGTATAAGTATACCAGATGTCAGATGATTGAAGAAGACGGAGATTATCGTTATGATGATGGGAGCTATACCATATTTTTAAGTACGGTTGGAACAAATGAAGACGAGGTATCAAAAGATCTCGTGAATTTTCTGAAATATGTAGGTGCAGAGTTTGAGGAAAGTCAAAAAGATTATTCCGACGAGTTCGTGAAGCGCTTGCAGAAATCTGTTGAAAAAATCAAGTTTGATCGGGAAATGGGGAGGCGTCATATGTTAATTGAAGAATTAATGAAAGAAGAATATAACGCCGGCAAGGCAGAAGGATTAGAACAAGGAAAGGCAGAATTATTAGTAAATGTAAAAGCTGTTCTTGTGGATTTGCTTTGTGAAATTGCCCCTATTTCCGATAATCTAAAGGGTAGAATCTCATCAATAAAAGCGCTTGAAGATGTCATGCAATTAACGATTAAAGCTGCAAAAGCAGATTCGTTAGATATGTTTGAAAAAGAGCTTGAGAAGATGGGATACTAATCATGTCAAATCGACAATTATCCATAATTTGAAATTTCAAAACAGGGGAATCCGTAGTTCTATCTATTATTGCAAATTAATCTGCAAGAGGGTAAAATTATAAGTGCAGACGGTATCGATGTGAGAGGAATAATTTGTTTTTATGAAGCGGATCAATGAAGATATCAAAACAGGAAATTTCAAACAGATGTATCTTTTATGCGGGGAAGAAGATTATTTGAGAAATCAGTACCGCAACCGTTTAAAGGATGCCCTCTTAAATGGTGGAGATACCATGAACCTTTCGATCTATGAAGGGAAAGATATCAATCAGGCACAGATTATTGATAAGGCGGAAGAGGTGCCTTTTTTTGCTGACCGTCGCATTATCATCATTGAAAACAGCGGATTGTTTAAGAATGCCGGCGCGGACCAGCTCGCAGATTATATGAAAGAATGCTTTGAGACAACCTATTTTATTTTTAATGAAAAGGAAGTTGACAAGCGGAATAAATTATATAAGGCAGTAAAGGATCACGGATATGTGGGAGAGTTTCAGGAACAGGATGAAACTACATTAAGCCGCTGGGTCGTCAGTCTGGTAAAAAAAGAAAATATGGAAATCGAACCTATGGCGGTTGCCACATTGCTATATAAAACCGGATCTGATATGGAAAACATACATTCCGAACTGGAAAAGTGTATCTGCTATTGTATAAAGAAGGGCAGAATTACTACGCAGGATGTGGAAACGATTTGTACGGAACGTATTGCAAACCGGATTTTTGATATGATCAATTATCTGGCAACAGGCAGGCAGGAAAAGGCTCTGCATTTATATTACGATTTGCTTTCCTTAAAAGAGCCGCCGATGCGTATTTTGGCTTTGATTGCGAGGCAGTTCAATCTGTTATTGCAGACAAAGACTTTGCGTGAAAAAGGTTATGATAAGAGTACAATTGCGCAGAAAATGGGAGTTGCTCCTTTTGTTGCAGGTAAATGTATGGAGCAGGCAGCCCGTTTTAAAAAAGAAGTTTTACGGGCAGCAGTCGATGACTGCGTCCGGGCAGATGAAGATATCAAGACCGGAAAAGTTTCAGATATCATGAGTGTGGAATTACTGATGATTAAATACTGCAATGCTGCCAGATAAAGAAAGGGGATAGATATTTTATGGGTGCTTTTATATTTTATATTTTTTTGGTCATTGTTATTATTACAATCAGCAAAGCAAGCAAAAATAAAAATTATGATAAGCAGTATCAGGAACTGCAAAAACGATATGATCAGAAAAGAGCAAGTCAGGTTCAAACCGTATCTGCCCAGGTGCCACAGAAGACAGTAGTGTCAAGGCAGGAAGTAAAGCAGCCAAAACAGGAAATAAAACAACCAAGGAATGAAATAAAACAACTGGGACAGGGATCAAAATCAATGGTTCAAAAAACATCCACAACTGATTATCTGGAGAAGAAAGCAAGAATGGACCAGATAGAGCATGCAAAAGAAAAGCAGGAAGAGATGAAACGCGTTAATCAGAAATACGGTGGAAAAGAAGTTGGTGGAAGATATTTGTTGGGAGATCCTATTCCCCGTGGTATGAAAATCAAATACTGTCCATATTGCGGCGCGGAAAATCTGGTTCCGGATCATTATTATAGCGGGAAGGACTGTTATTTTTGCAGGACGGAATTGAAATAATATGGTACTAGGGTCAAAGAAAGTGACCAATAGGATGGATTTCGAATGATTGTAGCATTATGAGAGTACAATGTGCGTGGTAATTCGTTGGTATTATGGAAAAATAACTATTGATGATTCCGGTCTCATAATATGAAAATAATAAGGATTAACCTTAATATAATAGAAAGAAGGAATAAACAATGAGTAAAATTGATGAAATCAGAGCAGAAATGGTAAAAGCCATGAAGGAAAAAGATAAAGAAAGAAAAGATTCTTTATCAATGCTATTAAGTGCATTAAAAAATAAGGCCATTGATAAAAGAGAAGACCTGACGGAAGATGAAGAAAACGAAGTAATCAAAAAAGAAATCCGCCAGACCAAAGAAACTATGGAATCAGCACCGGCAGACAGAACCGATATCAAAGACCAGTGCGCAAAGAGACTTGCCGTATATCAGGAATTTGTACCGGCAGATCTTACCGAAGATGCAATCAAAGAAATTATTCAGGGCGTATTAAATGATCTTGGAATTGAGAAAGCCACTCCGAAGGATAAAGGCAAAATCATGAAAGAGTTAATGCCCAAAGTAAAAGGAAAAGCCGAAGGTTCGGTTGTAAATAAATTAGTCGGAGAATTCATGGCATAAAGCAGTTTTTAAACAAAATACAAGTCCCGATTAACGTACACCACTCCTGTTAAACTAAAACCAGTTAAAAAGTTTATGAAAGATTTTAATTGGTTTTCGTTTAATGGGAGGTTTTTTTATGGAGAAATTACATTTTGGCATACCAACAAAAAGTCGTAATCTGATGAGAAAGAATATCGGCTTTATTTTAATCACTCTTTTACTTATGATGATTATTCTGACTTGTTTTTCCATGAATGTTTATAGTCAGTCTATGGAAAATAAAATTATGGCTGATAAAGAACAGACAGATTTGTTGGAAAAAGAATATTTAAAAGAGATGAAACATATTTTAAGTAACTATGGATGTGAAAATGCCGGTGTTACCATGACAAAGGTATATGGAGAAGATGTCAATTCATATGAAGTTGCCATTCATCATTCCAATCTTCGTTTTCTGGATGATACAGGTAAAGCACAACTTCTTATGCAGTTACAAAATCTGGTAAAGGATTTTCCTTGTGCGGTCTTTGTCTTTCATTTAACAGACTAGTTAATGGAAAATGGTAATTCATGTCAATTGTTTTTGTAATTAAATGAATGACAGTGTGGCGCTTTGCGATTATAATAGTAAATATAGATCCGATGAAAAGGAGCATGATTTATGAGAGATAATCCAAAGCCGTTTGAGGTATACAGACATTTTAAAGGAAATAATTATCAGATTTTAGCCGTTGCAAAAGATTCCGAGGACGGACATTTAATTGTTGTTTATCAGGCATTGTATGGATTATATGAGGTCTATGCCAGAGATTTGACACAATTTATGAGCCCGGTTGATCACGTAAAATATCCCGATGTGACAGCACAATATCGCTTTACCCGGATAGAACCGACTTCTGAAACAGGAAGTAGAAATAATTGCGAAGCTGCAGATAAACAAATTAAGGGAATAAGTGGAACAGCAGGGAAACCGATAAGTAGCAGTAATATCGAAGAGGTAGCGGACACAATAAGCACAAAGAACAGCGAGCCGGAAGTTTCATCTTATCAGATGGATCCCATGGTAGAAGCTTTTCTGGATGCTGACACATATGAAGAAAAAATTAATATTTTGGCGGGATTGAAGAATCGTATAACGGATGAAATGCTTCAGATTATGGCAGTGACCATGGATATCGAGTTGAATTCCGAAAGTACGCAGGATCGATATAGGGAATTGATGAGTTGTCTTTCTATAAAAGAAAAATTCGAAGTGGAAAGACGATTTTAAAAAGAAGACCGCCAATTAAGAGGAGGCGGTTTTATGGCATACAATTTAGATGACAAACTGGTAGTAGGGGTTAGCACCAGAGCATTGTTTGATTTGACAAAAGAAAGCCAGATTTATGAAACGCAGGGAGTGGATGCATTCTGTAAATACCAGACAGAGCATGAGGATGAGATTTTAGCTCCGGGTCCCGGTTTTATGCTGATTCGGGCATTGCTAAATTTAAATAAGCTCCCCGGGCAGGAAAATCGGGTAGAAGTCATTATTATGTCCAAAAACAGTGCGGATACTTCATTAAGAATTTTCCATTCCATTGAACATTATGGATTGCCGATTACCAGGGCAGTTTTGTCAAGCGGAATGCCATTGGCACCATATTTATCTGCATTCCATACAGATTTATTCCTGTCTCACAACGAGGATGATGTGCGCAGTGCACTTGCCGATGGTATTGCAGCCGGTATTATTGTGGATGATGGGTTAAAGACTTATAGCACGGATGAAAAGATTGAGCAGATTAGGATTGCTTTTGATGGTGATGCCGTATTGTTTGGGGCAGATTCAGAAAAAATATTTCGAGAGAAAGGGCTGGAAGCCTTTTCTGAAAATGAAAAGGCAAATGCAAAGAATCCGTTGAAAGCAGGTCCTTTTGCCAGATTTTTGCAGATTTTATCCTCGATTCAGCAGGAGTTTCCGGCAGATCAGGCTCCTATTCGTACCGCGCTTGTCACATCCAGATGCGCTCCGGCGCATGAGAGGGTCATTCGTACGCTGAGAGCATGGAATGTCAGAATAGACGAAGCCTTTTTTCTGGGTGGTGTCAGTAAAAGCGAAGTCTTAAAGGCTTTTGGAGCCCACATTTTCTTCGATGATCAGGAAGTGCATACGCTTCCGGCGTCCGAAGTGGTTCCTTCCGCAAGAGTCCCTTTTGGTGATGATCCGTAAAAATGACATATTATAAGAAACCATAACTAATTGAATGGCAGAAACAAAAGAAAAACAAAAAGTAAAATAGAAACAATAGAAATGAAAACAATTGAACAGGATATTATCACACCATTATTAAAATGGTATGACCAAAACAAGAGAATATTACCATGGCGGGACAGCAAGGATCCTTATAAAATCTGGGTTTCGGAAATCATGCTTCAGCAGACCCGGGTAGAAGCTGTCAAGCCGTATTTTGAACGGTTTATGGCAGAACTGCCGGATGTTCATAAGTTAGCAAGCGCTAAAGAGGAGCGTCTGTTAAAGTTGTGGGAAGGTCTTGGCTATTATAATCGTGTACGCAATATGCAAAAAGCAGCCATCCGGATTGAAGAACAATATCATGGAGAGTTTCCCAAAACCTATGATGAAATTATCCAATTATCAGGAATAGGCAGTTATACGGCGGGTGCCATTGCATCCATAGCGTTTCATGAACCGGTTCCGGCAGTGGACGGAAATGTTCTTCGTATTATTTCGAGACTGATTTTGTATGAAGAAGATATTCTGAGTCAGAAGGCTAAAAATGAAGTGCGGGATATGTTGCTTCCGTTTATGGGTGAACAGGGGCGTAGCGGAGATATCAATCAGGCATTGATGGAGCTTGGAGCAACCATATGTGTACCCAACGGTGCACCTCATTGTGGGGACTGCCCATGGGAGAAAATGTGTCAGGCTCATCAAAAAGATGTATGGCAGGAGTATCCCAAAAAGGCGGCCAAAAAGTCTCGCCGGATTGAAAAAAAGACAGTTTTGATTATCGGAGACGGAGAACACATTTTGCTACATAAAAGGCCGGCAAAAGGACTTTTGGCGGCTATGTATGAGCTTCCCAACTATGAAGGAGAATTATCGGAAAAAGAGGCTGTATCAGCTGTCCGGGCTCTTGGAATGGCACCATTACGTATCCAGAAAACAAGAAAGGCAAAACATATCTTTTCCCACATTGAATGGGAGATGAGCGGATATCGTCTTCTGGTAGAACCTTTAGAATACAAAAAGGATAACACGGAAGACGATAATAACAGCCGGAATGGACAAAATGAAAATAGCCGGAATGAAAATAACAGCCGGAATAGACAGAATGAAAACAGCAGAAATGATAATAACAGTCGGAGAGGGCAGAATGAAAATGACAAATGGTCAGAGGATTATTTTTGGGTTACCAAAGAAAAAACGGAAAAAGACTATGCAATTCCATCGGCTTTTTCCGCTTTTACAGAATACTTTGATATAAAACCCGGTATCGGGAAGAAAATTCACAAGTGATTTCCAAAGAAATACTTACTATGATAAAGTTGAATATTCTTCCAGATTCCAGATTTTATCTACGAGACCGTCATAAAAATCCGGTTCATGACATACCAACAGGATGGAGCCCTTATATGAGGTGAGGGCTCTTTTTAATTCTTCCTTTGCATCTACGTCCAAATGATTTGTTGGCTCATCCAATAAGAGAACATTCGTTTCTTTATTAAGCAGTTTGCATAGCCTTACTTTTGCCTGTTCGCCACCGGATAGTACTTTGACCTTGCTTTCGATGTGCTTGGTGGTCAGACCACATTTAGCCAAGGCACTTCGCACTTCATATTGCGTAAAGCCGGGGAAAGTTTCCCAAATCTCTTCAATGCAGGAATTGTTTCCGGGTGTTACTTCCTGTTCAAAGTAACCGGGATACAGATAGTCTCCAAGTTGTGCTGCGCCCGATAAAGAAGGAATCAGTCCCAATACACTCTTTAAAAATGTTGTTTTTCCAATTCCATTGGTTCCGATGATTGCTATTTTTTCACCACGTTCCATGCGTAGGTTGATTGGCTTGGAAAGCGGAGCCGTCTTGTCATATCCGATAACTAAATCCGTAGTCTCAAAGATAGTCTTGCCCGGTGTTCTGGCTTCTTTAAAATAAAACTCCGGTTTTGGCTTTTCATAATCCAATTCTATAATATCCATTTTATCCAGTTTTTTCTGACGCGACATGGCCATGTTTCTTGTAGCAACACGCGCCTTGTTTCTGGCTACAAAATCCTTTAGCTCTTTAATTTCCTGCTGTTGCTTTTTGTATGCGGCCTCTTTCTGGCTTTTCTTTACGGCATATACTTCCATAAATTTATCATAGTCACCCACATAGCGATCCAGGGCACAGTTCTCCATGTGATAAATTATGTTAACCACCGAATTTAAGAACGGGATGTCATGGGAAATCAGGATAAAAGCATTTTCGTATTCCTGTAAATACCGCTTTAACCATTCAATATGATGAGCATCCAGATAGTTGGTGGGCTCGTCCAGTAATAATATTTCCGGCTTTTCTAAAAGCAATTTTGCCAGTAATACCTTGGTTCTTTGACCGCCGCTAAGCTCCGAAACATCTTTATCAAGACCGAGTGGCAGCAAATCAAAAGCTCTGGCTACTTCCTCAACCTTTGCATCTATGACATAGAAATCATGGCTGTCCAATAAGTCCTGCAGTAAACCCATTTCTTCCAACAGTTCGTTCATGGTGTTTTCATCGATATCACCGGACATCTGGTCACAAATTTCTGTAATTCGCGCTTCCATATCGAAAAGTCTGGCAAAAGCACTTTTTAATACATCGCCTATGGTCATGCCTTTTTCCAAGACTGTGTGCTGGTCCAGATAGCCGATTTTCGCATTTTTTGCCCAGACCACTTTTCCTTCATCAGGCGTCAGTGAACCGGTAATAATATTCATAAAAGTAGATTTGCCTTCGCCGTTAGCACCGACTAATCCGATATGTTCGCCTTTTAATAATTTAAAAGACACGTTATCAAAAATGGCACGGTCTCCGAAACCGTGGCTTAAATTTGTTACTTCAAGTATCATAAGGGGATTCTCCTTTCGGGGATGTTGATTTTCTTACAATATTTTTAATGAAAATTCTTGTTACATCTAATTATTTCTTTGTTTAACACTTCTTCGACTTCAAGAATTAAATTATCTAATCTTTCTTTTCGTTTACATATATCTTCTTGACTGTCCTCATAAGGAGACCAATATAACCAGTCATCATAATATTGTTTTATATCATCGAGTACAAATCTACTAATGTCCATAAAATCAATATCTCTATATGTACGGCATTCAACTTCATCATTATCACTTATTATATGGGTAACATCATAATATGAAACTATAAAGCATTCGCTACCTTCTTCGTCTATAAATAAGCAAATAGGCGTTCTGCATTTTAACCCATTTAAACAACTATTTAACCATTCAAAGGGGATATCAACTAAATAACTGGCTACAACTTCAAAGTCTTTAATTTTTACTTCTGTCCATCCATTATGAGGCTTAGATAGCATTTTCATCATCCTCCTTTATATTCAACGTCCGAAGTCCGTAATCCAATATCGTAAACACCGTTATAATTATAAAGGAAGTGTATATAATAAGCAAATAATCGTTTTGTCTATTCACTACCGGATAGTACCTCAAACCATGCTTTCAATTATTTCTGATAGCTTTTTCGTTGCTTTTGGAAGTATCTCACTATTTCTTTCGATACACAGTTGGATGTAAATCGTATTCTTGAATGTTTATTGTGAAGATGTATTAGCTCATCTTAATATTTTGTTCAGTTTCAGCAATGAGCAGCAAGGATGCTGCGAAAGGTGCACGTCGGACATGGATGTCCGGGTGCACCGGTGCGTCCGGTTATAATAATTATATTACAAAATATTTAGATGAACTTATACATCGCAACCTAAACATGAAAGAATACGATTTACATCCAACGTCCGTAACAAGCAGATAATCGGGTGTCCGTAATAGGCAAATAATCGGTCGTTGACTTTTTTTAGGAGAGTTTATATAATATCATCAAATGGCAATGACGAAGACGAGTAACATAGTTTATCGTTCCCAGCGAGTGAGGGATGGTGAGAGCCTCGCAAAGTGAATCTGTGTGAATAACAACTTCAACAGCCAAGACAATTGGATTTGAGTGACTGTTTTCAGTAATTCAGGTGGCACCGCGGACTGTATGTTCGTCCTGAGACAAGCAATGTTTCAGAACGGACTTTTTTTATGCGCTCCGTTCAAAACAGAATTCGTTTTTATAAGGAGGAGACAAAAATGTCAAACATTTATCGTGACCGTACGATGAATCAAATCACAGAAGCTGATGTGAACAGCACATTAAAAATCGCCGGATGGGTAGAAAATATCCGTGACCATGGCGGTGTATCATTTATTGATTTAAGAGATATGTACGGTGTTATGCAGGTAGTCATGAGAGATACCTCTTTGCTTGACGGCATCAACAAAGAAGATTGTATCAGTGTAGAGGGTCTGGTTGAACATCGTGATGAAGAAACTTACAATCCCAAAATCCCGACAGGAACCATTGAATTAGAGGCTCATAAGGTTGAAGTTTTGGGAAAAGTATATAAACAGCTTCCTTTTGAAGTACAGACTTCAAAAGAAATTCGCGAAGATCTCAGATTGAAATATCGCTATCTGGATTTGAGAAATAAGAAAGTAAAAGATAATATTATTTTCCGTTCTCAGGTTATCAGCTTTTTACGTCAGAAGATGACAGAGATGGGATTTATGGAAATTCAGACGCCCATTCTTTGTGCATCATCACCGGAAGGCGCACGAGACTATATCGTTCCTTCCCGTAAATACAAAGGCAAATTCTATGCATTGCCACAGGCACCGCAGCAGTACAAACAGCTGTTGATGGTATCCGGTTTTGATAAATATTTCCAGATTGCACCCTGCTTTAGAGATGAGGATGCAAGAGCCGACCGTTCACCCGGCGAGTTCTATCAGCTGGATTTTGAAATGAGCTTTGCGACACAGGAAGATGTATTCCGCGCAGGTGAAGAAATCCTTACCGCAACCTTTGAAAAATTCGCACCAGAGGGAGCTTCGGTTACTGCAGCTCCTTATCCGGTTATCAGCTATAAAGAGGCAATGTTAAAGTATGGAACCGACAAACCGGATCTTAGAAATCCGCTTGAAATCGTAGATGTGACAGATTTCTTCCAGAGATGTACATTTAAGCCTTTCCATAAAAAAACAGTACGTGCCATCAATGTTCATGCAAAGCTTTCCAAAGGTCAGCATGAGAAATTATTAAAATATGCACAGTCAATCGGAATGGGCGGACTTGGTTATCTGGAAGTGTTGGACGATATGTCCTATAAGGGACCGATCGATAAATTCATTCCGGATGATATGAAGACAGAAATTGCAGAGCTTGCAGGTCTTGCAGCCGGTGATACGATTTTCTTTATCGCAGACAAGGAAGCAAAAGCTGCCAACTATGCAGGCCAGCTTCGTACGGAAATTGCAAACAGACTGGATTTACTTGAGAAGAATGCATTCCGTTTCTGCTTTATCAATGACTTCCCGATGTATGAATACGATGAAGAAGAAAAGAAGATTATCTTTACACATAATCCGTTCTCTATGCCACAGGGCGGTCTGGATGCACTAAACAATATGGATCCTTTGGAGATTTTGGCTTACCAGTACGATATTGTATGTAACGGTGTGGAACTTTCTTCCGGTGCCGTTCGTAATCACAATCTGGATATTATGGTGAAGGCATTTGAAATTGCCGGATATACCGAAGATGATCTGAAACAGAAATTCGGTGCATTATACAATGCATTCCAGTTTGGTGCTCCTCCGCATGCCGGAATGGCACCCGGTGTTGACCGTATGATTATGCTTCTCAAAAATGAAGAGAACATCCGTGAGGTTATTGCTTTTCCTATGAACGGCAATGCGCAGGATCTGATGTGCGGTGCTCCCGGTGAGGTCACTGAGCAGCAGCTTAGAGAGGTTCATATCAAGGTCAGAGATTAATTTAAAAATCTATAGGCAGGAAACCTTGTTAGTTTTTCTTTCCTGTTGATGAATGGACAGTTAGCATAAAAAGAACAATTTCGATTCAGTTAATTTTGTGTCGAAAGTGTTCTTTTTTGTTGGTTGAAATCGCTATCTATGGTATGATAATAAAGAATAATAATCAAATAGTGATCAAGAAACAGTCTCAAGAAAAAATGATCTAAGAAATGATAATATGATGTAAGTATTTAAAGTGCTGGGAAATATTTTTTACATTGTATTTGATTTCCATACGTAAAAGGAGGAACAAACATGACAGAACAGGTTACAGAGTACATTTGTCCGGCTTGCGGGGGACCGATGAAATTTGATCCGGAAAGCGGAAAGGTAAAATGTGAATACTGTGCTTCTCTTTATACAATTGAAGAAGCAAAAAAGTATTTTGAAGAGAAAAACAAGGCGGTTGCAAATGCACCTACCATTTCAGAGGATGAGAGTTACTGGACAGACGGTGATGAAACCATGAAAGCATACAAGTGCAATTCCTGTGGTGCAGAAATGGTGTGTGAAGAAACTACCGCAGCAACCAGTTGCCCTTACTGCGGAAATCCTGCAGTTATGCCACAGAAGTTTAAGGGAATGTTACGTCCAAAATATGTCATCCCGTTTAAAGTTGATAAGAGTGAAGTTAAGGAAAAACTGGAAAAATATTATAAAGGGAAAGTACTGTTACCCGGTACTTTTAAAGGACATAATCATATTGATGAAATCAAAGGAATCTATGTTCCGTTTTGGTTGTATTCCGGTACTGTGGAAGCGGATATGCATTTTGATGCCGAACAGATTAGTGAGAAAAAAACGTCCACAGAAAAAATTACAACAACCAAGCATTATGAGGTACATAGAAAAGGTACTGCGAAATATGTTAATATTCCGACTGATGCATCTTCGGCAATGCCGGATGATTTAATGGATTCCATTGAACCGTATGATTATAAGGAAATGACAAAATTTGAGATGGAATATCTGCCCGGCTATCTGGCTGATAAATATGATGTGTCAAAAGAAGATTCCATTGAGCGCGCACGTAAAAGAGCAGAAAATACAACGGCAAGCGAGATTAAGAAAACCGTTGACGGCTATGATAAAGTGCAAGAAAGAACGTTATTAAGACGTGTCAGATATTCCGGAGAAAAGCAGGAATATGCAATGTTACCTGTCTGGTTATTGACAACGAACTGGAATAATCAAAACTTTTTATTTGCCGTAAACGGACAGACCGGAAAAATGACCGGTAATCTTCCGATTGACCGGATGAAACAGATTTTGTGGATTTTGTGTTCATTTATTCTTTCTTTTGGAATTTTAGAACTGATTGTAAAAGCTACTGCTTTTAAACCATTGCTGATGATTGGTATTTTTTCCGTAATTGTAGCTTTTATTGTGAATATCATCCTGAGAATGACTATGAAGCCTGTGAGAACAGGAAGTGAAGCTATGAATTATGTGCAGAATGACAAGAAACCAGTTCAGCTTTCTGTAAAACAGGATAATTATATCAGAACCACGGAAAAGCGGGAGAAAATCGAGTCTAACAAAAACTAGTAGAGAAAAGTGAAAAGATAGAATCTATCAAAAACTAGTAGAGTAAAAAGGAAACTGTCTGGATATACTATAGTCAGATATTCTAAATGAATAGGAAGAGTTTATTTCCAAATTATAATGTTTTGTAAGATGTCGAAATGAAATATTTAAAGAAGATATTGTAAATTGGATTATTACTAAGCATTTTTTATCATATTTATATGGGAGAACAACTATGAAAAGTATGAAAAAAAGTATAGTATCAATATTAATAACTGCCATTATGGTACTGGGGCTGACCGGCTGTCAAACTTCAAAGGGAACTTCCGTAGCCGATGACGTGGACAAAGCCTATCCCGATGCAGTTTCCGTTTTGGAGGAAGGCTGGAATCAGATGCCGGAACAGTTTCCGGCAAGTGGCGGAAGCTTTGAAAATGCGGTGGATAATGCACCCGGAAAAGTGGATGTCACAAATACAGATGCCTTAACTTATACTTTCCTCGTGCCGGAAGAAGTTCAAAAGGATATAACTGATGCTGCGTCCATTATGCACATGATGAATGCTAATACATTTACTGCTGTGGCGTTGCATTTGAATGAAATGAGTACCGAGGACGCCGCCACACAAATCAAGGAAGGATTTTTGAACAATCAATTTATGTGCGGTTTTCCGGATAAGATTAAGATTGCGTCCATGGGTAATTATGTCGTATATGCCTATGGAAAAACAGATAATGTGGATAACTTTATAAAAGGAATTGAAAATCTGGAACATGCAACTGTTGTAGCAGATGAAATTTATCAGTAATAAAGAAATCATATAGTCTGTGAGTAAAATAGCAAACTTCTTAAGATATACAAAATAAAAAAGGGAAAATTGGGGCATATGCTTTTTTCGAGTATTACATTTTTGTTTTATTTTTTACCTGTTTTTCTGCTACTGTATTATTTGATTCCCAACCGATTTCAGAATATTGTTCTGCTTTTGGGAAGCCTTTTCTTCTATGCATGGGGAGAACCACGGTACATTTTATTGATGCTTTTCATGATATGTGCAGGATATTTTTGTGGCATATGGATTGAGACAAGAAAAAATCATAAGGCAAAAAAAACAGTCACAGCTTTGTCTGTGACTGTTTGTCTTGTATGTCTGGGATATTTTAAGTATATGGATTTTGTTCTGGATAGTGTGAATCGGATGACCGGGCTTTCTTTTAGACTTTTACATATTGCTTTGCCAATCGGTATCAGTTTCTATACATTTCAAATTCTTAGTTATCTGCTGGATATTTATTATGGAAAAATAAAAGCACAGAGGAATATTTTGACGTTGGCAACCTATATTGCTATGTTTCCCCAGCTGATTGCTGGGCCGATTGTCCGATATCAGGATATCGAAATACAGTTACAAAAAAGAACAGTTTCTGTTTCACATATTTCTTGTGGAATCAGAAGATTTATAATAGGCTTAGGAAAAAAAGTTATTTTTGCCAATACGCTTGGAGAAATCGGAGCAAAATATGGGGCCGCAGAGGAAAAGACGGTTTTATTTGTCTGGTTATATGCGATAGCATTGACTTTACAGACTTATTTTGATTTTTCCGGTTATAGTGATATGGCAATTGGGCTGGGAAAAATGCTGGGATTCGATTTTCCCGAGAACTTTGAACATCCGCTTGCTGCTAAGAGTGTGACACAGTTCTGGCGGCGCTGGCATATGACTTTGGGAAGTTTTTTCAGGGATTATCTTTATATTCCCATGGGTGGAAACCGGGTATCGATTGCGAAATGGGTTAGAAACATTCTGATTGTGTGGATGGCAACCGGACTATGGCATGGTGCGGATTGGACTTTTGTCGTCTGGGGATTGTTTTTTGCTATCTTTCTGGTAATGGAAAAACTTTTTTTAAAACAGTATCTTGAAAAGGCACATGTTTGGAACCGTTTGTATCTTTGGATTTTATTGACCTTAAGTTTTGTGATTTTTCATGCATCCGGTTTATCCGAGGCCATGCAGACAATTCAATATATGACGGGTATGGGAGAAATTCCATTTTCATCTGCCGAAAGCCTCTTTTATTTCAAAGACTATTTCCTGCTTTTGTTTTTGGGAATCATAGGTGCCACGTCTTTCCCTTTACGTTTCGTTTTGCATTTGAAACAGAACGCGGGAGGAAGAAAAGTTGTGAATATATTGGAACCGCTTTTTCTTATTACATGTTTGCTGATTTCGGTTTCATTTCTGGTTAACGGTTCGTTTAATCCGTTTTTATATTTCAGATTTTGATTTTTAATATAATGTGGAATACGAATTTTACCTGTTTCAATCGGAGTGAGTGTTATGGTCGATAATATGAAAAAAAAGAATGAGACGAACGCAACAGAAAAATGGAGAGATTATTGCAATGTCATTTTATTTGGCATGGTACTGGCTGGATTTCTCATTATCGGTCTGCTAAGTCCTGATAAGGAAATATCGGATACGGAAAGAAGAATTTTGCATTCTTTTCCGAAACTAAATATGCAGACTATTTTTGGGGATAAAGGAAAGAATTCTTTCATGGATGGATTTGAAGAGTATGCTGTGGATCAGTTTCCGTACAGGGAGGCATTTCGTACCGTTCATTCTGCGTTTTCTTTATATGGCATAGGGAGAAAAGAAATAAACGATATTTATTATGCAGAAGGTCATATTTTAAAGACTTCCATGAGCATTCATCCCGATTCGGTTTCACGCTCTCTTAATCGGATGCAGTATATTAAAAAGCGTTATCTGCAGGATAATCAAGTGTTTTTTGCGATGATACCGGACAAAAATTATTATCTGGAAAAACAGACAGAAGTGCCCTATCTGGATTATGAAAAACTGGAAACTCTCTTTCGGGAGCAAACAGATGAATATGCTGAATTTATTGATATTAAAGAGGAACTTTCGTTAAACGACTATTATAAAACCGATACTCATTGGAGACAGGAACGACTGGGACCGGTTGCAAAAAAAATAATGTTAGCAATGGGTAACCAATTCGATTTTCAATTTGATGAAAAGTATGTTACGGATCAATTTAAGGGTGTATATTATGGGCAGGGCTCATTGCCGGTAAAGAAGGAAACGCTTTACTGTTTGACAGCTGATTATATGGATAATTGTATTGTTACATGCTATGACAGTGGAAAAGCGGAATTGTTTTCTCTATATGATTTTACAAAGACAGAAGGAATGGATCCGTATGAGATTTTTTTATCCGGTTCGCGGGCTTTGATTACAATTGAAAATTCTTCCGCTGCAACGGATAAAGAATTGATTCTGTTTCGTGATTCGTTTGGTAGCAGTATCGCACCCTTATTTGCCGGATGTTATAAAAAAGTAACGTTGATAGATATCCGCTATATCAGTCCGTCTATCCTTGACCGATTTGTGAATTTTGAAAATACCGATGTTTTGTTTTTATACAGTGCGCAGGTATTAAATAACAGTGAAGGACAATTTCTTGATTGACCTATCCTTTTGTTTTTGAAAAATTAAAAATTATTTTATAAAAAGGTTACAATTCATTTTTTTGAAATGTGTTACAATATAATATGATATCAGGGTCAAAAAGTCATACTTTTCATACTTGTATGAAAAAGTGAGAAATTGTTCCATTTGCTTTTGACACTCTCAGTATAGAATAAAAAGAAAGGATGATTGCATGACAGAAACCAAAAATCAGGAAGACGTTTTACAGTTAGGAAGAACATTATTAAAACTTCGTTCTACCATGGAAGCTTCTCATTTGAAAAGTGTTTTTAAGGATATGTCTTTTATGGATTACGAATTATTGAATTTACTGGTGACACGATTAAATTTACATACGGCTGATAAAATCTATTTATCAGAAGTAAGCAGGGAATTGGATATTCCGATGCAACGTGTTTCCGCAATGGTAAAAAATTTGCAGGGAAAGGGTTTTGTATATTGGACACATGATAAGTCCGGAACCTATATTAAACTCTCGGAATTAGGGAAAGAAACCATGGAAGCCCAGCAACAGACATTATTAAAATACTTTTCTTCAATTGTCAACCGCGTTGGGATGGATGAATTTAAGCGCATACTCGAAAAGATGGAAGAGTTAGAGGATGTTATGATTGAAGAATCGATGAACATATAGATGAATATATAAATGCAGTTTGCAAAAGGTTATTTGGAAGAAACCAAATAACCTTTTTTATCTGCGCTTATGTCAATAGGGAGAGCACAAGAAAATTTCAAACGGATATTTGAGTACAATTGACAAAATAGACAGAATTATTTTGCACTTTTATCAATATAATTTAGAAGCCAATTTCGATATAATAAACTCAACAGTTAACACTGACACACAAAAGAGAGGAGAAGGGTTATGTCAGAACAATTTATTTCTATTTTGGGAATTATCATTCCTATTGCTGTTGTTATTTTTTTAGTACTTTTTTTGTTAGCTACAGGTTATGTAAAGGCCAGCCCGGATACCGCATACATTATTTCCGGTCTGAGAAAACAACCGAAGGTACTGATTGGTAAAGCCGGAATCAAGATTCCGTTTTTTGAAAAGAAAGATGAATTAAATCTTCAGTTGATTCCGATTGATGTAAAAACTTCAAGTGCAGTTCCGACCGCAGATTATATCAATATTAAAGTGGACGCGGCTGTCAATGTTAAAATCAGTGATAATGAAGATCGCCTTGCTTTGGCAGCACAGAACTTCTTAAATAAAACCACGGAATATATCGCTCAGGTTGCCAGAGAAGTACTCGAAGGTAATATGCGTGAGATTGTCGGAAAAATGAATTTGGAAGAGATGGTTTCCGATCGTCAGAAATTTGCGAATTTGGTAAAAGAAAATGCTGAGCCTGATTTAGCTGCCATGGGACTCGATATTGTCAGCTTCAATGTGCAGAACTTTGTGGACGGAAACGGCGTAATTGAAAATCTGGGTGTTGACAATATTGTTAAAATCCAGAAAAATGCTGCTATTTCCAGAGCAGAGAGTGAAAAAGAGATTGCAAAAGCCCAGGCTCTGGCAAAAAAGGAAGCAAATGATGCACAGGTACAAAGTGAGTTGGAAATTGCTAATGCAAAGGCAAGAGCGCAGAAAGAAAAAGCTGTTGTTCAGGCTGATGCAGACAGAGAATCCAAAGAGGCACAGATTAATGCTGACACCATGATTGCCCAAAAAGAAAATGATCTGGCTATTAAGAAAGCTGAGTTGCAAAAAGATGCGGATACAAAAAAGGCGATTGCCGATGCTGCATATCAAATCCAGCAGGAAACAGAAAGAAAAACCGTAGAGATAACGACGGCTGATGCCAATCTGGCCAGACAGGAAAAGGCAATTACCTTAAAAGAAAAAGAGGTTGAGTTAACAGAGAGAACACTGGAAGCAACCATAAAGAAACAGGCAGAGGCAGAAAAATATGCAAAGCAGCAGGCATCTGATGCAAAGCTTTATGAGATTCAGAGAGATTCAGAAGCACAGTTATTTGAACGTCAGAAAAATGCGGAAGCAGAAAAGTTTGAAAGAGAAAAAGAGGCAGAAGCCATGAAGGCTACAGCCGAAGCTCAGAAATATGCAATGGAACAGGAAGCAGAAGGTATCCGGGCAAAAGGTCTTGCAGAAGCCGAAGCAATTCGTGCGAAAGCATTGGCCGAGGCCGAAGGTATTCAGAAGAAGGCAGAGGCTATGAAACAAATGGGCGAAGCTGCTATTTTGGAAATGTACTTCAATGCAATGCCTGAAATTGCCAAGAATGTTGCAGAACCTCTTTCTAAAGTCGATAAGATTACCATGTATGGAGATGGAAATTCAGCAAAACTGATGAAAGACATTATGGGAACCATGACACAGGTAACTGATGGTTTGAAGGAATCCACGGGTGTAGATTTAGCATCTGTACTTGCCGGTTTTGTGGGCGGAAAGTTAGCAGATGTAAACAATAACACTGTGGAAAAAGAACAGTCATAACGTAAATTGCTCTCCTGATATGTGCAATTGAAAGATTGCAAAAAAGAAGCCATTGTCGGACGGATAAAACCGTCGGCAGTGGCTTTTGTTTGTCAGATGCACATTGATTGTTGGGTTATTCAAGAATGTCGGCGCCTAATTTGCCGGCAGCGATAGTTTTGTCCAGCCAGAGCTGTAAGGCACTTGAGCACATGGAAATGCTGTTTAACTGGCTGCGGATGCGTTTGAAATCTTCGTATTCATCTTCGGTGATTTCGCCGTCAACCGAAATGTCGACCATGCGATCTTTTTCTTTGCTGATTGCGTTGAGACCGGATAACAGCTCTAAAACAATTTGGGACAGATCTTTGGCTTTTACTTCCGGAATATATTTTTGACCGATCGGACATTCGTGCGAACAAAAGTAGTTGCATAGTTCCGGCATTTTATAGGCATCTGCCATGATCAGAATTTCATCCGGATGAGGAAGTGACTTTTCGCTTTCGATTTTTTCAATCCGGTCCGGTGAAATGAATTCCATAAGTTCACTTGCCTTATCTCTTGTCAGATTTTGCTCTTCACGAAAAATCTGATAAATATTTTTGTTTTCTTTTGTGGATTTTTTGCCCATGATAAGCCTCTTTCATGCATAATTGATACAATTGAACCATTCTTATGCTATAATTTGCTAAATAAGAAAAATACGTTTGTATAATTTGCGATTTTTACTGTTTCTATAATACTAGTATTATTATAGAATAGATTTATCTGAAGGGGAACAAAAAAATCAAAATAGTTGAAAACCCAAATCAGAAATGGTTGAAAACAAAGTAAATGATAGTTTTGGATGTCGAAGAGAAATTAGAAGTAAAACCAAAGTGTCTAACAGAAATAATTCGGAATTCAGAACACAGAGAAAGGATGAGAAATATGAATAAAAAATTATACAGAAGTAATACACAGAAAATGTTGACAGGCGTTTGCGGAGGGATTGCAGAATATTTTAATACGGATGTCAGCCTGGTTAGATTGATTACGTTGATACTTTGTGTGGCATTTGGACCGGGGATCCTGATTTATATTGCAGCAGCATTTATCATTCCGGAGAGAAAAGATGGGGATGTATATGATGCGGATTATAGGGATTACGAAGGAAAATAAAGATTTGGTTAAGCGGATAAGAGAACAATAAATATCTGATGATTGAAACAGATAACAGGATTGATTTTAAACAAATCTTAACAATTTACGTTCTTGGAACTTAATATTTATTTGATTATGATAGATAATGTGATCACAATCGAAAACAAAATAAAGATTTGACGGACAAGGTCTGCCAAATCTTGTTTTGGTTTTTGACCTTACCAATTGGAAAAGCGAGGATAAAGATATGTATTGTATTTTAGTGTGCGACGATGAAAAGGATATTGTATCTGCATTGGAGATTTATTTGAAAGGTGAAGGATACGATGTTGCAGTTGCATATAACGGAGAGGAAGCGTTGGAACAGCTTAAGAAAAGAGAGATACATCTGGTACTTTTGGATTATATGATGCCGGTTATGGATGGTATGAAAACGATTACCGAAATCCGGAAAAGGAGCAATGTACCGGTTATATTTTTGACGGCAAAAAGCGAGGATACCGATAAGATCGTGGGATTGAATATCGGAGCGGATGATTATGTGACCAAGCCTTTTAATCCGGTAGAATTGCTGGCGCGTGTAAAATCGCAATTGCGTCGTTATATGCAGCTTGGCTCGATTACCGGTGTGACCGCGGATGAGCAAAACGATATTCTGCGGGTGGGACCGTTGATGTTAAACAATCTCTCCAAGGAAGCATTTCTGGATGGAGAACTTCTGACTCTCACAAAAACAGAGTATGATATTCTGGAGTTGCTTATGCGTCATCCGGGACAGGTTTTTTCTCCCAGAGATATTTATACCAAGGTATGGGATGAAATCTCTATTGGCAATGAAAGTACCGTTGCAGTACATATCAGACATTTGCGTGAAAAAATTGAAATTGATCCCGCAAATCCCCGTTTTGTAAAAGTTGTATGGGGAAGAGGCTATAAGTTGGAAAACGGATGGCAGAAATAAGGAGATTGTTAAGATGGAAGAAACAACCAATCGTCAGGAAGAGACGGAACAAAACGAAAGGACCGTTTCCAAAGAAAAAATGAAAGAGAAAAAAGTGACAGAAACAACGGAAATAAATAGTGAAAAGAAAAGTAAGATAAAAAAACGAACCAAAGTCATGCTTGTTCTGTCTGTTGTCAGTCTGATTTTGACCATAGTTTTGGGTGTTGCGATATCATTTATGACTGAAAGCGGTGTGATTGGCAGCTACGGACGGGAAGTGATGTTAGAAAAACAGAATGAACTGTTGATGGACCGGTATTCGATCTGGGCACTTTCAGATGCGGACCGCAATTATAACATGGATTCCATTAAAAAAACAAATCTGCATTTAGGTGTTATCGCTAGTAAGGAGCCGGATATTGAAATGGCTGATATGGCAGATTTGGATAACTATACGGTTCAAAACTTTGATGATAAGTTTGATATTAATCAGGCTCATATATTCCAGACATATATTGACAGGGGAACCAGCTTTGGCTATGACATGAGTAATATCTGGGGCTATGCGCGTATTTGGCATGACTGGGAAGAAACAGTTACCTATGAAGAAATACCGCTTCAGGCATTTTATTATGACTGGATGACCAATAAATTGTATATAGAAGCGGATGGTTGTCTGTATCCTTATGATGGAACATATATGGTGTCCGATGAGGATGAATCAACTTATGATTCAACACAGGGACTGATGCCATATATGAACCGTAAAACGCATGATGAATGGAATGAGCCTTATTTGCTGGTCGAGTTGCCGGATTATATGTATCAGATCCAGTTGGGAGAAATTCAGATTATTGATGATTTTCAATTGAATGAACAGGCGGTTTCCAAAGATAGTATTACTAATATTGATGCGGGCTGCATATCGGTAAGAAAGAGTGAGCAGATTGACAACGAAAAAACTTATTACTATGTGGTTACTTATCTGAACGATCCGCTGCTTCCAAATGGGGAATCATTGTGGAATAACAAAGACCTGTTTTTACAAATGGATGCTGTCTATAATTTCCTGTATGACTGGAAATATGTATTGATTGCGTTATTTGCAATTTCAGTGACCGTACTGTGCATATGTGCATGTTATTGGTGTGTTCGTGCATTTATTTTTGTATGGCATATGTTCGGACGTATTCTTCTTATGTGGAAACTGGCACTGATTTTGATTGTCGGATTCTGGATGCTGATGGTTTTGGTGCTTTCCGGAGACGGAGGCGCGGCATTACTAATGCTGTTTTATACGTTTGTTTTCTGCCCGTTCATTCTTTATATCGGTTGGGAATACCGGAAACAGGCAAAGGTATGCTCTGAGTTAGCAAAGGGTAATGTTGATGCAAAAGTAGATACAAAGCATATGATCTGGGATTTGAAAACACAGGGTGAGAATATCAATGCAATTGCTGACAGTATAAATCTCGCAGTGGAAGAACGAATGAAGTCCGAGCGTATGAAAGCGGAGTTGATTACCAATGTTTCTCATGATATCAAAACGCCTCTGACCTCTATTATCAATTATGTTGATTTATTAAGTAAGGAAGAAATAGAAAGCGAAAAAGCAAAGGAATATATCGAGGTGTTGAGCCGTCAGTCCGATAAACTGAAAAGACTGATTGTGGATTTAATTGAAGCGTCCAAGGCCTCGACCGGCAATCTGGAAATCCACGCAGAAGAAATAGATGTACGCATGGCACTGTTGCAGGTGACCGGAGAGTATGAAGAAAAACTTCAGCAGGTAGGCGTGGAACTTTTGCTTAATATACCGGAAGAGGGAATCATGATTCAGGCAGACGGAAGATATCTGTTCCGGATTTTTGATAATCTGATGACAAACATTAAAAAGTATTCCCTGAATCATACCAGGGCTTACATTGATTTGAAAACCGAGGGACAGGGTGTCCTGATTATCTTTAAAAACATATCCAAGGATGTATTAAATGTCAGTGGGGAAGAGTTTACCGAACGTTTTTACCGCGGAGATACATCCCGCAATACGGAAGGAAACGGACTCGGACTGGCAATCGTAAAGAGCCTTGTTGAACTGATGAACGGAAGCATTTGCGTAATCGTGGATGGCGATTTGTTTAAGGTGGAAATCAGGTTTCCAAAACTGAGTTGATTTTCATAAAAAGATTGATTTGAAAATTTCATAATAAAAATGTTCGTAACACGGTAGTTTGCATGCTATACTGAAACTGTATCAATAATCGAAAAAGATATGCTAAGACAGCGGAGTGGAGATTACTATGAATAAAAGAGTGGATTTATACGATGCAGATGGATTGTATTCTTTCATAGAAGGTGTTGCGACAGAACATGACATGAAACAAACATTGCTTGCACTGCCTCTTATGAAAGAACTTCATAAGGGGCAGTTTCGTTCCGGAAAAGATAAAAAGCCATATATTGTTCATCCTATGATGGTTGCAAAACATGCCTGTGCATTGAATATATTGGATGATGAATTGATTGCGGCTATCTTATTGCATGATGTGATTGAGGATTGCCAGATTAAGATAGAAGAATTGCCTGTAAATGACAACGTAAAAGAGATGGTTATGCGAGTTAGCTTTTTAAAACAACCGGGATTGACAAACGAAGAGACAAAGGCGCACTATTTTGAAAAGATAACGGAACACAAAAAGGCTGCCCTGTTGAAGGTACTTGACCGGTGCAATAATGTCAGTACCATGGGAGAAACCTTTGAAAAAAAACGGCTGCGCAATTATATTGAGGAAACGGAAACCTATATTTTCCCTTTAATTGATATGCTTTTGCGCGAATGCCCGGAATACCGGGATGCGGCATTCCTTGTTCGATATCAGATTGTCAGCATGTTAGAGACCATCAAACGGTTTTTACCGGATATGGAAAGCATATGCTAACTTTTTTAATCGGATGAAAGATAATGCATCTCTTTTGCGATATTGTAATCATATGAAAGATAACATATTCTTTTTGCAATTTAGTTGAATTTGGTTTAATTCACCGGCATATTCCCCATCAACATGAACTGTCATGGCATCTTTTGTATGTATGGTAAGACTTTCTGTTTTGAAAAAATGAACACAACGCGAATTGACATGTTTTCCGAAAAAAGCCATAGGTAACAAATAAAATGCCCGTAATGGATGCAGATTAGAAACTACCATGACATCAAACAGTCCGTCATTTCCATCTGCCATGGGAGCCATTTTAATTCCACCGCCTTCATAGGGCTGAATCATCGTGACAATGAATAATACTTTTTCAAAATGGTGGCAACTCTGATCGGCGAGTGTAATGTCACAGGAGGTTTGTCTGGCTGATAAAATCTGCTTGACTGCGATTGCAACATATGAGAGTTTTCCCAAATGAAAACGGTTTAATATATCTTTTATGACAGAGTTGTTTGTTTCTTTGCATACGGCTGCGTCCAGGCCGATACCGCAACTGACAGCAAACGCTCTTTTTTTCTTTGCCGGAGATGTTTCATCTGTTAACAGCCCCAAATCTTGGTTCAGAATCATATCCTTATCTGTGTCAATAACTTTATTTGTATTTGTATTTTTATTCTTGTTCATCCAGATTCTATATTGCTTTACAAATTCGACCGGATCAGGAGAAACTTCAAGTGCTCTGGCGAGATCGTTGCTGGAACCTGTCGGAAGATAGGCAATGGCAACATCTGTTCTTGGATAAAGTGCGTTGACGGTTTCGTTGACCGTTCCGTCACCGCCGAGAACTGCGATTACAGGATTTTTTGTTTTATCACGGTCAATTCTTTCAAGAATTGTTTTGACACATTTGCCGGCACCGAATTTTTTCTCGGTAAAAAACACTTCATATACAATGTGATTTTTGTTAAATTCATTTTTCAGTAACTCAAAACGTTTTCTTCCAAGACCTGATTTTGAGGCTGGATTGACAATAATATATAGCATAAAGTTTTCCTCTCTGTCTTTTGTATAATTTATAAGTTTTGTATAAGAATTCTGTAAGTGGTGTGTTTATGACTATATTTATCATAACATTTTATGATATTGAGGTCAAAAGATCGCATTAACAACAGAATGATCAATAAAAGAATAAAAACAAAAGCGAGATGAACAAAAGAGATACAGTAAAAAGTCTTTAAGACATTAATAAATTGTCGGAATGTACATTAAGAACATTAAGAAATTCCCGCGAATGATAGACCGCCGCCAAAATATATGATATAATTCATTTCAAATGCGAAAGAATGAAACATGTTTATGTTTTATCAGCGTACAGAAAAGGAGCAGGAGGATTATAAATGTATTCATTAGACGAAGTAAGAAATGTAGATCCCGAAATTGCACAGGCAATTGTGGACGAGCAGGAAAGACAGAACAGCCATATTGAATTAATTGCTTCCGAAAACTGGGTAAGTAAAGCAGTTATGGCAGCAATGGGAAGCCCCCTTACCAATAAATATGCAGAGGGTTATCCGGGAAAAAGATATTACGGTGGATGCCAGTGTGTAGACGTTGTAGAAACTTTAGCAATTGAAAGAGCAAAAGAATTATTCGGTTGCGAATATGCCAATGTTCAGCCTCATTCAGGAGCACAGGCTAACTTAGCTGTTCAGTTTGCAATCTGCCAGCCCGGCGACACAATTATGGGTATGAATTTGGATCATGGCGGACATCTGACACATGGTTCACCGGCCAATATTTCTGGCTCTTATTTCAATATTGTTCCTTATGGCGTCAATGATGAAGGCTTTATTGATTATGATAAATTGAGAGAAATTGCATTGGAGTGCAAACCGAAAATGATCATTGCGGGCGCTTCTGCTTATGCACGTACTATTGATTTTAAGAAATTCCGTGAAATTGCCGATGAAGTTGGTGCAGTATTGATGGTAGATATGGCACATATTGCCGGTCTGGTGGCAGCAGGACTTCATCCTTCGCCGATTCCTTATGCAGATGTTACAACCACAACAACACATAAGACATTGAGAGGACCCAGAGGTGGTTTGATTTTATCCAGTGAAGAAGTTGCGAAGAAATACAATTTCAACAAAGCAGTATTCCCCGGTATTCAGGGTGGACCTTTGATGCATGTGATTGCTGCAAAGGCAGTCTGCTTTAAAGAGGCATTAAGTGATGAATTCAAAGCTTATCAGAAAGGCATTGCTGATAATGCACAGGCTCTTTGCAAAGGTCTTATGGAGCGTGGAATTAAAATTGTTTCCGGTGGAACAGACAATCATCTAATGCTCATGGATCTTACTCCTTTTGATTTGACCGGTAAAGCTGTAGAGAAATTATTGGATGATGCCCATATCACAGCGAATAAAAATACAATTCCCAATGATCCCAAATCTCCGTTTGTAACAAGCGGTATCCGTCTTGGAACACCGGCTGTTACTTCACGTGGTATGAATACCGAGGATATGGATCAGATCGCAGAAGCGATTGCACTTGTTGTAAAAGGCGGCGAGGAAAAAGTTCCGGAAGCCAGAGCAATTGTACAGAAATTAACAGAGAAATATCCGTTAATTTAATGTTTTATTAAGATGTAATTTCATTTTATTTAAGAGACTGCCAGATGCATTGACAGTCTCTTTTTTTTCATGGAAAATAAGACTGTTAAATGAAATGTTATTGGTTCAGAAGCAGTTGTGAAATAGCAAAATTTCTTAGCCACATAATTGTGAAGAGTACATTTTAATGGAGCATAACGAAAGATGAGTAACCGTTTTACGGAAAGAAAAAAATTGCGAAAAAAAATTTCACATCAAAGAATCGCATTTACGGTTTTATTAATAGGCTTTATTATTCTGGTTGTATTAGGTATCGTCGGATTAGTTAAACTCATTCAGAAACCTACAGTAGAAGAGACTATGGTAGCGTCGGATGATGATATGCAGATGTTGATGGATCTGAAGGAAATGATGAATCAAAAAGAGTTGACCATTATTTTAGATGCCGGACATGGAGGAAACGATGTTGGTACCGGAGATGAAAGCTATTGGGAAAAGGATCTCAATATGGATATCGTTCAAAAAATGAAGGATATGCTTTCATACTGCGGAGTAAACGTATTGTTAACCAGAGACGAAGATGAAACGTTGGCATTAGATGAAAGATCGGCTTTTGCCAATGAACATGAAGAAGCTGATTATTTTGTGAGTGTACATTGTAACTATTGTGAAGATGATGCATCTGTCAGCGGATTGGAATGCTATTACTGGGAAGGAAGCGAAGCGGGAAAAAACTATGCACAGTCAATCATTGATATGGTTGCTTTGGAAGATAGGATAGTTGTCCGGGGAATTAAAACCGATAATTTCCATGTGCTGCGGGAAACAAAGATGCCGGCGATTCTGATTGAAACAGGATATCTTTCCAATGCAGAAGAAAAGAAACGTTTGTATGACGACACCTATCAAAAGACAGTAGCACTGTTTTTGGTAAAAGGCATCATCAACGGTGCGCTGGATTAGGGACGTATTCCGAAAAGCAATCAGCACTTCGCGACATGGATGTCGCGAACGGTGCATTCGGACAGGATGTCCGTTATGCATCATGTGCGTCCGTGTATAAAAATATATCCTCGGAATACTTAGATAAACTTATCAACATTAGTCCTGCACGAAAACAAACGATATTTCTCCTGCATCTCACGGCAAAGAAACAGCAAATGCCATATCTAAACAAAATTCCCCAATTGTTCTTATAAAAAATCAACAGAAATGCTTGCCTGTATTTGTTTATTGTGCTAGAATATCTTTCGGTGACGAACAAGTGTCCACGAGAGAAAGACAAACGCAAAAATGTCCGTATGTGGAAGATTGGACGTTTATAGGAGGCGTTTATTTATGGCTGAATTACCAAAATATTTTGTGGTCAGATCAAAAGCATTGCCTGAGGTATTGTTAAAAGTTGTGGAAGCAAAACGAATGCTGGAAATGGGCAAGGCAGAATCGGTACAGGATGCGACGGAGGCGGTTGGGATTAGCCGCAGTTCTTTTTATAAATATAAAGAAGATATTTTTCCGTTTCATGAAAGTTCCGAAGGAACGACGTTTACCCTTACGGTTCAGATGGATGATGAACCGGGACTGTTATCGGATCTTTTGAAAGTGGTTGCCGGGTACGGCGCCAATATTTTGACAATTCATCAGAGTATTCCGATTAATGGTGTGGCATCGGTAACCATCAGTATTACCATGCTGCAAAATAAGGACAGATTATCTGAGGTCGTCGAAGAGATGGAATCACAAAAAGGTGTACACTACGTTAAAATGATAGCTAAGGAGTAGAGAAATGGCAAAAGTAGCAGTGTTAGGATATGGTACTGTAGGAAGTGGTATTGTAGAAGTAATCAAAACAAATCAGGAACTCATCAATCAAAGAGTGGGTGATGAGGTTGATGTAAAATATATTTTGGATTTAAGAGAATTTCCCGGAGATCCTTACGAAGATATGATTGTGCATGATGTCAATGTTATCATGGACGATCCGGAAGTTACAATTGTGTGTGAAGCAATGGGAGGAATTGGAGCTGCATATCAGTTTACAAAGACAGCTTTATCCAAAGGAAAGAGTGTTTGTACTTCCAACAAAGCACTTGTTGCAGAGTATGGACCGGAATTATTGGCACTTGCAAAAGAAAATCATTGCAGCTATTTATTTGAGGCAAGCTGTGGTGGTGGAATTCCGATTATCAGACCTTTACAGACCTGTCTTTTACAGGAACAGGTTGTTGCATTAAAAGGTATTATCAATGGAACGACCAATTACATTTTGACAAAAATGGAACTGGAAGGCGCTGATTTTGAAACAGTATTAAAGGATGCGCAGGCTTTAGGATATGCAGAAGCAAATCCCGAAGCGGATATTGAGGGATATGATGTGCAGCGTAAGATTGCAATCCTTTCTTCGTTAGCTTTTGGTAACACAGTATTTTATAAAGATGTTCCGACTGAGGGTATTACCAAGATTACCATTGATGATTTTAAATATATGAAGCAGTTAAAAGCGACTATCAAATTGCTTGGAATGAGCAGATATGAAGATGGCAAATATTTTGCCATGGTAGCACCTTTTGTATTGACAAAAGAGAGCCCTCTTTATAATGTCAGTGATGTCATGAATGCTATTTTAGTAACCGGAAATACGCTTGGTGACAGTATGTTTTATGGTGCCGGTGCCGGAAAGCTGCCGACCGCAAGCGCTGTTGTTTCCGATGTGATTGAGTGTGCAATGAATCTCGGAAAGACAATCAAAGGAACCTGGAAACCGGAAAAACTGGAATTGTCTGATCTTTCAGATGCCAAAAGACGTTTCTTTGTACGAATTGCAAATGCAGGTGAAGAAGCTGTTAAGGTTGCATTCGGTCATGTACAGATGCTGGAACCTGTTTGCGATGGTGAAGTTGCATTTGTTACAGATGTTATGACAGAATGCTCTTATAAGGATATTGCGTCAGCATTTGATGTTGTTAATATGATTCGAATGGATTCATAGTTTTTGGAGAAAATATTGTGAAATAAGTTTTAAAAACAATATTCATAGAGGCGTTTTTGGTGTTAACAGTCTTTGTGAATTTGAAAGATGCTATATTTATTTTTATGGCATTTCGTAAACACCTAATTCTGTATACAGTTATGAGGAGATTGGAAGATGAAAAAAGTAGTAAAGTTCGGTGGTAGTTCATTGGCAAGTGCAGCGCAATTTAAAAAAGTCGGAGAAATCATTCGTGCAGACGCTGATCGAAAATTTGTAGTGCCTTCTGCGCCTGGCAAACGTAATTCCAAAGATACGAAAGTTACGGACATGCTGTATGCTACCTATGCGTATGCAGAGGCAGGCAATGACTTTTCAAAGGCGCTTGCGCAGATTAAAAACCGCTATCAGGAGATTATTGACGGCTTATGTCTGAATTTATCTCTGGATGCGGAATTTGAAGAAATCGCAAAACAGTTTAAAAATAAGGCAGGCAGTGATTATGCGGCAAGCCGTGGTGAATATTTAAACGGTATTATTATGGCAAATTATCTCGGATATGAATTTATCAATCCGGCTGAAGTTATTTTCTTTGATGAAAATGGTGAATTCATGGCTGATAAAACGGATGAAGTTTTGTCCCAGAGATTAAAAAATGTAGAAAGAGCTGTCATTCCCGGTTTCTTTGGTGCGAAAGAAGACGGAACTGTTAAGACTTTTTCAAGAGGTGGTTCCGATATTACCGGATCGATTGTGGCAAGAGCCGTAAAGGCAGATATTTATGAAAACTGGACAGACGTTTCCGGTTGTCTGATTGCAGATCCGCGTATCGTGGACAATCCGAAACCCATCAACACAGTTACCTACCGCGAACTAAGAGAGTTGTCTTATATGGGTGCCAGTGTGCTCCATGAAGATGCCATTTTCCCGGTTCGAAAAGCCGGTATTCCGATTAATATTAAAAATACCAATGCACCCAAAGATCCCGGCACATGGATTGTGGAAAGCACCTGTCAGAAACCGCCTTATATCATTACGGGTATTGCAGGCAAAAAAGGTTTCTGTGCCATAAATATTGAAAAAGATATGATGAACGGTGAAATCGGTTTTGGAAGAAAAGTATTACAGGTGTTTGAAGAAAACGGAATTTCATTTGAACACATGCCTTCCGGAATTGATACCATGACAATTATTGTGCATCAGTCTGAATTTATGGAAAAAGAGCAGAGAGTGCTGGCCGGAATTCATAAACTGGCAGAGCCTGATTCCATTGAAATGGAATCGGATCTGGCTTTGATTGCAGTAGTTGGTCGCGGAATGAAAGCAGCTAAAGGAACAGCCAGCAGAATTTTTGCAACTCTGGCTCATTCCAATATCAATGTCAAGATGATTGATCAGGGGTCTTCTGAGTTAAACATTATCATTGGTGTGAAAGAGGCAGATTTTGAAACAGCAATCAAGCAGATTTACAGTATTTTTGTTGATACAGCACTTGAAAAAAAGTAAGAAATGAGAAATAATAATAGAGAGTACGAAAGAAAAGTTGTCACAGATTTTGTGGCAACTTTTTTCTTGTACACTTGCGTTTGATGATTTCTAATCAGTCGAATAATTTGCAGAGAGTTTTACATGTCGGTTATGTTGTTTCTTACGGTGGGTGATCAAAAATAATATTTCTATGTCAGAAATGGAAGAAGATTTAGATTATAAATAAGAATGATGTCTTATAAACAGAAAAAATATGAAAAAAGAGATAAAAATGAAAAAATATGATGTTTTTAATGATGTAAAAAAGAAAACGGAAGAAAAATAAAAAAATTTAAAGAAAATTAAAAAATAGTGTTGACAAATGTCAGACAATTAAATATAATAAACACATACACAAGATAAAACTTTCACATAGATATCCTAATGAAAGAGAGGTACGGTCCACCTTACTGATGAAATTACAGTTTAAAGGAACTAAAGACAAGATCTGAATTGAGTACATTGGATGAAAGAGCAAGATACAAAAGATAAATAATCAACTTGCTACCGTGCAGCGGCACAAATGAGTGGATGGAAAGAGAAGAAGATCAGAAAGGAAGGCGAATTTTGAAGCCTACATTGTAAAACAGGTGCTAAAACGAAAATGTTTGGCACCTGTTTTTGTTGTGGAAAATGGCTGAAAGATTTATATGGGAAGGAATACATTGAGTATTGCAAAAAAGTAAAAAGATGTATTCCATGGGTACCAAAGAAGAAATAATACCTTTGGGTTATATAGAAATGAAAAATACAATTTTGGAGCACGCATTATGGAGAACTATTTTCTAAAATCAATTTACAACTTTGTCGGAACTGTTGCAGAGAATATATTAACACAGTATAATTTTAGCTAAAGACTGTAAAAGGGGTATTTGAATACGGGTTTTCGAATTAGTTTTTTTTTATTATGCGGAGGTGTATATGGGATTTTTAAAGAAAATGAAATCTTTTTTTTCAGGGACAAGATATAGGATAAATCGTGAAATTCTTAAAGACTATATCGAAGAAACAATAGAATTTGCAAGGAAAGAAGAGTTGTCATTTGGCGACGAATTTTATTTGATGATAAGTGAACAGGAAACTGAAAAATTACATATTTGTATTGTAAATTATGATGTGAACGATAGCGATTGTCTTGATTCGGAAAAAAACTTGACGGGGATAGTTATCTTTGTAAATGAGAAGAAAGCATATGATCCTGAACATGATGAGAAGTACTTCTCGGCAGAAGATTTTATTAATATTAAGTTAATTAGTTTTCCTGAAGAGTTTGTATTGTTAAATGATTTAGCTGCACCGGCAAGTCTTGAACCATATAGGATTTAAAAAAACGAATTGTGGGGATGGGTATAAGTTGTCGAAAGTCAAGTGAGGCAGTAGGATTCTTTACTTTTGTGATACCATCAGTCGTAGATGATGTAAGACATTATAACAATGTAGTATCCGTATTGTGGTTTGTTGCAGCAGTTGAATTGGAAATTATGGGAATTCCATTTTTGTTTTTAGTGCAAAATTCTTATTTAATGAATTAAACAAATTTGTAGAGCTGATATGTTAGAAAAGAAAACTAAGTTTACAAAAAAGAATAAGTATTTATAATCGGTTGATCAGAGATGGTTGGCCGATTTCTTTGTAGGGATTAGATAAAATGGTTATGTCTTTTATCTGTGTGATATGGATTTGAATGTACATTTAGCTAACATTTCTATATTTTACAGTTTACATAAATCTCAAATGTGTGATATGATAAAGCATAATGGGTAATGTTATTTTTTGGAAATCATTACTAAATTTGACATTAGAGGATGATACGACAGCAATGGAATTATTTAAAGGCAGACCGATAGATATATCAGGCAGATTGGAAAAGGAAATAAAAGTTTATGATCTGTTAGATGAACTGGGAATTGAATTTGAAAGAACGGATCACGAAGAGGCTGATACTATGGAGGCATGCAGGGAAATTGATGCGGTTCTTGATTGTTTTATCTGCAAAAATCTCTTTCTTTGCAATCGGCAAAAGACCAAGTTTTATCTTCTGATGATGCAGGGGGAAAAAGTTTTTAAAACCAAGGATTTATCTGCACAGATTAACAGTGCAAGATTATCGTTCGCATCACCTGAAGATATGGAGAAATATTTAAACATCAAACCAGGATCGGTTTCCGTAATGGGATTGATGAATGACGTGGATAATCAGGTTCAACTATTGGTGGACAGGCCTGTTGTGGAAAGTGAAATGTTTGGATGTCATCCATGCGTTAATACTTCCAGTTTAAAAATGAAAACTGCGGATGTTTTTGAAAAGTTTTTACCGGCAGTTCATCATCAACCGATTATTGTTGATTTGCCGGATTATTGCGAGGAGGAAACTTGATTGAAAAAGGATAAATATAATTTATCAAAAGAAGAACTTCGGAAATATAACCGAAAAAAAGCACAGCAACAGGCATATGCTCTTTTGATTGGGGTTATTCTGGTGGTCATTCTGGTGCTTGGTGCGGCCGGATTTGGAATTTATAAATTGTTTCATCGTAAGCCTGCAGAAGAGCCGGTTGTTGTTGAAAATACGGAGGCTGTTATCGAAACGCCTGAGCTTACTGTTGAGGAAATTGAACAGGAGCCGGAACCGGTTGAGGAAGAAATTGAGACAGTTTCCGAGGATACAGTCGAAGAAGAATCGCAGGAACTGACAGAAGAGCAAAAACTGGCTGCTTTGGATGCGGTAATTGATACCTATATTGCCAATATGACATTGGAACAAAAAGTTGCGGGATTATTTTTTGTAACGCCCGGTCAGATTACAAATGAAAATAACATGACTGCAGCCGGAAGTAAGATGAATGAAGTCTTAAATAATTATCCGGTCGGTGGTATTATGTTGGATAAAAATAATATGGAAAGTGAGGCACAGTTAAAAGATTTAATCTTTAACTTAAAAGCTTTTTCTTCCAATAATATTTTTATCGGAGTTCAGGAAAACGGTGGCTCTGACAGTCCTTTTGTAACATCGGGCATGACAGAAGCTGTAATCAGTGAACCCAAAGAAATTGGTGAAACAAATGATAATAGTGGAGCATATACTTCCGGAATTGCAATCGGAACCTTGTTGAACCGTTATGGATTTAATACTGTTTTTGGTCCGATTGCTGATATTGCTTATTCAGAAAACGGATATACATCAGGTGATTCATTTGGCAGTGATCCGGAAGAGGTCAGAGGAATGGTGCGTAATGCGGTTCATGGAGAGCTGGATCAGGGACTGCACGTTTGTGTGCAATATTTCCCCGGCTATGGAGATATTACTTCATCACCTTCCGGAACAAGACCGGTTTCTTCACGTACAGCGGAAGAAATAGAGAAAAACGAATATCCGATTTATAAGGATGCCATTAACGGCGGAGCGGAATTTATTATGGTTTCACAGATCGCATATAAACCTATTACCGTAGATGTTCCTGCCTGCTTATCTTCAGAAGTAGTTACAGATATGTTGCGGAATGACTTGGAATATGATGGCATTATTATGACGGATTATATGAATACGAATTCATTAATTCAGCACTACAAGCATGCAGATGCTGCCGTTATGGCAATTGAGGCCGGTTGTGATATGCTTGTTTCACCCGGTAATTTCCAGAAAGCATATAATGGTATTCTGGATGCAGTAAACAGCGGAAAAATTACAGAAGAGCGAATTGATGAATCGATTCGCAGAATCTATCGTGTGAAATATAAGAATGCAGTTAATTATGACGAAATTCAGCAGTAAAATGCATCAAAGGATTATTATAAGAACAGTCAGTCATTAGAAAACAATGTCAGGACTTTTTTGAAAAATTCAATTGACAAATATAAAAAGCTTTGTTATATTAATACTTGTCCGTGAGCAAAACGGACAAGACATGCGCGAGTGGCTCAGTGGTGGAGCACCTCCTTGCCAAGGAGGGGGTCGCGGGTTCGATCCCCGTCTCGCGCTCTTTTTTATGTCCGCAAACCCTTGATTTTACTGGGTTTGCGGATTTTTTGTTTTGGCGGGATTTGAAGACAGTTGAAGACAGTTGTCTTCAAGTCAAGAAATGCAGTATTTATAGAGCATTTACAATGCTTTTGTGAGTAATTCGTATGTCTGGTCTTCGGTAAGCGGATTGAAGATATAGTGCATGGTTGTTGTAAGATTGGTATGCCCTAACTGTTCCCTAATACAGTCAAGCGGAACACCGGCGGCGTTTAAGTTGCTGGCATAAGTCTTTCTAATCTTATGAGAACTTTTAACTTTGACACCGGTTCTTTGAGCGAACTTTTCCAATACATAATTAATCTGTCTTGCCTCCAGTCTCTGACCGTCTCTTTGAAAAATGAAATCATCTTCATGAGTTCGACAAAACGTTTCTAAAGAAGTTTCGCTTTCATCAATGCCGGCTATCCGGCAAAACAGTTCATGTGCATGGGGAATAACCATAACGAAACGATCCGTGTTTGTTTTTGTATGCTCCACAACACTCACTTTGTTTTCTTCTTGATTGCGGATTTCTTCTCTTACCACATGAAGCTTTTTGTCTTCCAGTAAGTCCATCCACTTCAAAGCCACAAGTTCACCTACACGGAGTCCCAGATAGAAATTAACCCGGACAGCAAGAAAAGATACATCTGAAGTTTCTGCATACATCTTTTCAAGATAGT
>CAMEJJ010000027.1 GCA_945919795.1 uncultured Lachnospiraceae bacterium
CAACTACTTTTAACATTATATCTGCCGCTTTGTCCTCCTAAACACAAATCAATTCAATATCTATATTTAATAAACCTATTTCTTTATGATGCAACGCCAGGAAATAATTCCCCATAATGCCGTCACTCCAAAGCACACAGCCATAGTCAGATACATCTTCACATTAGAATCATATCCAATAAAGGCCGGACCCAGAAGTGAAGTAACCACGCATGCAAAGATGCCATATATAATCCGGAATCCTTTCAAAAAGTGTTGTAACAACATTGATACTGCAAAAATCACAATGGCACCGATAATGTATATCGGTGTATTCCACTCATACTTATATGTAAGTAAGTAAATCAGTAATGCCAATAAAGATGAACACAAAATATCAAATCTTGCAATCAGAAACAACAGCCCTGATAAAATAGTTGCTACCAGTCCGGCACCTAGACCTAATCCCAGACCTACCGCTTCTCCTGAAACATCGGAACCGGCTGAACTTGGTTTATCATAATAGAAGGATTCTTCGTAATCATCATACATAGTTTAATTCCTCAACTTTCTTATATTTCACACCTTCATAAAGTATGACATATTTTCTCTCTGTTATCTACTGTAAACCATCCTAAATCTATTTCACAGCAAACTGCGGCATATCATGGTTAACCTCTGCCTGATAATATCCGCTCATTGTAGTCGGAGCATTGAATAACGCTGCAAGCAGATACTTTTTGATATTATGTACCTTGGTTGTATTCGTCTTGAAGCAGTCAATCACATATTCGATATGCGAGCTGCTCAGCTTCAAAAACTTACTCCTTACAATAGCCGCCGGATATTCGTTTGATGCAATAATAATACTTTCACTCTTGCAGAGTACTGTTTCAAGGATTAAATCAAAAATACCATCAAGCAGCTCCTGATCATACGGATAACGCTCTCTCAAAATATCTAAATCCAGATTGTCCCTGATTAACTCTGTGTAAGCTTCCACATCGGATCCCATCCCATCATTTCCCGATAAGATAAGATTAGATTCAGTATTATTCAAATCAGTATTATTTATATTATTCTTATTAGTGTGAATTTTTTTCACTTCTAGACATGTAATTTCTTCACTTCTAGAAGTGTCCTTTTTACACTTCAAGACATGTAATTTTTTCACTTCTGGAACTGCCATATTTTCCTCAGAAGTGTAATTTTTACATTTCTGAACATCCTGAACCACGAACTGCTTCACATAAATCATGGTTGGCTTTCCCTGTCCCTGCCGCCTCTTTTCAATCAATCCAATCCCGGCTTCTGTATCCAGTTCCTTCATTATGGTAATTGCTTTCTTGTTACTACAACCCAAAGCATCCATGATATCTTCTAATGAATAATAGATATATGCCCGGCCTTCCGTATCAAGCCACTGATTTTTTACGGATAACGACATTCTATCCAGCATCAGCCCATACAAGACCTTTGCCTCTACAGATACATTCCTGAAATGTTCATCCGTGAATAGCAGCTTCGGTATTTTATAAAATGAATACTGGTCCGCTTCCTTTCCATAGAAATAGGAAAGCGTAAGTCTGTCTTCCATTCGATACTCCTTCCTTAATCCAGAAGTGCAATTTTCACACTTCTGGATTACCCTTTCCTATTTATTCTGCCTGCTCCTTACTCCACTGTTCCAAAAGCTGAATGATAACCTCTTCCCTCTGCTTCGCGGAATAATGCGGTGGAAAATACTTATCCAGTTTCTTCTCTGACAATGATACCTTTGCCGATGATGATTTCTGCGGCAGTGCTCCATTTAATATAGAGATAACATTATACTGAGACGCATTTGACAGATTTGCTTGCTCCTTCAAAGCTGCTATCTGCACCGGTTTTAGGAACCCGTTGTCTTTTATATATTCATAAATCCACTTTTGCACCTGTTCATCAAAATATGAAATATCGACTGCCAATGTAAACTGTACTTTCTTCTGATCAACCAAATCCAATATTTCCGGTATCAATTCTGTAAGTCGGATATATCTTTTTACCTGTGTAGATGAAATGCCTGCTGATTCACCAACTTCTACAGCAGATAACTTTGGACCATTTTGGTCCGAAGTTAAATCAGACCTTTTCCCTTGTCTTTTTATTGCATCCATCTTCATTTTCAAAGACCATGCTCTTTCACTTGGAAGTATCTCTTCTCGCTGAATGTTAGCATCCACCATTTTTATAATGGCTTCATCATCCGACATTTCTTTTACAATCGCCGATATCTTCTTTAATCCCACAATGCCTGCCGCATGTAATCTTCTATGACCGGATATCATTTCATAATTTCCGGTCTGGTCAGGTCTGACAATTACCGGATTCAATATACCGTTTTCCCTGATGCTGTCTACCAGCGTTTCCATCTTATCATCATCCAATACCTTGAACGGATGGTTCGGAAAAGCATGAATCCTTCCAAGTTCTATTTCCTGTGTCCCGGCAATCTCCGGTACCCCCAATAATTCATCCACTGACTGCAATTTGATTTTACCTGCTACTCTTCCTGCCATGTCTTATGCCTCCTTCAATACTTCCTTTGTTAATGCCATATATGCAAATGCCGCTTTTCCTTTCGGATCATAGGAATAAATACTGCTTCCTTCCACACTTACCTCTGATGCCCTGACTGACATTGGTATCTCTGTTGCAAATACTTTTATATTTGCAGAATAGGTATCATAAACCATCAATGAAATGTCTCTGGCATAATTGGTACGGTTATCAACCATAGTCAGAAGAATTCCTTCTATCTTAAGCTTCGGATTCAGCTGCTTCTTTACCCTACTGATTGTCTTGATCAGCTGTTGTAAACCCTTGACCGGAAGATATGCAGCCTGTACCGGAATCAAAACAGAGTCTGCACATGCCAGCGCATTTATTGTCATCATTCCCAGAGATGGCATGCAGTCTATAATGATGAAATCATAGAACTGTCTCAGCTGGTCTACCATTGTTCTAAGAATCAGTTCCCTGCTCATTACATTTACCAGAGAAACTTCTATTGCTGATAATTCAATATTTGCCGGAATAAGATCCACACCTTCCTTATGATGAAGAATCGTTTTATCCATGTTAAGCGGTTCATCATTTACAATATTCATCATCATGCTTGCCAGGGAATACTCCATATCATCCGGCTCTGAATATCCAAGGCTGATCGTCATGCTTCCCTGCGGATCCGCATCAATCAATAATACCTTCTTTCCTGACTGTGCCAGGCCAATACCTAAATTCACACATGATACCGTCTTACCTACTCCACCTTTTTGGTTTGATACTGCAATTACTCTACACATAATCTGTCCTCCTATTTATCCCAATTATTTTTCATCCACAATTTCAATATTTCCAATATCTCACGCCTCATCTGTTCCGATGTGTAGCTGGCTGGAAAAAATCTGTGAAGCTGCTCATTCTTAAAAACTACCCAGTCAATATCCTTCTGCTTAATCTCACTTAAGATATCTTCCATTCCTTCTACCGTAAGTTTTCCTTCTGCGCTCAGCTTTTTTATTCTGATTGCCTGTGATAAAGATGGTGTACACTGGGCAAAATCCATAGCTTCCAGCATCTCTTCCTGTTCCTTCTTTTTCAGATAGGAAATCTGCACCGCCGGTGTAAAGCCCATGCTGCCATCATCTACTTTTTCCAAAAGCTCCGGTATCAGTTCTGTTATCTTGATATACCTCTGGACCTGCTTCGGACTGTCTCCACCTTCCTCTCCAATTACTTCAAGGGTCTTTTTCCCGGAATGATGGTCAACTTGACCACATTTTCTTCTGCCGGTTTTTCTTTTGATGGCATCGTACTTCATCTTGTAAGCAAATGCTTTTTCGCTTGGACTGATTCTCTCCCTTTGCAGATTGGAATCTACCATTGACACCACTGCTTCATCATCCTTCATCGCTCGGATGATTACAGGGACCTTCCGATACCCCAGCTTTTCTGCTGCGAATTTTCTTCGGTGCCCGGATATGATCTCATATACCCCTTCCGGTCTTGGCCGGACAATCAGTGGATTCAGTATTCCATATTTTCTGATGCTGTCCTGGAGCTCGATCATCTGACTGTCTGCCTGGACCTTGAACGGATGATTGGTAAAGGATCTCAATCGTTCCAGCTCGATCTCTACAACTTTTTCATCTGCTTCCCGTTGATCTGTTTTTTCTTCTACTGGCATTCTTCCTCCTTTTCCCTGAACGCAAAAAAGCCCGCCCAGATTAGAATTGTTTTTCATCTAATCTGAACGGACCTTACCGTCAGGCTCGAATACTTCCAAGCAAGAATCTAATGTTATCACTGATTTACAACCCAAATCTCATCCTACACTGTAGTTGAACTCTCCGGGTGGCAATCCAAAAAATCATAATGGGTGGCAGTTTTTCATTTTCGGTGGCAGATTTTGTATCTAGCGGTAATCTTCGGTGACAAGTTGCCACCCAAAATCGCTCCAAAAACAAAAATTGCAGTAATAATTGTGGTCAACTATTACTGCAAAAATGGCTGTTCCCAGCGGGAATCGAACCCACAACTAGCGCTTAGGAGGCGCTTGTTATATCCATTTAACTATGAGAACGAATGCCGTATTATGAAACTCTTCGGTCTCATTCATATCGGCAGTTATATTTATAAATTATATCATACTTTAGATTACATGATAACCTTATAACAGAATTATGACGGAAAATGAATTGTTCCCTGCAACCAGATATTTCCTTTAAATCTTCTTCCGATTGCCGGTTCTCCGTACAAATCGAGGCTATTAATGCAGACATCAAAAATCAAATCGTTGCAACTAAGGGTTAATTGCCAAACTTTTTCTTTTGTCATGGTATTTTCCACGCAATTCATATCCAGAATTTCACCTAAAATCGCATATTGATCACATTCCACACCATAAGGCATGAAATAATTGTCCACAAGACTCAAAATATCCTGTTTCACAATCATTCTTGAAATGTTACTGTAAGTATCCATATCGTCCAAAGTCAGACTTTCAATGGCATCTTCATCACCGTTTCTGGCTTTCATAATCATTTTTTGTCGATGATGAGCCAGTTTTCTGGTTTTCTTCAAATCATATTCGTTTTTTTCAATCGGCATCAGAATCGTTCCCTGAGTAGACAAACCTGCAAGTGTTAATGCAGTGCCTTTCATGGGAAGCTTTCCGCCTACTTTTCTTTTAACATATCCCACTACATTTTGTAAATAGAAGATTAAGGAAACGCCAATCCGAACATCATCACAGATTCCTGCATAGGATTCTTTTTCAGCATGACGTTCTACAGAATTATCAGCATAGGAACTGATCTGGCTTCCCCTGAAAAAAGGAATCAAATAGTCTGACAGGAACTGATTTTCTTCATCATATTCCCCTCTGACACTAACTCCGATATTATTTCCACAGAATAAATTATATTCCGCAAAAATAGTATCGTTATTTAGTGAAGTATACAATTTTTCTTCTGCTTTTAACACAGCTTCTGCGATTAAGTCATTCAGTTGTCTTTTACTTTTGTATTCGCTAAACCCGATCGCTCTTAAAAATGTATGCAAATTATTACCTCGTTACAAAACATGATTTATAAAAACCATTTTTAATTAATTCTTCCATATACACTATGATTTAGTTGTGTTTAGGTGTTAATTCTGTCATTCCACCCATATATGGACGGAGAACTTCAGGAATTGCTACGGAACCGTCAGCTCTTAAATTGTTTTCCAAAAATGCAATCAACATTCTCGGAGGTGCTACTACAGTATTATTCAGGGTATGGGCAAAATATTTCTGTCCGTCTTCGCCTTTTACTCTGATCTTTAATCTTCTTGCCTGTGCATCACCTAAGTTAGAGCAACTACCTACTTCAAAATATTTTTTCTGTCTCGGAGACCATGCCTCAACATCGAAAGATTTAACCTTTAAGTCTGCCAAATCGCCGGAACAACATTCCAAAGTACGAACCGGAATATCCATGGATCTGAATAAATCCACAGTATTCTGCCACAATTTGTCAAACCACATCGGTGATTCTTCAGGCTTACATACAACAATCATTTCCTGTTTTTCAAACTGGTGGATACGATAAACACCACGCTCTTCAATACCGTGTGCTCCTTTTTCCTTACGGAAACACGGTGAATAGCTTGTAAGTGTCTTGGGAAGCTGTTCTTGTGGAATAATAGTATCAATAAATTTACCAATCATAGAATGCTCACTTGTACCGATTAAGAAAAGATCTTCTCCCTCAATTTTATACATCATGGCATCCATTTCTGCAAAACTCATAACACCGGTAACGACATTGCTACGAATCATGAAAGGAGGAACACAATAAGTAAATCCTCTGTTAATCATAAAGTCTCTTGCATAAGAGATAACTGCAGAATGAAGTCTTGCAATATCTCCCATCAGATAATAGAAACCGTTTCCGGCAACCCGTCCGGCTGCTTCAAGGTCAATTCCGTCAAATCTTTCCATAATATCGGTATGATAAGGAATTTCAAAGTCCGGAACAACCGGTTCGCCGTATTTTGTTACTTCCACATTTTCACTGTCATCTTTACCAATCGGTACAGAAGGATCGATGATGTTGGGAATAACCATCATAATCTTTAAAATCTTTTCATCCAGCTCTTTTTCCTGTTCTTCTAATTCGGAAAGTCTGGCAGCAGATGCAGCAACTTCCTTTTTTACTTCTTCTGCTTCCTCTTTTTTACCCTGAGCCATCAAAGCACCAATCTGTTTTGAGATTTTATTTCTGTTTGCTCTCAGACTATCTGCTTCCTGCTGACAATCTCTTTTCTTTGCATCAAGTTCAATAACCTCATCGACCATCGGTAACTTGCTGTCCTGAAATTTATTTTTGATATTCTGTTTTACAATATCAGGATTCTCTCTTAAAAATTTAATGTCTAACATGATTTATGTCCTCCTAATTATTCTTCTTCCATTGCCATTCTGATTGCTTTTGCTTCCTCATCACCGAGTGATAACTCACATTCACCATTTTGAATTACTTTTGTATAGCAATAACTTCCGTCTGTGCTGTGAACCGAGTTCATTACAAAACCATCATTATTTTCATCTAACAGTGCAAGTGCAAAGCTTAACTGCCCACCCATCTGGTTGAAAGCATCATATTTTACAATACCTAATTTCTGGTATGTCGTTTTCAGTCTCCTGTAAATCAACCTGATTTCTTTTTTATTGGAACTGACGGAATTTTTTAGAAACTCTATATCCGTAAATAAATTTTTAATTTCCTTTTCCATGCTTTTGGCATTTTTGCCAAGCATAAATGATTCATATTTCTTTTTCCATTTGCTCAATTTAACCAGTGCAACGATATTTAAAATAAACAAAATCAGAATTAATACCAGAAAACCAATTAAAAAATAAGCAATATCAAGTGAACCAAGACCTATTTGATTCAATAGTGCACTATTCATATATTCCTCCGCTGTAAAAACAATCTCTACTTTTGTATACCAACGGATTGCTACGCACTTTGTGCTCTCGCAATCCTAAAACATTCTTTATTTTCTATTTCAAGAGATCCAAAATTCTGTCTAACTCCTCACTGGAATAAAAATCAATTTCAATCTTTCCGGAACCGTCTTCTTTTGCACTGACAGTAACCTTTGTTCCAAGTGACTGCTTTAACTTTTCTTCAATATCCTGATAAATAAAGTCATTCTTTAATTGTTTTGACTCTTTTTTTTCTTTTTTGGGTTTATTTAAATCTTTTACAAGCTTTTCAATATCACGAACACTTAATTTTTCATTTACAACCTTTTTGGCTATCTCAATCTGTTGATTTTCATCTTCAATTGTAATAAGTGCCCTGGCATGTCCGGTTGTCAGACTTTCATCTATAATCATTTGCTGTACTTCGTCTGCTAATTTCAACAAACGCATAGAATTTGTAACAGCTGTACGGCTTTTTGATACTCTCCGCGCAACTTCTTCCTGTTTTAAATGAAACTCTGTCAATAACCGTTTATAAGCTAAAGCTTCTTCAATCGGATTTAAATTTTCTCTCTGAATATTTTCTATTAAAGAGATTTCAACGATTTCCTGTTCTGTAAAATTCTTTATAATAACCGGGATTTCTTTTAAACCGGCAATTTTAGCAGCACGCCATCGTCTTTCACCCGCAATAATTTCATAATGATCTTTTCGATCCTGTACAATAATTGGTGAAATAATGCCGTACTGTTTGATGGAATCAGCTAATTCATTTAATGCTTCTTCATCAAACTTATGACGAGGCTGGTCTCTATTGGGCTCAACCATTGTTATTTTAACCATTTTATCCGGTTTTTCTTCAGAAACCGGTACACTGTTAATTCCAATTTTTCCTTTGCCGTCAGCATTACCAACCGGAATTAATGAATCTAATCCTTTTCCAAGTCCTCTGGATTTCGCCATAGTTATACACCTTTCCTATTCAGAATTTCTTTTGCCAAAGCTCTGTAACTATCTGCACCTGTTGATTTTGGATCATACATAGTAATCGGCATTCCGTGACTGGGCGCCTCGGCCAGTCTGATAGTTCTCGGAATAATCGTTTCACATATATTTTCATCCAGGTTTTTCTTTACATTTTCTACAACCTGACTGGAAAGATTTGTTCTGGAATCATACATGGTAAATACAACACCTTCCATTTCCAGTTCAGGATTTAATCTTTCTTTAATCAAATTAACGGAATGAATTAACTGACTTAATCCCTCTAACGCATAAAATTCACATTGAATAGGAACCAAAACAGAATTTGATGCCGTTAATGCATTGATTGTTAACATATTTAAAGAAGGAGGACAGTCAATGATAATAAAATCATAATTGTCTTTTACCCAGTCGATTTCCGTTCTTAGAATAAATTCTTTATTTTCGATACCGATTAATTCAATTTCCGCTGCTGCAAGATTTACATTTGACGGTAAAACGGATACATTTGGAATTGCATCCTTTATAATACAATCACCGATGGAGCATTCTCCCAGTATTAATTCATAAATCGTATTTTCTAAAAAATTCTTATCAATTCCAAATCCACTGGTCGTATTTCCTTGAGGATCTGAATCAATAATCAATACTTTTTTTCTTAATTCAGCTAAACAAGCCGCTAAATTAATAGATGTCGTAGATTTACCTACTCCACCTTTTTGGTTTGCTACTGCAATAATTCTACTCATTTTTTTCCTTCCTTTCGGTTCTTCTTACCGACATTTATCTCTCTTTTCAAACTCATAAACGATTATAGCACTATTTATTCTATCAATCCACATCATTTTATTGAAATCGTTAGTTTGTTTTTCTAAGTTATAATCTGATTATTTTCTTTTAGTAATAATTCACAAATGAGATTTTTCTGTAAAAATGTTTCACGTTTTACTATTTTTTATGTTTCACGGATTTTTTCACAATATTTAGTGATTGATGTTTCACGTGAAACACAAAATGATGTTTTTTATATTTTTTCAATAAAAATGTTTCACGTGAAACGTGAAACATTAACTTTTGTACAAAATATACGATTAATATAAAAAATAATATCAAATAATCAAATTATGATATTAGATTTTACAAAAATTTTTAAAAAATTATTGCATATCAATATTAATCCAAAGTAAATTACCATCATATGATGAACTTGCGATTTTCATACACTAAACATATAACTTTCTTTACAAAAATTACAAAGGATTTTTTGAAGGAACACCTGCTTTTCTCGGATACTTTGAAGGTGTCACTTTTTCTTTTTGAATAATAACCAAATTACGATGTAAATCTGAATTTGGCAAATCAAACTCAACCTGATCAATCAATTGACATCCAAGTACATCCAGAGCATGTTGTGCATTCGAAAGTTCTTCAGGTAGTTTTTCAGATTTAAAAGGAATAAAGAAACCGGATTGTTTTACAAAAGGGATACAATATTCTGATAATGTACTCATATTTGCAACAGCTCGACTGACTGCAACATCGTATTGTTCACGATAATCTTTATTTCTTGCATAATCTTCCGCTCGGCCATGAACAGCAATAATATCCGTCAGTCCAAGTTTTTCAATAACAGTATTTAAAAATTGAACTCTTTTATTGAGAGAATCTAATAATGTAACTTTTAAATTCGGAAAAGCAATTTTTAAAGGAATACCCGGAAAACCTGCACCGGTTCCAATATCAATCATGGAAATATTTTGATTTAAAAAATCATATTGAGAATGCTTCTTTATAAGATTATTGGCTTTTATAAAAGAAAGACTATCAATAAAATGTTTCTTTAGTACATCATCAAAGTCAGTAATGGCTGTCAAATTCATAAAAGAATTCCACTCAACCAGTAACTCATAATAATCAAGAAATTGTTGAATTGCATGTTCTGATAAATCAATATGAAGTTCTTTAAGATCATTTTTAAAAACAGATAAATCTTTCACGTGAAACATTCCTTTAGTTTTTCTATTATTTCTTCTGATAATAAGTCTCAAGGTAAATCAATAATACAGATATATCAGCAGGTGATACTCCGGAAATACGGGATGCCTGTCCGACCGAAACAGGTTGAAAACTTTTAAGTTTGGCTCTTGCCTCCAAACGAAGCGAACTGACATCATCATAATCAATGTCTTTTGGAATCTTTTTATTTTCTATTTTACGGAAAGTCTCTACCTGTTTTATCTGGCGTTTGATATAACCATCATATTTAATATTTATATTAACCTGTTCAATAACATCATCTGATAGAGGTTTTCGATCCGGATCAATTTCACTTAAAAGTTCATATGACAATTCCGGTCTGCACAAAAGTTCTGCAAGAGTAACTGCAGTCTTAAGCGAAGCACTGTCATGCTTACTCAAAAACTCCTGTACTTTTTTATTTGCACCAATTTTTGTATTTTGAAGTCTTTCCACTTCTTCTGCAATCAGTTTTTCTTTTAAACAGACATAATCATATTGCTCTTGTGAAATAAGTCCAACTTCATATCCCTTTTTACGAAGTCGTAAATCAGCATTATCCTGTCTTAAAAGTAAACGATATTCAGAACGACTGGTCATCATACGATATGGTTCAAAATTTTCTTTGGTAACAAGATCATCAATTAAAACTCCGATATATCCTTCACTACGATCAATAATCATAGGCTCTTTGTTTTTCACAAACATGGCAGCATTAATTCCGGCAACAAGTCCCTGCGCTGCAGCTTCTTCATAACCACTGCTTCCATTAAATTGTCCTCCGGCAAACAAACCATCAAAACCTTTAAAAGCCAAAGATGCATAGAGTTGATTTGGATTAATACAATCATATTCAATCGCATAAGCATTTCTGACAATCTGACAATTTTCCAGTCCGGGAACTGTACGATACATTTGAAGTTGAACGTCTTCGGGCAAAGAAGAAGACATTCCTCCGACATACATTTCATTCGTATGCAATCCTTCAGGCTCAATAAAGACCTGATGTCTTTCTTTATCCGCAAATTTTACAACTTTGTCTTCAATGGAAGGACAATATCTGGGGCCGGTACCTTCAATTACACCTGCATAAATTGGTGAACGATCCAGATTATTTCTGATAATCTCATGTGTCTTTTCATTTGTATAAGTCAGATAACAGGAAACCTGATCAATCTGCACATCATCCGGATTGGTTGAAAAAGAAAATGGAACAATTTTCTCATCACCAAATTGTTCTTCCATTTTACTAAAATCAATAGAACGTTTATCCATTCTGGCAGGAGTACCTGTTTTAAATCTTCTCATTTCAATTCCAAGATTTGTTAAACACTCGGTTAGATGATTTGCAGCCTGCAATCCATTTGGACCTGTATAAGTAATGGCTTCTCCGCAAAGACATCTTGCTCTTAAATAAGTACCGGTACATAATACAACTGCTTTACATTCATAGACACCACCGGTAAAAATCTGAACACCGATGATTCTTTTTTTACCTGTTTCTTCATTTATATCAGTCAGAATTTCGCAAACCTCAGCCTGCTTAATAATAAGATTTTCCTGATTTTCAAGAACTTTTCTCATTTCACGACTATAATCCGCTTTATCAGCCTGAGCTCTTAATGAATGAACGGCAGGACCCTTTGAAACATTTAACATTTTAGACTGGATAAATGTTTTATCAATATTTTTTCCCATTTCACCGCCAAGAGCATCCAACTCTCTGACCAGATGACCCTTTGATGAACCACCAATATTTGGATTACAGGGCATGAGTGCAATACTATCTACACTTACTGTAAAAATTACAGTTTTCAGACCCAGACGGGCACATGCCAAAGCAGCTTCACATCCTGCATGACCTGCACCTACCACACACACATCAACTTTATCAATGATTGTTTTTTTTCTGTTTTGTAATTCTGACATAATGTTTCCTTCTGTTTATTAATAGTTAGCATATGCTAACTATATTATATAAAAATAAAATTTTTTTAATCAAATTAATTATTTTGTTCACAGAATATAAATATACAATTCCACTTGGCAACCGTTAATCAACTGATAAAACTCAATTACAAATTATATCAAATCAATTTATTTTCCCATGCAGAATTTAGAAAAGATTTCATTTACCAAATCATCTTCTACTTCTTGTCCAATGATTTTTCCGAGAGAAGAATAAGCATTCATTAAATCAATCGATAAAAAGTCTTCCGGCATTTCATCTTCAATACTTTTTTTCACAAGTTTTAAAGATTCATAAGCATCTGACAATGCTTCTTTATGACGGATATTTGTAATATTAGCTTCATTATTAAAATCAATTTTTCCGGAAATAAAATATTTTTTTATCGCATCCTCTAATTGATCAATTCCTGTTTCATCTTTCATGGAAGTCTGGATAATGACATAATGATCTTTATCATCCTTACATAAATTTTCCAAGTCTTCTATAGAAACAACTGTATTCAAATCTGATTTATTTAATAAAATAATAAATCTTTTGGATGACATTAATTCCATAATCGAATAGTCATCTTCATCCAGAGGTTTTGAAGAATCAACAACATATAAGATTAAATCTGCTTCTTGTGCCTGTTTCATTGCTCTATCGACACCAATTTTTTCAACAATGTCTTCTGTTTCACGAATTCCGGCCGTATCTATAATATGAATTCCTATTCCATCCAAATTAATATACTGCTCCAACACATCTCTTGTTGTTCCGGCAATTTCTGTAACAATGGCTTTTTCCTCTCCGAGCAGCTTATTTAATAAGGAAGATTTTCCTGCATTGGGCTTACCAAGAATAACAGTTTTAATTCCTTCTTTTAATACTTTTCCATTTTGAAAAGAAATTAACATCCGATTCATTTCATCCAATAACTGATCTATAGTCTGCATCAATTCATTTGGATATCCATCCAGACTGATATGTTCCGGATCATCCAAAGCAGATTCAATAAAAGCTATTTCATGAATTATTTTATTTCGAAAAGATGTGATTTTACCATAAACACTACCTTTTAACTGATCAATTGAAGATTTTAAAGCATAATCATTTTGTGATTCAATCAAATCCATAACCGCTTCTGCTTTTGTCAAATCAATCCTACCATTTAAGAAAGCACGTTTTGTAAACTCACCGGGCTCTGCAATTCTGGCACCATTTTTTATAACAGTCTCCAAAATTTTATTCATGACAAGCATTCCACCATGACAGTCAATTTCAACCGTATCTTCTGCTGTAAAACTATGGGGTGCACGCATGATTAAAACCATAACTTCATCAATCAGAAGATCTTCATCATAAATATACCCATAATGAATCGTATGGGTTTTTTGACTTGATAATTTCTTTTTTCCATTTTTTGAGCGATATATTTTATCTGCAATTTCTACCGCTTCTTCTCCACTTATTCTGATTACACCAATACCTGAATTTGACATTGCAGTTGCAATTGCAGCGATTGTATCTGTTTTCATTTTTTCTCCATTTATAATTATTATTTAAATGATACCAATATCAAAAATTTATATTTTCTATATTTTCATGAATAATATGACTTTTAATCCACAATTTTCAGAGCACAGATTAAAAAATAATCCGTAAGCTCCATAGAGTAATAATAAAATTTATAAAAAACATAAACAACTTTATATTTTTTATAAATCCAACTATTAAATCATTATAAACATCATATTATCATCTAAGAAATAAAACTGCTACATTAAACTTAAAAACTCCCTTTTCTCAATTGTGTAACTGAAGATTTTTTCTATCAAACTCATAGACTATATAAAACATCAGCATTTCACAATTTTAAAAAGGGAGAAAAATAATTAAAATTTATCAATTTATTTTTTAAGTGTTACAACAACTTTACGATGAGGTTCTTCACCTTCACTATGAGTTGTCACATATTTGTCATTCTGTAAAGCAGAATGAATAATTCTTCTCTCATATGGATTCATTGGTTCCAATGCAACAGAACGTCTTGTTCTCTTTACTTTATAAGCAATATTCTTTGCAAGATTTTCCAATGTATCTTTTCTTCTTTGTCTGTAATTTTCGGTATCAACTTTTACTCTGATATAATTATCAACACCTTTATTTACAACCAATGAAACAAGATACTGTAAAGAATCTAAAGTCTGTCCTCTTTTACCGATTAACATACCCATATCATCACCGGATAAATCAATATCAAGTGTATGATCAATATCATCATATTTTGCATCGATAACAACAGCAATATTCATGGAATTAAATACATCTGTCAAGAAATCTTTAGCTTTGATATCAATTGTTTTTTCTTCTTCTTTAATACTTGCTTTGATAATAGCAGGTTTTGCATTAATTCCTAAAAATCCTGAAGAAGGTTCCTGAATAACTTCGTAATCTAATTTATCACTTACTACTGACAATTTCTGACATGCTTCTGTAATAGCATCTTCAATTGTCTTAGCTGAAACTTCAATATATTCCATAAATTAAAACCCCCTATTTTTTATTTTCATTAAAATCTTTTACCATATTAACTTTTGCAGCCATACTTCCTGCAGTAGCAGAAGCATTTTTGCGTTTTGCTTCTTCAATCATAGCTTCTTTTTCTTCCTGGCTCAATTTGCTATTTACATTGACATTAGCTTTTGTTTTAATGCTGGCATTTTGTAATACAACAGAAGAATCAACCTGTTTTTTTACTTTCTTTGCTGCTTTTTCCTGATTTTTTCTGATAACCTCATCAAAATCAATTTTATCAACATGTCTGTTAATAAAAATCTGCTGGATACAACGGATAACCGAACCGGCTACCCAGTAAATTCCCATACCGGCAGGTAATGTTAAACAGAAGAAACCGGACATAACAGGCATTGTATAATTCATCATTTTCATGGATTGCATCATACTATCTGCAGTTTCATTACCACTGCTCTGATTGGTTGCCTGAGGCATCAATTTTACACTTAAAAACTGAGCAAGTGCAGCTAAAATCGGAATCATCAATGCTCCGACAATTAATAAATACTGTCCGCTTGAAAAAGCTTCTTTTACAGTATATAAAGGCGAATTTCCTATATTTAAACCTAAGAAATTATTATAAGTTGTTAATGTTTCATATGTGGAATGAACCAAATCTGAAACAGAAGGAAATTTTTCACCAATAGACATCCATTCAGCAGTCGAAGCTTTATTTAATACATCAATAAATGTATTTTTCATATATTCACTTCCGGCTACAAAGCTTTCGCTTGTAAACTGCTTATTAAAATAGTTAGCATTCTGGAATGTCTGTAAAAATTCTGTAACACCGTCTAAATGTACTAATTCATTAATTAAATTATTAAATACATTTTTTACTGCGGGGACATATGCAGGAATATTATAGATAACACGATATAAAGCAAATAAAATCGGCATCTGAATAAGAAGCTGAAGACAACTTCCGGAAGGTGATACACCATATTTGGCATAAACTGCTTTTTGTTCCTCATTCATTGCCAACATGGAATCATTATCTCTTTTTCCTTCGTATTTTTTCTGGATGGCCTGCAGTTCAGGTGCCATTTTAGCCTGAAGCTTTGAAAACTTCTGTTGTTTAACGGTAAGAGGCATCATACAAAGATAAATTACCAAAGTAAAAATAATGATTGACAAACCGATATTCGGAATACCAATCTTATCTAAAACAGTAAAAATACCACTCATTAAATAACCAAGAAGTGTGGCAACAGGTCCGATAATAAAAGTAGAAGTTTTTGTTAATAAAATACCTGACATTCTTTCCTCCTGACTTTATTAAGGGACGGGATCATACCCACCCTTTGAAAAAGGATTACATCTTATAATTCTCCATGCTGCCATTGCCCCACCTTTTATAGCACCATATTTTTCAACAGCTTCTAAACCATATTGAGAACATGTTGGTGTATAAGGACATTTGGTAGATTTCAATGGAGATAAATATTTTCTATAAAATTTAATAATAAAAATTAAAATTTTTTTCATATCAAAATTCTATGATGACTTCATTATTATTTTATGAAGTCTGAAAAGATGTAATAAAGCACTTTCCATATCATGATAATTGATATCGGCAGCACTTTTTCTTGCAACAACTACTATGTCTAAACCACTATTAAACATATCTTCGTGTAGTCGGTAACTTTCCCGGATCAATCTTGCCAGATGATGTCTGACAACACTGTTTCCAACTTTTTTACTGACCGAAATTCCGAGACGGTTTATTTCCAGATTGTTTTCTAACACATAAATTACTAAATACTTGTTTGCAAGGGATTTTCCTCTTTTATAAACCTCTCTAAACTGGTCATTTTTCTTTAACGACTCTGAAAATTTCATAATAAATCTTCCTTATATATATTCAGAGAAAAAAAGGCCACAAATTTGCGGCCTATGCAGATAATACTTTTCTTCCTTTAGCTCTTCTGGCTTGTAATACTTTTCTACCGCCTTTTGTGCTCATTCTTGATCTAAAACCATGAACTTTACTTCTCTGTCTTTTCTTCGGCTGAAATGTCATCTTCATAACTAAACACCTCCTTTTTCCCGTTAGAAACAATCATTACGATTATAGGTAAAAAAAAAAGATAAGTCAAGCAAAATCAAGGCTTTTTTATATTTTTCATAAAGTACAATTTTTATACAATTTCATGAAAAAAAAATTATTTCAATATTTTGTATACAAATAAAAATAAATGCCCAAGATATAGAATAATAGATTTTTATTGTTCATAACTATATAATTTACATAAAATATCCACATTTTGTGCATTTTTTGTGGATAACTGTTTATAACTTGTTACTATCAAAAATATAAACAACGAAAATTAAATAAATTTGACATTTTTTTTACAAAAATATGTTGAAAAAAATTATACACAAATAATTTTATTTTAACTTGAATATGTAAACTAAAAATTTTTGTAAACAATTTATTGTGGAAATCTTGTCTATTTGAATTTTCATTTTATTTGGTTTAATATAGAAACGTACATCTTTTTTTGATGTATGCTATTTTTTGAAGGAGTCTTTAACATGAGTGAAATTGCAGACAGATGGGAAGAAATCAAAGAAATCATAAAAAAGGAATATGATCTTACCGACATTTCTTATAATACCTGGATCAAACCTTTAAAATTTTATAAGGATGAAAATCATACCGTTACGATTCTGATTCCTTCTGATCAGGCTCATGCCGTAAGTTATATTACAAATAAATATAAGAATTTCTTTCAGGTATCCATTTCTGAAATGTTCAATTCCGAATATCAGGTTTCTTTTATTTTGGAAAAAGATATTAAAAATGAAAATTCAGATGAAGAAAAAATCAATACTTACAATATAAATAAGGAAAATGCTAATCTAAATCCCAGATATAATTTTGATACTTTCGTTGTAGGAAGTAATAATAAATTAGCACATTCTGCAGCTTTGGCCGTTGCAGAATCTCCGGGAGAAGCATGGAATCCTCTTTATTTATATGGTGGTCCCGGACTTGGAAAAACTCATTTGATGCATTCCATCGGTCATTTTATATTAGAACAAAATCCGGATAAAAAAGTTTTATATGTCAATAGTGAAGAATTTACCAATGAGGTAATTGAATCCATTCGAAGCGGCAATTCCACAAAAATGACTCAATTAAGAGAAAAATACCGTACGGTCGATGTTCTTCTTGTTGATGATATTCAATTTATAATAGGAAAAGATTCTACCCAGGAAGAATTTTTCCACACCTTTAATACCTTACATAATGCAGGGAAACAAATCATTCTTTCTTCTGATAAACCTCCAAAAGAAATGGAAACATTGGATGAAAGATTCAGATCCCGGTTTGAATGGGGATTAATGGCAGATATCCAGCCACCGGATTATGAAACGCGTATGGCGATTCTTAAGAAAAACGTAGAACTGTATGATCGTAATATTGACGATGAAATATTAAATTATATTGCAACCAATGTAAAATCCAATATTCGGGAATTAGAAGGTGCTCTCAAAAAAGTGATTGCTGCATCCAGATTAAATAATATCGAGCTTTCCATGAATTTGGCCGAAGAAACATTAAAGGATATAATTTCCCCGGATACTCCCATGGAAATTACACCTTCTTTTATTGTAAAAGTAGTTGCGGAACATTTTGGAGTATCCCAGGAAGATATTATTTCTAAGAAAAGAAATTCAGAATATGTGATTCCAAGACAAATCTGTATGTATATGATCAGGGAACATACTACTACTTCTCTTGATAATATTGCTAAAATGCTCAATAAAAAGGATCATACAACCATTCTTCACGGATGTAAAAAAATAGAAAATGAAATGGAAAAAAATCCTGATATAAAAAATAAGATTGAAATCATTAAGAAAAAAATGAACATATAATGTGGATTTATGTGGATAAAAGATTATAATTACTATTTTTAAACAAATAATTTATGAATTATATTTTATTTAAATAATCAAATGAATCATCCGCTGATTTAGCCTAAATTTTTAATCCACAAAACAAAAAGAATTACACATGAAAAAATTTACTTACACACACACTTATTCATAGCTTTTTAAGCATAAAAATGCTATAATAGTATAGGTTATGGACATATCCACAGCCCTTATTATTAATACAATGATTCATCATTTTAAATTAATTATAGAAAAACGCGTATGCGTATTGTTTTTTTCATATTATTTTTGGAAAGGAAGTTATACACATCATGAAAATAATCTGTAAAAAATCCAATCTCTTAAATGGAGTTCAAATTGTTAGTAAAGCAGTTCCTGCAAAAACAACCATGCCTATTTTAGAATGTATTTTAATTGATGCTTCCAATGGAGAAATTAAATTAACTGCCAATGACATGGAACTTGGAATTGAAACAAATATTGAAGGTGACATTTTAGAGAAAGGTATTATTGCTTTAAATGCAAAAATATTTTTAGAAATTGTACGTAAACTTCCAAACAATCTGATCACCATTGAAACCAATTCTAATTTAGCTACTACGATTACATGTGAAAAATCGAAATTTGATATTGTAGGAAAAAGCGGAGAAGATTTTTCTTATCTTCCAAAGATTGAAAGAAATAAAAGCATTGTAATCAGTCAGTTTACATTAAAAGAAATTATCAGACAGACGATATTCTCAATCTCATTAAATGAAAATAACAAATTGATGACAGGTGAATTATTTGAAGTAAAAGATAATATGTTAAAAGTAGTATCTTTGGACGGTCATCGTATTTCTTTGAGAAATATTGAATTAAAAGAAAATTATGATTCAATTAAAGTTGTAGTTCCGGGAAAAGCATTAAATGAAATCAGTAAGATTTTAACCGGAGAAGCAGATAAGGATGTAACAATTTATTTTACAGACAGACATATTTTATTTGAGTTTGATGATACAATCGTTTTATCAAGATTAATTGAAGGTGAATATTTTAAAATTGACCAGATGTTATCCAATGATTATGAAACAAAGATAACCATCAATAAAAGAGAATTTTTTGAAAGTATAGATCGTGGTACTCTTCTTGTAAAAGAAGGAGATAAAAAACCGATTATTATGAGTATTACCGATAATAATATTGAATTAAAAATCAAATCCACATTAGGTTCCATGGATGAAAATATTGATATCGAAAAAGAGGGAAAAGATATCATGATTGGTTTTAATCCAAAATTCTTAATGGATGCCTTAAAGGTTATTGATGATGAAGAAATTGATATTTATATGGTAAATCCAAAAGCTCCATGTATTATCAGAGATTCTGAATCAAGTTATTTATATTTGATTTTACCTGTAAACTTTACAGCCTGATTATATTTTTATTCAGAATTATAGTTTATGGAGAAAAATATGGTTCACACAATAAAACTAAGAGATGATTATATCAAACTCGGACAGGCTTTAAAGGCAGCCGGTCTGGTTGAAAACGGTGTAGATGCAAAGTATGCAATTCAGGATGGTTTGGTTTTAGTAAATGGCAATACCGAATTGCAGCGTGGAAAAAAATTATATAGTGGAGATATTGTTTCTTTTGAAGGAGAAACAATTATGATTTCGAATTAATACCGGAGAAGAAAATGATTATAAAATCATTGGAATTGGAAAATTTCAGAAATTATGATTCTTTGTCTTTGAATTTTGATTATGGAACAAATATTTTATACGGTGACAATGCACAGGGAAAGACAAATGTATTAGAAGCTATTTATGTTTCTTCCACTACAAAATCCCATAAAGGAAGTAAAGATAAAGATATCATTCATTTCGATAAAGAAGAAGCACATATTAAAACTTTTTTATTAAAAGGAAATATGGAATACAGAGTTGATATGCATCTTAGAAAAAATAAGTCTAAAGGCATTGCAATCAACGGTCAAAAGTTAAAAAAAGCCGCTGAATTACTGGGGCTTATTAATGTCGTGTTTTTTTCTCCGGAAGATTTATCAATTATAAAGAGTGGTCCGGCCAACAGAAGAAGTTTTGTGGATATGGAATTATGTCAGTTAGACAAATATTATCTTTATAATTTGAATCAATACAATAAAATTATCAACCAGAGAAATAAACTATTAAAAGATTTCTACTTTAATCCCGAATTAAAAGATACCATTACAATTTGGGATAATCAACTTGTAACTTATGGAAATCAGATTATTCAGGCAAGATATAAATTTGTGGATAAATTAAATGAAATTATAAAAGAAATTCATTTTAATTTATCAGGTGGTAGAGAAAATCTTTTGGTTGTATATGAACCTGATACAAGTTGCGAAGATTTTGAAAAGAATTTATCAAGAAATATGGATAAAGATATCAAGTCAAAATTTACGGGAGTAGGTCCTCACAGGGATGATTTTTCTTTTATTGTAAATGGAGTTGATATCAGAAAATTCGGTTCGCAGGGTCAGCAGCGTACTGCTGCTCTCTCATTAAAGTTAGCAGAAATTGAATTGGTAAAACAGATCACAAAAGATACTCCTGTTTTATTACTGGATGATGTATTGAGTGAGCTTGACAGTAACAGACAAAATTATCTGTTAAAAAGTATTGGTGATATTCAGACAATCATTACTTGTACAGGATTGGATGAATTTGTAAATAACCGTTTTGAAATTAATAAAGTTTTTCGAGTTGTAAATGGTGCAATTGAAAGTGAAAATTGATCATTTTCATCAAATTATAAGGAGTAATATATGAGTAAAGAAGCCGAAAACCAGAATACTGAATATGGTGCTGATCAAATTCAGATTTTAAAAGGACTTGAAGCTGTAAGAAAAAGACCCGGTATGTATATTGGTTCTACTTCCGTAAGAGGTCTTCATCATTTGGTTTATGAAATTGTAGACAATGCGGTAGACGAAGCTTTGGCCGGATTTTGTAATACAATCAAAGTATCAATTAATAAAGGTGATACTATTACAGTTGAAGATAACGGACGAGGTATTCCGGTTGGTATTAATCATGATTCCGGAAAAACAGCTGTTGAAGTTGTATTTACAATTTTACATGCAGGTGGAAAATTTGGCGGCGGAGGATATAAAGTATCCGGTGGTCTGCATGGTGTAGGTGCTTCTGTAGTAAATGCACTATCCGAGTGGCTTGAAGTAGAAATATGCAGAGAAGGAAAAATATACAATCAGCGTTATGAAAGAGGCGATGTATGTTATCCGTTAAAAGAAATCGGAACATGTCCGGAAGATAAAACAGGAACTAAAGTAACATTTAAGCCCGATGCAGAAATTTTTGAAACAACCGTATTTGAGTTTGATATTTTAAAACAAAGATTACGGGAAATGGCTTTCCTTACCAAAAATCTCAGAATTGAATTATTTGATTTAAGGGAGGAAGAACCGGTTCATAAGATTTTCCATTATGAAGGCGGAATTCAGGAATTTGTTACTTATCTGAATAAAAGTAAACAGGCATTATATGAAAATGTCATGTATTTTGAAGGTAATAAAGAAAACGTTTATGTTGAAGTTGCTATGCAACATAATGATTCTTATCAGGAAAGTGTATACAGCTTTGTTAATAATATTAATACCCCGGAAGGTGGTACCCAGCTTACCGGTTTTCGAAATGCACTTACTAAAACCTTTAATGATTACGCAAGGGAAAAGAAGATATTAAAAGATAATGAACCGAATTTATCCGGTGAAGATGTCAGAGAAGGTTTGACAGCTATTGTTTCGGTAAAAATTGAAAATCCTCAGTTTGAAGGTCAGACCAAACAAAAGCTTGGTAATTCAGAAGCAAAAAGAGCGGTTGAAAGTATTGTTTCCGAACAGCTTACTTATTTCTTGGAACAAAATCCTGTTGTTGCAAAATTGATTTGTGAAAAATCCGTTCTTGCACAGAGAGCAAGGGATGCTGCAAGAAAAGCAAGGGAAATGGCTCGTAGGAAAACAGCTTTGGAAGGAATGAGTCTTCCCGGTAAATTAGCAGACTGTTCAGATCGAAATCCCGAAAACTGTGAAATTTATATCGTAGAGGGAGATAGTGCCGGCGGTAGTGCAAAAACTGCCAGAGACCGTGCAACCCAGGCAATTTTGCCGCTTCGCGGTAAAATATTAAATGTTGAAAAAGCAAGACTTGATAAAGTTTATGCCAATGAAGAAATTAAAGCAATGATTACCGCATTCGGTACCGGTATTCATGATGACTTTGATATTTCAAAACTTCGTTATCATAAAATTATCATTATGACCGATGCCGATGTTGACGGTGCTCATATTGCAACTTTGATGCTTACCTTTATTTATCGTTTTATGCCTGAGCTGATTAAACAGGGATATGTTTATTTAGCACAGCCCCCTCTTTATAAGTTAGAGAAAAACAAAAAAGTATGGTATGCGTACAGTGATGAAGAGTTAGATAAAATCTTAAACGAAGTCGGCAGAGATCAGAACAATCGCATCCAGCGTTACAAAGGTCTGGGTGAAATGGATGCCGATCAGCTTTGGGATACCACAATGGATCCTCAAAACAGAGTTCTATTAAAAGTTGTAATTGATGAAGAAAGTGAATCCGAGGTCGATGTTACATTTACAACATTGATGGGAGATAAAGTAGAACCCCGAAGAGAATTCATCGAAGAAAACGCAAAGTTTGTTAAAAACTTGGATATCTAACAAACCATGCATAAACGAAGTAAATATAAAAATGTCATTTATGACAATTTTTATATTTATGAGTTTATATATGGCGCGTAGCGCCCATGAAATAAATGCGAAGCATTTATGAATGGCATGGTTTGTGAAGAGAGCAAGCCATGAATAATGCGAAGCATTTATGAATGACATGGTTACTAGCGTTAATAATAGGGAGAAAAAAATGGACGATCAGATTTTTGATAAGGAATATGATAAAGTCAAACATGTTGATTTAAAGAAGACAATGGAAACCTCTTATATCGATTACGCCATGAGTGTAATTGCATCCAGAGCGCTTCCGGATGTTCGTGACGGTTTAAAACCGGTTCAGCGAAGAGTTCTTTATTCGATGGTTGAATTAAATAACGGACCTGATAAACCACACCGTAAAAGTGCACGTATTGTCGGTGATACCATGGGTAAATATCATCCTCATGGTGATAGTTCCATTTATGGTGCATTGGTAAATATGGCACAGGAATGGTCTTTCCGTTATCCATTAGTTGATGGACATGGTAACTTCGGTTCGGTGGATGGCGACGGTGCTGCTGCGATGCGTTATACCGAAGCAAGACTTTCAAAAATTTCTATGGAACTTTTAGCTGATATCAATAAAGATACTGTTGATTTTGTTCCAAACTTTGATGAAACAGAAAAAGAACCTGCAGTTTTACCGAGCCGTTATCCCAACTTATTGGTTAACGGTACAACCGGTATTGCGGTAGGTATGGCAACCAATATTCCACCTCATAATTTAAGAGAAGTGGTTGCTGCCGTTGTAAAAATTATTGATAATCGTATAGAAGAAGACAGAGCAACCGAAATCGAAGAAATTTTAGAGATTGTAAAAGCTCCCGATTTTCCTACCGGAGGAGTTATTTTAGGAACTGCCGGATGTGAGGAAGCCTATCGTACCGGTCGTGGAAAAGTAAGAGTTCGTGCGGTTACCAATATTGAAACCATGGAAAACGGTAAAAATAGAATTATTGTTACCGAGCTTCCTTATTTAGTAAACAAAGCCAATCTGATTTTAAAAATAGCAGAGCTTGTGAAACTGAAAAAAATAGATGGAATTACTGATTTACGAGATGAATCAAACCGCGAAGGTATGCGCATTGTAATAGAACTTCGTAAAGATGTAAATGCCAACGTCATTTTAAATCAGTTGTACAAACATACACAGTTACAGGATACATTCGGTGTTATTATGTTAGCTTTGGTTAACAATGAACCGAAAGTATTAAATCTTTTGGACATGCTGACTTACTATCTGAAACATCAGGAAGAAGTTGTAACCAGAAGAACAAAATTTGATTTAAATAAAGCCGAAGAAAGAGATCATATCTTACAAGGTTTATTGATCGCTCTTGATAATATTGATGAAGTAATTAAAATTATCAGAAACAGCGCAAATACACAGGCAGCCAAAGAAGCTTTAATTGAAAGATTTGAATTATCAGAAGCACAGGCTCAGGCAATTGTTGATATGCGTCTGCGTGCTCTGACCGGTCTGGAAAGAGAAAAACTTGAAAATGAGCATAAAGAATTATTGGAAAGAATTGCTTATTTAAAATCCATTCTGGCAGATGAAAAGATTTTATTAGGTGTTATCAAGGATGAAATTACAATAATTGCCGAAAAATTCGGTGATGACCGTAGAAGTAAGATTGGATATGATGAATACGATATTTCCATGGAAGATTTAATTCCAAGAGGAAACACCGTAATTGCCATGACAAGTTTAGGTTATATTAAGAGAATGACAGTCGACAACTTTAAGGTTCAGCATCGTGGTGGTCGCGGAATTAAAGGAATGCAGACAATTGAAGATGATGTAATCGAAAATCTCTTAATGACAAATACGCACAATTATGTCATGTTCTTTACGAATTTCGGACGTGTATATCATATGAAAGCTTATCAGATTCCGGAGGCAGGAAGAACTGCAAGAGGAACAGCTATCATCAATCTTTTACAACTTAATCCGGGAGAAAAAATCTCAGCGGTAATACCGATTAGTGAAGAAGATTATTCTAAAAATGTTTTAATGGTAACCAAAAAAGGTATCATTAAGAAAACAACATTGGAAGATTATAAGAATATGCGTAAGAGTGGTTTGATTGCGATGAATATTCGTGAAGATGACGAATTAATCGAAGTAAAAACCACGACTGCGGACAATATTATTTATCTGGTAACCAAAAAAGGTATCTGTATCTGCTTTAAAGAGACCGATGTACGTGTAACCGGCAGAAATACCATGGGCGTTATTGGTATGAATTTAAGTAAAGATGATGAAATCGTTGGTATGCAGTTAGATACACAAGGTGAGAAATTATTGGTTGTATCCGAAAAAGGTTATGGCAAAAAGACACCTCTTTCAGAATTCCATGTTCAGAAACGTGGCGGTAAGGGTATCAGATGTTACAAGATTGTAGAAAAATCAGGTGATGTGGTAGGAATTAAGGCTGTTAATGATGATCATGAAATTATGATGATTACAGATGCAGGTATTATTATTCAGATTTCCATGGAAGATGTTTCTACGCAGGGAAGAAATGCATCCGGTGTCAAACTTATGAATCTTGACGATAATGTTAAGATTGCTAAAGTTGCCAAAGTAAGAGAAAAATATGGCGATGAAATGGATGAACTTGATGAAGAATTAGAGGCTGAAAGAGAAGAGGAAAACAATGATGAATTGAATAATTCGGAAAGTGAAGAATCTGCAGAAAACAGCAATAATACCGAAGAATCATAAGAAATGATTATGAATTATAAAATGCTGTCGCAAAAGCGACAGCATTTTTAACTTAAAACGATAAGGAGAAAAAAATTTGGATATTACGACAAAAATTGTAACTGTTATTGTATACCTACTAATTTTTCTTGCTTTATATAGTTTGTTTAAATTTATATATTCCTATTTTACAATGCAACATAGAATGAAATCTTCAGATTATGATGATGAATTATTAAATGAATCATTAAATGAATCGAATTGGATTGAAACAATGGGGACTTTTACAGGGAAAAAAAGACATGTGGTAACTCGTTCATTTAAATTATTGGTACCTAAAAAAGAGTATTATGAATATGAAATTGTATATAATACTGAGCAAGGCAAAAAAAGTGTGTGGTATCAGTTTTATCCTGTACCGGAACCATTAGATGATTTTGAAGGAGTTGTAGTAAAACTAAAATACAATGTCAAAAAACCATGGATAATTAAAATCGTTGATTTATATCCGGAGGAATCAGAATGAGTGCATTTACGGATTTAAAAAGATATGGAAAATTTGTTGTAAATTTTTTTTATATCTTTTAAAATCAATATATAAAAATCTAATGAATTCTTAAGATGCGAAAGGAGAAAAGAGAATGTTAGAAAAGTTTTTCAAATTAAAGGAAAACGGAACTGATGTTAAAACGGAAGTCATTGGTGGTGTTACCACATTTATGGCAATGGCTTACATTTTAGCTGTAAACCCCTCTATTCTGTCAGCTTCAGGAATGGATGCACAAGCAATCTTAATCGCAACTGCACTTGCTTCCTTTGTCGGAACTATGTGTATGGCATTAATGGCCAACTATCCATTTGCTTTAGCACCCGGACTTGGATTAAATGCATATTTTGCATTTACCGTATGTGGTACAATGGGTTATTCATGGCAGTTTGCATTATTTGCTGTATTCGCAGAAGGTATTATTTTCGTAATACTCTCTCTCACAAATGTCAGAGAAGCAATTTTTGATTCCATTCCTTTGCAGTTAAAAAAAGGTGTATCTGTAGGTATTGGTTTGTTTATTGCATTTATCGGACTTGAAAACGGCAGCATTGTTGTAAACAGTGATTCAACCTTAGTTACATTTGTTAATTTCAGAGATGATTTTACAAATGTTGGTATTTGTGCATTATTAGCATTAATCGGCCTTTTAATTATTTCTGTTCTTTATGTAAAGAAAGTAAAAGGTGCAATCTTAATTGGTATCTTTGCAACATGGTTCTTAGGAATTATCGCTCAGCTTACCGGTTTATATACAGGACTTTCTGTTCTCCCTGTATGGAGTGATTTCAATATTGCTGCAATTGGTAAAACATTCGGTCAGTGCTTTACAGCAGAAGCATTTGCTAACTTCAATGTCCTTGATTTCTTTGCAATTATGTGTGCATTCTTATTTGTAGATATTTTTGATACTTTAGGAACATTAATCGGTTGTGCAGATAAAGCAAAAATGCTTGATAAGGATGGAAAACTTCCCAGAATTAAGCCTGCTTTATTAGCTGACTCTATCGCAACTTCAGTTGGTGCTATTTTCGGTACATCTACTACAACAACTTTCGTTGAAAGTTCTTCAGGTGTTTCTGAAGGAGCAAGAACAGGTCTTGCATCTGTAGTAACTGCATTATTATTCTTAGTTTCAATCGTATTAAGCCCGATCTTTATTGCAATTCCCAGTTTTGCAACAGCACCTGCATTAATCTTTGTAGGTTTCTTAATGATCATGGCTGTAAAAGATATCTCATTTGAGAATCCGATTGAAGCAATTCCTGCTTATATTGCATTATTAACAATGCCTTTGACATACAGCATTTCAGATGGTATTGCATTTGGTATTATCTCTTATGTAATTCTTCATATATTTGGTGGAAAAGCAAAAGACGTAAAACCTTTGATGTATATTTTGGCAGTATTATTTATTTTGAAATATATTTTCTTATAAAAGCTGAATAAATAGAATTTTTAAAACCTTACTGATTTTTGAATTGAAATGAAAATCAGTAAGGTTTTTTATTTTATATGCTATAATGAATCATGTAACGATATAGCATGCGACATTCATTGTCTCATATGAAAAAAAGGTATTTTGCCCGCTTTATGTCCTGTTCTTTATCATGTGTGGGATGTAATCTTTTAAGCAAGGAGGAACAAAAATGAACCAACAAAAAATCGGAAGTTTCTTAAAAGAGCTTCGAAAAGAGAAAAATCTTACACAAGAGCAATTGGCGGAGTATTTGAATACTTCCCGCAGAACCATTTCAAGATGGGAAACAGGTAATAATTTACCGGATTTGGATATTTTAATTGAATTATCCGATTATTATGATGTGGATTTAAGAGAATTGATTGATGGAGAAAGGAAAAGCGAGCAAATGGACAAAGAATTAAAGGAAACCGTATTAAAAGTAGCTGATTACAGCAATGAAGAAAAACAAGTGATTATGAAAAGAATGAATTGGATTTTTATCGCAGGAACCATTCTTTCTGTTGTATATTTAATTATGTTATATCTGGAACCGGCAAATCCTTCTGAATTATATGATTTTATCAAAGGATTTTGTGTGGGAGTTTTATTTGGATGTTGCATTTTAGGTGTACTTCTTACGAGTAAATATGCGTATAAATTTTATTCATTTAAGAAGAAAATTATAAATAAATAAAAAATGCGATTTTGAATTAAAGAAAAAGTACTTGTATTTAATAACAAATATGCGTTATAATAAAACCACTCAAAGAGTGGTTTTATTTTTTGGAGGGATCATAATGGCAGAAAGAGAAAAAGAGATACAGAATCAAATCGATACCATGAAAGAAATACGGAAAAAAGCAGGATTAAACAGAAGAGAGTTTTCAGAATATATGGGAATTCCAATTCGTACTTTAGAGGAATGGGAAGCCGGTCGCAGAAAGATGCCGGATTATGTTCTTCGTTTAATTGTTTATAAAATTGAGACAGAGGAATATTTTAAGGAAAAAGGAATTCAGAATATGAAAAAGGATGAATGAAGAAATACTTTGACTTTATGTACTTTGATTTGATGTGACTGGGATAGAAAATTTTGTTAAGTGGTGTCATAATCAAGATATAAAATATGGAAAGTAATAAAAGAAAAATGGAGATAAATATGAAAAAAATAGTGCTCATTTCTATGATTGGATTATTGCTTTTTGGCTGCGGTCAGGCACAACAGAATATAAAAGAAGATATTCAGACCAAACAGGCAGAACAATCCGATGCAGATGATAAAGATAATATAGAAAATCAAAATAATAAAGAAGAATCAGATATAGATGCAAAATCAAATCAAAAAGAAACAAATACAGAATCTGATCAAAATCAAGAAAAGGATAAAAATCAAAAAGAAACAAAAAATATAGATTTTACTTTTGCCGATGTTTCCAATATTGAATTTGCATTTGCGAGCGGTGCCGGTGGATGGAGTACCTATTTATATATTGAAGAAGATGGAACATTTTATGGGAATTTTTATGATTCCGATATGGGATGTACCGGTGAAGGGTATCCTGGAGGAACGATATATTTTTGCGATTTTTCAGGAAAATTTTCTAATCCGGTAAAAATAGATGATCTTACTTACCAATTTGAAATTGAATCTTTAGAATGTGAAAAAGAAGAAGGTAAAGAAGAAATTATAGATGAAAGATTATATATTTATTCTTATCCTTATGGTCTGGATGATGCTGACAAATTGTATATGTATCTTCCCGGTAAAGATACCAAAGATTTTTCGGAAGAATTAAAAATGTGGTTATTTTTAACGGATAATGAAAAAGAATTACCATTTTATGCAATATATAATGAAAATTCCGAATACGGATTCGTCGGTTATAAATATGAACCTGAATCTGTTTATAATCAGATCATGGAAAATCTAGAAAAAGTAAAGGAAGAAACAGACGAATATGAAGAAAGTTTGGAAAGTGGTCTTCTTTCTCAGATAGAAATGAATCAGACATCCCAAACAATATTTACCTGCTGGGATAATGAATTAAACAGTATCTGGAATGATATTAAATTCTATCTTCCGGAGGAAGAATATAATGAAGTCTTATCTGAACAGAGAGAATGGATACAGAAAAAAGATGCAAAGGCAGAAGCAGATGCTGCAGATTGTGAAGGCGGTAGTCTGTATCCCTTGATCTATTATAGTTCTGAAGCTGAGTCAACAAGAGAAAGATGTTATGAATTGGCTGAGTATTTGAAAGATTATTGATTCAATGAATGTAAAAATAAATAAAGCTCCCTATAAGATTACCTTATGGGGAGTTTTATCTAATGAAATGCTATATGATGAAAGAAGTTTCAAAAGCAAATTTTATAATCATTTTCTATAGATAATAATTGTATAAGCGCTTTCTTCTATATTTTTTGCATTGATATCATAGTTTTCTTTCACATAATCTCCGAAATCAGGCATTGCCAGCACATCTTCCAGTGAGTAGTAATAGGTATCTATGATAATTGCATCCGGAATTTTTTCAGGATAAAACTCATAATACTTTAAAATTACCGAATCAAAATTTGGTGTACTAATACAGGTATGTGCTCCGACCTTTGTTCCTGCAAGCATATATAAATAAGTATCACCACCAATATACAAAATGGTATCATCCGGATCAACATGATTCAGAATAGCCTGAGCTTTATCATGATATTGTATATGTTCCATTCTGGTTACATCGATATCCTTTGCCGGTCCAATTCCGACATCATAAAAATCTGTGTTTATGGTAGTAACCGGCTGAACAGCCGTCATTCTTACAAAGAAAATTCTCCCCAATATAATTCCTGTAAAAGCGAAAATAATTAAAAACATTTCAATGCCTTTTGCCAGTTTCTGGTGTGTTGTAACATCTTCTTCAATCTCATTATGAAGATCGATAAATCCAACCAGTAATCCGGGTAATAGTAATCCAAAATTTGCATAAATGTCCAAATCAGAAATCCATGAAGTTGCTAAAACAAATATAATACTTGGGAAAACAGCATAATAATTCAGTAGATGTACTTTGTGATGTTTTCTATAAAATATCAACATAAAACAGATAATGAAAACAATATAAAATATTACCCAGTTAATGGATAAATGCTGGGCATTCACAACATCATGGTAATGATATAATCCTAAGAAGACACATCCTGTAATTACAAAAACACACATAATAGTCCGGACAATTCTGTCTATTTTTTCTTTTTTAAAATGCCGTGCGATAAGATGTATTATGGACAAAGGAATAGCTACTATCAGAATTTCATTACAAACATCCCATAAACCACTAAATAATTTATGATTTTTATACCATATCGAAGTACTGTGATCTCGATCGGAATAAATATAAGGCAAATTTCTGAAAAATTCTTTTATTGTTACATCTTTAAAAACAAGAATGAGAAAGAATATGGCTACAAGAGAGATTCCGCCGATAAAATAGCCTAAATTCTTTTTTGAGATATAATCTTCACCCATCTTTTTTGAAAATAATATTAAAAAGAATAAATATAAAAATAGAATAATCAGAGTAGGGTATGATAGGACACAGCAGGCCATTGCAACTCCGGCAACAAATAAATCAATGGATTTTTTTGTTTTGAAAAAATTCATAAATGCACAAATTAACACAAAAAAGAAAATATATGCACAAAGACAAAATTCCAGTGATTGAATAAATTTTGGTGTAAAATTATAAAACATGGATACTAATACAAGCGCAGGTATTTTATTTATATATTTTCGAAAAACGTGATAGCCGTAAATGGATGCGCACAATTGGACAATGGTTCCGCAGATTCGCATGTATACAACAACACCGGCTGTAGTTGTGGAAAACTTAAAAAACAAATACATAAAGGGTAAGGAAAAAACAACCGAAGATTGATGTACTGCCCACATTGTTTTAAAGAGCCGGTCTCCCTGTAAATAGCGGTATGCCATAGTGAGCTGATATGATTCATCAATATCCCAACCGTAGTAAATAGATTTATATGTACAATAAATACTGATAATAGTTAAAAAGATCAAAAAAACTATATTGCTCAGTTTATGTATTTTGCTTTTCTTTAAATTTGCTTGTATTGTTTCTTGTGATGTCATTTTTATACGTCACCTCTGATATTCAAAATAAATGCAAATAATGCTTTATTGTAGAGTTTTGCATATATTTGTATATTCTACAATGTAAAAAGAGGCTCTATATTTAGCCTCTTTGTCATTTGTAAAAATCTATATTAATTTAAGATAAATCAGACAAATGCAGATTAATCGCAAATGATTTCGAGATAGCCTTTGATATTTGCTTTATCAATTTCATCTTTTACACCATCATTGGGATCATAATATTTTCCGTCATATCCGATTAAATAATGACTGAAACGGCCTAAATGCTCCATGATAATACAACATTTGGGAAGCTGTACGTCTTTTCCTCTTGTATAAATAATACGACCGGAATGTCTGATACCTACATAATCAAGAGAAGGAACAATTTTTCCCATATTGGCCTGCCATTCACGACAGTGCATAATATTACTTGCTTCCTCAATGGTTACACCTGCTAACATAGCAAAGGCAGCCTGACCACAGAGACCATCCCAAGGTTGAATTAAGGTTTCAATTCCATCGATTTTCCGAATGGGATTATCATATGTATAAGGACTGGATTCCTTATCAGATCCATCCTTTCCGTTAATGGAAAAAGTGACAGAGTAAAAGTTTTTGGGGAAAAGACCGGATGCCTGGGCGTCTGTTAAGGGAATATTGTAATATCCGTTTTTTATGGGCTCTAAAATACAGTCAAATTCTTTTCCGTTTACATTGACATGTACCGGTACTTCACCGATATTATCTTCACAAACTTCCCAGACATTAAAAGGAATGGGAAAATAGTTTTTATTATTTTCTTTATCTTTTTCAAAACCACCCTCAAATACATATTCCATCTTGTTATACCTCCAACATTACCGCATATTATTTTTCTTTTGCAACAGTTTCTTCAATTAAGGAAAGAATTGTCTTAATTGCATTTTGCTGATGAGAGTTGCTCATGGCTTCAATATAGGTTCGCTTATTAAAGTATAATTCGTGAACTGTATCAACCAAAAGCTGATTGGTTATATCATCTTCCATTAAAACCTTAGAATAACCCTGAGACTCAAAAGATTTAGCATTTAAAATCTGGTCGCCGCGGCTTCCGGTCATTAATGGAATTAAAACATTAGGTTTCTTTAATGCTAAGAGTTCACATATTGCATTTGCTCCGGCCCGGCTGATTACTACATCAGCCATTGCAAAAATATCTTTCAATTCGGCTTTTACATATTCGAACTGTTTGTATCCCTTTGTTGTTAAAAGCATATTGTCGATTTTATCTTTTCCGCATATATGAACAACCTGAAAATCTTTTAATAATTCCGGAAGTGCATCTCTGACAGCTTTATTGACATTAGCCGCACCTAAAGATCCACCGATTACCATAATAACAGGGGTGTTTGCATCAAAACCACATAAATCCAAGGCTGCAATCTTGTTTCCTTTGGATAATTCTTCTCGGATAGGAGAACCGGTAAGAATTGCTTTTTCTTCGGGAATATATTGCATAGTCTCGGGAAAATTACAACAGACTTTTTCAGCTACCGGAATACAGAGTTTATTTGCCAGTCCGGGTGTCATGTCAGATTCATGAATAATGCACGGAATCTTTAATGAAGCAGCGGCTCTGACTACCGGAACAGATACATAACCGCCTTTGGAAAATACAATATCAGGCTGAATTTGTTTCAAAATTTTTCTGGCTTCTGTAAAACCTTTGATTACACGAAAAGGATCGGACAAATTTTTAGGATCCAGATATCTGCGGAATTTTCCGGTTGCAATGCCATAATAGGGAATGTCAAAATCAGCAATTAATTTGGATTCAATACCTTCATAAGAACCAATGTAATGTATTTCGTATCCTAATTCTTTTAACCCGGGTAACAGAGCAATATTTGGTGTAACATGACCTGCTGTTCCACCACCGGTTAAGACAATTTTTTTCATATTATATCTCCCTTAAAAACAAGTAAATCATATTTTTGTTTTTATTATTTCATATACGCACTGATTATATCAAATAGATGACTGTTTTTCCAGCAAAAAAGAGCGAAAAAAGAGCAGAAGTGAAAAAACTTCTGCTCTATCTTACATTTTTTATACGGAAAGGAAATATCTTCCGTCATGAAGTAATTCGCAATGAATATTTCATTAGATATTTAATAAATCACTAAATACTTTTAATGCTCCGTCTGTGTCATGAGCCAGTACGCGTTTTGCAAGTACTTTACCAAGCTGAACACCTTCCTGGTCAAAGCTGTTGATGTTCCATACAAATCCCTGGAACATAACTTTGTTTTCAAAGTGTGATAATAAAGCACCAACGGTTTCAGGAGTTAACTGATCACCGATAATGATGCTGGAAGGACGAGCACCTGCAAAGTTCTTATTGTTGTTTTCATCTTTTTTACCACATGCGAAAGCAACAATCTGAGCTGCTACGTTAGCACATAATTTCTGCTGGCTGGTGCTTCCCTGAATATCAACATCTGTACCAATCTGGCTGTTTTTAAAGCCGATAAACTGTAACGGAACAATATCGGTTCCCTGATGTAATAACTGATAGAAAGAATGCTGACCGTTTGTACCGGGTTCACCAAAGATGATAGGTCCTGTTACATAGTCGATGGGATCGCCGAAACGGTTGACAGATTTACCGTTGGATTCCATATCTAACTGCTGTAAGTGAGCAGGGAAACGGCTCAATGCCTGTGAGTAAGGTAAAACTGCTGTACAAGGATAACCTAAAACATTTCTTTCATATACACCAATCAGTGCATCCAGTAATGCGGGATTTTCTAATAAATTCTTATTTGTAGCAAGTTTATCAGCCTCAGCTGCACCGTTTAAGAACTGTGCAAATACTTCGGGACCGAATGCTAATGATAATACAGCGCCACCAACTGCGGAAGAAGATGAGAAACGACCGCCAATATAATCATCCATAAAGAATGCAGCAAGATAATCATCACTCTTAGCAAGAGGAGAAGTTTCACTGGTAACGGCGATCATATGCTTTGAAGCATCAAGACCTGCTTTTGCCAAAGCATCTTTTACGAAGGATTCGTTTGTCAGTGTCTCAAGTGTTGTACCTGATTTGGAAACCAGTACAAAAATGGAATGAGCAACATCAATGGAATTTAATACAGCGGCTGCATCATCAGGATCTACGTTACTGATAAATTTTGCTTCCATTTTAAATGTATTGTTTTTCTTTGCCCAGTTTTCCAGTGCTAAATAGATAGCACGGGGACCTAAATCAGAACCTCCGATACCGATCTGAACAACGGTAGTGAATTTCTCACCTGCAGCATTTGTAATTTCACCTGCATGAACTTTGTTAGCAAATTCAGCAATTTTTTCCTGCTGTGTTGTATAGAAAGTACGTTTGTCAACACCGTCAGCGGTAACTGCATTACCAAGCTGACCACGGCACATATGATGTAAAACAAGACGTTTTTCACCTGTATTAATGACCTCACCGTTGTAAAGAGCTTCAAATTTATCAACAAGCTCAGCTTCTTTTGCCAATGCAGCAAGGTCTTCTAAGATTGCATCATCAACGGCTTTTGCAGCATAATTGTAAACCATGCCGCCTGCCATCGGCACACTGTAAGTCTTTGCGCGGGTTGCACCGTTTTCGCCTGACATGACATCAACGAGATCTACACTGCCTTTTTTGGCAACAAGGCTATTGTATGAGCTCAGAGTATCAAGATTGTTCCATTTAACCATGATTGGTTCCTCCTACTATTTGTATTTGTTAAAAAATGTTTCAACACATAAATTATGTTCATAGATTGTATTATTATAAGGTAGTAATACTACAACCATTTGAAATTATACCGAATAATTCTATTGATTTCAAGGGTTCATCTATTTTAGAATAGTTTCGTAGGAAAATCGGATGTTCATTATTTTGGAATCATAGATTTGACTATTATGACTATTATTAGGTAATTGCGAAACTCGCTAAGCTCGTTCGCAATCTTGATGAAAAACAAGGAT
>CAMEJJ010000028.1 GCA_945919795.1 uncultured Lachnospiraceae bacterium
GTTATATTATCACTATCGTTTTCTTTCGTCAAGCACTTTTTTTAACTTTTTTCAATTTTTTTGAAAGAAGCTTTTTTATCTTCTACAAGCCATCACTTTTTAGTGAAAAAAAAAGAAATCTCAAAGAACAAGATTACTTTTCTTGTAGAAAAAACGGAGAAAGAGGGATTTGAACCCTCGCGCCGCGTGAACGACCTACACCCTTAGCAGGGGCGCCTCTTCAGCCTCTTGAGTATTTCTCCGTACCACTGAACTTTATCCTCTACCAATATAAAGTTGCAACGTCTCTAACGTGACGCAAAAATTATTATACCGAAGTGATTTTTGTTTGTCAATCCATTTTTTGTACTTTATGAATTAAGAAATTTTCGTACGTTATGAATTAAGAAATATTGTATTTTATAAATCCAGAAACTGTAATATTATTTTAGACTGCCTTTTGAATATTTATTGTTGTATTCTCCACAGTTTACTTTAACAACAACTTTCGTATTCCTTATTCATATTGCGCAATCGCCTCTTCTATCCGCCGTTTTACTTCCTCAGCGATTTCATTTGTTTTCATTCCTTTATACTCTTCATAGTACATCGGTTTTAAATAGATCAGTTTAACCGTAATGTGTCTTAATGAAGGTTCATCAAACGGAACAAAGGAATTGATTAATGCACAGGGAACAATCGGACATTTTGCTTTTTGTGCTGCTTTAAAACTGCCGCCTTTAAAATCCCGCAGCTTATTCCCCAGTTTGCTCCGGGTTCCTTCTGCAAAGATTACATAGTTTCTTCCATTCTTTACCTCATCCGCAACCTGATTGATTACCTGCATGGATTGTCTTAAATCTTCCCTGTCCATGGAAAGAGAACCCGTGGCACCAACTGCCTGTTTTAACAAAATAATATCTTTCGCTTCTTTTTTAATTACAAAAGCCAAAGGCTTTGGACTGGAATAAAAAAACATTAATGTATCAAACAGCCCCTGATGATTGGGATATAAAATAAACCCATCTTCTTTGGGCAAATTTTCTACATTATGTATTTCCGCTGTTATATTTCCACCTTTAATCGCATGGGCTGATATTTTCTTACATTGTAAAAATCCAGGATTATAATCCCCGTTATAATGATGACTTAACCAAAGAAGCTTAATGAACAGAGCGGGAACAAAAAACAAATTGCGTAGTACCATCATTGCAATTCTCATAGTTACCTCTTTCTCACAGTTTAACAATATATTGTGCTATAAAAATATTGTTATCCTATATATATAGGAAGAAACTGCTTCATTTTTTATTTTATTCTTTATTATACGCTGTAATTGCTGTTTCATACAGATTGTTTCCATCTTTATCGATAACAACAATAACCGGAAAATCTTTTACTTCCAGTTTGCGAATTGCTTCTGTTCCCAAATCATCATAAGCAATTACTTCCGATGAGATAATCGACTTTGACAAAAGTGCACCTGCACCGCCTACCGCAGCAAAATATACGGCACCGTTTCTTACAATGGCATCGGATACTTCTTGTGAACGTTTTCCCTTTCCTATCATTCCGCATAATCCCAAATCCAATAAGGAAGGGGCGTATTTATCCATTCGGCTTGCAGTTGTCGGTCCGGCAGATCCAATAGGTCTTCCATCTCGCGCAGGGGATGGTCCCATGTAATAAATGATATTGTCTTTCATTTCCATGGGCAAGGGCTCATTATTTTGAAGTGCTTCAAACATGCGCTTGTGTGCGGCATCCCGCGCCGTATAAATCGTGCCGGTAATATATACATAATCACCTGATTTTAATTTTGCAGCCTCCTGTTTAGATAAAGGAGCCGTGATGTGTTGTTCCATATTCTTTCTCTCCCATAAAATCTTTTGTACAAAAAATTATATCATTCTGACACTGTGGCGATTGACATGGCAGCATATATTGATTGCAACCGGCAATCCCGCAATATGTGTCGGATAAGTATTAATATTGACAGCAAGCGCGGTTGTCGTTCCACCCAATCCTCCGGGTCCGATACCGGATGCATTGATTTTTTCTAAAAGTTCTTCTTCCAGTTCTTTAACATATGGAATCTCAGAATGTTCATTCACAGGTCTTGTCAATGCCTTTTTTGCCATAATAGCGCATTTTTCGAAAGTTCCGCCAATACCAACACCGACAACCATAGGCGGACACGCATTCGGTCCGGCATCCTTTACTGCCGTTAAAATGGCATTTTTTACTCCTTCTATACCGTCTGCCGGTTTTAACATAAAAACGCGACTCATATTTTCACTGCCAAAGCCTTTGGGTGCAACGGTAATTTTTACTTTATCTCCCGGAACAATTTCATAATGAATAATTGCCGGCGTGTTATCCTTTGTATTTTCCCGAATCAATGGATCTTTTACAACGGACTTTCTAAGAAATCCTTCTACATATCCTCGTCTAACTCCTTCATTTATGGCGTCTTCCAGATTCCCGCCTTCAAAATGCACATCCTGACCGATTTCCACAAAGATTACCGCCATACCGGTATCCTGACATATGGGAATCATATCTGTGCCGGCAATATTCAGATTATCCTGTAATTGATTGAGAATTTGTCTGCCTAATAAAGCTTCTTCTTTTTCACACGCATTTTGCAGAGCAGATTTCATATCTTCCGTCAGAAAATGATTTGCTTCAATACACATTTCCTTTATATGCTCTGTAATGTCTCCGACCTGTATTGTTCTCATTTTTTCACCAACCCATTTCGATTATATAGATGCATTTCCAAAACCCCAAATACAGAACAAAATGTGGTTTATTACACAATTTCTTAGGGGTTTAAGTATTAAAATGTTTAAAAAAGAAAGAAAATGCACATTTCTTATTATATAAAGAAATGTGCATAATTTCAATCAATACACCATTTGTTTCAACGATTCTTTTTATATTTCTTCCATATACTCCTGATAATCGCTTTCACTTGCAAACAGCATATATTCTCCTTCTACCAGTCCCATATATCCACCACTTACCAGATATCCTTTCATATTGTTCGCCTCCTCGTTTGATACTTCGTTATATTAGGTTTTATCCAACCTGTTGTCTGAATAGAGTATCTCATTTTTGGCGTCCAATATTCCGGACAGCAAAAGAGCACATCTAAATCAAAAAGATGTGCTCTCATACTATGATGTCGGGATTAAAAGGTATTTTGACCCATGATATCAGCGAATTGCTACGCACTTTGTGTTCTCGCAATCCTAAAATATTCGAATTCCGCGACTATTGTACAATTACTTTACGGAAATTCTTTTTACCACGTTTTACAACAACACCATCTCCGGATAATTGTTCTTTGGAAAATACTGCTTTAATATCTGTAATCTTTTCGCCTTCTACACTGACACCGCCCTGCTCCACAGCTCTGCGTCCTTCATTACGTGTCGGAACCAGACCTGATTTTACAAGAACAGATAAAATATCAATATTTCCATCTGTAAAATCATCATCCGTCAGTGTCGCAGTAGGCATATCTGCAGAATTACCGGAACCGCCAAACAATGCCTTAGCAGCTTCCTGTGCCTTCGTTGCCTCTTCCTCTCCGTGAATCATTTTTGTAAGTTCAAATGCAAGGATTTCCTTAGCGGTATTAAGCTGACTTCCTTCCCAAGAATCCATTTTGTCAATTTCCTCTAACGGAATAAAAGTCAACATACGGATACATTTTAATACATCGGCATCCCCGATATTTCTCCAATACTGATAAAATTCATAAGGAGAAGTCTTCTTAGGATCAAGCCATACGGCACCCTTCTGGGTTTTTCCCATCTTCTTACCTTCTGAATTTAATAAAAGATTGATGGTCATGGCATATGCATCTTTACCAAGCTTACGGCGAATCAGTTCTGTACCACCCAACATATTACTCCACTGATCATCTCCACCAAACTGCATATTACAGCCATATCTTTCATATAAAGATAAAAAGTCATAGCTTTGCATAATCATATAGTTAAACTCTAAAAAGCTCAAACCTTTTTCCATTCTCTGTTTGTAGCATTCTGCTGATAACATGCGGTTAACGGAAAAATGTGCGCCGATATCTCGAATGAATTCAATATAATTTAAGTCTCTCAGCCATTCGGCATTGTTTACCATCAATGCTTTTCCATCAGAAAAATCAATGAATTTGCTCATCTGTTCCTTAAAACATTCGCAATTGTGATCAATGGTTTCAACGGTCATCATGGATCTCATATCCGTCCTTCCCGAAGGATCACCAATCATTGCCGTTCCGCCACCGATTAATGCAATCGGTTTATTTCCTGCCATCTGCAATCTCTTCATCAGACATAGAGCCATAAAGTGACCAACGTGAAGACTGTCAGCAGTCGGATCAAAACCAATATAAAAAACAGCCTTTCCGTTATTTACCAATTCCTTAATTTCTTCTTCGTCTGTTAACTGTGCAAGTAATCCCCTTGCTTTCAATTCATCAAATACTGTCATCTTTCTTCCTCTTTTCCGGTTTGTTGGTTAAAATGGTACTTTAAATTAAATAAAGCACAAATAAAAAAGCCCATCCTCTCATTTTTGAAAGGACGGGTTTAAATCCGTGTTACCACCTATCTTTACAAACAGCTCACACTGTCTGCCTCAATGCGTATCGTATCATACGCTGATAATATAACGGTTATCTCCCGTCACAGCCTACTAAGCATCTGCCTTTGGGTGTGAAGCTAACGGATGTATTCAGATAAAATTAGTCGTGCGCCTCTCATCAGCCGGCTACTCTCTGTACGCTTTCACAATATCCTACTTGTTCCGATCATTGCATTTTCATTATGAAACTAAACAAATTGTAAAGAATGATACTCTGTTTGTCAAGTTGAATAATATCATGTGAGTGTTAAAAATGTCATGTAAGTGTCAAAAAGTAATGGAATCACTCACTGATGTATTTGGGATGCAATATCTAACCCTCAACTTCATTTATAAACTTACAAATTCCCTTATATGTAGCATCCTGTATGGTAAATGCCATTTTGCCGGCATCTATAACAGCAGTCTCCGTATCCGTATCGGCTGTCATTAATAAGAATTTCGTTAAGACATCAGTTCTTTCTTCTAATTCCTTTGCGGTTTTCAATCCGGTCTTTGTCAGTGTAATGGCACCGCCCTTAGCAATTTCTATGAATTGAGCATCTTTTAACAGCCCCATAGCGCGGCTGACACTGGGTTTTGAAAAATCCAAAGCCTTTGCAACATCAATGGAATGAACGGTCATTCCGCTCTGCTGAAGGCGGTAAATTGTCAATAAATAGTTTTTTCCTGATTCTTTCATAATCGTTTCCTCTTTTTTGTATAATCTCTGGACAATGAAAGATACTCATTCTTTTTAATCTTCCGGTATCATTCAATCATCCGAATATCATCTCACAGCAAAATGTTAGCAAATGCTAACTGTTTTGTCAATAATACTAAAATTTCTAATATTCTTTTCAAATATCTATATAACAATTATTTATCTGACTTATTCTTCATAGAAAAGACCATCAGGCCGTAAAAAATATTAATAGATCGATTTTTCTGTTTCGTTCTATCAACTATTGCAGAATCGTATTTTGAATTTCTTCCAGTTCCTCCTGGGAAACTTCTTTGGGTTCCCACAAAATATGCTGTCCGTCATTCTCATAGCGGGGAATTAAATGAAGATGAAAATGATTTACAGTCTGTCCTGCTGCCTCACCATTGTTCTGAATAATATTTAATCCATCCGCATTTAACTTATCAACCATCTGCTTTCCGAGCTTTTTCGCCAGAACAAGAACCTGTTTTGCCGTATCGTCCGGCAGTTCAAATAAATTTTTGGCATGATCCTTCGGCAAAATCAGGGCATGACCTTTGGTTGCCGGGCCAAGATCTAAAATCACCTTAAACAAATCATCCTCATAGATTGCCTTCGACGGTATGTCTCCGTTTGCAATTTTACAAAAAATACAATTGTCGTCTCTCATGTTTATCATCCTTTCATAAATACAAATAACTGATCCAGTGACCGCATCAAAGTAAAGTCACCTTTCACTTTCATGGTTCCGGCACTCATAAATGCTCTTTGGAATGTCATGCGTCCGCTTATAATCTCCGACATGGTATTTTTATCGGTGGTAATCAAAACATCCTGTTTATCTGTATCTTTAAATACACATTCCAATTGTGTCTTATCCACCGAAATATAAAGTGGAAGGCTCTTTTCTTCTATCACAATCTTGTAAGTTGCCTTGATTCCGGGTTGCGGAGAAAAATGCTCCCGGAACGCTTCAATCATATGTTCATCTTCGTTCTCATCCCTCGAAAGCATCCCCTGGAAATAACTGGCTAACTCTTTAATGTCTTCCTTTTGTGTCTGGACATAGGATTCATCTGCAGCATATTGAGACAACTGCTCCGATTCCTTTGGCGTCAGATTGATATTCTTGTTGATTGCAACCGTCTGCGTAACTGCTTTATTACTTGCAGGAAAGCTGGCCATCTTCTGACTGATGGTACGATACATGTTTTCCGCTTTTTTCTCAATAATATTGTTGTACCCTGAATTTGTATCAAAAATAGCAGTATCCGGCACATAACCGCAGATCCCGCTACAAGGCTTTCCACCTAAAATCTCCCATGCAAGCGAAAGATCCAGTTTTGCCTCTCTTTCGCCATAAGTTGTACTCATAACAATCGGGCACATGTAAATCTGGCTAATTTTTTCCTTATCACCATAGAGCCAGCACGCATCCAGAAAGCTCTGTAAATATCCTCCGATTCCGTACCATTCGACGGTCGTAGCCAGAATAATTCCATCTGCAGTTTTCAATGTCTGGGGCAGAGTCGTAATCGTGTTTTTCAACTCAGAAAGCATAAACCGTTCAACTTTAACATTTAACTCTTCCAATACATCCTGCATTTTATTGATTACATACAAAGACGGATCATCCATCAGTCCTCTTCCGCCATAGTAAATATTAATCTTCACCGGTTACAGCCCCCTTTTTATGTTTGTTTTTTCTATAAATCAAAACAGCGATTAGAATACCCGCAAATAATCCACCGAAATGCGCAGCATTATCAATTCTTGCCTCGGTCAATCCTCCAAACAGGCAGTAGCAGACCAAAAACAACACCCTGACAAACGACATGTTGGATGCTCTTCCATGATTGCGTATCAAGATCCACAAAAACGCACCCATAATGCCAAATATCGCTCCACTGGCCCCAATGGAACCGACCACTTCCTCTCCCAATGCCAAATGAACGGATTGTAAATATAAAGATGCACCGGAGGCAGCCAGACCGGAACCAAAATATAAAATAAAATATTTGAAATGACCCATTTCTTTTTCAACGACATTGCCTAATAAAAACAACATCATCATATTACTTGCGATATGAGTCACATTTCCATGCAAAAACAGGCAAGTTATCACACGATACCATTCGCCGTTTGTAACATCCTGTATCGTCAATCTGCCATAATTATACAACAAATCACCGGTCAATGTACACAGTGTAAAAACAATCACATTGGTAATAAAAACAAAATGATTTACTAACGGCTGCTGTTTAAAACTTTTGATCTGTCTACCATCTGCCTGATAATAACCGTCTTCCGAAACGCTTTGATCGAAATCTGCCCGTAACCAGGTTTCAATCGATCCTTTCATGCCATAAAAATCTTCAGCACTATCCGCAGGAATAATCAATTCGCTTTGTTTACTATCAATAACCCAAAAAAACGGATTATCATCTTTTAATAAAACTGCCCTGTCAACATCTTCTGAAATCACCAGAACAATGGTATGAACTTCTTGCATTCCCTGATCTATAAATTTCCATTTCACTTTATTTCTGACAGAAATCATCTGATCGGTTGTCACATAAGGATTCTCATCAAGATCTGCAAGGATTACTGTGCTGACAAATCCGGTTTCTTTTTTAAAAAAAACAGTAAATTCCGGAACAGTAGTATTCATACGGAAAAATCCGTCCTGTCCGAGAAAATAAAACAATCGCTTTTTCATAACCAGTCTCTTTACATGTATTTTTAAATAAGTATATAACAAAAAATAATTTTATTTTATAAAGCTTTGATTAAATATTGAATAAATACTTTTAATCCAAATACTCATTTACTATGATACACTAAAAAAGATAGATTTAAAAGAAATAGAAAATAAGAACTATCGCCAGATGTAAATGGGGACTAATGACTGGAATATATAAATACTAATGGCAAGTGTAAATAAGTACTAATGATATATAAATGTCACTCTGCCGAACTTTATTTCATCCTCAGCCTCTACCTCAACTAATTCATTCGGTTGAAGTCGGATGCCATTTTTCATACTACCATTGGTACTATTTAGGTCCGTCAAAAATACAATCCCATCACGCAATGTAAATCTGGCATGAATTCTGCTAATGCTGGGGTCATCTATCATATAGTCGGCCTGTTCCTTACTTTTTCCAATGACAAAGGGAAATGCGGATAAATCAATCTGTCTTTTTTTTCCTTTAATTTTCCCAATCAATATTCTTTGTTCTACATAACAGTTTTCCTGCAGCAAAACAGTCTCATACATATCATTTTCATTCATGGAATTTGAACTATCCATTTCACCGTAAGTTGTTTTTCCATAATTGTCATAATCTGTTTTTTCATCATCTTCACAATCTGCTTTATCCAAATCCATTTCCGGAAAAAAATCTCTGTCCATATCGATAAAACCATCCGGTACAGCGTTCTCTGTATTTTCGTAATGATTTTTATTTTCAATCATATTTTTTGAAGTTCCAATTTTTTTATTTCCTATTTTTTCATGAATATAATCTATTATAGAGAAAAGGATAAATCCTAAAACAGATAAGATACAAACTGCAAATCCGACAATGGTTTCCTTTTTCGTCATTAATTCTTCAAATCCAAGTTGATTTCTCCATGCCTCAAATGCCATGATTCCTACTCCAAATAATGCAAAGAAACCAAAAATAATGACACGCTTTACTTTCGAATGGTTGACCGTTAAAGAATTATTTTCATCTTCCATGTGTAATAAATCTTCATTGAGATATAATTCCTCTTCATTCGTACTTAAGAAATCTCCTGTTTCGATTTGTGCTTGTGCTTGTTTTTGTATTTGTTTTTGAGTTAGTTTTTGCTCTTCTGTTTCTTTTTCCGAATGAAAATCACTTTTTTCCAATTGCAAAAAAACAGAAATCAAATCGCCCTTTTCTTCTTTTACAAACCGATAAAAATTATATGCATATACAACAGTCTGTTCATCTTCATTGCAGATCTTATCCAAAATATATTCAGCTAACTGTTCAACCCCGGTTTCAAACGACTCTTCCGGATAGGGATAGTAAAGTAAATATACCTGCTTCTTTGCCATGTTAATATAGATATAGTCAGGATCAATCAGCAAACACTCCATATCCAGAAAATATTTTTCCAGTCCACATACGGCCTCATGGATTCCGCTAAATAGCCACTTCAAATCATCTTTGATAAACTTCTTTTTTTCAAATAAAACACGTAAGGTTTGTTTCGTACTGATATCATAATAAATTTCCGTTTCTCCGTTAAAGCTGTGAAGCGAAATCGGTAAAATACCCTGTATCTGATTTTCACAAAGCATTTCCAGATCATACACTGCGTGCGTTTGTTCGCATGAATCAAGTCTTGTATCTTTAATAACAAAAAAACTTTTGTGATTCTCCCTTTTAAATTCCGCCTGCATCATTTGTTTGCACTACCCCTTTCAATTTTCGAAAAGATCTGATCCAAAAAACCGGATTGACGGCTTTTTTACTCGAATAGGTTGTAAATGTATTACCTTTCTCCTGTATTTCCAATGCTACAACAATCTGATTTCCTTTTATTTCAATATTTTTATTTATTTCCTGTGCTGAAAGAAGATTAAAATTTAGCACCTCATTAATAGCTCGACTGACTATGTCAAAACGCGTCGCATTATCAGAAAAAATCTCTTCACTTCCTCTGAGCGCAGATACTGCCGCTGTCCGCTCCAGACTGCAGCGGTTATATAAAGAAAAAGAAAGAGAAATCATTGCCAGAATCAGGAATAAGGTCAGTGGAATAACAATTGCTGCTTCAATGGTAAAATTTCCTGTATTTTGTAGTAGAACAATTCTTTTTTCTTTATTTTGCCATTTTACATATTGCATTTTCATGCCTAACCTTTCTAGTTTTTTCAACAATATGTTTCATATTTTTCATCATAATAGTAACGTGAATCAGCGCCAATTCTTCTATTACCTATGATCCAAAACCAATCTATAGCATTCTGTCATTTCAAAAATCATAATCCGCATTTACTACAGGGCGTTCTTGTTCCGACTTCAGATATCGGAACAGCCTGTATGGTCCTCTTAAGTCCGCTACACAGTAAATCATAATGATAACAGTCTCCGTAATCAGTAATGTAAACATTATTTCCAATTCCGGATTTTGCACAAAGAGGACATGCATAATATCGTCCTCCGGAAGCATTACGTAATGCAGAAATCTGATTTTTGTCTGTCTGTTGAATTGATAAATCCAGATAATGACAACTGCGACTTTGATGATATACACGACCGGTTTCTGTAATATAAACATACGTTTCTTTTTCGGCATTTGCATAATTTGATGTATTATCATATCCGGTAAAAGCACGGGCAACCGCTGTTGATTCAGTATAAAATCCTGCTTTGTCAGATAAAGCAAAAAAAGGAGTAACCGGATAAACACAACGTAGTTCAATCCGATCTTTTTCCATAAATTTACTCCCGACAAAACTTAAATTCCCACTTCCTTTGACTGGGGAAGCCTGCAAATATTCTGATGTCAAATCTTTTATCAAACGGGATCTGACATATGTTTCAGATATGGCAATGCCTGATAAAAAAGAACCCGTTTCGGAATTCTCTTCCGGATTTCTTAAAGTATCCATTTGTACATTATTTTTCACGGCATATCCATAAACGGATAATTCTTTTGCCGTTTGCTGCAAAGAACTATTCATTTTCATTTGTACACGCAATATTTCCGTAAAAGAAAGCAGAGAAATAATTGCAAATAAAAAAACAGGAACCAAAAGGGAAGCTTCCAGTGTCAGACTTCCCTTTTTTGAACAAACATTGGAGATGCCAAGGGACATCCTTTTTGAAAAGGAGTTACGGTGTTTATGGCAAAAACGGATTTCGGGGAAAATCAGTTTTATACGATGTGTATATGCTATGTAATCTAGATGAGTTTGGAGAGATAATGCACTTAACTTTCTGTTGCTTTGTTGTCTTTTCAAAAAGGACATCCTTTGACACCTCCTTACTGGTTTGTTTTATAAAATTGATCATTACTATCCTCATGTAACAGTTTATTCTGTATCTAATGAACCACCGGACTTTATACACCCTGTAGTTCTATACATGATTAGTCTTCATAAGCATATGACCGCAGAATGCTATAATTCGCACCATATCCGCTGGATATAAATGCCTCAGCTTCGACATAATCCACACAGGCATCCAATCGAAAATGCCGATTCCCATCTGTTTTTCTGATATCCATCTCCACAAGATTCATAAAACGCTTTGTTTTTGTATCACTGTTTTCCAAAGCCAGAAAAACTCTTAAATAATCTGTATAAGACATTCCGGTGGTCAAGGGAGAATCCCCTTCTTCTAAATCGGTTGCAAAGAAAAACATTTCCGAAAGAGAATAATGCCAATTCTCATCTGTTTTCATCAAAGGAATTTTTCCACCGGACAGTAATGTTCTGACATCATAAACACTTTCCGCGTATGCCCATGCAAACAATATTGTTTGTCTAATCGGTTCCGCCAGATCTGGTGACAAAGCTGCCAATGCAATGGTCAAAGCTATTTTTTCTGCTTCACCGCTTTTCCCGGGATTTGAACACAAAAAAGTATAATTAGCAGTTTCCCGAAGCCATAATAGTTGTCCAACCGTATCTTTCAGATTTTCTATATCACTTGTCTTTCCATGCAATACATATTCTGTTTCATATTGCAACTCACTATTTTCTTTTAATTGTGTATAATTCCCGGACTTTTTCAGAATATATTCATTAAAAATCCATTCATCTCCTGCCGTAAGATTCTTTCTGCCCGCAAGAGAACTACCTTTGTTGCAAACTCTTTCAGATAGATAATTAGATGGATTAATAGCAACTGTTGAAATTTCCGCTTCTTTGGGTAATACAAAAGAAAGGATTCCTCTTGTCGCATTTACTGCATCAGCCGGATTATTTAGCTCTACATCTTCCCACTGATCATCATCCACCTTTTTCTTTGGGCGCTGATATTGGTCTATAATACTTTGATTTGCCTGACGCTCTGCTTCAATATCCCGGCTTAACAAAGCATTTTCATGAATGGTATCTAATTGATTTTGCAATTCATCAAGATAGGAAATCCCATATAAATCTTTCATATAAGATACTGCCTGCTTTTTTAATATCAGTCCATTGGAATCACTTGCTAAAGAAAAATCAGTAATAGTAACTTCTTCAGCCTTCAAACACAATAAATCTTTCTTGATACCGTATGTTTCCGATATTTCAAAATTATCATTTAAGTATCCTTTCAAATGCTCTGCTATATTATTAATCCCGGCCGATGACTGCCCATAGGATGCGTCAATAAAAAACAAATCATATTGATTTAGCAGCTCTCTGTTATATTCGGCAAAGATGGAACTCATGGATAAATCCATGGCACACTCTATTTTCATGCGTATAGCATTTTTTCTTGCTCCTTCCACAATCAACAGAATGAAAGAAAGTAAAACTGCAAATATCAAAATTAAGTATACAGATATGGAACCTGCATTTTTACGGCTTTTATTCATATCCTCTTCTCCTTCTTTTATACCAGTCAAAAGCATTATTACACTTTCCGAAAGTCTTACCTTCTTCCAATTGTTTTGCCGTATTCCATAATCTTTTTCAGACCTTACTGCTTTGAGAATTAATTTTTTCAAAGATGGTGTTTACCAGATTGGTAAGCTGTTCTTTGAAGATTAAAACCAACGCGATTAACACCACGAGAATTAAAATCATTTCTACAGTTCCAATTCCTCTTTCATCATTCCATAAGGTTTTTATTCCATTCATGCTTCCAACCTCCTTCCTTTAAGAAATCTGATATGTCAAAAAAGCCGGTATCATAATGACTGCAATTACAACAACAAGCATCATAGCCATGGGCAATAACAACTTTGTCCCCGCTTCTTCTCCCATTTTCCGGATTAAAGCCTGATGTTGTTCAAATGCATCTTCCGCTTCCTGTTCCAACATAACTTTCATATTCATGGAACCTTTTTTCAAATTAACTGCCAGAAGTGAACACAGTTTTCTATACTGAGCCAAACCGGTTCTGTTTCCTAAATCCTCTATTGCCCTTTCTTCTAAAAATCCATTATCCAGATTATGAATAAAGATTTTGATTTCCTCATACAATGGAGCCAAAGATGCTTGATGATCCATATAAATCCGTCGTACTGCTCCTGTCAGACTCATGCCCGCACCGATCAGCAAGGCTAGCTGACTGACAAATTCCGGATAATCAAAAAGCAGTTGCTGCTGCCTTTTTTCGTATTTTTTCTTCAAATCATCATCCATTCCGAAAGAAAGAAAAAAGGCACAACCAATTCCCAAAAAGAATACATAAATAAACCGATTATTCATCTTGTTTTTATAGGAAATCTTTATCCCGTCCAGTTCCTTCGGAAGCTCTAGGACTTCTTTATCCTGCTGCTCATTATCCGTCCTCTGAATCTGATCTTTTAATTTTTTAATAAACTGTTCCTGCAAAGATAATTTCGGAGGATAAACGGTTACCTCGTAGTCTTTTGCTTCCTCCCATTCGTCATAGGAAAATTTTGCGGTAATGATAACCGTCTGGGGCAATTCCAAATCCTCGTTATATACTTGTCCCTGCCCGTCTATCCGCTTATAATCACTGCTTGTATAAGTAATATCCATCTGCATTGGCGCATAACGTGCGGGAAACGACAGATCATTTTGAACATGTTGTAAGGAAGAATTTTCTCCTTTCAATTCTTCTATAAGCCACGCTTTTGCTTCTAAAAATCCCTCCTGAACTTCAACTTCTGTATACTTTCGGGAAGGAATGGAAAGCTCTAACTCAAATTCCTCAAAATCAGAGCTTTCCACGAATGCATGAATATGTTTGGCAGAATATCCATATTCATTGCGGGTAATTTGCCCTGTTTCATCAATTTCGCGATCTGTATAATCCAAAAAGAACAATACTATTCCTATTAAAAATCCTGCTGCCATTACCAAAATAACTGTCTGTTTTTTCTTTTTTTGATGCTGCAAATATAATTTATGAGCATTCTGTCCCGGATAAAGCCTTTGCAGATAATTCTCCAGAAATCTCTTTTTTTGATCCTGCCTACTTTCCATGATTCTAGTTCTCATAACTTTATCTTTCCTAACTTTGCCTTTCACAATTTTGTTTTTTATAATTCTATCTTTCATGATTCTTTTATTTATGGTCATTCTATATCCAGAATTCTTTCAGACATTTGATAGGCAAAATAGTATAATGCTAAAGCGACTGTCATAATGACTATTCCAAATAAATTCCCATAAAGCGGTTGGAAAAACTGCGGATTAGTCATCCGTATGTAGAAAATAATACCCATGGGCACAATATTCATGATTTGCTGCTCGTATTTTTTTGAAGCAACTAAAAGCTCAATTTCCTGCTTCAATTCTCTGCGCCGCGTAATAATGGAAATGGTTCGTTCCATGATCTTTCCTAAATCGCCACCACTTTTTCTTGCTATTTTAAAAACAGCCGCAAAATCCAGAATATCTTTTGAACCGGTTTTTTCCGCCAGTTGAATCAAGAGTTTGTCAATAGCAATGCTGTTTTTTACCTGACGGTTTATAATGGCTAACTCCAATACCATGGAATCTGTCTTTCCAAATCGGTATCCTAAATCCTTTTCTGCCTCCACAAATGCATTCTCTATGGAATATCCTGCCCGCAAAGCAGTCAGGACAGACTGCAGTACATCTTTAAATCGGTCTTCCGTCTGCTCTCTCTTTTTTTGTTCTGCTTTTATGCAGGCATCCCGATATAAGAGATAAAGCACGGGGCTTAACGGAAAAACTGCAAATACAGAGTCATAAAATAAATAGGAAATACCAATGATGAGCAAAAGACATTTTGCAAAGATTATGCCCTTTTCTTTTCTTCTCATATGCCCTCAATTCCTGCACTGATGCATTTTTCTGTATGTATTAATGCTTCTTTTTTTATAAACGAGCCCTGTATTTTCCCTTCTTTCGTACAGCCTTCTTCCACGAACGTGTACAAAGGTGAAAGCACAATCTCATGATTGACATATCCTACCACCTCCACAATTTCCAACAACTTTCTGCTATGATCCCGCAATCTTCCCAAATGAATAATGATGTCCACGGCAGAAGCAATCTGACGTCTGATTGCATCCAATGGCATATCCATTCCCATGAGCACCATGGTTTCCAGCCGCGTCAACATATCTTTTGCACTGTTGGCATGTCCGGTAGATAAAGATCCGTCATGACCGGTATTCATAGCCATCAACAAATCAATCGCCTCCGCCCCGCGGATTTCACCTACAATAATCCGATCCGGACGCATACGCAGAGAAGCTTTTATCAGATCACGAATGGTAATTGGCAAACATCCTTCGATATTTGCATTTCTGGTTTCCAAGCGAACCAGATTTTCTATGTTACGGATTTGTAACTCCGCATTATCCTCAATTGTCACAATCCGTTCATCTGTCGGAATAAATCCTGATAAGACATTTAGAAAAGTAGTTTTTCCGCTTCCGGTTCCTCCGGAAATGAAAATATTGTATTTGGCTTTTATCAGTTTCTTTATAAACTCCATAACTTCTTCATTCAGTGAGCCAAAACGGTAATAATCTTCTACACAAATGGGATGATCCGGAAATCGCCGGATGGTTAAAATAGGTCCGTTTAACGCTATCGGCGGCATTACCACATGAACTCTGGCACCTCCACTTAACCTGGCATCTACAATCGGGGACGCCTCATTTACCACACGATTCACCTTGGCAACAATCTGCTGAATAACATCGGTCAGTTTTTCCTGTGATTCGAAATGTACATCAACCTTTGTAAGCATTCCGCCTCTTTCTATAAAAATACAGTCGGGACCATTGACCATAATTTCCGTAACGGAATTATCTGCCAAAAATTCTTCCAAAACATCCAGTTGTCGGATTGTGGCAAAGAGCTCTCTTTGAAGACGGTTTTTTATCTGAAGCGACAGTTTCTGTGTCTTTCCGACACGCAAAACGCAATCATCAATCAAATCACGGATTTCTTCATCCCCCATATCTTTTGTATAATCAATTTGTTCTAACAGCTGATTGCGACATTTTCGTCGAATCTCTTCATAGTTTTTATCCATCAAATTCCTCTCCCAATTTATTTCTCATATAATCTGCAAGCTGACTGTATGACAAAGCATTAACTTCCTGCGGAATTTCCTTAAAAACTGGCAACCGGCACTTAATCGTCTTTTCCAATACCGATTCCTTTCCACTCATTTTCAGCATTTCTTCATAGGAAGCAATTTTTGCCATTGCCAGTCCATCCGGCTTTGTCATGGTATAAATCTTTGTACAGAGATTTAATATATTAAACAGTCCCTGCATCTGGTCATCCAAGTCCAAAACCAGTAATTCATAATCACTTTTCTGCGCGATTGTTAATATCAATTTCTCCCATTGCTTTGCCGAAACCTGCATAAAATCCTCATAAGAATAGGCCGGCGGTATATATTTTACATTTCCGAATTCTTCCGTCATGGCAGCCATCTTCAATAAAAAGCGTTCGGGATCATCCTTTAAAAAATACATTAGATCCATCAAATCTGTACTGTATTCTTTTCGAAACCACGCATGAAATCCTGAGAAAACTTCAAAATTCAGATATAGTGTTTTTTTATTGTTTGCACGCAGACGACTGTATATCAGTGCAAAAGAAGTCTGAAGGCTTCTTTTTACCGGGGAGTAAATCCCAATGATTTCACAGGTCTGTTGTTGGCGTTGTGCCACAGATACCATTTCATCGAGCGGCATCATAACACAGATATTCAACAGCTTTTTACACAACATATCTCCTGCCTGATATTTGCAGATTGCCGGAAAGGATGAATTGATTGCTTCTAAATTTTCATCCGATCTTTTTTCCACCAGCAGAACAATGAGATCTGCCATGCCACAAAAATCTTCTTCCTTCCATTGCTCACTCAAAAGTAAAATAGAAATCTTGTGTTCCTGCATGTAGGTATGAAGCCTTACCCGGCTGTCAAAACCCTGAATTTCAAAGGGTAAATGATCCTGCTTTGCCATAAACGCAGTCAGTTTTCTGACATATTTTTTGTCCGGATCCAAAACCGCTAAAATATTTGCCATACGATAAATCCTCCGTGAAAGTTGATAAACAGAGTTGCCAAAACAATCGGCAACGAGAAATGAATGTAGAGATGTGAAAATTGGAATTCCTTTTTCTGGCATAGCAGGAATATAATTTTCAAAATAGAAATAACTGCACCTATGGCAATTGCAAGAATTGACAAATTCAGTCCCTGTTCAAACCCAAGATAAACAGAAATACAAGTTAACAGCTTGATATCTCCTCCACCCAGCGCACCGACCAGAAACAGAGGATACAAAATCAGTAAAAGCAGAAAGCTGTCAAAAATATAAAAATACCACTGACTATCACCAAGATAAGCAGATAAACCTCCCATCATATATCCGGCTACAACCAGCCAATTGGGAATTCTGCATTTACGAAAATCATATATTAATGCAATTACCAGAACAGCGTATAAAGATACTGTCTGTAACATATATTTTCCTCAAGTCGTCCTAAATATTTTTTATAATAGAATTGAATTATTATTAAACCGTTAAATAGAAACTACATAAATTCATACTCCTTTAAATATCACTTTTCGAATGTTCAATAATCTTCGAATAGAAATCTTTTGAATCATCCAATTCTTCAAATAATAAATTTTTGGATTTTAATATATCTCGATTAAAAATAATAAACTGGGAAACATGTCCGAAACGGACTAGAAATGTTTCAAAGATTTATTGTAATTGGATTATATAAAACGTTTTTTGTCTTGTAAACCCCTTTTTTCAAATTTCATTTTTTTTGTGAAAGTCTTACAAAAAATCACAAAAATAAAATTGCGTATAGCACACAAACCCCCGGAATTCCTAGGATTGCGCTTGTCAAAAGGCTGATTGCATTTACCCCTACGAGCGTCGAAATCTGATAATAAGACAAGATGGTATTGACCAATAAAATCATGGCAACACCGCAAGTCATACGAACGATAAAACCAATCAAAAATGCGGCTTTTCGTTTTAACGCACCAATTGTCAAAACCAGCACCAAAACCACCAGCAATGCCAACATACTGTATCCTTCGGTTTTATTGATTTGCAAAGTATTTGTCAGCCAATCAAAAAAAACAGCCATATCTGTATCCCACTTTAACATTTGATACACTATATGCCTGTTTCTTTTTCTTTATGTCTGAATTTATGAATACACCACTAATTTTTCTATTATGCAAAATACCCTCGGTTTGCGTCACTTTCAAGGCTGACATTCAAATCTTTTTTTCCATAGGTCAATCCCGCATATACCGTCTGTGTATTGCCCATTACCGGTCCGGATGTATCCTCTTTACTTGCAATGGCAAACGCATCATGGAGTTTTTGCATAATTTTATTGCTTTCCTTTAAAGGCTCTGTTTCATTGTGTAAATCGGCACGAACCAGCAGACGGCTGATATAAATATATAGCTTTAACAGCGTGGGCGCCGGCTCATATTCAAAATGCAAAGAACCCATTAATTCTTTTAAACATCCGCGCGCTCTTTGAATATTGAGGCGGAATTCTTTCGTATCTCCCTGTTCTTGATTGCATATGGCATCCGAGCAATATGTCATAAACATTTCATATAAAATAACACAGAGCTCTGTTTTGTTAGCCTGAGTAATTCGTAATGTAAACTGCTGCTTTAGTTGACGATCCATCTGCTCTCCTCATTACTGTAATAACTGAAGAACCTGCTGAGGTCTTTCGTTGGCCTGTGACAATACGGAAATACCGGCCTGGGTTAATACCTGCTCGTTGGAATACTCTGTCATTTCTTCTGCCATGTCCGTATCCATAATACGTGAAAATGCATCGGTTAGATTTTCATTGGTTGCATCCAGGCTGTTTGCCGTATGTTCTAATCGATTTTGATATGCACCCAGTCTTGCACGAACGGATGATATGTAAGTATTTGCTTCATCTGTCAGTGCAATCGCTTTCAAAGCGCCTTCTTTTGTTGATAAATCTACATCTTTCAGTCCTAATTGCTCTAAGCCCAATGCCGGAATACGGATTTCCATAATTTCCCCTTCATTGGCACCAATCTGCATTCGCATAGCTCCTAATCCGGTGATATCCAAAGTCACATTGGAAGCACTTGCTAAGGAATCATCAATGGTAATATCCACGCGGAAGCTGTCTCTTCCTTCAATGATGGCTTTGTTTCCTTCATAACGAATCGTACAATCAGTCGGAAAAGCATTTGCACTTCCATCCTGCAGTAAAGTCACGGAGCCATCCATCAGATTTCCGTCTGCATCATATGTCGGATTAATTGTTGAAATAACATATTGTCCAACCTTAACCTCATCGGAATAATAGGATACCTTTACTTCTTCCACATCCGCATAACCTTTTAAATCAAAATCCCCGTTTAACAGTTTTTTTCCATTAAAATCGGTATCTGATGCAATTCTGGTTAATTCCAGCTTTAATTGGTCAATTTCTTCCTGTATCATCTTTCTGTCATCATCGGAATTGGTACCATTGGCCGCCTGCACGGCAAGCTCCGAAATACGATGGACCATATCCTGCATCTCGGAAATCGCACCCTCAGCCGTCTGTACAACAGAAACACCGTCGGAAGCTGTCTGGGCAGCATTGCTAAGTCCGCGAAGCTGCATAGTCATACGATGTGCAATGGCAAGACCGGAAGGATTATCCTTTGCATGGTTGATTTTATATCCGGTTGATAAACGTTCGGATGAAACGGATAACTTACTATCTGTCTGATTCAATGCTTTATTTGCTAAAATTGCGGAAATATTATAATTAACTCTCATAAACTGTAACCTCCTGCTCCACACTCTGGATAAATGCTTTTGCAATCTGATATAAATCCTTTGTCGATTCGGTTTTTTCATCTTTGTGGAAAGCATTTAAATTCATTGTCTGACTTTGTACACAAGTTATATCGGCACTTTTTCCTGTTTTCTCAAGTATCAGCCCACAACATTTACCGGCAATTTCCCGATAACTTGCAAGGTCTTTTTCGTCTGCAACCTGAATTAATCCTTCGACTTTTCCTTCCTTTATCTGAAAAACAGCTTTGGCTTTTCCCAATAATCCGTCATTTTCTTTTAAATCAACGGTTACGGTTCCTTTTTTATCACCATTTACAACTTTGACATGGACCATTGTCACATGCTCCGATAACTGCATCGGAACATAATAACTTTCCTGTTTTGCATGCTCACCCCAAAGAGAAACCTGACGCATATCAAAAGCGAAGGATCGTACATCAATATGGTTTTTACTTTCCTCACCGGCATCGGAAAATTCCTGTAATGCCCGCTTTGCAAAAGCTTCATAAGCTGCCTGAACACTTTCTTTTCCCGAATCGAAAGAATCCGTCAGTTTTTCCAGCTCATCCAGAAACTCCTTTTCTTTATTCCGATCTTTTAATATCTTACGATAATCTTTTACAAACGCAGCATCCTCTGATATCATCTGCTCTGCCATGAGATGATTTGCGGTTGTCGCAATCCCGTCCTGAGTCAATCCTGTAAAAGTGTCCTCCGGTATTTCTTTCACTTGACGCATAAACGCTAGATCAGACTGATAAAATTCTTTCTGCTCTTCGAAATCTTCAAACCCTTCGACAGACATTTCATGAAGAACCCGTCCTGCCCGGTTTTTATAATAATTCATAATCTGGTCAGAAATAGATTTCTGATTATTCTGTACTTCTTTTAAAAGTCCACAGGCGTCATCGATTTTTGTATCAATAAATCCTTTTTTCCGTGTACGTACTGCACTTAGGAGATTATCAAAATTCATCTCCTGGTTTTTGGAAACAAGCGTTCCGATTGCCGCATCGTCTCCTTTTTCAATTTGCCGTAACAGACGGTACACGCCAATATAGGCATCTTTTTCTTCCTGCGAAATCTCCTTGTTTTTTTCTAACCGATAGAGATATTTACTGTATTTTTCAAGAGATTCTCCTTCATCCTGCAGAGTATCCAGATAATTCGAAAGTTCATCCAGATTGATTTCCATAGGATTTATTCCATCACGAAGCATATGCAGTGTTTTTTCCGGTGTCAGTTGTTGTACAACTTTTGTAAGCAATGCTTCCGCTTCTTTTACGGCATCCAGATTTTCCTGTGTGATTTCCATTCGGTTATATCCCAAAATCCGTGTGGCTTTGCGGTTTTCATCCGATACTTCCAACCCGTTTTCCAAAAGCAGATCATCCACATTTTGAAACGCCTTTTTCATGTGATCTCCCAAATCCGCACGGGAACTGGTCATCAATGCCTCGTAACTCTGACCGGCTTTTTCATAATCTGCGGCAATATGTTTTCCTGTCTCATATACATGATCTAAGGTATAGACACGGTTTGCCATCCAGGCTTCCTGAACGGAAACTCCCAGTGTATCCTGTGGCAGATGCTTTATTTCCTCTGTCTTCTCAACAATGTTTCCAAGCTCTGTTGCATGATACAGACTTTCTTCTTTTTCCAGCATGTCGGCCAATTGATTTAAAGGCTCTAAATCAATGGAAATTCCCTGCTTTAATAATTTAAGGTTAGCCTGAGCACTCATGGTAAGCTGAATCTGTACTAGTTGCTTCTTGGCCTCCATATATGTTTTTTGCTGTTGTTCTGTCAGCGGTTTAATCTGTCCGATCTTTTCTCCTTCGTTTTCCGTTTGCACCGCAGTTTTTTGCAAATTATCTACTGCCTGAAACAAATTGTAGAGATTGAGACTTTTTCCACTTTTTATAACAGCAAGAAGGTCTTCATCGGATACAGCCTGTGTTTTTTCATTTATTTTTATGGATGTGTCCAGATATCCGGCTTCTTCCGTCTGATATCCATTGCCGGTAATCAAATTTCCTTCTTTGGCACTTAATCCCATGGAAACGGCATCTGCGGCTGCTAATGCAACCTGATTTAGATTCAGAGGAAATGCCAAGGAATCTAGATCCGCCATATAGTGTAGATTTTTCTCGGTCAGAGGAAGTCCTTTTTCCAATAACCAGGTCGCATTTTCCATGTTCTTGGAATTATCTTCCAATCCGGACTGACTGATAATATCCCGAATCTGTGATTCCATCATCGATACATCATCAATCGCTCCCTTTTTTGCCATATATCCATAGGTTCCGGTATTATAATATCCTTGCGAAACAGCAGTTTCTTTTCCTGCCGTAAAATTTGCCTTATACAAATTGTCAAAGGTCGGCGGCAATTCATTTTCAATCAGATATTTTCTGGCTCCATCCGATAATTGATCCATATTCTGCATCTGAGTCATCTGTGTTGCCATGGATTTGATGTTATCTTCGGTAGCCGGAAGATTTTTGTATTTTAAAGCGTTGGCTATTGCATTGGCATATCCGTCACTTAATCCTGCATCTTTGATCGTTGCAGCATCCAGTTGATCCGTAAAACCGGAAACTTCCACTCCGGCCTTTGCAAGCGTAATTTTGATCTGATCCATGATGGTGACCATTTCACCCGGCTCGCAATCTCCCGGATTTCCGCCGTTTTCCTGCCATTTGCAATAATCCTCATCCGACATGGTATTGGACATGACAACCATATAGTCTTTGCTGTTTTTTTCATCAAAAGAAACTGCTTTATCTAACAACGAACTTTGATTGTCATTGTCACGATATGCCTGCATCCCAAATCCATCCTGCGAATGATCCCATGCAAAAACCGCCTGTCCTTTAGAAACTTTGTCATTTGTTCCCGGTGCAGACGTTTGATGTCCATTCTTTACAACCTGATTTTTTTCATATGCATCAATCTGATTAATTGCAATGCTCATAGCGTTCCTGCCTTTATATTTTTATCCCTTTTCAAAACTCAGACTTCGTCTTCGACAGTTGAAATATTTTTAAAATGAAATACACAAAAAGGGTGAATGCAAATTGCATTCACCCTATATTTCGGCTTATTCTTCTGTTTTCATAAGATTAAAAGCGGAAAACTGCTGCTCCATATGCAGGAAGATCAAATGTCAGAGAATACGGCTTTCCATCCGCTTCTTCTGCTTTTGCCGTAATCGAAGCCGGAATCTTATTACCGCGTCCTCCAAAACACTCTTCATCGGAATTTAATAATAATGTGTATTTTTTCTTTTTCGGAACACCGACTTTAAAATCTTTCCGCTCTATTGGTGTCATATTTAAAACAACCAGAATACTATTTTTTCCGGAAGATGCTTTTCGAACATAACTGAACGTACTCTGCTCACAATCATCCGCATTCATCCATTCAAAACCTGCCCAATCTCTGTCGATTTCAGAAAGCGCAGGATATTTGCAATATAATTCCAACAGCTTTGATACATAGTATTTTAAAGAACTGTGGTCATGATCAGAAAGTAAACCCCAGTCAAGCTCTTTGGATTCATCCCATTCATGGTCCTGTCCAAATTCCTGTCCCATAAAGAGAAGCTTTTTGCCGGAATGCGTAAACATATAGGTATAGCCCACACGCAGGTTTGCAAACTTATCCACATAAAATCCGGGCATCTTATTTAACATAGAGCATTTTAGATGTACAACTTCATCATGGGAAATCGGAAGAATGTAATTTTCACTTCCGTTGTAACTCATGGCAAATGTCATTTTGTAGTGATTGTCCTTTCTAAACAAAGGATCTAACTTCATATATTCGCAGAAATCATGCATCCAGCCCATATTCCATTTGAAAGTAAATCCTAATCCGCCTTCTTTTGCATCCCCCGTCACCATCGGCCATGCAGTAGATTCTTCTGCAATCATCAAAGTTCCGGGATTTCTCTTTTGCATGATGCTGTTCAAATGGCGGAAAAACTCAATGGCATCCAGATTCTTATTGTTGCCGTATTCATTTGCCAGCCATTCTCCATCCTGCTTTCCATAGTCCAGATACAACATCGATGCCACAGCATCTACACGAAGACCGTCTACATGGAATTTTTCAACCCAGAACATGGCATTCGCAATTAAGAAATTGCTTACTTCTTTTCTAGCATAGTTAAAAATCTTGGTTCCCCAATCCGGATGTTCTCCGCGTCTGGGATCGGGATGCTCATAAAGACAGGTGCCATCGAAGTTAGCAAGACCAAACCCGTCTCTGGGAAAATGTGCGGGAACCCAGTCAAGAATAACTCCGATTTTATTTTTATGTAACAGATTTACCAGATACATAAAATCCTCCGGCTTTCCATAGCGGGAAGTCGGTGCGTAATAACCGGTTACCTGATATCCCCATGATCCGTCAAAAGGATGCTCCGCAATACCCATTAACTCAACATGCGTATAGTTCATTTCTTTTAAATATGTAACAATGCGGTCCGCAAACTCACGGTAATTGTAAAAACCGTCTTCATCTTCTCTGGGATGACGCATCCATGAGCCGATATGACATTCATAAATCGCAATCGGTTCCTTATTCCAGTCTGTATTGGCTTTTGTGTCCATCCAGACTTTATCCGTCCATTTAAAATCTGAAATGTCTGTCACTTTTGATGCGTTACCCGGACGTAACTCTGCATAATTTCCATAGGGATCGGCCTTATACAGCTTATTTCCATCCTGCGTTGTAATGACATATTTATACAGATCGTCTTCTTTCACTCCGGGAACAAATCCGGCATATATTCCGCCTTCTCCCAGTCTTTTTAATTCATACTGGTAAATATCCCAGTCATTAAAAGAACCTGCCACATTGACATACTTTGCATTGGGTGCCCATACGGCAAAATAAACACCTTCTACCCCGTCTTCTACCGTTTTGTGCGCTCCCATTTTGTTATAGATTTCATAGTGACATCCCTGGGCAAATACATACTGATCTGCCTCTGTGATGTAAAGTGGATTTACTTCGTTATTCTTTGCCATTTGTTTACCCCCATTTATTTATAAGAAATCCTTCTCTCGTAAAATGATCATATCATTTTCATCATATCGCTTTTTCAAAATGACATCCATGATATGGGAAACACTTCCCTTTTCTGATTTCGCGATTGCATCATCTACAATCTGTTTTACCTCTTCAACTGTGACAGCATGCTGACTGGTCTGACGATTGGCAATGCTGGTATACAATGCCAACATACCCATTTCATCAATGGCATATTCTTGTTCCAAAGCATATTCTCTACCATAATTAACCAGACCGTCATTATCTAAAGCTGCAACATCAATCCGCAGGTTAAAACTGTTAAGCGGCATATTGTCTTTTGCAAGGAGATCATCCATTGCCTTTTTGCCATCTTCCATAAAAATAATCAAACCGTCATTATGAGACGCTCTCAAATAATCGGAAATAGCAATCAATGTAAAATCGGACAATTCGCCGGCCTGCTCAATGATAAGTGCGCCGTTATTCAATCCGTTCAAGGTATCCGGAATATTTCTGGTATTTAATTGTTCTCCCGTAACCTTTGCCACGCGACCGGAGAAATTCTTGTTTTCTACAGAAATTACCTTAATAATATTCTTTGCAAGGTCAAGTGTACCAACACCCTTTTCACCGGTAATAATAATATTGCCTACTGCCGGATCCAAACTGACATTGTCTATAGCATAAGCTATTTCTTCCTGCACCTTTTTCGTTTTGGCAACCATTCCAAACAAATCTTTTTCTTCTTTGGAAAGCTGGCGCGGAGAAGAATCAGAATCTGTTTCCTTATCGGTATTATCCGAATCAACCGCCGAAACATCGTCTGATACATTGGCTGATGCTGAATTCTCATTTTCTTTTGCTGCGTCAGTTTCTTCTGAATTCTCTTCCGACTTTTCTGCGGTCTTTTCTTCATCAAGGTCAGTAATTGTAAACTCAACATCCGCAAAGGACTTTTTATCATCCTGTGCTATATTTTCTTCTTCTTTCTTTTGAGCTTCCTTTTCTTCTAATGCCTCTAAAATCTGGCGTTCAAGATCTTTATCAAATTCCTCAGTAACAGATATTCCCGAAAGATTGATGGGCTCCAATTCCGGATCCTTTAAATCATCTTTTGCCTGTTCTAATGAATTAAGAAGCTTTTCTTCTATATTATTAATCTCAGCCGTATTAAAAGTAAATTCACTCAGCTGCGGTTCTTGCGGCTTTTCTTCCTCAATGACAGGCAGTTCTTCTGTTTCACCAACCGGCTGAATATCTGTTAATTCCTCAACTTCATCGTCTTCTGTGATAAGCGGATCTACCATCGGAATATTACTCTCATCAAATACTTTGATGGCCGGTGTAATCATATCAATACTGTCAAGCAAGCCTTCCTTTGCCGGTTCTTCATAATCCTGAAGCAATGGACCGGTCTGGGCCATGACTTTTTTGCGCATTTCATCCAATCGGCGTTCTTCAGCAGCTTTTTTGGTCTCTTCCCAGCCTGCTACAATATCATTAAAGCTCAACTGGCCGGTAATCTGTTTTTCAATAATCGGAGCATCCGGATCAACCGGCTGACCTGCAGCAACTGGTGCAGGGGTAGGTTCTGCTACTTTTACTGCCTCGACGATTGGCTCGGGAATGGGTTCCTCTACCTGCATTTCCTCGACAATCGGTTCGGAAATAGTTTCTTCTACTACTGGTGCTTCCTCAACTACGGGTTCGGGAACGGTTTCTTCTACTACCGGTGCTTCCTCAACTACTGGTTCGGGAACGGTTTCTTCTACTACCGGTGTTTCCTCGACTACTGGTTCAGGAACGATTTCTTCTACTACCGGTGCTTCCTCAACT
>CAMEJJ010000029.1 GCA_945919795.1 uncultured Lachnospiraceae bacterium
TTATCCATACATTTCGGTACAAAATTCACGTCTCTTTTTCCATATTCCAAATTGTGTACTTTTTGAAATATGCTTAACTATTCTGTATGTAATAGGAAAGGAAAACGCAACCTCTAAGCAAAATAATATCCCTGACTCTAGGATTTAGATTTCAATTTACCCAACAAATTTGTATCCACTGTTTATCACTGTCTCTATATAACCGTTTCCAATTTTTCTTCGAATCTGGCTGATCACATTTGCCACAGCACTTCCGCAATATTCCTGATCTTCTTTCCAGACAGCTTCATAAATCTGTTCTTTTGAAATCACCCATCCAGGATGTAATGCCAGATAAGAAAGGGTCTGAAACTCTAAATGAGAAAGAGAAATAAATCTACCATTTTGGAAAATCATCTGTTTCTGAAGATGAATTTCCAACTGAGAGAAAGTAAGTATATTGGGATCATGAGTCATTGTAGCGGATTCTGCATTTGGCAATGAAACCAGAACAGTCTCTGTAATATTCCCCGACTTTCCAATCTTCCTCATTACAATCTCTATCATTTCTTTCAACACCACCACCCACTATTTCACTTCAAATCATGTGATATCCCTAAGGTTCTATTTCAACAAAAATTTAAAAAAGTTATTGTATCTATTCATCAATAAATAATAATCGGATAACCTGCTTCAATCGTATCATAAATAATTTTTGCCTGTTCTTTAGGAAGATTGATGCAACCATGACTTCCCTTTGTCTTATATAACTCGCCACCAAATGCATCCTGCCAGTCCGCATCATGGAGTCCCTGTCCATACACAAACGGCATCCAATATTCCACTTCTACCTCATATCCATAAATATCACTGCTCAGTGTAAATGGCCTTGCTTTATATGCAATTGGCCATGACCCACGATACGTCTGTAATCCCTCACTAGGAAGTCCGCTGATAATATCTGTTTCTGTAACAAGCTTTCCATTTTTATAAAGCCATAAATATTGTTTATCTAAACTTACTTCTATGTAACTTCCCTGAAGATCATCACTTCCGTTCCTCCTCAACCCCTGTTTACTGTAAACCGGTTCTCGTTTTACATCACTACCACTCTTTATATCTTCTAACAACTTCTGCAATTCCGCATCTTTGTCAATCCAGTAACCATATTCATTTCCACTGATAATTACTTTTTCTCCAAAAGAAGTCTTAAAAGAACGAGGCACGTACATTGTGTTATATTTTGAAGACAATTCTTTAACAAAAGCTACTACGTCTTCTTCCTTAACACTTATACTGTCCCCACTGACAATTAACCATGAACATATTTTTTCATTGTCCAAAACTTCGACAGTATCGCCAAATATATAAGAAACCGTTGTTGTCCGGTATTGCAAAAGCTGTCTGTTTAATTCTTCTAATTTTCTATTTAGATCACTTTCTTCTGATGATACAGCTGTCTGATATACCTGACGATTTATTTTTATTTCTAAACGACTAGAGATCAGCTGTTCTTCAAAGTCTTCTGCTAAAGCATTATACACTTGTTCAACCAACTTCTTTTTGTCAATCTGATTACCTTGTATTTCATCCACTAAAATAAATGCTTCTTTCTGTTTGTCGTAAACGATATAAGCATCTGATGATTCTATTCGTTCTCCTAAATTGAAATCCTCGATATTCAAAACATCTTCCAACTTATTTTCCATTTTAATTTCATACTCTATCGAATAATTCTTTCTTTTTTCAATCAGGCCACGCTTTTGGTCTCTTTGTTTTTTTATTTTCAAAAGTTCTTTCTTCAATAAAGACGGCTCCAGTGCATATCCCATATTTCCCACTGTCGTCTCAAATATGTTTTTCCCATTTTCCTGGAAAACAACTTCTTTATTTCGAAATGTCTCTTCAATCTCTTTTACTGCCTGTTCCAGGGTACATTTCGAAATATCCATTCCATATATGGATATTCCGCATCCCATTGTTTCTTCATCCACCTTTTTTTCATAAATAGCCAGTACAATTCCAAGAAGCATCATACATAAAATACTACTCAGTAAAAAATATATTAACTTTAATTTTCTACATTTCATTTCATAACTTCGCCTCTTTTTCTATTCTTTTGGGCAAAGTAATAAAAAATAAGGTTCTTATGTCTCTGTTTTCTGCCCAAATTTTCCCACCGTGTCGTTCAACAATTGCTTTTGTTATTGACAATCCAATCCCCATTCCTCCAGTTTTTGAATTTCTCGATTTATCTACTCTATAAAAGCGCTCAAACAGATGTGGCAGACATTCTTTGGGAATTGGATTTCCTATATTTTCTACTTGGATTTCAATCATATAATCCATTTCTAAATACCTTATCCAAATGGCTGTTTGGGGTTCGGCATACCTTATTGCGTTACCAATTAGATTAACCATACATTGCATAATACGCGCCCTGTCTCCCCAAATTATATCGCCATGCTTTATACACAAGTTAAATGTCAGATTTTTCTTATCCAATTGAACATCAAAATTGTAGTATAACTGCTTACACATATCATAAAAATCAAAATCCTCGTATCTAAGTATTCCCTTCCGATTCTCCAACAAATACAGTTCCTGGAGTTGCTTCACAATCCCTGACAGTCTGAGAATCTCTTCTCTACAGCTTTCCAAACGTTCTCCTGTTGGCTCCCATATACCATCAATCATCGCTTCCAAATGACTCTGTATGTTGGTTAAGGGTGTCCTAAGCTCATGAGCTACATCCGCAGTAATCTGCTGCTTTTGTTCTTCCTCTTTTTTCAATGTTTGCGACATTTCATTAATTGCAGTAATCAGCTGTTGAGTCTCTGCAGTACGGCTTGTTACCAAAGACTTTACTCCATATTCACCATTCGCTATTTTTTCCGCCACCCGGACAGCATCTGAAATTGGTTCCGCTATTTTTCGTGCCATGATTCCTCCCATTATAATAGCTATTACAACAAACACCCCACCAATAACTACAAAACAGATGTTGAGATTATTCATCAAACGCAGTTCCTCATCAGAAAAAGAATACGGTCCATAATAGCCAACCGTAAGTTTTCCAACGCTTTTATTTTCATAAGACAGAGTATATATTTCTTCCTGATATTTACCCTGAAAATTAAAATATCTGCTACGCATATTACTCTCAGCATGTTCTAAAACAAGTTGACATTCTTCACTCTTGTGTGTTTGAATATCCCAATCCATTTCTCCACCTTTTGTTTCCAAATGGATAAAAACCCCATTTTGCATTGCAGCATTTCCTATAACTTCTACCTGTTCCTGACTAAAACTTCCAGTTTCCGCATCATATAAGTCCTGTAATTCATTCACGATATTGGATATTCTCTGTTCCTGCTGTCGTTTAGCATAATTTTCAAATTCTCTCTCCATATTAAATATAAACGCAACAGCAATGGAACAGATGACGGCAATAGAAATCAAAGAATATGTCAAAATCAATTTACTCTTAATGGTTTTCATATTCACCTCTTATAACACAAATTTATATCCAACACCGTACACTGTCACAAAATATCTAGGCATCTTTCCATCTGGTTCCACTTTCTGTCGTATACTTTTTATGTAAGTATCAATACTCCGATCATATCCCGCAAATTCATCCTCCAATGCATAAGATATAATCTGTTCCCTGCTAAATACACGGTTTGGTGACCTAACCAATAGTTCAAAAATTTTATATTCTGTCGGTGTAAGATGGATTTCCTCCCCCTGCTTTTCTACCTTCCGATATGTAAAATCCACTGTAATATAATGATTTCCTATGATTACAACATCCTGCTTATTTTCCTCCATCCTTTTCTGAGTGCGCCTTAACACCGTCTCTACTCTGGCCAATACATTCCTTGGACTAAAAGGCTTAACAATATAATCATCCGCACCAATCTGCAGACCCCTGACCATATTATTTTCTTCTATTTTTGCAGTCAACATAATGATAGGTATATCCTGCTTCTGATGAATCATCTGGCAGACATCTTCTCCCATAATATCCGGTAGCATCAAATCCAAAATAATCAAATCCGGCTTCAGTTCCTCTGCCGCCTCTATTGCTTTCTGTCCACTATGTACTGACTTTGTTTGATATCCTGCATTTTTTAAATATGCTTCCAACACTTCCGTAATCTTGATCTCATCATCTACAATCAATACCGTCCTTTTTTTTGTACTTTCCATTAGTTCCATATCCTGTCCTCGCTTCAATCTACCTCTATAATCGTAACTCTATAGTCCAATATAGATGTGATGGTAATAATCGCATTTATAATCCTCGGCATAGATACGTAATCTGCTTCAAGAATCATTTGCCCCGTCTCAAAATAAATTTCTATTTTATTTATTCCTACAATCTTCTTTAGTTCCTCACATATCCTATCTGCAGAATCTTTATTGTTCAGTCCCTGAATCATAAATATTCGCCTTTCCATAAAATAATCTCACCTCTCATATAGGAATATTTTCACATGTAACCTAATTAATCTTGTTCGTTTTACTATATCAGAATGATGTGGGGATTATGTGGAGATTAAGCTAATAAACTTTCACTATTTCCGGGCTGTAACAATTTCTATTCCTAACTTGGTAACCAAACTCACATGGCAATCAGATACAGAATAATATATCTGCTTGCCCTCTCTGCGTCTTCTTATGAGTTTATGAGCTTTTAATATATTTAACTGATGGGATACCGTAGACTGTGATGCATTGAGATAACCTGTCAACTCACTGACACAAATTTCTCTGTCAGACAGCAAAAAAAGTAACTGAAGCCTTGTAGGTTCACCCAACACCTTAAAAAATTCAGCCAATTGACTATAATCAACCTGAACCGTATCGTATACATTTTTCATTTGTATATTTATTCTCCTAAAAAAGGCGCAGTCTTTTGGTGTCTGCGCCTATATATTTAAGTTTATTACAAGTCAAACATTAATCGTTAATTATCATAGATTGTGTACTCTCAAAGCACGTATTGCATTCAATACTGCGATTACTGTCACCCCTACATCAGCAAAAATTGCCATCCACATATTTGCAATACCAACCACACCCAAACCAAGGCAAACAAATTTTACAACTAAAGCAAATACAATATTCTGATAAACTATAGAGATGCACTTTCTAGAAATTTTAATCCCTTTAGCAATCTTCATTGGATCATCATCCATTAATACCACATCTGCTGCTTCTATAGCCGCATCGGATCCCATTGCTCCCATAGCAATTCCTATGTCGGCACGTCCAAGCACCGGAGCGTCATTGATGCCATCGCCTACAAAAGCTAGCTTCGCTTTTTTCCCTTTCTGTTCTAACAATCGTTCCACTTGAGTAACCTTATCGCTAGGCAGTAATTCACTGTGGACTTCATCTATGCCAAGGTCAGAAGCAACTTTTTCAGCAACCCTCTTTGCGTCTCCTGTAAGCATAACAGTCTTTTCAACTCCAGCTTTTTTCAATTCCGCAATTGCCTTTTTAGAATTTGGCTTTTCAATATCAGAGATTACAATATGACCAGCATATGCCCCATCAATTGCTACATGAATGATAGTTCCAACTGAATGGCAGTCCACATACGGAATATTCAGCCTTTTCATCAACTTAGGATTACCGACCGCCACTTCAATGCCGTCTACTTTTGCGATCAATCCATGTCCGCTGATTTCTTCAATATCTGTCACACGACTACGGTTAATTTCTTTTCCATAGGCCCGCTGAAGGCTCTTGCTAATCGGATGGGAGGAAGAACATTCTGTCAAAGCTGCGTATTCTAAAAGTTTCTCCTGCTCCATCTCATTGTGATGAATACCGCTCACCTCAAATACTCCTTGAGTCAGTGTCCCTGTCTTGTCAAAAACTACAACTTTCGTCTGGGATAATGTTTCCATATAATTTGAGCCTTTAATCAGAACACCTTCTTTGCTGGCTCCACCTATTCCAGCGAAAAAACTGAGTGGCACACTAACTACTAATGCACACGGACAGCTAATTACAAGAAATGTAAGCGCACTATAAATCCAGTTTGCCCAGTTTGCCGCATTTCCTGTAATTAAATTAAAAACAGGTGGTAAAACTGCCAGCAACAGTGCAGCAATACATACTGCTGGTGTATAAATTTTTGCAAATTTAGAAATAAAATTCTCCGAATGTGACTTACGAGAGCTAGAATCCTCCACTAGCTGCAAGATTTTAGAAACTGTTGATTCTCCAAATTCTTTTGTAGTCTGGATTTTCAGTACCCCTGTCATATTGATACATCCACTGATTACCTCGTCTCCCTCACCGGCCTCTCTTGGCATGCTTTCTCCGGTAAGTGCGCTGGTGTTCAAAGCTGAAGTTCCTTCTATGATAACTCCATCAATAGGAACTTTTTCACCCGGCTGTACCACGATCACGTTTCCAATACCAACCTCATCTGGATCAACCTTTTTCAACTTCCCATCACGTTCAATATTTGCATAATCTGGTCTGATGTCCATGAGGGCAGTAATGTTTCTGCGGCTTTTACCCACAGCGTAACTTTGGAACAATTCTCCTACTTGATAGAACAGCATAACAGCAATTGCTTCACTATAATCACCACTCTTTTCATAAGTAGCAAGTGCAATAGCACCGACTGTCGCCACAGCCATCAAAAAATTTTCATCAAACACCTGACCGTTCACAATTCCCTTTCCGGCCTTCCGTAATATATCATAGCCAATCACCAAATATGTCGCCATATAAAGTACTATATTTATAAATCCATTAAACGGCAGGAGTTTTAAACCTACCACCATGACCGCCGAAATAAGAATCCGAACCAGCATTTTTTTCTGCTTCTTTGTCATAACGAAGCCTCCTTTCAATTTAATATTTGCTTATTTGTTGAATTATATACTTCAAATCAGCGCCCCTTCCGCTTTCTGCATCCGGAGCGCCATAAAATACTGCTTCTAACTAAATCTCAATTTCACAGTCAGGTTCTACTTTCCTACAGGCTTTTAAAACTTCTTTCATTACCTGCTTTGCATCCTTGCCTTCTTCAAACTCTACAATCATCTTCTGAGTCATAAAATTAACTGTAGCAGAAGCAACACCAGCTGTTTTTCTTGCTGCATCTTCCATTAAATTAGCACAGTTGGCACAATCAACTTCAATCTTATAGGTTTTCTTCATTACAAATTCTCCTTTTCACTTTTTAGATTTAACCATTAAGCACTTGTTTAATTGTTATGTTTGTAGTATAATTACTGCACAAATGGAAGTCAACAGGTTGCAGACAGTCCCTTCCAAAATGGATAAAAACATTTCTAAAAAGGATATTTTTAAACAGTAGATATTGATAATCTGACTATTAATTATCAGAAAGACGAGGTGCCTTTTGTATAACGAATATATTACACAAATCAAGAATGAACTCATAAATATCCCGGACGGAATCCTTTTTGAACAGACATATCCCTGCATAGATACTCCTGTCTGTTCTGAACACCTTGATACGCTTCCAAATGGTAAGGGCAAAAAAATTTCATGGAAATTATTGACTGGAATTACTATTATTTTTCAAGATTATTTAGCAGAACAGATTTCCTGTAACCACAAACCAGAAAAGGAACTTTTGGAAATTAACTATTGTCGCTATGGACGAATCGGCTGGAATATGAAAAACGGTCGTTCCATCTACCTTGGTCCTGGTGATTTCTCACTTCACACAAGGCAACTATGCGCCGGTTCCGTCATGACTCTGCCCAGCGGTCATTATGAAGGACTTACTGTCTGCATTGATCTTTCACAATTTGATCAGGCACCCCCAGAACTCTTAAGAGGGACAAAAATAACAGGGCAGATGCTTTCGGAAAAATTTTGCTCTCGTGGAAATTTCTCCTTACTTACAGGCAATGAAAAAACAGAAGCAATCTTTTCTGGATTTTATAATTTATCCGAAAATCTCAGGAAACAATATTTCATATTGAAATCCCTCGAGCTACTTCTCTATCTTAGTGAATTTAAAATCACTTCCGGAAAAGAACCAGGGAAATACCAGTCGGAACAGGTGGAAATTATCCGCCAAATCCATGATTACCTTTTACAGAACATAAACCACCGGATAACAATTGAAGAGTTATCAAAACAGTATCTAATGAACCCTACAACTTTGAAATCTGTATTTAAAGCAGTATATGGAGATTCTCTTGCTGCACACATGAGAGAGCACCGACTAGAAAAAGCTGCTATACTGCTTACCGAAACCAATAACAGCATCTCACAGATTGCTAAAGCAGTCGGTTATACAAGCCAGAGCCGCTTTTCTACAGCTTTTCATGAAGTATACCAAATGCTTCCGTTGGAATATCGAAGAATTCATTCCAACATTCACTAAAATATATATTTCTTAATAAAAAGCAGACCATAAGGATAATCAGACAGTAGCTAATTATCTTTATGGTCTCTATTATATCTTACTTCCAATACTCCACTCATTTTATATATATTTGTCAGTAAAGCCTGTTTTTCAGCTTTTGACTTAATCAATACATGATAATAATATTCACAGCTTTTATTTTTTTCAGATGTCCTTATCATGATCAATTCCTTCGATATGGTAAATTGTTTTATAACTACATCAAAATTTATTTTATCCATCCGTTCTTCTGGAACTGTAATCTTCATCATGTATTCTTTATCGTCTGTTTCCAAACTCCCTTTAAGTATGTGATACCTCGTCATGATAACAGCAAACCCAATAAGAATCATGACTATAGCAAACACTATTATCACCAAAATTACAATCTCTTTATATAACAGCATAATGATGGTCTGTACTGTCATGGAATAATTCCCAATGGCAGTACTAGATCTTCCTTACTATCCTCCTCTCTATCAATTTGATAATTTACCCAAGGTTATTCTGTATGTATTAGTTTAAAACTATTTCACAATAATGAAATCTCATAGGGCAGATGGGATTGAAAACATGTGGTTGCATAATCTCTATCTACTCAAACCCCTTCTTTCCCATCTATTGCCCCTTTATATAAACATCAGACATATTATTTTATGCATGCCGATGGAATTGCTTATATGTTAATTTCCCGAATCCTGTGCTTGCACCCCAGAGCTATCTGTAATATTCATACCACTTTGAAGACTCGGGTCAAACAGTTTCACATCCACATTACCACCTGATGAATCAACAATATACATCTTTACTGTTGGAAGAATCTTATCCAATGTCTCCAGAAGCAATCTGTATTTTGTCGTATCCTCCGTATAAATTGCAGAATTATTCTGGTATTCTTTTAGCATACTCAGGAATTTTTCAGTATCACCTGTTGCGCGCGAAATCTGTTCTTCCTTATAAGCCTCCGCCGCAGAAATTTTTTTCTCTGCATCAGCACGCGCTTGTGGAATCAAGCTGTTAGAATAACCATTTGCTTCGTTAATAGCTGTTTCTTTCTCCTCTTTTGCAGTTGTAACATCCAAGAAGGCATCTGATACTTCACCCGGTGGAACAATTGACTTAATATTAAAAGCCGTAATTTGCATACCTGAATCATATTTATCTAAAATATTCTGTGCAATTTGCAAAATATTGTTCTGTGCTACAACCTTTTCCGAACTTAGTACATCATCCACGGCAGTGTTTGCCATCATTCGTACAAGAGCAGATTCAACACTGTAACGTACCAATTGCTCACTGCTCCCATTGATGTTATACAAAAATTTGGCTGCATCCACTACTTTATAATGAACAACTGCCTGTGTCGTAATGATATTCTCATCACCTGTTAACAACTGAATCGCCTGCGGTTCTTCCTCTGGCTGATGTACATGTTCCGGTAGCGACATCCCTACATCAGCTCGTCTTACTTCTGATACATTTACCTTTTGCACCTGGTCAATCGGGAATGGTAATCTATAGTGTAATCCTTCCTCCACCGGCTGTACCTGCACCACTCCAAATCGTCGAATGACAGCTTGTTCTCCAGGACTAACAATATATATTCCTGTTAGCAAATATATAACAACTACCGCACCTCCAACAGCCAGAATCGCTTTTCTAGGATTAATATGACCAAATGCATTTTTCAAATCATTTATAGTATTCCCACCGGTTCCTCGGAATATCTTCTTTATTATAACTGTAATTTTTCTCACAGTTCGGCCTTCTTTTCCATTTATTTTTCCAGCTAGTTTCTTCCCTTTTTCTAAGAAGCTTTCGCCTTTTTTATCTGGGGAAACTCTTTTTTTTCGTTTCCACATAGCCTGTCCTCCTCGCCTTATTTTGAACTACCACCTAGATACTTCAAGATTTCCGCCGTGGACGGTAATATCAAAGTAGTATTTCCATCTATCGTTTTTTCGTAAGTCTCCAAGGTACGGATAAATTCATAAAAATCAGGATCTTTCTGGAATGCCTCTCCATAAATTCTAATAGCTTCCGCATCACCCTCTCCCTTGATTTGTTGCTCTTTTTTATAAGCTTCAGCTAAAATAAGCTGTTGCTCTTTTTCTGCATCAGAACGTATATTTGACGCTTGTTCACTTCCTTCTGCACGATATTTTTGTGCCATCTGTTCCCGCTCTGCACTCATTCTGTCGTAGACACTTTGCTTATTTGCTTCTGGAAAATTCAATACACGAATCTGTGCGTCCACAACTTCTATTCCATAATCTGCCGCCTGATCTTTCGCATATACCACTACTTCTTCTGTCATTTTATCTAGTTCCAATTTCTGTTCATCTGTATTAACAAGCTGTTCCAGATTATATTTTCCCATTTGCACTCCTAGACTTGAAGAAAATACATCCATAAGCCGTGATTCTGCACCCACTTGATTTTTCACCGTTTTCAAGAATGCTATCGGGTCTACTATCTTCCATGTTCCATAATAATCCAATGCCACACTTTTCTTATCCAGTGTTAGTAGTTCTATAGAAGAAGTCTGATATACCTGTACCCTCTTATCAAGATACTGAACTGACTGGATAGGATCCGGAAGTTTCACTTTCAAGCCTGGATTTTCATCCACTCTTACCGGATTTCCAAACTGTGTCACTACCGCATATTGAGTAACATCCACCTTGTAAACTACAAGAGCCGCTACAAAAATTACTATTGTCAACAGACCTCCAACTATCATATGTTTAGATATTCTTTTCTTTATTTTTATCATCTCGATTACCTCCACCGTTTTTTCACATCTATTCCTCCGATTGTGTTGATGCATTCTTCTGGTTTGCAATCCATAGTTCTGCGTTATCAACATTAACACCTACTCCTAATAGCACCTTTTGTACATTTGGCAAGACCTTATCCATCGCTTCCATATACATCCGGAACTCAGTAACCCCCTTTGACTTCGCATATTCCTGCTGTCTTGCAGTGAACAGGGACGCATCTCCTTCCGCTGTACTGATTTTATTCTGTTTATAACTCTCTGCATCAGCTACCAGTTTATAAGCGTCTGCATTGGCCTGTGGAATAATCGTGTTTTTATAAGCCAATGCATCATTGATGTATATACTCTTATCTTGCCGTGCTGTTGCTAAATCCTGAAAACTTGCCATTACACTTTCCGGCGGATCTGCCTGTACAAGCTGTACATTGACAATTTCTATACCTGTACCATTCTTTTCCATCACAGCTTCCAAAAGCCCTTTTGCACTTTTTTCAATATCTGTTTTTCCTTCTGTAAGAATATAATCAATTGTACTCTTTCCTACTATTTTACGTATGCTTGTGGTTGCTCCTGACTGAATCAGCAACTCGGCATCAGATACATTCAACACATAATCCGATGTGTCATTAATCCGATAATTTACCACTAGGTTGACATTAACCAAGTTTGTATCTCCAGTCAGAAGTTCCTGTACCCCTACCTCAATCTTCTGAACATTATCTGACTTTATAATACTAACCTCTTCAAACGGAGCTGGCAGTCGATAATGAATCCCAGGCGTTACTTTTTCGTTCACAACAGCTCCAAACCTGCGAACAACTCCGGTTTCATCTAAACCCACAAAATAGATTCCGGACAAAAGATAGGCAGCGGTCAGCACACCAGCTATACCGGCAATCATCTTCTTATTTCCATGAAAACCATGCACATGTCCCATATGTACATCCGTCCTCTGTTCCATTTCTGGATGTAGCAGCATAGACAAATTAGATGTAAATATTTCATAGCCTGATATCATCAGTAATACCATTGCAACAACCGCAGAGATCTTATCCAGATCCGGCATTCCAAACAAGGAACCTACGATTCCCACTAACACAGCTATAGAGCAGTACATATCCATTTTTGAATGGTAACCATCCGCTATAAGGCTTGACGACCCTGTTTGCTCTCCTACATAAATTTTGTACCTTGCCATGAAATAATTAATTGCTACTCCGACAAAAGCTGCAGCCGCTACAAATGGCACATATTTAAGCTCTGTCTGTTCCCCGCTTAATGCATCAGACAAGATTTCTATTCCCATAATAAATATAAATACTGATACAAAAATTGCGAGTAAATGTTCCAACTTTTTAGATGCCAACCGTAGTTTTTCTGTGCCATGTCTCGCTGCCATCAGTCCGGCAAATACTACACTTGTCACGAAAACATCCGTAAATGAATGCCATGCGTTTGCCTCCAGTCCTATGCTCCCCGATATTTTTGCTAGGAAAAACCGCAGTACAATCAAAATGATATTTGCAATAAGCGTTATGAATATCGTTTTTTCCTTTCTGCCCATTTTTCTCTCCTTTCAAATGTGTCTATGTGTTATTTTTTTCTTCTTTTAGAAGTTTCTTTAATGTTCTGTTATATATTTTAAACTCCGCCTCTTCCAGCATTTTCTCTTCCATGTCCTGTATCTGCCGATCATGTTCCTGCTCTTGTAAATGACTCTTTATTCCTTCCGACAATTCCTCCAAAGATGCAAGGTTCTCCTCCATGCGATTTCTTACATAAAAAATGTAATATCCTTTATTGTAATCCAGCACTTCGCTAAATTCCCCCTTTTTCAGAGAAAAAACAACATCTGATATTTCCTGCACCATATGACCTTTATCGAAGGTACCAGAAAGCTCCCCACCGGAAGATGCAGAAGAATCCTCCGAATACTTTTTTGCCACCTCCGCAAAATCCTCTCCATCACGTACGGAAGCAAGCGCTTCATTTGCCTTTGTCAAAGCCTGCTCTTTTTTCTCCCCATTTGTTCCCTGATCAATCCAGATCATGCTCAATTCCACAGTAGCAGGCGTTGTTAAGAGTTCTTTATTTTCCTCATAATATTTTGCAATTTCTTCTTCCGTAGGCTCTTTCAAGTTTGCATCCACTTCCTCCTGATGCATGACTTGGTAAAGATACTGTATTTTCAGTTCTTCAAAATCATGTGTTTTACTGCCGTCCGAAGAAGCACCGTCCTCACTTTTTTCAAGTAAGAGTTCTTTTGCAATGATTTGCTCTACAAGTTTTTTTCTTGATTCATAAGTCAAAAGTTTCTGTCTATAAACTTCCGAGAGTTCTTTGAATTCCGTATAGAATTCACCTAAAGTGTATCGTCTGCTATGAACAGAAAAGAGCATATCATTTTTTCTTTCTGTATATTCTTTATCCATTTTTTCCAGCATAAGGGTTCCTTTGATTTTATCCGAAACCTCTGAAATAGGTTTGGTCCCGGTTGCCTGCTTTTTATCCAGCTTCAGAATACTTACCGTTCCATCTGTATTCACAATAGGATCGCTGACTTCCCCTTCCTTCATTTCCCAGATAACAGCTTTTGTACTACCGTCATCTGTCCCTTTTGTCAGAGTTCCCTTTGTCACTTTCCCTGATTGTGAAAAAGCTGTCGCCACATCTTGAAAACTTTCACCTCCTTTAATCCTACGTATCGCTTTATTCGCTATGTCAGCTTTTTCCTTAGCTATTTTAAACTCACTGTATTCAGCCTTTTCTTCCGTCCGATATTGTTCCAGGTTAACATTATAATAGTTTTTTATCTCTTCATCCGTCGGAGAGTCTATTTGTAGCACTTCAAAGTTGACTTGCAGACCTGCTGTTTTTTTCAACTCTTCAATATAATCACTTATAAAACTCTCATCTTTTTGATTCGACAATGTCTGGCGAATTTCATCCTCCACCTCTTCAAATGTCTTGCCATCAAAATCCTTCTGGTTTTTATTGTAATATTCTTGCACTTCTAGCTTTGGAATAGATTCCGGAACAATATTATCTTCATGCAAATCTGCCATATATTGCTCTACCGTAGCGTCATTCAGCAAATCCTCCATCCCATGCTGCACTTCTTCACGGTTTGTAATTCCTTTTTTCTCCGCCCAGTCATTGACAATCTTCTCTACTGCCAGCTTGGTAACCATTTGCTGATAACCGTTAAGTGAATCAATAGGATGAACTTCGCATTCCTCTGTGGAATCGCATTTTGAATGATCATATCCATGAGTTGGGCAAAAAATATGTTCCTGTTCTTTTGCTGATTCAACTTCAATAAATTGATTCAACTGATCAATAGTTATATTGTTACCGTTATATGAACCCACCACGTCAGGTTTTGGAGGTCGAGACTCAACTAAATCCGGAAGGAACTTCCACACAAGTCCACCAACGACCCAAAATATAGTCACTGCTATTCCTATAATCTTCCACCTTGTATTGCGTTTGGTTGGCGTTTTATTTAATTCAAAATCATCTAATGAATCAGATAGTACCTGCTCTATCTCTTCAAGATTAATATTTTCTATCTGAAGCGGCGTATCCTCCTGATTTCTCTGAAAGTTTTTTTCTTCATTTCTATTTGTAATATCGTCATATATTTTCTCTGCCTGTTCTTTCCCTTGTTCTTTAGATTTTTTCTTGATTCCAAGAACATGTAATAAATCAGAAACTACCGATTCCTCATTATTTTCATCCAAATTACTTTTTTTTATCTCTTGATTATTGCTGTTCTCCTGAATGTCTGGATTTCTCTCCTTATCCTCCATTTCAATCCCTCCTGTAAGCATTCGTGAAGTGTAAAAATAGTATAAATAATGAATGTGGGAATATTATGGGGAAATTATGAGGATAATATGGTAATTACGAAAAAGACTCTTAAAATGATCTATCCAAACTAAATAAAATCCCAGAATATCCTCTGGGATTTTATTATGGATTTCCATCCTCGAAATATTTCCATGACTAAAACATATGGATTCTATCGCAATATTTAATTTATGCTAAACTGCTTTTAATATATCTATAAAACTGTTCATGTAGCTGCCTCATCTCATCTGGCGCTTTCATTGAATGTTGATACATGAACATATTTCCAAATTTGCTTCTGAACACGAAACTCAATCCCATGCTCAATATAGAAACCGGTGCAAGACGAAAGAAATTCATTTTGGGCGGAGATAATTCTATTCCCAATTTATGAAGTGCTGAAAAATTACGCTGCATTTGTTTTGCAGTATAGAGCATCACTTTTCCGTCATACCCCGCCTTTTCTGGGTTGTCTGCCATATAATAAGCATCCGCAATAGGTACAACCATTGCCAAGTGACTCAATTGCCAGGCATGCATATCCTGAACAATCTGATACGGTATATTAGCTTGCTTAAAGAGAGATGCCAATTTCAACAATCTTTCCGTTTTTTCTCCCGAAATCTCAGCAAAAGTTGTTTTCTGAATAAGCCTCGGAGTAAGAGCTGCGTGAAGCACATTTTCATCAAAACTTCCGCCCGCCCCCGGAAACGCAGGAACAATTCTGCCTTTTCCACAAATTTCTTCCCAATTACTGTATGGTTCCAGTGTGTTGACCATTGTAACAATAGTGGGGCAGCCATTATTCTTTAGCTCCCTTAATGCAATATGGACTTGATTTTCTCTGACAGGCAAAAATATAAAGTCATATAAATCGTCATCTTCCAATTTATCAATGATCGTTAATTCCGCTTTCAGAATGCTATTATCCTTAGAGTACAGCAATCCATTTTTCTTTAGAATTTCCAGCCGCTGTCCTCTTGCGTATATGCAAACATGGTGTCCGGCATCACTGAACAATGCCGCATATAAACACCCGATAACGCCAGCTCCATAAACAAGTAATTTCATCGCACAAAAACCTCTCTAATTTTTGACCAGTTTACTTAATTCTGATTATGCTACTTAGCGTAGCAAGCAATATATCTATTATTTTGCGAGTGAACGACCAATGATATATACTCCAACAGACATCTCTCCAACAGATATCCCTGCCATTAATCTGGACAGAAAATCTGTTCCGCCAAACAACCTGGAAAAAGCGAACAATGCGATTCCCATTACTATCAACAGTATACCAAATATGTACATTTCCTGTTTTCTAGCTACTGTATCCACCCAATCATGTCTAATATTTGTTCTTCGCTAAACTCTCGAATACTACTATCCGCTTTACCATTCATTAACTCGGATATGGTAATGCCAAGCTCCTGGCATAACATTTTTCTTTTGCCCACGAGAGGTAAGTCGGAACAATCGTATTGAGCGATTGTTTTACATAGGTAATATCCTATGTAGAAATTTCACCGATTTTTTGAAACGCACTTCCGACGACCTCCGTATCGCCTATGGCAATCATTGCCCATGCATTGTCACCGAGAGCGAAGTATTTACCAACAGATAATGCACCCACAGCAGGAAAATCGCCGATTGCAATTGCACCGAGGGAAATGATGCCAAAGCTAATTGCCCAGGTTGCAAATACTTCGATGAAAAAACAGCCTGTTAACAAAATACCAAGGGCAAACATAGCGATAGAAAGCAAACATCACACCGAAAGGCAAAATTTCATATTGTGAAAATCTACCTTGAGAACTCTTTATTACAATAAGTACTTTTTTAGGATTTTCTTGTCCAATGGCAGTCGCAGCATGGTTCTCCACCAGCTAGTGTGAATTTACGAATAAATGTACTACCACTTAATTCTGCCATATCATAATCATAAGTACACATTGCCGGGCAAATCTCTGGTATATCCAACAGCTTCAACAAGTACAATATACCACAGTGGGTAAAAATAGCTGAGTAACAGTTAATGTTCCTCCCCGTTTCGTAACGAAAACACCATGTATAAGGATTTCTTTCTGACCGCCTCACACTTTCCTCACCTTGTCGTTTCAACTTTGCCTGCGCTTTTGGCGTGTACTTGCTACCCAATTTAAGGAAACACTTCATAATCATATTGTTGGTCATGGCATGATGATAAAAGTCGGTAACTTGTTCAAGGTTTGGTTTCTCTTCCAATTCCAGATATACCGATGCCAGCATTGCTGCACTCAAAATATTCGTAAGAAAAGGATCTCCTTTTTCAAATTCTGGTATATCTACTAAAATATTCTGATAGCATTTCCTGGCCTTTGCCATTACTTTTCGTGGATTCTCTTTGCTCATACGATACATTTCTCGCATAAAAGAACCCTGAAAGCACCGCCACATAGCTTGTGGCATTAGCCCATTCTTCATTTTCTTATTCCCCTCCCTTTTCTTCAAAAACTAAAATGTAACATATTCCCAGTACACTAATTCAATGATTGCTTTTTTGTTGTATTTTTCTGACAAATGCATCCTTTGTTCATCGTGACATTCTAAACGAGTTCTTTTTGGAGTTCGCATGAACAATTAAACAACCTTTTAACTAACGTTACTTCACTATATAATTCTGGCAAATACAAGTCAATAGTGTAACATAATAAACCTTCCATTTGGGCGAATATAATTTCCATTTGGGCTATTCTATTCAAAATTTAAGCACTTGTTTAATTGATTTGAATATGGTAGAATCTACTTGCACACAGATAAGAAACGAAAGGAGTCATTGTAATGTCTGCAGATATTTTGCCTCACCATCATCATAATAATCAAGAAGTAACTCAGTTGAAAACAACATTAGATAAAACAGATACTTTTCAAACTGTTGCAGATATGTTTAAGCTACTTGGGGATAGCAGCAGAATTCGTATTTACTGGTTGTTATGTCACTGCGAAGAATGTGTTATCAATATCTCTGCACTGGTTGATATGACAAGTCCAGCAGTATCGCATCACCTGCGCCAGCTAAAAGACAAAGGATTGATTGTCAGCAGGCGAGATGGAAAAGAAGTATATTATAAAGCTGCGGATACAGAGCAAAGCCATCTTCTACATCTGACGATAGAGAAAATAATGGAAATCACTTGCCCGGAATCTGCACATTTTTTGAAAGGAACAAAGTAGAATACCAGAAGATTGCTCCTCTGGTATCTTATTTATTTAATCAACGATTATTCTTTCTATCAACAAAACTATAATTAAGCTCTTTACCTATTATCCAATCGCATCTCCCCGCTCTTCTACCAAACGGTATCCGACGCTCTCTACTCTCTTTTGGAGACACTGTCTACACTCAGCCGCTTCATCACCAGTACAAATCTTATTATCGTACAATTCATACAACTTACGTTTCTCTATCGGTGACAAGTTAGGCATCACTACATTCGCTCCGACAGCAAGTCCCTTCTCTCTTCCCAGCGGATCCACCGTCCCCAATGCGGTAGTTGCCGGAAGGAGAATCTTGGGAAACATAATTCGGATAACTGCCAACAGAAACAATGTCATTTGGAAGCTTCCTACTGTTTCGCTATCATATATTGTATCATGATGAGGAATAAATGGACCAATCCCCACCATTTCGGGATGAAGTTCCTGCAAAAACACCAAATCTTTTGCAAGGTGAGACATTGTCTGTCCTGGAATTCCCACCATAAAACCAGCTCCTACCTGATATCCAAGTTCTTTCAAATTATATAGGCATTGTTTTCTATTCTTATTGCTCATGGATGTAGGATGCAGTAAATGATACAATTCTTTATCCGCTGTCTCATGCCGTAGCAGATATCGATCTGCTCCTGCATGACGAAATTTTCGATAACTCTCATATGATTTTTCTCCGATAGATAAAGTAACAGCACATTCTGGAAATTGTTTTTTAATATCTTGAATAATTTCTACTATATACGCATCTTTATACCACGGATCTTCTCCGCCCTGCAATACAAACGTGCGATACCCGAGAGCATAACCGCTCTGACAGCATGCAAGAATCTCTTCCTTAGTAAGGCGATACCGTATGATATTACAATTATCTCTCCGAATACCACAATAGTAGCAGTTATTCCTACAGTAATTGGTAAATTCTATCACCCCTCTGGTATGTACCTTATTTCCATAATATGTTTTTCTAATCTGGACCGCTTCATCTTTAAGCCTAGCAAATACTACTTCATCGTTCCAATATTCAAGTAGCTTAATATACTCTTCCTCTGTAAGACTGTGCTGTTCTAGAAATTTATCTATTACTACCATACCCGTCACCTATCTACTTCACTCGTTACTTTTACTACAAGTATAATCATCCAGAAAATTATATTTCGCACCATCCATCTGGTATCCGATTACTTTCCTCAAATTAATATTCTTTACACTATTAAAAATATTAACATCCATTACATCACTGGTTTTTCGAAACTGCGCAATCAGTTTCTTCATCTCATCTCTCTTAGATCCTCTTCCGCCTCCGCAACTTACACAATTTTCTGTAAAACGACAGGCGCATTGAATAAAATATAATCCATTGGAATCCCTCCAGGATTGAATTGCGTCTTCCCTCACGAGGTACAATGGACGTATTAATTCCATTCCTTCAAAATTCTGACTATGAAGTTTTGGCAACATAGTTTCAATCTTTCCACTGTACAGCATGCCCATCAGGATTGTCTCGATTACATCATCAAAATGGTGTCCCAGAGCAATCTTATTACATCCCAGCTCCTTTGCCTTTGAATACAAATATCCTCTTCGCATCCTTGCGCAAAGATAGCACGGATTCCTATCAATAGTTGCCACCGTATCAAAAATATTTGTCTCAAATACAGTAAGCGGTATACCAAGAAGTTTTGCATTATCTTGAATTATTTTCCAGTTATCTTTATTATATCCAGGATTCATAATCAAGAATGTTGCATCAAAATTGATCTCGCCATGTTTTTTCAGTTCTTGTATTAATTTTGCAAGAAGCATGGAATCCTTACCTCCAGAAATACAGACTGCCACCCGATCCCCTTCCTGAATCAATTGATATTCATTCAAAGCCTTGGTAAAAGCCCGCCAGATTGTTCGCCGATATTTTTTGATAATGCTGCGTTCGATCTCTTCTTTCTTCTTCTCTTTTTCTTTCTGAGAATCCTCCTGCATGAATCTGGATAGAGACAAACGCAAGTAAGCACGATAGCCACCCTCCACATTAACTGCACGATAGCCCTCATTCACCAGTTCTTGTACATATTCCTGACTTCTGTCCCCAGTATGACAGATCAGATAGATGGTTTTGGTCACGTCCAGTTCCTTTTTATGTGCTTCCCATTCATCCATCGGGATATTCACTGCTCCCGGGAACGTTCCCCTTTGAAACTGCTCATTTGGACGAATATCTACAACAATCCTTTGATTAGATTCTATCTTCTCTAGTTCTTCTACTGTAATTTCCCACATAATTCTAATCCTCATAATTTCTAGCAAGGTTTTTTATCACTTCTCCACTAGGATCAGTCCGACGACTATCGGGACAACTGCCACACTGCCTGAAAGGTCTCTTCTCTCGATATATTTATGCTGTTCTTCCGATGAACAGTTGAAATGAGTTCTGCAGCTAATGGACATATCCTCCAGCAGTCGTCTCGGATTTTCCTCAGAACACACGACTTTCAGTTTTCTTATGCCATGTTTCTTCAGTTCCCGCCTCATGACCTTTGCCAGAGGACACATCCTAGTCTGACAGATATTAGCAATGCAGAATACACTTGCATCCAGCTGATTACCGGAACATTTTTCTTTTGGGTCTGCTTGAACTCATATCTGAGAGAATGTATTAGTTCTTACAACAGCTTTTATCGTGACCTTTTTCCTTTGCATTTTTATGGCACGCATATTACCATCTAATCCCTATCAAGTCAATAGGTTTATCATGTTAATGTGGCACATTTCAACGAATATCTCTTTACACCAATTCGTGATATGTCCTAATACACTTCAGTACTTCAATTCTCAACTCCTGATACAAATCCTCATCAAATCTTCCATTAATCAAAGAGTTTTTTATTAATAGAGGCCGAAACATTTCCAGTATCTGCAATATTGCCTCCTGATCTCCCATCTGTGCTCGAAATAGCACCTCCTCAAAATTCATGATTTTTCACCTCCCATCCATTTTCTAATCTTACGGATTGCATAATAATAAATTCCTTTCACCTTGTAAGGTGGCAAACCATTAATCTGGCTTATATCATCAAACGTCCGTTCTTCAAACACATGCTGATAGATCAGTTTTCTCTCATCCTCGCGCAATAAGAGTAATGCCTCGACAAGTTTTTGATCCCTCATCTCGTCCCATTCAGGATAGCACCCATCTACCTCTCTCATTAACAGTTCTTCACGATATTCCATCTCCAGACTCTCTTCTACCAAAATGCTATTTTCTTCCATTATCAGATTCTCTGCCGGCATTTCATTACTGTTAATCCTCAGCATTTTTCTCAAATAATTTTGTCTGGTTCCCCGGATCTGTGCCAGTATGTATGCAGTAAATTGGTTTTTTATTTTCGAACCAGTATAAGTATGTTCATCCATTTATTTATCCTCCTGTATTCTGATTTCATTTTTCTTTTGAAATCCCAGAAGGCGGGGACCGACACCGAATTCCATTGTTCGATAATATTCGACAAACAAAAAGAAAGTCGAATTGGCTATTACCTAATTCGACTTTCCATATTATCCATACTATTTTATGTGCTAAACCACATGTTATTAACGCATATTCCGCATACTCACCAGAAGGGTGTTCCACATATTGGTATAAGATTTTTTTAATAAATTCTTGCTATGTCTATACCGATCTGTGTAACTCAATCAGACTCTTCTCCCAAATAACATTCTTATTCTCTATTCACTTCACGCATTATATCGCTCTAGTTCACGCAGCATAACACATTTCATATACTGCCGAACTAGAGTAAAATATATGCATTAAGTGAGGTGATGAAAATGATGGTTAAGAAATTGCTCGGAGATCTGGTCAAAGAAGAGCGCCTTCGCAGAAATCTTTCACAGAATACTCTAGCTGAGAATGTGCACGTTTCGCTACGCACAATATCCGATATTGAAAACTATAATGCTAACCCCAGACTTGAAACTCTGAGTCTATTAGCCAAATACTTGAATATTTCGCTTGATTCCGTCATCTTCCACGACAATCCACCTGCAGATCCTTATATCGAACAGATCATTTATGAATTAAATGATTGTACAGATGAAGAAAAACAACTGGCTTTACATACGCTCCGTGGACTCCTTGAAGGTCTCCGAAAACAAAAGTAATTCTTTTCATTCTCCACTTCACCATTGTTTGATTATAGAATGGCCATTTATGAGCGACTTATGAGCCAGTTATGAATGACTTATGAATTGAAAAACTTTTCGACAAAATTCGAAGCAGCCCAATCAAGGGCTGCTTCTTTTCTATATACCTCGGAATGCATCCAATGCATTTGAAATATTTCTTATAATATGATCATCAAGAACAATCGGTTCCTCTTCTGAACCAGACAGATCCATGACTTTCTCATCCGGAGCTGCCCTTTCTTCAGTGACATATTTCTTTTCCGAGATTGCTTCTTGAATCTCTTTCTTTACAATTGTTTTAATCAATGGCAGTAGGAAAGACTTGTCCGGATTCAAAGAATCAGTTTCTTTTCCCTCGCCAAGATAATGAAGTACTGCGCTGGCAATGAAATCCGCCTTATCTTCCGTATTATTTAAAATCTCAACGACTTTTTGATGGGAAGCATTATTCTTCTTAAATCCAATCGTGAATTTATTGGGGTTCTTTTTTGTCACAACAATCACTTCCCATTCTATTTGCTGCTTTCATACATACGATACAGAAGATCATACCCTTTTGCATTGGCACGTAGGTCATCAATGAACAGATAACGTCCCAAACGGTCTGATTTCTCTAAAAATCGCCTGAGCAGAATAGAGCCGCCGCCAATGAAAACGGTATAAGCAGATTTCGTATCCACACCTCGTTCACGAATACTATTCAGAAGATCTGTGACATAGTCCTGTACCATATTCTCAACCGCCCGGACTACATACTCATCATAAAACTCTGTTTTCCCACGAATGATACTTTCCACATCTATTTCTTCCAGCAGCATGTCATATTCACTGTTGACTTTGGAAATGATCTCATTACACATAGTAATGATGCCCTTTTCCAATGAATCACAGTAATCCATATCTGGCTTTCCTCTTCTTAATAGCAGATAATCTGTTGTAAATCCCCCAATATCAATTCCTACTGCTTTCGGGGCTTCCCCAATCTTATCCATTTTTGTCATCATGGCAGCTAAATCCTGCACAAAAGCCCTCACATCTTTCATACACAGATGATATTCCTTTCCACAGTATTCCACCTGAAACACTTTTCCATCACCCTTAAAATATTTTTCATACCTGTCATACAGCTCCTTGTAATGCTTTGGCGGAAGTCCGATTGGAAGTTCAATCTGAATCACATCATCTGGCTGAATTTGTGTCTTGTCTTCCAATTCCATAGCAATTGCAAATAATGTAAGCACAAAAAATCGGGAGTCTGAAGTCTTATCCCTTTGATATGGGATACGGCGTTCGCTGAGCGTATAATACTTGTCCTGATACCGCAGATATACCTCGCCCCTAGCAGGCTTCTTATCCATTTCTGTCAGTCCTGTCGTGAATACATGATTACAGGTCTTCATATTACGGTTGCCCTGATCTACGGCTACTCTTAATTTCTTAATCATAAATGATCACTCCTTTTTTTCTTTCTACTTACTCTGTACGTACTACCTACGTAAAACGCAACCACACCCTCAAAAAATGTGAAAAGGCACCAGCAATAGCTGCCGATGCCTTCATTCATTATACATCTTTATGTTCCTCTCCAGTTTTCCATGCACCAGGTATCGATAATTTCGATCCGAGTTGACACAGGTAGAAAGCGTAACGATATGATCCGTATCCGTAACTTCCGTTCCTGTATCATAGGCAGCGTAGGATATAATCTTTTCCAAAAAGTC
>CAMEJJ010000030.1 GCA_945919795.1 uncultured Lachnospiraceae bacterium
TTGATACAGGTCTTAATACCATGACCGGTGGAAGAATTAAGAGAATCCGGAAATACGTGGGTGGTGAGACCTTTATGCTAACCTATGGGGATGCTGTATCAGATGTAAACATTGAGAGACTATGTCAATTCCATAGAAACCATGGTAAACTTGCAACCATTACAGCAGTAAGTCTTGACCAGAGATTTGGTGTTCTGGATATTAACGCGGAGGATACCATTGAGGAATTCAGGGAGAAAAATGCTATAGCTGACGGTAGTCGAATAAATGGTGGATACATGGTGATAGAGCCAGAGGTATTTGATTACCTTGAGGATGACAATACCGTATTCGAGAAATATCCACTTGAGAGATTGGCACAGGAAGGCAACCTTAAGGCATACAGACATGACGGATATTGGCAGTGTATGGATACCAAGCGTGAGAAGGACAGACTGGATGAGCTATGGAGCAATGGCAAAGCTCCATGGAAGGTGTGGTAAATGATTAACAAGAAAGAGCTTGAATTCTATAGAGGTAAAAGAGTCCTGATCACAGGACACACCGGCTTCAAGGGAAGCTATATGTGTAAGCTTCTGGTTATGCTTGGAGCTGATGTAACCGGATATTCACTTGAGCCGCCCACTGATCCTGCGTTATTCAATATCTTAAAGCTGTCTGAATCAATGAATTCGGTTATTGGAGATATTAGGGACATATCTCGCCTTCAATCGGTATTTGTCGAGACTAAACCGGAGATAGTGATTCACATGGCAGCACAGCCTATTGTCAGAGAATCATATTCTAATCCGGTTTATACTTATGATGTGAACGTCATGGGTACAGTTAACCTCCTTGAATGCGTGCGTAATACTCCATCAGTTAAATCAGTAATAAATGTAACAACAGACAAAGTATATCTTAACAGAGAATGGGAATGGGGATACAGAGAGGATGAGGAATTAAAAGGATACGATCCGTATTCAAATTCCAAGTCCTGCTCTGAACTTGTGACATATTCCTATGTTAATTCGTTCTTCAAAGACAAAGATATCGCAGTATCCACCTGCAGAGCAGGTAATGTAATAGGTGGTGGAGACTTCGCCCCTGATAGAATAATTCCGGACTGCTTCAGAGCTGTGGCTAAGGGCGAAGATATAATTGTACGCAATCCATATTCCACAAGACCATATCAGCATGTATTGGAACCGGTGTATGTATACCTGATGATTGCCATGAAACAGTATACAGATAATAGTCTTGCAGGAAACTATAATGTTGGACCGGATGACACAGACTGTTATACCACAGGCGATTTAGTAGACCTATTCTGTAAGAAGTGGGAGCAGCGAACCGGTAACAAGGTCAACTGGGTTAACAAATATGATGGAGGTCTCCATGAGGCCAACTTCCTCAAACTGGATTGCTCAAAGCTTAAGAAGACATTCGGATGGAAGCCGATGATGAATGTTGAGGAAGCTATGGATTCTATTGTCATGTGGTATGATTCATACATGCATGATATAGAAATAAATGAGGTAACAGAAAAAGAGATAAGCCAATTAACGAAACAGAAATAATAGGTTGAAGATATGAAAAATGTTATTACCTTTATCAATATGTTTAAGCAATTAATGGCCATACTTAATAATAAGCAGAAAAGACGGGCAATAATTGTTGCTTTTATGGCTATTTTTAGCGCATTGCTTGAAACAATGGGTGTCAGTGTAGTGATACCATTTATTCTGGCAATGCTTCAACCTGAACAACTTATTGAAAATAAGTATATTGGTCCGTTGTTGGAATTGTCTGGTGTTACTAATACTATTGGGATAGTAACAGTAACAGCCGTACTTATTATTGCAGTATATGTTATAAAGAATTCTTTTATCCTATTATTCAATTATTTTCAGTTGGACTTTCGTAATAAAATGGAAAGAGATTTGTCCAATCTTATGTTAAAGTCCTATATTTATAAGCCATATCAATATTTCCTGGATGTAAATAGTGCCGAAATCATGCGAGGAATCACAGGAGATATTTCAGGAGTAGCGACGACAGTAGACAGTTATTGTGCATTGTTTAATGAAGGACTGACTTGTATATTATTAGGTTTTTTGCTTGTTGTGATTAATCCTGTTATGGCCATTAGTTTATTATTACTTGCTGTGGGAACAGCCCTTATAATGGTTCTGGGGTTGAGAAAAAAAACGGCAGAGTGTGGAGAACAGTGTCGAGAGGCTTTTGCAAAACGCTATCAGCATGCCTATCAGGCAGTAAATGGAATTAAAGAAATCCATGTGATGAAAAGGCAGAAAAATTTTCTTAGGTATTTCGAAGAAGCCTCAGATGTCGCATGTAAATATAATACCAGATATTTGTGGATATCCAAATTGCCGAGTCGTGTAATAGAAACCATTTTCATTTCGGGATTAGTATTTTTGGTTTTATTAAGCATGCGAGGTATAAACGATATAACAGTATTGGTAGCTCAGTTTGGAGCTGTAGCGGTTGCATCCGTGAGGATCCTACCTTCCATATCTAATATTGCTAATGCTATGAATTCACTTGTTTTTCAACGACCGGCATTGGAAAATGCGTATGAAAATATTACAAATCTGAAAAACCAACCTGACGATTGTGAACAGCAGAAAATAATTGAGGTAAGCCCTCATGTTGGTTTTCATGATAAAATTCAGATTAAAAATATTAATTGGAGATACAGTGATGAACTTCCAAATGTGTTGGAAAATTTGGAAATGGAAATTAGGCCAGGAGAAGCAATCGGACTAATTGGAGAATCAGGAGCAGGTAAAACCACTTTAGCCGACATATTGCTGGGATTGTTTAAGCCTCAGGCTGGTGAAATATTGGTTGACGGAAAAAGTATATATGAGAATAGCACAAATTGGAATAAATTAGTTGGTTATGTGCCACAGAATGTTTTCCTTATTGATGACACAGTTCGAAACAACATCTTGTTCGGTGTGGACGAAGAAAATTCGAATGAAGAACGAATATGGCAGACAATAGAGCGAGCACAACTCAAGGAATTTGTAGAAAACCTTCCACAGGGTTTAGACACTGTATTGGGTGAACGAGGAATAAAGATATCAGGCGGACAAAGACAGAGAATAGCCATAGCAAGGGCGTTATACTACGATCCCCCAATTATTGTACTGGATGAGGCTACATCTGCTCTAGATAATGAGACTGAGAATGCTGTTATGGAGTCTATAAATAATCTTCAAGGCGAAAAAACACTAATAATTGTGGCTCATAGGTTAACAACAATAGAAAAGTGCGACAGAGTATTTGAGATTAATAATAAGAATATAAAAGAAAAAAGTAAACAGAATGTTTGTTGTGGTGCTTTATTATGAATAATCATATTGTTTCGAACAAGATATATAATGGTTGCTGGATAATGAAAAGAATAGTAGAAAGGTATTATTATAATATTAGAAATAAAATGAGATTGAATGCATCACACGTAAATTACTCTAGGGATATAGTGATAAATGGGAAGATAATAATAAGCAATTGTGGTAGCATTCGAATAGGTAAAGGAGTAGTAATAAACTGCGGAGTATATCCAAATCCGGTAGGAACATCGTTGACAAGAATTTATACACAAAATAGCAAGTCGATTGTATGTATAGGAAATAATGCGGGGATTTCTTCATCACTAATTTTTGCAGAAAATGAAATTAGAATAGATGATAGCGTGTTAATAGGCGCTGAAACGATGATTGTCGATAATGATTTTCATGGTTTGGTATATAAGTCAGGCACCGATAGATCTGAAATGAAACCGGGAGAAAAGATTCATATAAAAGAAGGGGCTTTTATTGGTGCAAGGTGTTTGATTTTAAAAGGTGTCACGATAGGTAAAGGTGCAGTGGTAGGTGCAGGATCTGTGGTAACTAGGGATATTCCGGAGGGAGAAATCTGGGCAGGTAACCCGGCAACATTTATTAGACGTGCAGAATAGAGAATTTGTTGTGAGGATATTATATGAATTTGCAGAATACATATAAATACTACAATAAGAAAAATAGCTTGAGGTGGATTTGGCAAGGAAGTATAAATAAACATTTTTTTCAACCCAGAGGCAAAGAATATAATTATGAAATAAAGAAAATTGATGGAAGAACTGTATTTACTTTGCAAGAATCAAATGAATATATTACAAAGTTGATTCAAGATGGGGAACCATTTTGGGTGGCACGATATGGTCATACAGAGATGCAATTTATAAATGCAGTACTATATAATAGATTTGTCAATGGAAAAATTACTCCTGAGAATTCTGATATAGAGTCCAAACTGGCACAACTATGCAATAATGCTGGATTTTTTCCATATGATAAGGCGCTAGGAATCAAATATGTGGATATGGTGTTGGATGCGGCAAAATATATTGATGTTCATGCGATTTGGGGACTGTGGATGGAGGATTACATGGCTGCTCAATGGGAACCAAATGCTAAGATTACGCGCTGGAGATATATTGCACCATATTATCAAAGAAAAGAAAAGGGAGAACTTCCATGGACCCATGCCTTGCAAGGAAAGAAAGTATTAGTGATTAATCCATTCACGAATTCTATAAAATCTCAATATGAAAGCAATAGAGAAAAACTATTTGCCAATATCTATGGTGCAGATGAAATATTACCTCAATTTGAGCTCAAGATACTTAAATCTGTACAAACATCAGGAGGAACAGAGGATTCCAGATTTAAAAATTGGTTTGAAGCGCTGGATTGGATGATTGAAGAATGCAAAAAGATAGATTATGATGTGGCATTGATTGGCTGCGGAGCCTATGGCTATCTGTTGGCATCAGCAATAAAAAAAATGGGTAAGGGTGCCATACAAACCTGCGGAAGTACGCAAATGTTTTTTGGAGTCCTCGGAAAAAGGTGGACTGCTGATCAAAAACTCATGGATGAGGTAGTAAATCAGTATTGGATACGTCCGTCCATAGAGGAAAGACCTGAAGCCTTTATCAAAGTAGAAGACGGATGTTATTGGTAGGGAGCGTATTATGCTTATAATGAATTCCAAAGGACAAATAATTTCAAAGAGAAGTCGAGAAGTTGATTTCGTATTTGTTTATGAAGTGAAAAACAGAGAGCTACAAGGTATTACTCTGATTGGATATGAACTGCTGAGAAGAGGATATTCTGTTGCATACATTAACACTTGGCATGAATTGGACAGGGTAAATAATCACAAATATAAAGCAAAAGTTGCGGTTGTTTTTGAAGCATATAATACAGCAGTTACAGATTTTGCGTTATCATTCATTGATTCCTGTAATAATGTGGTGAATATGCAATGGGAGCAAATTCTGAATGATGACTGTCTTAAGCCGGGTAGTATCTATGTTCTGAATGGTAAGGCAAACGATGTTTATCATCTGTCATGGGGCAATAAGAATGTAGAACATCTGATAGAGTATTGTGGATTACCTAATGATAAGGTTAAACTGGTTGGGCATGTGGGACTGGATTTTGTTAGACCTGAATTAGATGGATTTTACAAAGGGAGAGAAGAAATCTTAGAAGAATATAATATCCCACAAGACAAAAAAATTCTTCTTTTTTTATCCAGTTTTGCGTCTTTAGATATCATGTCAAGCGATGCAACAGCAGATAAAGAATTTTTTGAACTCCAAAGAAAGAGTCAAGAAGAAATAATTAACTGGATTAAAAAATACTGTTCTCAGCATCAGGAAACTGTATTTGTTTATCGCCCGCATCCAACTGAACAAATATCTACAGAATTGAAAGACATGTGTGGGGATTCGGTAAAAATTATCAAAGATTATTCGGTGCAGCAGTGGATAAAAATATCAGACTGCATACTGAACTGGTGGAGCACATCACTGGCCGATATTTATGCGTCAAAACGTACCTGCCTAATATTAAGACCATATGAAATGATAAAAAAGCATGAATATCATTGTTTTGAAACGGCTGACAAAGTGAAAACCTATGAGGAATTTGAGGAGAAAATTGATTATTTACAGAATTTTCCTATTAAAAAGGAAATTTTTGAACAATACTATTTTTTTGATGAAAAGGAACCGGCTTACCTGAAGATTGCGAAAGAATTGGAGAAAATCTACAAATTAGAAGATAAATTACCGGAAGCTTTTTTCCACGCTCAAAAAGAGTGTGATGTCAGATTTATTCGTAATCTTAGAGTGTTATATGGATATTATAAAGTTAAATGGCTGTATCTGATGGGAAAAAAAGAATTGAAAGATGATTACAATGAATTACATTACCATAGATTAATGGATAAACAGAATTATACGTCAGATAGACAGATTATCCGGTTAATGAATAGGATAGGAAAGGTTTTGGGTAGTTAAGAGATGGGAAAAATATTGGTAACAGGGTCAGATGGTTTTATTGGCAGCCATTTGGTTGAAGAGTTAGTAATAGAGGGATATGAAGTTAAAGCATTCGTCTATTATAATTCTTTTAATACATGGGGATGGTTAGACACATTACCATTATCTATTATGGACCATGTAGAAGTTTTTTCGGGTGATATCCGTGATCCACATGGAGTAAAAGAAGCAATGAAGGGATGCGAGGCTGTTTTTCATCTCGCAGCTTTGATTGCGATTCCTTTTAGTTATCATTCCCCGGATGCTTATGTTGATACAAATATTAAAGGAACGTTGAATGTATTGCAGGCAGCAAAAGAACTAGAACTGGATAGAGTCCTTGTGACTTCGACTTCAGAAGTATATGGAACAGCACAGTATGTCCCCATTGATGAAAAACATCCTTACCAAGGACAATCTCCTTATTCAGCTACTAAAATAGGTGCTGATCGGTTGGCAGAATCATTTTATCGCTCTTTTGGTTTGCCGGTGACGATTGTAAGACCCTTTAATACATATGGTCCAAGGCAGTCGGCAAGGGCTGTTATTCCAACAATCATTACGCAATTATTGGCAGGAAAAGAGGAAATAAAACTTGGTTCGTTAACACCCACCAGAGACTTTAATTTTGTAAAAGATACTGCGAATGGATTCGTTGAAATATACAAGAGTGATAAAACGATAGGCGAAGAAATCAATATTTCAACGCAGAAGGAAATTTCTATTGGAGAGTTGGCAAATGAATTAATTTCACAGATTAATCCAAATGCAAGAATTGTTTGTGACGAACAGAGACTGAGACCGGAGAAAAGTGAAGTCAATCGTCTCCTTGGAGCTAATAGAAAGATTCGGGAATTGACTGCATGGAAGCCAAGATATACTCTTGAACAGGGATTGGAAGAAACAATTGAATATTTGAAAAAAAATATCAATAGATATAAAGTGGATTTATATAATATGTAGGAGGTATCTGAAATTTAAAGTACTGTTCAAATTGTGTTATGACAGATTCTAAGTCAGAGATTCAGTTGGCGAGAATTAATAAACGGTATCTATGGTGCGACTGTGATTTTGTGAGTTCTGTGACTATACAGAGACAGGGCTTAGGTTGAACATTAATATACAGTATAATTGGGAGTTGTTTTGAAAAGATGTAATGGGAAGGTTGATTTTAAAGGATTCTATTTAGAACTAATAAGGCTTCTCCTAAAAAAGAGGAATTGAAATGCAACTGACAGATTTTTTTATCGGAACAGAATATACCATTATTGATGCGTTAAAGCAGATTGATAAGAACAGTAAAGGAATTGTATATGTAAGTGACAATGGCTTACTTAGAGGTTCTCTGACGGATGGCGATGTCAGAAGGCATATCTTGAACAAGGGGAGCCTAGGCGTTAGTGTGACGGAAATCATGAATTGCGAACCGGTATTCTGCTACTTGGAGGATAAGGGAAACGCACAGGATATCATGCTTAAACATCGGATTCGTTCTTTGCCGATTCTGGATGCAGAGAACCATATTATAGACGTTGTTTTTATCAATGAACAACCTGCACCTGAGAAAGAACAGCTTCATATACCGGTAGTCATTATGGCGGGGGGAAAAGGTACCCGCCTGTATCCGTATACTCAGATTCTGCCGAAACCATTGATTCCCATTGGTGATAAGACGATTACCGAACATATCATGTCACACTTTAGAGAGTATGGTTGCTCGCATTTTGATATGATTGTAAATTATAAAAAGAATTTTATAAAGTCTTATTTTTTAGACAATGAGAATCAGTATGATGTGAGCTTTGTTGAAGAAAAAGAATTCCTTGGAACCGGTGGGGGGCTAAAGCTTCTTACAGGAAGATATACCTCATCCTTTTTCATGACAAATTGTGATATTCTGATTGAGGAGGATTATGCTAAAATCTTAAAGTATCATAAAGACAGCCGGAATATCATTACCATGGTATGCGCAGAGAAGAATATGGTGATTCCTTATGGAACGGTAGAAGTGTCAGAGAATGGTCAAGCTGTTTTTTTAAAAGAAAAACCAAGCCTTTCTTTCGTTACGAATACAGGGTTCTATGTTATTGAACCGGAATTTGTAGATATGATACCAGATGCAACATTTACTCTTATTACGGATGTAATACAGGAATGCATTGATAAGGGAAAGCGTGTGGGAGTATATACAATTTCAGAAGACAAGTGGCTGGATATGGGACAGATGGAAGAAATGGAGAAAATGAAGAAGCGACTCAATCTGTAACCCCAAAAGGGAGAGAATGGATGGAAAAGATATTGATATTAGGCATGGGTGGACATGCCAAAAGCCTGATAGATGCACTGGAAAAAGAAGGTAAATATGAGATAGCGGGCTATGTTGTGAATGACAATCCCAATTCAGACTTCGTGAAGCGATATCCCGTTTTGGGGAATGATAGTGACTTGCAACGTTTATTCCAACAAGGCATTCCAAATGCTGCAATCGGAATTGGTTTCCTCGGAAAAAGCAGTTTGAGAAATCAGTTATATGAGAAACTCAAAGAAATCGGGTATCAGCTGCCGGTGATTTGTGATCCGTCAGCAGTGCTTGCTTCCGGTGTTACGATTGGGGAAGGAACCTTCGTTGGAAAAGGCACCATTTTAAATACAGATGCGACGATTGGTAAAATGTGTATCATTAATACAGGAGCAATTGTAGAGCATGATTGCAACGTTGGTGATTTTTCACACATTTCGGTAGGAACAGTTTTGTGTGGTGAGGCATCTGTTGGTTCGGAAGCATTTATCGGTGCCAATGCAACCGTCATTCAATGTTGTAAGATTGCGGACGGATGCATTGTGGGGGCAGGAGAAGTTATTAGAAAAAATATAGGGAATGGATAAGAAGAATATGAGCAGGGTCTTTATTATTGCAGAAGCCGGTGTTAATCATAACGGAAATCTGGAAATTGCTAGGGAATTGGTGAACGAGGCTGCAAAGGCAGGCGTCGATGCCGTAAAGTTTCAGACCTTTAAAGCAGAAAATATCGTATGCAAAAACACGGCAAAGGCAGACTACCAAAAAGAAACAACAGATGCGGAACAATCCCAGTTTGAAATGCTTAAGAAATTGGAATTAACAGAGGAAATGCACCGTGAATTGGTAGCATATTGCAAAGAAAAGGGAATTCTGTTTTTATCGACTCCCTTTGATGTGGATAGCGTTGATTATTTAAGTGGAATTGGTATGGAAATTATGAAGGTCCCATCCGGCGAAATTACGAATTATCCCTATTTGAAAAGAATAGCACAAACAGGGAAAAAAGTGATTCTGTCTACAGGAATGTCGGATATGGACGAAGTGAAAGCTGCCATTGCGGTATTAAGAGAGTATGGGAGCAAAGATATTTCTGTATTGCATTGTAATACAGAATATCCGACTCCTTTTTCCGATGTGAATCTGAAAGCTATGCTGACGCTGCGTGATGAATTAGGGGTAGAAGTAGGATATTCCGATCATACGTTAGGAATTGAGATTCCCATTGCTGCAGTTGCGATGGGAGCACAGATTATAGAGAAGCATTTTACTCTGGATAAGTCCATGGAAGGACCGGATCATAAGGCAAGTCTGGAACCGCAGGAACTGCGGGAGATGGTACGGGCTATCCGTAATGTGGAGATGGCGATGGGAACCGGTGATAAGCAGCCATCTATGTCAGAACAGAAAAATATTGCGATTGCCCGTAAGAGTATTGTGGCAAAGCGAAGGATTGAAAAAGGGCAGATATTTACGGAAGAGAATCTGACTACGAAAAGACCCGGAACAGGAATTTCACCGATGAAATGGAAGGAAATCATTGGCACTGTAGCAGCAAGAAGCTATGAAGAGGACGAGCTGATAGAATGATGAAAAAAGTATGTGTGGTTACAGGAACGAGAGCAGAATATGGATTGCTGAAGCCGGTAATTGAAAAGATTCATCAAGCAGAGGATTTGCAACTGCAATTAGTAGCTACCGGAACACATTTGTCACCGGAATTTGGCTTAACCTACAGGGAAATAGAAGAGGATGGGTATGCCATTACGGAGAAAGTCGAGATGCTCTTAAGCTCGGATTCCAAAGTGGCGGTTACAAAGTCTATGGCAGTTGCATTAATGGGATTTGCCGATTGCTTTGAACGCTTGAAACCGGATATGGTTGTTATATTGGGCGACCGCTATGAGATGCTTATGGTTGCCAGTGCGGCAATGGTGGCAGGAATACCCATCGCACATATACATGGCGGTGAAATAACCGAAGGGGCAATGGATGACGCAATCAGGCATTCCATTACCAAGATGAGTCAGCTACATTTTGCTTCCACAGAGGCATATCGCCACCGAATCATTCAACTGGGAGAAGACCCTAAGAATGTATTTTGTGTAGGCGCTCTTGGTGTAGAGAACATCAAACGGGAGAAACTGTTAAGTAGAACTGTTTTAGAGGAGAGTATTGGCTTTTCTATAGATGAGAATACTATCCTTGTGACGTATCATCCGGTTACCCTGGAGGATACGCCCTCTGAGGAACAGTTTGGAAAACTGCTTTCAGTCATAGAACAATCGCCTAATCTGCGGGTTATTTTTACAAAGGCCAATGCAGACGCCGATGGTCGTATCGTGAATCATATGATTGACAGGTTTGTGAATGAACATACCGACAGATGTATCGCATTTACTTCGCTGGGGAGAACACGTTATCTGAGCGCACTGCAATACTGTGCTGCTGTGGTAGGCAATTCCTCAAGTGGAATTATTGAAGCCCCCTCTTTCCATATTCCAACAGTCAATATTGGAAACAGGCAACAGGGAAGAATGTGTGCAGATACAGTGATTCACTGTGGCGAGGAGACAGAAGAAATTAAAGGAGCTATTGCTAAAGCGTTCTCGAAGGAATTTCGTTCTATGCTGTCTACGATGCAGAATCCATATGAAAAGGAAAATACATCGGAGCAAATTGCGGAAGGCATTAGGAAAATGCTTCAAAATGAAACGACCATTAAGAAACATTTTTTTGATTTGGATTTTGAAGAATAGACATATATGCTAAATTTTAAAATACTATGTGGGGTGAATTGATGAACAAAGTCAGAATCATAATGTATCATTATGTTAGGGAATTAGAGTATTCTAGATATCCACAGATTAAGGGATTGGAATACAGGCTGTTTAAGGAGCAGATAGAGTTTTTATGTCATAATTTCAACATAATTACGATGGAAGAGCTTATTGCTGCATATGAAGAAAGTTATGAATTGCCGGAAAATGCTGCTCTTTTAACTTTTGATGATGGATATGCGGATCATTATTCATATGTTTTTCCAATATTAAATGACAAAAAGATTCAAGGCTCTTTTTATATACCGGGAAAGACTTTTACGGAAGGCAAGGTATTAGATGTAAATAAAATACATTTTATTCTTGCATCAGGGAAAATAGATTACATATTGGAGCAATTGTATAAATTATTAGATTTTTATAGGGGTAAAGAATTTGATTATGCTTCAAATGAAGAATTATTTCAACAATATGGTGTAATGACACGATTTGACTCCAAAGAGGTAAATTTTGTTAAAAAGAGTTTGCAGACAGTTTTGCCGGAACGACTGAGAAATATCATCACCAATCAGCTATTTGAAGAGATTGTCGGTGTAAGCGAGTTGGAATTTGCTAAAAAATTATATATGAATCGAGATCAAATAGCATGCATGAAGCGAAATGGAATGTTTATTGGACTGCATGGATATGATCACTATTGGCTAGGAAATCTTACAGAAAAAGAAGCGGAGGCCGATATAGATAAAGCATTAGATTGTATGCAGGATTATATTGACTCCAAGAAATGGGTATTAAATTATCCGTATGGCTCCTTTAATGAAAACGTAATCGAAACCATAAAGAAGAGAGGATGTTGCCTAGCAATGGCAACAGAGTGCAGAACTGCAATGGTTCCTGCGGATTCACGATATACATTGCCAAGGCTGGATACTAATGATTTCCCACCTAAAAGCAAAAATTATAGGAATATGTAAGGAGAGGCATAGAAATGGAACAAAGAATACGTAGTGTAATTGCAAAAGTAAATCCGAAGGCTTTAGAATGTAAGGGAATTGATCTGATTTCTGAGATTGGCATTGATTCACATGATATCTTTAATATTGTTGTGGAACTGGAAGAAGAATTTGACATTGAAATTGATCCAGCATTTTTAAAAGCAGAGAATTTTTGTAGTTTGGCAAATATTGAAAAGATGATCCAGAAATTGAGTTAGGAGAAAACGTGAGAAAGCTAAGTAATGAATTGCCGTCAGGATATACAATTCGTTTCGCAGAAAGGACAGATATTTCAGCTATCATGCGTTTTATCGAAAAGTATTGGAAAGAGAACCATATTCTTGCAAAAGATAAGGACTTTTTTGAATACGAGTTTAGCATTCATACAGAGAAAATAAATTTTGTTTTACTTTTGGATGCTGAAGGTGACATCGTAGGTATTCTTGGTTTCATCCCTTATGATGAGACTAACCGCGACATATTTACGGTCATGTGGAAAGTGCTGGAACATGACGAAATTATGTTTGGCGGGGTATTGCTCTTACAATACTTGAAAGAGTTTGGTGAATGCCGTCATATTTATACGAGTGGAATAAATGAAGGAACCAGAAATATCTACAGGTATCTTGGGCTACAAACTGATAATTTAAGACATTATTATCGAGTGAATAAAAATATGGAACAACATTTGGCGGTTGTTTGTGAAAAAGAAAAGAAAACTGAATCTGAAATTAGAGATAACGGCTTTAAGATGACCTTAGTTGAAGATGTGGAAATGTTTAAAATGAAATATCATCCGAATCCAAATCCCAATCAAATTGCAAAGTCGTCAGATTATATAATTCACCGTTATTTTGAGCATCCAAGATATAAGTATTTTGTGTATGAAATCTGTGAGGACAATGTACCTTGTAATTCCTACATTATTGCGAGAATACAAGAGCATAATGGATCAAAAGCATTAAGGGTAATTGATTATTTAGGCGATACATATTTGATTGAAGGGTTAAGCTGTGCAATTGAACAATTGCTAGATGAACTGCAATGTGAGTATATAGATTTTTACGAGTATGGAATTGATGATAAAATTTTAGAACATGCCGGATTTAAGAGAAATTCTATTGACTCAAAAAATATTATACCAAACTATTTTTCTCCTTATATATGTCAGAATATTAATATTGGCATTGTGTTTGAAAAGGATACCAACCCAATTATTTTTAAAGGAGATGGGGATCAAGATCGCCCCTCATGAAATGGATGATTAGCATTTTAGATTTACTAGAAGAAACGCAGAACAAATATGGGCATAAAGTGGCCTTCTCTGACTTTAAAAGGGGAGTAACGTATGACGAAGTTGTAACAACTGCCAAAGCGATTGGTACAGCACTTCATAATCATGCTACAAAAGGGGCAGTGGCTGTTTATATCCCTAAAAGTGTTGAGACGCTAATCGCTTTTTTTTCCATAGCATATAGTGGTTGCTTTTATGTTCCGATTGATACGGACATGCCTATGGATAGAGTTCAATTAATATTAGATACTATTTCACCTAAGGCTATAATTGTCTCTGAAGAAAGTATGGATGTAAACTTTGGCAAATATAATCATTTGAAGAGGAACTATTCGGAATTGAGTAGTGCGACTATTAATGAGAATGCGCTTCAAAGTATTCGAAAAGGTATGATTGATACAGACCCTGTGTACGCATTATTCACTTCTGGCTCAACAGGAATTCCTAAAGGTGTTATTGTAAGTCATCGTTCCGTAATCATATATGCCCACTGGATATTAGAAACATTTGATATAACAAGTGAGACAATATTTGGAAACCAAACTCCCTTCTATTTTAGCATGTCTGTATTAGATATTTATGCGACAATTGCCGCTGGAGCAACATTGCAGATTATCCCCAAGCGAGCATTTACCTTTGTGGCAGAGTTAGCAGATTTTATGAATGAAAGAAAGGTTAATACTATTTATTGGGTACCTTCTGCTTTATGTATTGTCTCTAAATTCAAATTGCTTGAAAAGATTGGATTTAAATATCTTAAAAAAGTTCTTTTTGCAGGGGAGGTTATGCCCACAAAACAATTAAATTATTGGAGAAAAAACCTTCCTAATGCTATGTATGCCAACTTATTTGGTCCTACGGAGATAACTGACATTGGCATATATTACATATTAGATCGCGAATTTGCAGATGATGAACCTATACCGATAGGAAAAACCTGCGATAATATGTCTGTTTTGGTGATTGACGATAATAATCATTTGATTACGAAACCGAATACAGTTGGAGAACTATATTACAGGGGTTCATATCTGGCACTGGGGTATTATCGTAATCCAAAAAAGATGGCAGAAGCTTTTGTACAAAATCCGCTGCATAATGATTACCCGGAAACTGTTTATAAATCAGGTGATTTGGTCAAATACAATGAGTATGGAGAATTGGTCTATATTTCACGTAAGGATTTCCAGATTAAGCATATGGGATATCGCATTGAACTGGGCGAGGTTGAAACTGTATTAAATGCTATGGATGGAATTGAACGTTGCGCAGTAGTTTTTGATCGAAAAAATGACAATATTGTAGCCTATTTTGAAAGTAAGAAACAGGATAGTAGCACAATAGAGACATATTTGAGGGAAAAACTTCCGGTCTATATGGTGCCGAATAAAATTATAAAAGAGAGAAATATTCCTATTAATGAAAATGGAAAGATTGATAGAAAAGAATTGGAAAAAAGATTAATGGGAAAGAGTTCAGTATGAATATTGTGGTGATTGGTCTTGGTTCCATGGGCAAACGAAGAATTCGCCTGTTGAAGCAATATATAGGGAGAGAAGTTGACAATAAGTGCGCGTGGAACATTATTGGCGTAGATTCGAATGCTGAGAGATGCAGGGAAAGCAGTACATTATATGACATTGCAACCTATGCATCTTTGAATAATGCATTGAAAACGGAAACCATTGATTGCGCAGTTATCTCTACGTCGCCTCATACCCATGCGACAATTATCAGAGAATGCCTGCAGCATAAGCTCCATGTGTTCACGGAATTAAATCTGATATCGGATGGCTATGAGGACAATATTGCATTATCAAAAAAAAAGGAAAAGGTCTTGTTCTTATCCTCCACCTTTATGTATCGGAAAGAGATGCAATATATCAAAGAGAAGGTGCAGACGAGTCAATTTAAGGGTCTATATCGCTATCATATCGGACAATATCTGCCGGAGTGGCATCCCTGGGAGAATTACAAGAATTTCTTTGCAGGAAGGAAAGATACGAATGGTTGTAGGGAAATCTTTGCTATTGAACTTCCATGGTTGACAGATACTTTTGGAGAGATTGTAGCCGTACATTCTCTTCATAGGAAAGTATCGGATTTGAAGATTGATTACGATGACAGCTATCATGTGCTGGTGGAGCATGCATCAGGAGTGATGGGAAATCTGTCCGTAGATATTGTAACGCCTAAGGCAGGCCGAGAGTTGGAAATCTGGGCGGAAGGCTTTTACCTTGGATGGAAGGGTACACCGGATACCTTGACAGAATTTGATAACAGTACCGGTTCGACAAAGAATATCTCTCTGTATGAACAAGTAGAACATAAGGAAGGCTATAATCAGTTTATTGTTGAGAATGCATATTATGATGAACTTGTAAACTTTATTCACAGCGTACAGCAAAAAGAACAGCCAAGATATTCTTTTGAACAAGATAGTAAGATTCTGGCATGGATTGATGAGATTGAGAAATGAAAAGAAAAGTATGTTTCATAGGTCTTGGCTCTATTGCGGCCAGACATATTAAGAACTTAAAAGACCTCTATCAGAAAGACGTATGTATCGATGTACTTCGCTCCGGTAATGGAAAGCCATTGGATGAAGCTGTGCAGAGTATGATTGAACAAGTATATCATGATTTTGCGGAATTACCATTTGGCTATGATGTCATTTTTATTACCAATCCCACCAGACTGCATTACAAAACTTTATTAGCAGTCAAGGAGCATGCAAAACACTTTTTCATAGAAAAACCTGTTTTTGAGACTAGTGAGGAAGATATTGCAAAACTCAATCTGCAAAAGAACAGTGTGTATTATGTGGCATGTCCCTTGCGGTATACCAATGTAATCCAATATTTGAAAGAGAACATGGATTTTGGTAAGGTACATTCCGTGCGTTGCATTTCTTCCAGTTATCTTCCGGATTGGCGACCGGGAACAGACTATCGTACCACGTATAGTGCCAGAAAAGAGTTGGGCGGCGGTGTTTCCATTGATTTGATACATGAATGGGATTATCTCTGTTATCTGATAGGGCAGCCGCAAAAGGTTTATAGCCTTATCGGCAAGAAATCCAATCTGGAAATCAACAGTGATGATGTGGCAATCTATATCGCAGAATATGCGGATAAATTTGTGGAAGTACATTTGGATTATCTGGGCCGTGTCCCGATTCGTAAGATAGAATTGTTTGCGGAAGATGATTCGATAGAAGCGGATTTGATTGCACAAAAGATTCTTTATCGAAAAAAAAACATCGTTGTGGACTTACAGGAAAACCGGGATTCTTATCAGAAAAAGGAATTAGTACATTTTTTTGATATGATAGATGGAAAATGTGCGAACGATAATCCTGTGGAGTGGGCATGCCAGACATTAAAGATTACCAAAGGAGAACAAGCATGAACATTTTATTCACAATTTGTGGGAGAGCAGGTTCAAAAGGGTTTAAAAACAAGAATTTGAAGCAACTAAATGGTGTGCCGCTGGTATATTACACCTTATCGGTTATCCGTCTATATATTGATAAGCACCCGGAAGAGAATGTAACGGTAGCCTTGAACACAGACAGCATAGAATTGCAGGAATTGGTTGCAACTCAGCATATTGTAGAAAATGTGATATTAGCTAAACGTAAAGAAGAACTGGCAGGAGATGCGGTTGCCAAGGTAGAAGTTATTAAGGACACCTATTGCCAATGTAGAAATCAAAAGGATTTTGATGTAGTAGTGGATCTGGACATTACTTCGCCTATGCGCAGGTTGTGTGATGTGGAGTCTGCTATTGAGACCTTGCTGGCAGATGCAAACTGTGATTTGGTTTATAGTGTGGTACCGGCGCGCAGAAGCCCATACTTTAATATGGTTGAGAAAAAGGATTATTATTATAGAAAGATATGTCCTTCTATGTATACGGCAAGGCAGCAAGCTCCCAAATCCTACGAACTGAATGCCAGTATTTATGCATATAGTCCGAAATTTTTATCCGGCATAATTGATAAGACAATTCTCGACTACAATTGTGGTGTTGTGGTTATGCCGGATTATCTTGTGCTAGATATTGACTCGGAAGAAGATTTTGAAATGATGGAAATATTGTTTGAGTATTATGTAAAACGCGATAGTGGATTGCGAGAAATAGTGACCAGAGCAGCATTTGAAATGAAATGATTTGGAACGTGATAAAAATTTGTTAGGGAGAAAATATAGGATGCAGGAAGTAGATTCTTTAATTTCACAGATAAGAAAATGGGTGGGGCATGAAGCAGAATGCGGATTTATTAGTACATTTATCTGTGGATGCCTAATACATTTGTTTGTTTATGTAAACCATTTGCCAACATACAGCGGATTAAATCTTTTTGAAAATGATGGTTCATGGCATGCTCTTGAAGGAAGATGGTTTGCAGCTATTTTGGAAAGGGCCACAAGCAGAGTGACAATTCCTTTTTTGCTGGGAATGATGTCGTTACTGTTTTGGTCATTATCTTTTGCTGTTATTGTAAAAACATTTAACTTAAAGAGTCGTTCTGCGATTATCCTTGCATCCACAATATATATTTCTTTTCCAACAGTGGCAACATTGAATTGCTTTTTGTATACGTCGCATTGCTTTGCAATCGGAGTGCTTTTTGCATGTCTTGGTGTTTGGTTGGTGCTGAAAAAATCAAGAATGATGAATTTGGCCGGTGTTCTTTGCTGGGTGCTTTCATTAGCATCGTACCAAGCTATGTTGTCTGTTGCAATGTTGTTAATCTTTGTGATAGTAGCTCTTGATGTTATAGATGGAAAAGAAATAAAAGAAATATGGGCACAAATAGCAAAATATAGTATTTTGATTTTATTGTCATTAGGAGTGTACTATATTACTTTTAAGGCGTATTTACTTATGGCGCATGTGCAATCTTACAGAGATTTTGCACTAACGGTAGATTCTGTTTTAAGAGGCATAGTGAAATGCTATGGAGGAGCATATTGGTTTTTGACATATGGGAGTGTATTCTCATTACCAATAGGTAGAGTAATAGTTGTTATTACGTTTGTAACAATTATTATGATTGTAGGAAAACTGATTCTATTTAGATGGAGAGGGTATAATTATAAATCTATAAGGATATTATTGTTGATAGGAATATCTGTAACATGTCCCATCGTTGCTAATTATGCATTTGTTGTTAGTCCTGATGAAGCAAAAGTATATAGACAATTTGTTGCGTATGCGATATTTTTTATCTTACCAATCATTCTCTGTGAACGATATGAAGGGGTTATTTCTGAATTTTGGAGCAAGAGAAAACAAAGAGTATTACAACAACTTGTTGTAATTACAGCGCTAAGTTCCGCATTGTTTTTTGGGGTTATAGATAATATTGCATACATGAACTCATATTTGCAATATGAAAGAGAATATTCTCTTGCGGTTAGGATTGTTGACAGAATTGAGAGTGCTGATGGCTATGAACCTGGTATGCCTGTTATTATAATGTTCAATAAGGACTATGGTTCTCTATATGGAAGAACGTTGGAAGCACATTTAGATAAATATATTCCCGGAATGGAACAACAGGGTTGGGGATATATTGCTACTCCGACAGGAGTATGTAACTTTATTAAGTATTTTATTCAGACAAATATGAATATTCAATGGGAAGAGATTGATAGAAGCATACTGGAGGAAATGAATAAGTGGCCTAAGGAAAACTGTGTATTGATTAGAGATGGAAAAATGTATATGTGGCTGACTTGATGAAATTAAAAGACTATTATTATGCTTTTGACCAAAACATTATAATATGTTATTGTTAAAAATTTTGTGGTTATTGCAGGAAAAATATTGGGTTCATGGTTAATATAAATAAGCATCTAAATATGAACCATGTAAGGAGAACATGGGAGATTACAAATTTGATTCTTTTTACTATACAAATGATAAATCATGTGAACATTATCTATCAGAAATTGAGGGTTTGTCAGATGAAGATTATATCCGTTTATATAAAGGGAAAATGTTTTGCCCAGAATGTAAAGGACCACAACTATCACTGGTTAAAAAAGAAGGAGTGGTTTTCTTAAGAACCTATCCAAACCAACCACATTTCCTTATAGAGGGAAAGAATTGTACCTATGAATGTGATACGGCTTCAAAAAAGGTTGTTGAAGAATATGTTAAAGAACTTAGAAAGAAGAAGAAAATAAAAAGTCTTCTTGAAGCAATGATGAGGAAACTTTTCAAGCAAGATATAGAACCAAGTGTGGTTACAAAAACTAGTGAAAGAAAACATTGTAATCCTTTGCTGATTGAAAGAGTTCAAAGTGATGGTGTAGTCAAAAAGAATATTATACCTCATTATAGTTTTAAATCATGGGGGAAAAATATATCGCAGGAACAATTATTGATTGTTTATGGAAGAGTGTATATTGAATTAAAGGAGATTCAAAAAAGGGATAAAAATGGTGAAGAAATCAAACAAGTATATATTCATTTTAAGGATATTCGCACAAAGAAAATGATTACTTCTTGTTTGAAACCACAGAACATAGCAATTGATAATGGTTATTATTATGCAGTAATATTGGGTGAATGTCGCAAGAATGAATACAAAGGATATACTTATTATAATATGTGGATTAATTTTCCTATTAATGAGTGCATTTTGCTTGAGCCGTATCAATTATAGCGGAGTCATACAAAGGATAATTGAGGTATGATGTTTTGCACCATTCCTGTACCATGTTAATATCAATTGCCAATAGGAGACCAGAAAAATGTTCGATGTACCAATAGTTTTTTGTATATTTAATCGATTAGATACAACAAAAGAAGTGTTTGAAAAAATACGTAAAGTAAAACCGAAGAAAATATACCTAATCTCGGATGCTCCAAGGGTAGGAAAGCCAATGGAAGCGGAAAAAGTTCAGGAAGTACGTTTCTTTGTTGAAGATAGTATTGATTGGGAGTGCGAAGTTCATAAGAATTACGCCGAAAAAAATATGGGATGTGGAAAACGCCTATCGAGTGGTATATCTTGGGTATTTGAAACCGAAGAAAGAGCAATTATTTTGGAGGACGATATTATTCCAGATGATACTTTTTTTTTCTACTGTGAGGAAATGTTGGAATACTATAAAGATAATAAAGAAATACTAATGATTAGTGGAAATAATCCAATAGAAGGGCTATATTCTACGGATGAAGATTATTTGTTTTCAAAAGTTCCATTTATCTGGGGGTGGGCTACATGGAGAAGAGCTTGGAATATATATGATTTTAAGATTTCTTCTTGGCCACAAAACCGTAAAAATCCAGTTTGGAAAAAAGTATTTCCATTAAATGCCTATTGGACATATACAAGTCAATTTGATGTGTTATATAGTGGAGACTTCAACGATACTTGGAGCTATCAATTCATGTATGCGGGTATTATTAATGATATGTTATGTGTCCTTCCATCAAAGAGTCATACGTTTAATATAGGATTTCAAGAAGAATCAACGCATACAAAGAGTGTACCTAAATGGATGAGTAATAATAGTAGCCCGGTAAAATTCCCGATTAAACATAGAATAAAGGCTGAGTGGGATAGAGATTTTGACAAGATTTATATGACATATTTCGGACAATACGGGTTAACGATTAAAATAAAGCATGTGCTGGGATTTAATATTAATAAGCCGATAAAAGAGGAAATAAATAATTGGATGATAAAACGATGAAATTAATATGCTTTTACTTACCGCAATTTCATGAGATAGAAGAGAATAATCGATGGTGGGGACAGGGATATACTGATTGGATTGCAACGAAGAAAGCAACTTCATTATTTAAAGGCCATAAACAACCAAGAGTTCCTTTGGACAATAATTATTATAATTTATCAGATGAAAGTGCACAAACATTAAAGTGGCAGGCAGAACTTGCAAGAAAATATGGAATATATGGATTTTGTATTTATCATTATTGGTTTGCCGGGAAAAAATTGTTAGAAAAACCTGTAGAAATTTTGCGCGCACATCCGGAAATTGAGATTAATTATTCTTTATGCTGGGATAGCAAAACATGGAAACGTACATGGTATGCGGATAAACATGAACAGGAGATATTAATAGAGCAAGATTATGGTAATGAAGAAATGTGGAAAAACCATTTTAATGAGTTGCTTTATTTCTTTACGGATGAACGCTATATAAAAATAGATAATAAACCTGTTTTTCATATCTATCAGGCATCAAAAATTCCTTGCCTATATGAAATGATGAAATGCTGGAATGAACTTGCAAAAATGTATGGTTTTGAGGGTATGTATATTGTAGCGGGTGGATCTGAAAATAGAGATGATGAAACTTTATTAAAGTCCGTAGATGCATTTTATAACTTTGAGCCTACATGGTCTTTTTATAAAAATGAAAAAAGTATACCGGTTCGCAAAAGTATAATTAAAGCAGGTCTCAGGAAACGTGCAAATAAGATTTTAGGAACAAGTTTTTTTCCGGATCAAAGAAAAGCAAAAGATTTTTATCGATTAATTGAAAAGGACAAAAATTTTGAGAAGAAGAAGTGTTTTTATGGGGTGTTTTCGGATTATGATGATACTCCAAGGCGGAAAATGAAAGGTGCTGTTTATACCAATAATTCACCTGAGTTTTTTGCTGAATGTTTGAAAACGCAGATTAGAAAGAGCCTTGCAGAGAATAATGAATATATATATATAAATGCATGGAATGAATGGGGCGAAGGAGCCTATCTTGAGCCAGATAATACGAATAAATATATGTATCTGGAAACAATAAGAAGTGTGCTTGATGAGGAATTGATATGAGTACTGCAATTGTAACAGGAGGAACAAAGAGAGATGTAGATGCGATGGCTGTATTGGCTATTAATATTCAAGAAAAAACCTCTATGGTGGCAGATGAATTAATTATCTTTCATGATGGAATTAGTGAAATAGATAAAAAGGCAATTGCTAGTATTATGAAAACTAGATTTATCCGATACAAATGCCCCATAAATTGGTTTAGGCTTATGTGTAATAAAACTATCCGATACTTCTCACCTATGGTTTTTTGCAAGTATGAATGTTTTAAACTTTTAGAAGAGTATGACACTGTTATATGGACTGACTATGATGTATTAATAAGAGATGATATCAGTGAAATTAGAACAATGAAGGAGAATATGGCATTTGTCATAAATGAAGATACTTCATTGAAGCAAATGTTTTATCCTAATATTTCTAGGAAGGATATGCAAGCGTATAACTTGGAGGCAAACAGTATTACTATGCCTCTATTTGTTTTAAAAAGAGAACTGGGCAATTATATGTTGCTTTACGAATGGTGTTATAATAAAACTCGAGAGTTGCTTCCTTATTTATATTTGCCGGAGCAGTGTATTGTTACTCTGCTAATGCAGGAATTTAATTTGTCATGTAAAGCACTAAGTATTCCAATTTATTGTATGCATCCAAAAGAGGCATTGCCTTGCACAAAGATATTGCATGCATATGGTCAACCTAAATTTTGGAACGGTCTAATTAATGAAAATTGGGAAAAGTATTATAAGAAATGGATGAATTTGAGAGCGAATATATGATAAGTTACATTGTTAATAAATTTAGATTTCGCAAACTTTACAAGGAATGGAAAACGAAAAATATTCATAATCATACCGAGATACAAGATTTTGTACCGATAGATCAGGTGGAGATTGGAAGAGAAACATATGGTATGATTAATGTTCGTTTATATGATAATAAAGAGAATTGTTTGAGGATAGGTTCTTTTTGCTCTATTTCAGAAAATGTATATTTCGTGTTTGGTGAGCATAATTATAAATGCTTTAGTACTTACCCATTTAATCATTTTATATTTAATGAGCCAGACAAAGAACCATCTAAAGGTGATATCATTATACAAGATGATGTCTGGATAGGGATTAATTGCACTATCTTATCCGGAGTAACAATTCATCAAGGGGCTGTAATAGGTGCTGGGTCAATTGTTACTAAAGATGTACCACCATATGCGATTTATGCTGGGGGTAAAATTCTGGGATATCGTTTCTGCTCCGATATTATTGAAGAATTAGTAAAAATAGATTATTCAAAAGTTACAAAAGATTTTATATTAAAAAACAAACGTGCGATTTATGAACAAAATATTGGCGAGTTTATTAAAAGTAATGAGTATCAAACAATATGCAGATCTGTAAATTCCCAGAATTAGGTGCTACTAAATCTAAATTGGTTAACATTGAAATGTCTAAAACCCTGAAAATACTGACAAAACCTGCATTCTTCTATTGCAAAAGTGCAGGTCGTTTTGACATTATTAGACACACAGTGTTTGTGATACTTTCGGTAAGTGATTATTTCGGAGCGAAAGCTCCAGAGCTGAGCTTGCCTCAGCTCCGGCAACTT
>CAMEJJ010000031.1 GCA_945919795.1 uncultured Lachnospiraceae bacterium
GGATTTAAGAATGTTAGCAAGAAGTTTCTTACAAGTAACGGATGCAGACGGGCATTTAATTCATCAATGAAGAATACACTGCCCTTCTCCAGTACTTCCTGCAATTCCGGATATAAAGCAAACATCTTTAATGTACCTGCTGATTCTAACTCCAACGGAATCTCTGCCATTTCATCCGAACCAATCATCTTATGCAGTGCATTAATCTTATACTTTTCTTCTTTAGAATCTCCTTCCTGCGGAACCTTTTCGATTCGGAAGTCTCTGATATGCTCATCAAAGGATGCAAAATATTCTACAACCTTCTGCTGAACATTCTTGTCGCTCACAAATCCCTTAGGCAATCTACGAGACATGAAGAAGTTTGTAAATGGGGCACCAAAATCCGCAAACTCATTTGAAAGGAACCAATCTCTGATTGCCTTACACTTACCAATCTTCAGCTTTGCTCCCAAAGACACAATGAGTACCTGCTTTTCCAAAGCCACCTGAATATTATCTCTGCTGTTTTTCGGAAATCCGGACAAATCTAACTCATCTGCATTACGGTAAAAAACTGTACTGTACTTTCTTGCAGTCTTTGCCTTAGAATTTAACCATTCTTCTGTTACACCTTCTTTGTCAATACAGAACCCATAATTATAAGTCTTTTCAGCCTTATCTCCCGGCAATGTAAAATACACTTCAAAACTAGACGCTGCATTTGCTGATGTGGAATCAAACAAAAATGGAGTCGGTCTGAAATGCTCAAACTTTTCCTCTTCATCACCGTACTTAAATGAATCTGCAACATAATCAGACATATATTCAAAAGCGTTGTATATATTAGACTTTCCGCTTGCGTTTGCACCATAAATAGCAGCAACCGGCAGAATCTTCTCGCTACCAATAGACACAACTCTGTCTGAAAACTCTGTCATCTTTGCTGCAGACAAATCCAAAGTAGCCTCCTCTCTAAAGGATTTGAAATTTTTAAAATTAAACTGAATTAACATGATTGCTACCTCACCTTCTTTTCTACTTTCTATTATATGCTGTTTTTGAAATAAATCAACCTTTAAATGTGATTTTTTCTCACTTTAATGTATTTCTATATTGAGATAATAAAAAATCACTCAACTTGCACTTCGTACAAATCAAGTGATTCCTCATTGTTTAATCCATATCTTTATTTTCAATTCTTTATTCAAATACTTTTTTGAACGCTCTATCATATGTATCACATCCTACTCTCGCAGGATGCCGGTAATCCTTTCCTTGCAAGTCTGGCAAGGATTCCTACATCCTCCGGCTCATCAAATACAACCTGAGCCTCTGCCTTATCACAGTCAATTACAAGTTGCTTGCCATCCATATCTGTGCATTCCTGCAGCCATCATATTGATATACCATATAGTTTAATGCCATGCACTCACCTCTCTAAACCATCCCAAAATGCTCCAACGCATCCCTTATCGCTTTTCCTTCTCCGCCGGACACTGAGGTTGTCTACTTTCTTCCGACTTAGGCATACCTTGAGAAACAAGTTTCTCAAGGTTCGCAGCGGTCGTCGAATCGCGCAAATTCTCCCCAACCTCTATTCCACATTTTCTTTTTATCTGTGAAATATACAGATTAGAAACCTTCAACCCATGCTCCTTCAGCACATAATCCTTAATCTCCGCATAAGTCGCCTTACTCTCCGCACTCGTTACATCCAGCTCATCCAGTTCTTACTCCACCTCAACATAATCATCCGCTTACCGTTGAGACAAAATTGCCACCGTCTCCACATTCGCCGTAGCCGGGAACATATCCACGCAGCAGGCTTTTTCCATTTTATAGCCTCTTTCCAAAAATGCATCCAGATCTCTGGCAAGGCTGGTAGGCTTGCAGGAAATATAAACGATGTGCGGAACTTCATAGTCTAAGATCTTTTGCAAAGCTTTGGGATGAATTCCGTCGCGGGGAGGATCTAAGATAATAAAATCCGGTTTCTCTGAAATATCATCGATGACTTTTAAAACATCTCCTGCTATAAATTCACAGTTATGTAAACCGTTTAATTCTGCATTTCTTTTTGCAGCTTCCACAGCTTCCTCTACAATTTCAACACCGATAACTTTTTTGCAGACCGGTGCCATCATCTGGGCAATGGTTCCGGTTCCGCTGTAAAGATCGAAAACGATCTGATCTGCCATACCGCCGGCAGATTCTAAAATATAATTTCTGGCTGTATCATATAAAACTTCCGCTCCGAGTGAATTGGTCTGGAAAAATGAAAACTGGGAAATCTTAAACTTCAGTCCCATCAATTCTTCAAAGAAAAAATCCTGTCCGTACAAAATCTCATTCCGGTCCGCTTTCACGACATCGGCAACCGAATCATTCACAGTATGTAAAATACCGGCAAAAGTTCCCTCCAGTTTCTTCTCCTGCTCCAAACAAAGAAGTTGATTTAAAAATTCATCCAATAAAACTTTCTCATCACACGGCAGACCGGCAACATCACTACTGGTCACAAGTGCTACTAAAATCTGTCCTGTCTTTGCTGCTTTCCTGACTAGCAGATGGCGCAAATATCCCGAAAGTTTCACTCTGTGAAAATAAGGTATGTTTCTTTCACCAAAAAACTGCAATACAGTCTGTAATATCAGACGATAATCATGATCGACGATCTTGCATTCCGTAACCGGCACGATATCATAAAAGCTACCTCTTTTATGTAAACCTAAAGACAAAGGACCGTCTTTATATTCATCTCCAAAGGAAAACTCCATTTTATTTCGGTATCCATACTGTTTGGGACTTTTCTTTATACCTTCAAAAGAATACTCAATTTTTCTTCCTTTACTTATGTAAACTTCATCAAGTAACTTTTCAACCTGTCCGGCTTTCAGTTCCAGTTGTTTTTCATATGGAAGGCTTTGATAATTACATCCGCCGCAAATACCGAAATGAGGACACATAGCATCGATTTCATCCCCGGATTTTTCAATTACCGTTTCCAAAACGCCTTCTGCTTTTCCTTTCCGCTTTTTGGTTACCCGGAACTGTATCTTCTGACCGGGCAAAACATTTTTCACCACGGCTTTATTTTCTTCACCTTCTACAAATACAATCCCTTTTGCCGGAAAGGCTACACTTTCTACATAGCCTTCATAACTCTGTCCTTTTTTCATTCTGCCTCCTCTTCTATAAAAAAGGCTGTTGCAAACCGCAACAGCCTCATCAAACTAAATAAAATGATTATTCTTCCTCAGACTTTTTTTCAGCCTTTGCGACTTCAATCTCTTCATCATCATCAAAGAAATCTTCTTCGAAGTCATCATCAAAATCATCTTCAAAGTCTTCTAAATAGTCAGGTGTAAAATAACAATAAATTGCATATGCAATGGCTACAGCGGCTGCAATCGCACCGATAATTGCAAATACCCAGAGAATTGCTTTGCTCTTCTTTTCTTCTTTTACTTCTTCCTGTTTTTTTAATAAATCGCCAACTGCTGCTGCAATTTCTTCAACTCTTGCTCTATTCATAATAAACTCCCTTCTTTTAACATTTCTTTTTAGCTTACTGTTAAAATTAGTTTACCACTTTTTTCAGTTTTTTACTATCACTTTTTTTAAACTCTATCCATTCTAAATCTTCTGCAACTTTGCAAATGCCGCAAACAAGATTTTCTGTCCATAGTTTTCAAATTCCACGGTTACCTGATAATCTCTGGGACCTTTTTCCATGGCCTTTACAATACCTTCACCAAACTTGATATGTTTTACACGGTCACCAATATCGTAATCCGGCTTGGTTCCCGGCACAGCCACACCTTTTGAAACACCTTGCGCAATAAAAGGTTTCACCTCTGCTCTTGTTTCCTTGGGCTTTAATATAGCTTTCGGTTTAGGCTTTGTAATTGTTTGATATCCACCTGATGTCGGTTTTGACATCGTTTTTGTCTGACCAAATACATCGCCCTCAGATACCGGTTTCGCCTGACCAAATACATTGCCATCTGATACCGGTTTTGCCTGATCAAATACATTGCCATCTGATACCGGTTTCGCTTGGTCAAATACATTGCCCTCGGACACCGGCTTGGGTTTATCAAACACGTTATCTGACAAAACAGGTCTTGGCTTTGAATATACTTCCGTAGGTGCAGTTTTTCCAAAAACACTCTGATAAGGCTTCTTTGCAAATGATTTCTTTGCAGACGAAAACGTTTCGTCCGGAAATTCTTCAAAATCAAATGTTTTCTTTCTCGGAACACGGTTATCCAAAAGTTCCTGCGGAATTTCCTGTAAGAAACGGGAAACCGGATTATACTGTGTTTCCCCACGGATCATCCTGGTTTTTGCTGCCGTAACGGTCAAATCTTCCTTGGCTCTTGTAATTCCAACATAGGCCAGGCGGCGTTCCTCTGCGATTTCCTCTTTGGAATCCGCCATAATACTCATATAACTCGGAAACAGACCATCTTCCATTCCGGCCAGATATACATGCGGAAATTCCAGACCTTTGGCACTGTGTAAGGTCATGAGCAAGACTTTATTACGGTTTTCATCTACACTATCAATATCAGCAACCAGCGCAACCTCTGCCAAAAACTCTGTCAAAGTTGCCTCTTCGTGCTCTTCATCAAATGACACCACTTTGGAAATGAATTCATCAATATTTTCAATCCTTGCTTCTGCTTCTTCATCCGAATTCGCCTCGATCTGCTCCACATAGCCGGTTACTTCAATAATATCTTTTACCAGATCACTCAAAGACATGATTTTTGCTTTCGCACGAAAAGCCTGAATCATGGTAACAAACGATTCCAGTTTGGAAACACTTCTTCCGATGGACATGATCTGATTCGATTCTTCTAGCGCCTCATAAAAACCGATATTTCTATCATCTGCATATTCCTGCACTTTTACAATGGTCGTTGCACCAATTCCTCTGCGCGGCACATTGATGATACGTTTTACTGCCAAATCATCATTTCCATTGTCAATCGTCTTTAAATATGCCAGTAAATCCTTGATTTCTTTTCGTCCGTAGAAATTTACGCCACCAACAATATCGTAAGGAACTCCCGCATGGATAAACTGTTCTTCCAAAACACGGGCCTGCGCATTCGTCCTGTATAAAACGGCACAGTCCCTGTAATCTGCTACACCTTCCCGCTTTTTACCGGCAACATCATATGCAATATATTCTGCCTCTTCCACCGCAGTATCAAACTGACGGAAATGAATGCGGTTGCCTTCTCCCTTATCCGTCCACAGGGATTTGGATTTTCGATTTTCATTGTTGCTGATGACGGCGTTTGCCGCGTCCAAAACGTTTTGTGTAGAGCGATAATTCTGCTCCAGCTTAATAACCTTTGCCTCCGGATAAATCGATTCAAAATCCAGAATATTGCGGATATTGGCACCACGGAATTTGTAAATGGACTGATCATCATCACCGACTACACACAGATTTCTGCGGCTGCCCGCCAGTAAGCGGATGAATTCAAACTGAATGGAATTGGTGTCCTGGTACTCATCCACCATAAGATACAAAATTCGCTCCTGATAGTTTTGTAAAACATCCGGGTTAGCTTTAAACAACTCCACAGTATTTACCAGTAAATCATCAAAATCCATGGCATTATTTCTTAATAAGGCATTTTGATACTCAATATAGGCATTGGCAATCTTGGTCTTATTGTAGTCTCCCATTGCCGCCATTCGAAAATCATCCGGCAGAATACCTTCGTTTTTCGCAGAAGAAATAGCGCCCAGAATCGTTCTTTCCTTTAACTGCTTGGTATCAATCTGAAGTTTTTTGCAGACATCCTTCATGACAGACTTGGAATCATCTGTATCATAAATGGTAAAAGAGTTGTCATATCCTAACCGATCGGCATATCTGCGCAAAATTCGCACACAGCTCGAATGAAATGTAGAAACCCAGATACTGTCAGAGCCAAATCCAACCAGATCATTTACCCTTTCTCGCATTTCACCTGCTGCCTTATTGGTAAACGTAATCGCCATGATATTCCATGGATTCACGCCACATTCCTCAATTAAATATGCAATTCGATGCGTCAAAACACGCGTCTTTCCACTACCGGCACCGGCCAAAATCAAAACCGGTCCATCCGTTGCCAAAACAGCTTCCCTTTGTTTGTTATTTAATGTATCCAGACGATTCATAGTGTCACTCCGTTTTTTGTGTTTTACAGAAAAATGGACCGGACAAACAATTCATCCGGTCCATCAAAGTTAGTCATTATGTCAACCAACCAAATGTTTCCAAAATGTAACCATTACATCATTCTAAACTAACTGTTGTCCGCAGTTGCTACAGAATTTTGCACCGTTTGTTGGCGTTCCGCAATTCGGACAGAATTTCGGTGCAGCTCCACCATTATTGACCGGTTGCTGCATCTGAGGCTGCTGATTCTGAGGCTGCATTCCCATGCCCATATTGTTCATCATCTGCTGGCCCATCATCATGCCCATCTGCATGCCCATCATCTGAGATGCCATGCCTGCACCGGAGTTTCCTCCGCCTTTGCCCATAGAATCTGCCATAGCCATCTGACTGTATTTATTCATATCGCCAACCATAGCCTGTGCTGCTGCTTTTTCCTGCATCTTTTTGATTTCTTCAGGATAATTAAAGCTTTCAATGGTAAATCCGGTAATACCAACACCGATTTTGCGCATTTCCATATCCAGATCTTCTTCAATACCTTTGGAAATCTCACGAGCATTGATTTGAAGGTTGAACATATCTTTACCTTCTTTTGCAATCCAGCTCATCAAAAGCTGATCAAGGCTTGAAGTAATACGTGTTCTGACATCTTCTACGCAATATGTCTGCATGGTGCCGGATAATTTTTCAAGCATCACGCTGTGATCAACAACTCTACAGTTAAACGTACCAAATGCACGAATCGGCATACCACCCGGAAGACCCTGTGCGGGAAGGTTGATTGCATTTTTGGTTCCCCATTTGCATAAAAGCTCTTTGGTATTAATAAATACAACTTCAGCTCTCATACCGGAATTGAAACCGAATTTAAATCCTTTTAAGCTTGATAAGAAAGGAATGATCTGTGTCTCAATATCATATGTACCATCATCGGTAAATACACCTTCGATTTTGCCCATGTACATAAAGATTGCGTCCTGACCGGGACGAATGACTAACTTAGAACCCTTTTTGATTTCATCATTCGGCCACTTCCAGAATAGAACGCCTTCCTTTTTCTCATCCCATTCAACAACATTTAATAACTGATTTGAAAAAATACCCATAATATATTCTCCCTTTTTTACTAATATTATTGATTATTAATCTGATAAATCTGTATCCATTACCACGACTGCTCGGATACGCAAAGTCAATTATGCCTGACCACCGGTAGAAAGCCCCATTTCTGCCTTTAATGCAGCCAATTCATCTTCTACATCTGAGCTTGCATCCATATCTGCGTAAGAAGCCTGTAATGCGCTGATATCAGATGTCTCGGAGCTTCTGTTAAGTTCTTCCATAGCATCTGCTTCATCCAGCATACGGTCCACTTTTTCTTCCATTTTCTTGAATGCATCCAGTCTTGCACCGGCACCTTTTGCAGAAGAACCAACTTCATTCATGCGTTTCTTGGTCTCAGCTACAGCAAGTTTTGCTTTTAATGTCTGCTGTTTGCCTTTTAATTCCGCAATGTCGTTTTCCAGTTTTTTGGTCATCTCACGCATCTTGTATGAATTTTCAAGACACATATTGTAATTCGCTTCCAAAGCGGTTCTTTCCTGAGCTAACTGGGATTTTTTATTTAAAAACTGACGTGCATCGCCATCATTGCCTGCTGCAACAGCTTTTCTGGCATATCTGTCCATCTTCTCCATTTCAGAATCGCATTCATCCAGTTTTCGCTTTGCTGCCTTTTCATCTGCAATGACACCTGCAGTCTCTGTTTTAACCTTTGCAAGGTCATCATTTAAGTCTCTTAAATACTGGTCAATCATCTTAGCAGGATCCTCTGCCTTATCCAATAAAGCGTTGAAATTTGCTGCCATAATGTCTTTAAATCTTGAAATAACTCCCATTGAATCCTCCTCTGCCACTTGTGGCATTTCTTTCTTGTTTTCTTATATCTGTCCGTATGGAAATCACGAACTCTCAGATATAGTTATTATATTATATTTAGCAATCCGTGTCGATATGGAAGTTGAAATTTTTATAATACCGCAACAACAATTCCAACGACCACTAAAACAGTACATAAAGCTCTGTGTAAAACATGCTTTTCATGATAAATCCATTTTCCTGCTGCCAATGTAACAATACATCCGGATTGTTTAATCAAAGTCATGATAGTAATTTTACTTTCCGGATCCGCATTTGCCAAAAACAGCGCACGATCCGCAATCACAAATAAAAGTGCCAGTAACCATATCCATGGATTTTTGACTGCTTTCTTTAAATTCACCTCTTCTTTTCCAATCCACATATATAGACCATAGAGTAAAACCAAAAAGAGCATGTAAAAAAACTGCAGCTGCGAACTGTTTAAATCCTGCATCAAGATCTTGTCAAGCAGACCGGACAGAGCATTAAGCATACATGAAAGCAATGAAAAAATCACAATTATCGGCTTCACTTTATCTGTCTCAACCTTATCCCGGACAATTTCTCCGGAATTTTTCTTTTCCTTAATCTTTTCATCCGTTTTTTCTGTATTTATACTTTCTCTTTTCCGCTTCTTTTTCAAAGGAATATGTACTTTCAATAACAATAATCCCGTCGCAACAAGGATCAGTCCAATGATCTGATTGGTTGACATAATTTCTTTTAACACAACGCTTCCAAGCAATGTTGCAAATAAAACACGTGACAAATCCAAAACACCGTAAAGACTGATTGGCATTTTCTTAATTGCTTTAAAACTCAAAATCCAGGCACAAAATATAATCAGGGATTTTAAAAAAATCCATCCCAGCATACGCACTGATACGCCCATTGCATTCTTACAATCCGGTAATACCATTAAAAATGCAAATAATGTATAAAAAAATAAAACTTCCGCAACCGAACTGTATTGTAAGGATTTCTTTTTAACGATCTCTCTCGCACCTTTTATTAGTCCATATAATAAAACCAACCACATCCACATACTATGCTGTCTCCTTTTCCACATGAGAGAATAGCATATGCAGTAACCTTTTACAATCTTTCCAATATCCTATTAGTAAAAGTTTATGTTTCAGGGAGACATTATGAAAAAGAAAATTTCACTTTTACTCATTTTGAGTATGCTTTTTTCCATCCTCATGACCGGATGCGGAAAGGAAGAGAGCAATCTTACAAAAGTAACCCTCAACGAGGTGGCGCATTCCATTTTCTATGCCCCGATGTATGTTGCAATCGAAGAAGGTTATTTTGCCGACGAAGGAATCGATTTGGAACTTGTAACCGGTTTCGGTGCAGACAAAACCATGACGGCTGTCCTATCCGGCGAGGCAGACATCGGTTTTATGGGAAGTGAAGCAACCATCTATACCTATCTTGGCAATACCGATGATTATGTTGTAAACTTTGCTCAGTTGACACAGCGTGCCGGAAACTTTTTAGTTGCCAGAGAACCCATGGATAACTTTAAATGGGAAGATTTGAAGGGCAAAAATGTTTTGGGAGGAAGACAGGGCGGCATGCCGGAAATGGTATTTGAATATATTCTGAAAATGAATAATATTGACCCAAAAACTGATTTAACCATTGATCAGAGCATCGATTTTGGTTCCACTGCTGCTGCTTTTTCCGGTGGCCAAGGCGATTTTTCAGTCGAATTTGAACCGTTTGCAACCTCATTGGAAGAAAAAGGAGACGGCTATATTGTTGCTTCCTTAGGTGTCGATTCCGGCTATGTACCTTATACTGCCTTTAGTGCAAAAAGCAGTTATATGGAAAAAAATCCTAAGATCATTCAGGGATTTACCAACGCCCTTCAAAAAGGAATGGACTATGTCAATTCGCATTCTTCCGAGGAAATTGCAAAAGTCATAGCACCGCAGTTTGAAGAGACCCAGATTTCGACGATTACCTCTATCGTAGAACGGTATAAATCACAAGATACCTGGAAAGAAAATCTGATTTTTGAAGAAGACAGCTTTACCCTTTTACAGGATATTTTGATGGATGCCAAAGAACTGGATCAGCCTGTTCCTTATGAAGATCTGGTTACAACCGAATATGCAAAAAAAGCAGCTGAATAAATAAAAATCCGCTTAAACTGTTTGCCATGCTCTAATTGCCAGTTTTATGACTGGATTTTAGAAAACAGAACAGTTTAAGCGGTTTTATTATCATCCTTATATCTTATATCTTTTATTGCTCACTCTGCATTTCATCAATGATTTTTTCAATCATCAGTTTTTTCACATAAACATCATAGCTTAACATACAAATAAAAGAAAATTTCTGCAAAAAGTCTTTATCCGCATCATCTGCATCACTAAATGTTTTTTCACTTTCCTGATACATCTTAACAATATCTTCTTTCATACTGTCAATACGACCACTTTCTAAGGAAAAAACTTCATCATAGATATCTTCCAATGTCAAATCTGAATCCTTGGAAAAATACTTTTCCGTTATCGGTTTTAGCAGCGCTTTGATATCACTGATAGATAATACACCTTTAAAATAATAAATAAAGATTAAAACCAGTACATGTTCTTTGGAATACTTTTTTTTGACAGGCGGCGGTAACAAATCATTTTTGGCATAATTGTTTATCATGGTCTTGGTCAAAATTTTATCCTCGTCCGGATATCTGGTGGTCGCCCTAAGATGCTGATCCATAAACGTTGTCACCTGATCCATATACAAATCGATATTCGGAATATCTTCACTCTGAATATGTTCGATGCGGCTTAGGCTATCCAGTATACTCTTTAATAAATCATCTTTATCAATGGTCATAATCATTCCTCCGATTATTCCTTTACATTCATACAGAACTCTTCCCCTGCCAGCAGGACGAGTTCTGTATGATGACCCTGTATATATCACATTATATAGTAACGAAAACCATTTGTAAATCTTTTATACGGTGTCTCTTTACCTTTTTCTTTTGGTGTGATAAAATATCACGTATTAAAACATTAAAATTTTACAGTGTTAAAGTAAAAGAGGACAAATTTATGAATAAAAAAATTAAAACTGAAGCCGTTGATTCTCTATTTCAGGCTATTTTAGCATTAGAGAATAAAGATGAGTGTTATGCTTTTTTTGAGGATTTATGTACGGTTAACGAACTTTTGTCGCTTTCTCAGCGTTATGAAGTTGCCCGTATGTTACGCGAAAAAAAGACTTATTTGGAAATTGCAGAAAAAACGGGAGCATCTACCGCTACCATCAGTCGCGTCAACCGTTCTCTAAATTACGGAAGTGACGGATACGAATTGGTATTTAACCGCATTCCAAACAACCAGGATGAAGCATGATTTGTGTTCCTGCATCAATCGGTAAAAGATTACTCGTTGCTAACTTTTCTCAAAATGAAATATATGACAAATGCAGAACAAACGTAAATACGCAATTATTTTCTTTACTTTTTACGTTTCCTATGCTATTCTTTCATTGTTGTAAATGCAACACTATATTTATCGGAGGTATCAACATGAAAGGTACAGTTAAATGGTTTAATAACCCCAAAGGTTACGGATTTATCTCTGACGAAGCAGGTAATGATGTATTCGTTCACTATTCAGGACTTAATATGGAAGGTTACAAGACCTTAGAAGAAGGCGCTTCTGTAGAGTTCGATGTAGTTGAAGGTGAAAAAGGACCTCAGGCCGTAAACGTAACCAAGTTATAATTTCTCAATTATAACAACTAATCAGTTTTTCAATGTGCCTTTTTAAATATAAATTATCAAAAGATTTGATTTGAATTAGCAATATTGTTTTAACGGATTAATGAAAAACCACTCCATATGGAGTGGTTTTTTAATGTCAATAATCATAATTTTAAATGTTTCATGAATTATTACAATCAATTATTACAATCAATCGTCTTTATCAGCCATATCAAACAATTGGCTTTATGCTAAATAAATAAATCGAATTCAATCTCTTATCTGTCATGATATTCTGCAACGATTTTTTTGAACTCCAGTCTGCCACCAAATAAATCCAGTGCGCTACCGACTGTCATATTAATCCGATTATTTCCGATTTTGCGCAAAACCTTCATATCTTCGTAGGTACTTATTCCACCGGCATAAGTAACCGGAAGTCCTCTGTAATCAGAAAGTGTTTTAACTAAATTTTGTTCAATTCCTCTGGTTTTGCCTTCAACATCTACAGAATGAACCAAAAATTCATCACAATAAACCGATAATTCCTCTAAGAGAGCAGCATTGATTACAATATCGCTTTTTACCTGCCAACGATCTGTCATAATCACATAGCCTTCCGGATATTTTTTGGCGCTCAAGTCCAGAACAATATGATTTCTGCCGACTGCATCGACCAACCGCTCCAAATTATCATAATTTATTTTTCCATCCTGAAAAACATAAGATGTAACAATAACATGAGAAGCTCCAGCCTGAATAAATTCAGCTGCATTATCTGCGCTGATGCCGCCGCCGACCTGTAGTCCACCCGGATATAATGCCAAAGCATCCATTGCTTCCATCTTTGTTACCGCATAATATGGATCATCGGGGGCATTTAACAAAATTATATGACCACCTTTAATCTGATTCTTCTTATAAAGTAATGCATAATATGTAGCATTTTTTTCAGAAACAAAGTTTTCCTGTAAAGATCCTCCAATACTGCTTCCGACAATCTGTTTTACTCTTCCGTTGTGAATATCAATACACGGTCTGAACTGCATGTGAATTCCTCCTTAAAAAAAATCGTCTTTTTTGAATAAAAAAAATAAAAATGCAAATAGTAATTTCATAATTAACACTTTGAAAGGAGTTTACTATTATGAAAAAATCAAAATTACTATTTGTTGTATTGTTATCGACAATGATTTTGTGTTTTACCGGTTGCGGTAATAACCAGTCATCCAATAAAAACGGAAACACGGATTTTGCGAATGGACAGGAAAACAACGCAGATGAAACACAACCTGACAATAATAACAATGTTACAAATGACACGGACAATGGTGTAAATGACGTTGTAGACGGTGTAACAAATGCAGTTGATGATGTTGGGAATGCTGCCGGAGATATTATCAACGATACCGGAGATGCGGTAAAAGACGTAACAGATGATGTTACCAATGGTGTTAATTCTGCATCCGATAATATAACTGACAATATGACAGATAATGTAGATAACTCAAACGGCACAAACCAAACAAATACAACAAATAATACCAATCCTTAATCATTTGTATGAAATTGCGGTTTGACTAACCGGAAACAAAATATCAATCGATAATTTTTTAACAAAATATAGTTGTATTATAACATGTTTTCTTAATTTTGTCGATTTAATTCACCAAAAAATCAAAATGTTTTTCTAGTAACACAAGAAAATACTCAAATTCCATAGAATCTGAGTATTTTCTTTTATTTTATGTTTCTTCTTTCACAACCTTTGCATCAAGCCGCTACACATCTTTCTCTACAATAATACCTTCGCGATAAGCTTCCAGTAATTCTTCAAGCTGATGAATCTGCACTCTTAATTCATTTCCGATATCGGTATCCGCTACTCTCTGTCTGACAGGCGTTGTCTCCACAATAATCGAATCAGAAAAAATATCCGACTCATTTTTGATTGCGGCTTCTGCTGATTCAAAAGGTTCATGGGATACCAGACGCATACCATAAGAATTTGCAACCAGTGTATAACCGGCAATTCCGGTCTTAGACTGATATGCTTTACTGAAACCGCCGTCAATGACCAATAACTTTCCACCACATTTTACCGGAGATTCACCGTTTTTCTGCTCAACCGGAACGTGACCATTAATAATATGGGATTTTTCTGTTGACAAACCAAATTCCACTAAAATCTTATTCAAAATATCTTCCCGGTCATAAAGCCTGTAATATGCATTTTTCTTTTCCTTATGTGTCTCCTTATCATCGAGAAAATAACGTTCAAAGGTAGCCATTTTGTCTTTTCCAAAAACCGGTGACTTTGGTCCTGCCCAGATATACCAGATAATATCCTGACCTTTACGTTTTTCATCGGAATCTCTCGTTCCGTAAAAGCCTTTTCTTGCATAGTTATCCAACGCATCATATAAGGCTTTTCCTGCATATTCTTTTCCAAATAAATTGACTTTTAAAAAGTTTCCATCTTCATCCATGGGAACGCATCCATGGAAAAGCAGGTTGGAATTATAGATTTTATACATGCTTCCTTTGGAAAACAAAAAGCGGATATCTTTTTGCAGTTTATCACATCGTCTGAATGCCTGACGCAGACGTTCCATTACCTCTTCTTCTTCCGGTGAAAGTCGATATGGATCATTGGGATCAACCGTAGGAAAATCCGTATCCTTCATAGGATAATCCACTCCGTCAATTCGCACCGTCTTCTTTTCATAATCAATTTTATCCAATAAAAGTCTGTCTTCCATCCCGAACTCAGGACGGCGTTTGATAATCTGACCTTCCAGTTTGAATTGAATAATAGAAATCGCTTTATGCATCTTCATATCTAAAGTCAGATCCTTGGTATTATAATTGGTATTATACTTAATATTAAAGACATCACAGTTGACATCCTTATATTTTTCCATGGCAAACGTTGCCAGAGGAATCAGATTGATACCGTACCCTTCTTCCAACGAGTCCAGATTGCCGTATCTGGCTGCCATTCGGATAACCGTAGCTATACATGCAAGCTGACCGCTGGCAGCTCCCATCCATACTACATCGTGATTCCCCCACTGCACATCTACCGAATGATAATAACGCAGTGTCCGCATTATAATATGCGGTCCCGGTCCTCTGTCATAGATATCACCAACTATATGCAAATGGTCAATAACCAGTCTCTGAACCAGTTCACACAATGCCACAATAAATTCCGGGGCACGTCCAATCCGAATAATCGTATGGACAATTTCATTATAATAAGCCTCTTTATCCTGAACTTCTGCTTTTTCGGTAATCAATTCCTCTATAACATAGGCAAAATCTTTGGGAAGAGCCTTTCTGACTTTGGATCTGGTATACTTGGAAGACACCCTTTTGGTAATCTGCACCAAACGATACAACGTAATCTTGTACCAGTCCTCAAGATTTTCCTCTTCCTTCATCACAATATCCAGTTTTTCATTCGGATAATAAATTAAAGTTGCAAGACTTTTTTTATCCTTATTACTCAAAGTGTTTCCGAATTCCTCATCAATTTTGCGGCGTACAGATCCCGAGCCATTTTTTAACACATGATTAAACTGCTCATATTCACCATGTATATCTGTCAAAAAATGCTCTGTCCCTTTCGGTAAATTCATTATGGAAGATAAATTTACAATCTCGGTACTTGCCGCAGCGATTGTCGGATACTGCTTAGCAAGGCTCTTGATATACTTCAATTCTAATTCGTCCATCGTTTTCCCCTTTGTTTGTTAGTTTCCTTCATTTTCCTGTCGTTCCTATCGTTGTGGCAGTTTTATCTGTTTGCAGAATATGTGTACATTTGTCGTTGTGACAGTTCTATCTGCTTGCAGAATATGTGTACGTTGATAAGTTTATCTAAATAATCCGAATTTACTATTTGAACAAATTTACGCACATGACGCATATGCGGCATCCTGCCTTAAATGCGTCTTTCGCGACATCCATGTCGCGAAGTGCTGAAACTCAATCGGATTATTAAGATAAACTAATCAACTTCCACGAAATTTTCCGCAAACAGATAAAACTGCCACAACTTAGTGAATCGACTTTCAAAATGTCCAAATGACCAATGACCAACCACCACATGTGTAGTGTCGTAGTGCTCAACTTAAAGCCGTAAAAAGTTATTAGATAAGCTATAACCTTCATCTCTCACCAAGGTCTGCTCCTTCGGTATTTAAATCAGTAATGAATTACATCGCTTTTCATTACACAGTTGGATGGAACAATTATTCTTTCCTGTTTATTGAGAAGATGCATTAGTTCATCTTAATTTTTCGTTCAATTACAGCAATTCGCAGCATGGATGCTGCGAAAGGTGCACGACGGACATGGAGGTCCGGGTGCACCGGTGCGTCCGCTTAACATAGCAAAACCACGAAAAATTTAGTTGAACTTATGCATCGAAACCTAAACAGGTAAGAATAATTGTACTATTCAACGTCCACCAACCAAAAACGACATTAATATTTGATTTAAATACCGCTTCTACTGATCAATGACATGGCTCATGTTGTATAAGCCGGGCTGTTTTCCTTTTAAGAACTTTGCAGCCTGGATGGCTCCTTTTCCAAATACTGCTCTGGAATAGGCGGTATGAGAAAATGTAATCACTTCATCTTCTCCTGCAAAAATGATATCATGATCCCCAACAATAGTACCACCTCTGACTGCAGCTATTCCGATTTCTTTTTTGGGTCTCTGCTCTCTTCTTTGACTTCTATCAAAGACATACTCATATTCATTGTTTAATTCTTCATTGATGGAATCAGCCAAAGCTAACGCAGTTCCACTCGGTGCATCCAGTTTTCTGCGGTGATGTTTTTCCACAATTTCAATATCAAAACCCGCCGGAGCTAAAACGGAAGTTGCTTCTTTTAATATTTTTAAAAGCATATTAATTCCAAGTGACATGTTTGCAGATTTTAAAACTGCAGTCTTTTTGGAAACTTCCTCAACTTTTTTCAACATTTCATCTGTCATACCGGTTGTACATAAAACCACAGGCATCTGCTTTTCTTCACACCAATTTAATAAGTTTTCTACGCAACTGATATGTGAAAAATCAATTACAGCATCTGCTTCTACCGTACATTCATCAATAGATGCAAAAACCGGAAAATCATTTTTCTGCTCTGTATTGATATCAACACCTGCAACAATTTCTGCATCTTCATCCGCAGCAACTAATCCTGTAATCATTTGTCCCATGGCACCATTGCAGCCATGCATAATTATTTTTGTCATTTTGTTAATCTCCTGTCTCTTTATTATTTTATACTAACTTCTACCACTAATCACTATCTATCATCATTTCATTCTAATTCCATTATGTAATCATCATCGATTGCTTTTTATCACTGTATATATCCTTTACATAGCCGTTTAGCAGTTTACATAATCAATACTATTTCAATTCAAAATTGCACAAACAGTTTTCTTCTATTCCTTTCAAAAATATACTCTTTCAGAAATTGTTTACATCATTTCACAAAGCAAACGGTTTACATAATTTATTTGCAATATCATGGCAAGAAGTTTACATAAATATTATATCATACATTTCATTATTTGCCAATAAGCCGCCAGAACGTAATTCTGACGGCTCATAAATGGTTTACATAATTCTAAACAGGTATTTAAAGAAACTTTCTACATTTACATCATAATGTCAATTATAAAATACCAAATTCTTTCATGGCTGCTGCCAGTTTTTCTGCGTGTTCATCTTCCATTTCTGTCAGCGGACGACGAAGCGGACCGGCATTCAATCCCATCAGGTTCATGGCTTTTTTCACAGGAATGGGATTAACTTCACAAAACAGTCCGTCAATAACCGGAAGTGCTTTTAACTGTAACTGTGCACTTTCTTGTACTTTTCCGTCAAAGTACAACTGACAGATATCATGGGTCTGTTTCGGTGCCACATTGGAAAGAACGGAGATAACACCCTTGCCTCCCAAAGAAAGGATCGGAACAATCTGGTCATCATTTCCGGAATAAAGATCCACGTCACCGTTTGCCAACTGCAATACTTTTGCAACTCCTGAAATATTACCGGTTGCATCTTTGACACCGACAATATTTTTTACATCGCGGCAAAGAGACACTACGGTTTCGGGCTGTATCAATACGCCGCCGGTTCTTCCGGGAATATTATAAAGAATAATCGGAATATTGACACTCTCGGCAACCATTTTAAAATGTTCATACAAACCTTTTTGTGTACATTTGTTGTAGTAAGGTGTAACTAACAATAATCCGTCCGCACCTGCTTTTTCTGCTTCCTGTGAAAGATAAATTGCGGTCTGTGTGCAATTGGAACCCGTACCTGCCACAACAGGAATTCGTTTGTTTACTTTTTCAACACAAAAACGAATAACATCCAAATGCTCCTCGTGTGTCAACGTAGAAGATTCACCGGTTGTTCCGCAAACGATAATTGCATCGGTTCCACCCGCAATCTGTAACTCAATTTGTTTTTCGAAAGCCTCGTAGTTTACGCTTCCGTCCTCATGAAAAGGTGTGACAATCGCAACACCAGCGCCAGTAAAAATAGCCATCTTTTTTTCCTCCTAAATCATCATATGTAGCTGCATGACGGCTCATGCTTATTCCATATAAAAAGAAATTTTGCCGGGTCAAATATCGAAAAAGCCGTCTCCACAGGGAAACGGCATATCTTTCTAACCTTATGATAGCCCCCCATCGAAACCGATGACAGTCATACAGTTCTTAACTGCATGCCCAAGGAAATATTGTCAGGAAATACTCCCTTTCGGCGTCTTTTCCTTTCATCATCCTTCGACTGTTCCTGAACATCCGGATGAGTACTGATAAAAAACGCAACCTCTATCTCTTAATATATGTCTGATGTACGGTATTCGTTACATCATAAAAAGCATATCACTCTTTTTTCATTTATGCAATAGGCATAGATTCGATTTTGGAAATTTCATCTACCAAAGATACTACTTCGTCCTTTAACTGAATGCCGGTCATAATAATAGTCGTATCTTCTTCCTTGGCATCCAAAAGACTTTTTAAATCATCCACGGTGATGACTCCGACATCCAGAACACCGAGAATTTCATCCAAAATCAGTAAATCACATCCGTTCGTTGACAGGACTTTTTTAGCAAAATTAAAACCATTACGAATGTTAATATTCTCTTCTGCCTGCTGCTCATCATTCAAATCGACATATTCACTTTCCGCTTTTTCAAAACAGAAAAACTTTATTTCCGGTTCCAGTCTCTTGACAAAATCGTTTTCAAAAATGCCTTTGCCCTTCATAAACTGTATCACAACGACCTGTTTCCCGGCTGATGCCGCATAGAGAGCTTCTCCAAGTGCTGCCGGTGTCTTGCCATGTCCGTCTCCTGTATAAATATGAATTTTTCCAGTTTTCATGATCCACCCACCATAAGTTTCATGTCATATTTTGCAAAATCATAGCACAATTCTATTTTTATGGCAATTGTTATCTTGCACAATCCGACCAAAAACTGAAAAGATTCATCATCATTATAAAACCGGATCTTCTACAGGGATTTCCAGTTTGCTGACGGAAACTTCGTATGCGATTCTCTTTTCCACCTGATCTTCCGATATTTTTTTCATATATTCACGGCTCTGAATTCTGCCAATGATACGGCAACGGCTTCCCACTTCAAAGTCATTTGCAAATCTGGCATTTCTTCCCCAGCTAATGCATGGAATATAATCACTCTTACCATAGGGTCTGTTTACCGCAAGAAGAATATCCGCTATTTCTCTTCCAAGAGGTGTTTTTCGATAAATCGGTTCTTTACAGATGAAACCATCCAGTTCAATATGGTTGGTCATCTCACTTCTTTCAATTTCATCGATGAATTCCCATTCTCTCACAAATACGGATAACACAAGCTTATTTTTCCGTTCCTCATGGCGATTATAAGAACGAAATTGTCCGGAAACCTTTACTTTCATTCCCTCGTAATTTTCATTTACATTAATCAGCCGTTCTGAAACCATGAGCGGTATCAGATCCGCACTGTCTGATAAGCGCGGCACCAGCAGATCAATCATGTAAAAACCTTCTCCGTAAATCTCATGACTGAACGTAAATGTTCCTACAATTTCTCCCATGACGGTTGCTTTGTTATTTTCATTCATCTTATCCATTTTTTTGTTCTCCCTTCTTACACAATAAAGAATTTTTTCCTGTCATGTAGTAATATCTTATTTCATTTTTACTAAAAAATGTAAATTTTCAATCGACAAACTATTTATAAAAATGACATAAATTGCAGAAACTGACATGAATTTACTTGATTTTTATATAAATTGTGATAGACTAAAATCGTTTGTAAACAAGGATATTTCAAGAAAAAAGCAGTGTTGGGCGCGTTGCGAAAAAGCGCGAAAGGATTTTTAGTTATGAATCAAAAAAGAGAAGATGTCAGAAACGTGGCAATCATTGCCCATGTCGATCATGGCAAAACAACTCTGGTAGATGAATTATTAAAGCAAAGCGGCGTTTTCCGTGAAAACCAGGAAGTAGCCGAACGTGTCATGGATTCCAATGATATTGAAAGAGAACGTGGTATTACCATTCTTTCCAAAAATACAGCCATCACATATAAAGGTACTAAGATTAATATTATTGACACCCCCGGCCATGCAGATTTTGGTGGCGAGGTGGAACGTGTTTTAAAAATGGTCAACGGCGTTATTTTGGTTGTGGATGCATTTGAAGGTGCTATGCCGCAGACCAAATTTGTGCTTCGCAAAGCTTTGGAATTAAGTCTTCCTGTTATTGTCTGTGTCAACAAAATTGACCGTCCCGAAGCAAGATGTGCCGAGGTTGTTGATGAAGTTTTGGAATTATTTATTGATTTGGAAGCAGACGAAAGCCAGTTGGACTGCCCTTTTGTATTTGCTTCTGCCAGAGGCGGTTACGCAAGTCTTGATATGGACAAAGAAGGAACCGATATGATTCCTTTATTTGATACGATTTTAGATTATATTCCCGCTCCCGAAGGGGATCCGGATGCCGGTACACAGGTACTCATCAGTACGATTGATTACAATGAATATGTCGGACGAATCGGTGTTGGTAAAGTTGACAACGGTTCCATCAAGGTCAATCAGGATGTGGTCATGGTCAATCACCATGAACCGGACAAAATGCGAAAAGTAAAAGTATCCAAATTATATGAATTCGATGGTTTGAATAAAGTGGAAGTAAAAGAAGCAGGCATTGGTTCCATTGTTGCCATCTCCGGTATTTCCGATATCCACATCGGCGATACGCTCTGCTCACCGGATGATGTAAAGCCCATCCCTTTCCAGAAAATTTCAGAACCTACCATTGCCATGCACTTTGTAGTAAATGACTCCCCGCTTGCCGGTACGGAAGGAAAATATGTCACTTCCCGCCATCTTAGAGACCGTCTGTTCCGTGAATTAAACACAGACGTTTCCTTAAGGGTAGAAGAAACCGAAAATATGGATTCTTTTAAGGTTTCCGGTCGTGGTGAATTACACCTTTCCGTCTTAATTGAAAATATGCGCCGTGAAGGATATGAATTTGCGGTATCCAAAGCCGAAGTACTTTACAAAGAAGATGAAAACGGTAAAAAAACCGAGCCCATGGAGTTAGCCTATGTTGACGTGCCGGATGAATTTTCGGGTGCCGTTATCCAAAAGCTTTCTGCAAGAAAAGGAGAACTACTCAATATGGGTACCGGTTCCGGCGGATATACCAGATTGGAATTCTCCATTCCTTCCCGCGGATTAATCGGTTATCGTGGCGAATTTATGACCGATACCAAAGGAAATGGTATCTTAAATACGATTTTTGATGGCTATGGCCCATATAAAGGAGATTTAAACTACCGTGCTAACGGTTCTTTGATTGCTTTCGAAGCAGGTGAAGCAATTACCTATGGCTTATTCAATGCTCAGGAACGCGGCACCTTGTTCATCGGTCCCGGTGAAAAAGTTTATTCCGGTATGGTTGTCGGTGAAACCGGTCGTGCAGAAGATATCGAAATCAACGTCTGCAAGACTAAGCATTTGACCAACACCCGTACTTCCAGCTCGGATGAAGCATTGAAACTGGTTCCGCCGAAAGTTCTAAGTTTAGAGCAAGCTTTGGATTTTATTGATACGGATGAGCTTTTAGAGGTTACACCCCAAAGTCTGCGTATCCGCAAGAAAATTTTAGACCCGACATTGAGAAAGCGTGCGGGATTTAAGAAATAAGCTGCGCGTTTCTACAAGCGGTGTGCGAACAGTTTGGAACACAGCCTCGGGGAGCTTGCTCACCAGAGGCTGTATTTCAGACTGGACGCATAGTGCGACAGCGCGACATGAGCATGCAGCGCAGCGAAATGTGAATGGCACCGCTTAATAAACTGGAAACTGTCAGATTTAGTACACGGGATGCTTCTTGCCTGTGGGGTATATGCAGAGATTTCTGACATCTGTACCCTGTTTCAATTGAATATCTTGCGCAATTTTGCTCGCAACAGGGTATATGTGGCTAAATCTCAATCTTGTACCCCGTTTTAGGCATTTTTATCTTGTTTTGAAGCAGCAAACGGGGTATGAAAATCAAATCACTTGCTCCTATACCCTGTTTTTATCATTTTCATTGCGTTTTTCAGTAGCGAGCGGGGTATAAAAACCAATCACTTGCTCCTATACCCTGTTTTTACCATTTTTATGGCGTTTTTCAGTAGCGAGCGGGGTATGAAAATCAATCACTTACATCTATACCCCGATGAGAACATAATTGCAAGATATTTGATTAGAAAACCCTCACTCTAAATAACTCCACAGCTTTCAAGTTGCGCGTTTCTACAAGCGGTGCGCGAACAGTTTGGAACACAGCCTCGGGGAGCTTGCTCACCAGAGGCTGTATTTCAGACTGGACTCATAGCGCGACAGCGCGACATGAGCATGAAGCGTAGCATAATGCGAATAAACACCGCGTCACTATTTAATCTTGTATCTTTTTATTGTATATCTACACTTAATTATCATTTCCGGCATAAAGCCTACTTCTTCTTACTACCTGTCAGTCCAAATCGATTTCATTTCTTGTTTTGGACCTACATATTCTTCCAGCCTGTCATACCAAATCGTCTTCGTTTCTCGTTTTGGGTCTACATCTTCTTCCGGCACGTCATACCAAACCGACCACATTCCTCGTTTTGGGTCTACATCTTCTTCCGGCACGTCATACCAAACCGACCACATTCC
>CAMEJJ010000032.1 GCA_945919795.1 uncultured Lachnospiraceae bacterium
AAAAACTACATTTTTTGAACGGCGAAAACATACAAAATAAAAACGGCATTGACAGAGACTGGTATCGACTTTCGGATTTTTTCTTCTGCTTTACCTCACCAGTACGAGTATCAAGGTAAGTATCTTTTGACAGATTACGGACTGTGCAGGTTTTATTATTTCCAGCCGTAAACTGGACAACTGAAGTGTTACCAGCAGTTTTCAATTTTACTTTGGTTAAATCATGTAGTTTCACGTCAACTTGATTCATTTTTCTTACACGCATAAAAACGCACCTCTTTCGCAACAAAAATTTGTTTTAAAAGAAGTGCGTTAATATCAGCATTTTGGAACTAAATATTATGTTTTGAATTCGGATGTCCTTATGTGCACCCAGATGGAAAATTTCGCCCTAGGGTCTTCAAATTAATCTACATGGATTACATCACCTTCGGTGAGAGCCATTCCGATTAATTTAAAGACCGTGGTTTAATTTTTAGGGGATGAGCGTCCTTATGTGGAGACATAATTAAATATAATTTATTCCTTTTTCTTTACAAAAGTTCATCATATCCTCTTTAAAAAGATTAAAATCTATTTTACCTTTTGTTTTTATTGCTTTTACGGAATCTACAACGTTTTTTACAATTAAAGTCTTCTTCTCTTCCATACTAGCTTCAACATATTTTTCATAATCGATAAACAAATTAACATCTGCAAATCCATAAGCAACTGAACAGTGCTTCACCTCTTTATATTTTCCCTTTACTAATAATTCTTTTGGAGCGATAATGGGAATAATACCAATTATATTAATTATCTCACTGTATGATTTATCTTTAAAATAAATATATATATCTTGACATAGTCTATATATTTCATCATCAACTCCATATACATCTTTATAATATTTTGGAGAATTAATATTTAATTCCATCTTTACCATCCTTTCGAATTTAATAATGGCGGAAACTCGTCATACATATATTCAAAATACTTATTCATATCATATTGCCAATGATGTATGTATTCCTTTTGCAACATTTTTTTGTTGCTAAGAGTGCGTTACATCAGCATATTGAATTCACAATGTCCTTTCGTATACCCAACTCGGCAAAATTTCGCTAGTGTCTAATAATTAACATCATGGATTCTTAATTGCTTTGCAACAGCCATGATGGTTAATTATTAGACATGCAGGAGTTATAGGTTGTTGGGAATCCGAAAGTATAACCATAATAAATACTATACTACACTAATCTCTGTTAATGAAATACCCGTAATATTTTCCTTTTCGATTAAATCTTTAAATTTTTCAGATACAAATATTGGTATTTCTTGCCTATTTGACAACTTAAAGACATCTGCACCATCCGTTTTTTCAGCATATATACCATATTTACTTACTGTATATATTGTGCCTATTCCTTCAATTTCTGTTTCAAAGTACTTCGATTTAACCAAGCATAACGCATCTACAACTTTAATAATATTGGCAATATAATATTGTTTAAAATCCTCTCCATTATTTGTTTCTTTTATGCCAACTTTCAGAAATTGTATATCTGTATTGACTGACTCTAATAATGTCTTCAACCTGTTTGATACCAAGAACCATCCTTTATCATTGGCAAGATAATCAGTCCAAACATCTCCTTCTTCTTTTGCATAGAAAAACTCAAATCTATCATCCCAGTTTTCAAAAACTTTCCCAGTATTTAGTGCATTTTGCTGAATTCCATAATCATTTTGATAATGGCATATTATATCATTTTCTCTTTCCATATCCATAGATAATTTGTAATATTTCATCAATATTCTCCTTATTTCCAGTAATCTTTATACAGCATATCAGGATTTGATTTTACGTTATTCTTTAAATTATCAAATAACTTAAGGAATATATCTTTGTCTCCTTGTGCAATGTTGTCAAATTGTTTCATACTATCAAGAACATATTCATGATAAGCATTTGGATGACGACCCTGATGTGGTAGCAAATCTTTATTCCATGCATCATCTAAGTCTAATCCATACCTGTTTGCTATTTCCTCTAACTGAGGAGTATATGTCTTGCTTTTATTTGTTGCATAGTGATGTACTTGATTAGGTTTAGTTGTTGTACCACTCTTATATCCCACACTATCCGGTTGAGCTATTGCTTTCTCTCCTATTGGATCGAACTGTTCCTTATAGTATTGATCAAATATATCATCATATAATTTTTCTGTCTCTTCCAATATGTCATCAGCATTTTGCCCAACTGCTTCCTCTATGACATCATCGGCATTCTTTTTAACGACCTCTTCTACGACTTCCTTGCTTTCCTTTGCCGCTTCTTTTGCCATTTGTTCTGCAAGTTCTTTCTCCGCTGCCTTTTTGGCTGCTTCCATCGCTGCTATTCCCTGTCCTACTTGTCCGCAGGCTGCCGCTGTTCCCGTGCTGACATGGTATGCCGTTTCGTTTCCGGAATACAGGGTATCACGTACCAGATTGAAACTCGTGCTTTCACTGTCCCCATTCCAGCCATACGCAATTTCATATATGCCTTGTGCAATGTCACCGCCTCCGGATGCCGACACAATTCCGGCTGCTATTTCTCCGCCTACTCCAATTCCGGCAACGCAGAACGGTGCACTGATAACGGCAAGCCCCACAGCTCCGGTTATCTTTCCACTTCCAAGTGCAATCAGACCCACACCTTTGAGTATGCGTGACAGATCTTTATCCGGTATCTTTTCCTGTACATAATTAAAGCAGTACTGGAAGCCCTTACAGGTAGCTCTTTCTACTTCACATATTGCATTTGATGCAGTATAGACCGCCGATCCGAATATAGAAGAATCAACTGCGGACACATAGTTTTCCACGGTCCTGTTAAGCCACCCCTTTGTGCTTTCATACAGATTCAGTGGAGTACTGATAATATCTGCCTTTGCACTTGATTTCCTTGCTTTTTCCTGTGCCACACGGTTTTGATACTGGCTGTTGGTTTCCCCTGCATATCTTGCCGTATGAACCGGTGATTCTGCATTGAAAATCGTCTGCCTCACACTTTTTATGCTGTTATATCTATCCGACACATAGTTCTTTACTGCTGTTGCTGCATTCTTTACCGTATTTTTTACGCTGGTTACCGCATTGCTGATAGAATTTTTTATACTTGTCGCAGTATTCTTTATCTTGGAAAGAATCGAGTGACCACTTGGATCCGCATATCCTAACGGATTGTTTTCTCCGTACGTATAACGGTTGGCGCTCAGGATGCTTCGGATATTCCCCGCGTAACTGTCCTTACTGATAAAGCTTCCGCTTTCTGCATTGTAATATCTTGCCCTCAGGTACTGTAACCCTGACAGTGCATGACTGTATTCGCCATTGTAGCCATAGGGACTGGCATAGGCTGTACTGTCTGTTGATACATCTTTGTACATGCCGTGTTTTTTCATGTTGCCATAGGCATCATAGACATAGCTCAGACTGTCCTTTCCGGCTACGAGATTTGATACACTGCCATATCCGTCATAATAGTAGGTTCCCGTCTGTCCGGTTTTTACGGCATCAAAAGCCGGATAACCGGATGTCGTTGTTACACCTTCATAGCTGTAGTTTTCCCTCTGTAATCCGTAGCGGTATGAAAAGCTTCCGTTTGCACCGTTTCCGCCTGCTACGGTTTCATATAGCACCTCCTCATTTGTCCGGTTGATGTCATTGACATAACTGATTTTTTGGTAATCCTCTTCATCAAGACCTGTTCCCGTCTTTTCTCTTATGGCTTCATTTATTGCATCAAATGCGGTAAAGCCCTTTTCATAATCTACGGATTCTAAATCCTCAAAGTAACACCCTGTCCCTTGTGCACCACTTTCAGTAGCTTTTTCTTTTACTATAGCACAGGATATGTAAAAATCCACATGTTTCTGTATCCACTGCTTTACCGGTGTTGATATGGGTAAAAAGCTTGCTGCTTCCATAAGTACACCAAATAAGAAAGCATTTTTTTCTTCCGGCTCCGGTCTTTCCTCTCTGGTTACAGGAGTTTCCTGTGCGTTTTCATACATTTCCGGTCTCTTTTGTTCCGGTTGATTCTCCTTGTCCGGTTTTATTTCTTCCTTATCCTGTGGCGTTTTTGTCTGATCCGCTTCTGCAGGATTGTCCGATGGTATTATCTTTGCCGTATTTTCTTCTATTCTGGAATTCTCATCCCAAACATCTGCCGGTTCCTCTTTCTCCACTTCTTTTATTTTCTGATCGTACTCCAAAGTAAAGACACGGTTATCCCCACCATCATATAATGCTGCAAAAAGAAGTCTTTCTTTGTCTGCAATGGCAGATAAGCGTCCCTTTGCATCATAACTGTAATATCTCTCGGTACTGTTGCTTTCTTCCTCCGATGTAATGACCGTTTCCTGATTTTGATTCGTTCCGCTTTCTCGAATAATTTCTTTTACCAGATTGCCGGCTTTATCATAGCTCTTTTCTGTAACGCGGGTAATAACATCATTTGTTTTTTCTTCCTCATAGACCAGTCTTTCATGATCATACCGGTAGGATACCGTCTGTCTTCCTTCAGGAGATGTGGTATCCATCTTAATGCGGTTTCCGTTCGGATCATAAGAATATTTTACAACTGTTTCTTCATTGTTTTCTATGGATTTACACTCAATCAGTTCTCCCAGTACATCATATTTATAACTGTTTTCTTTCTTTGCTTCCTTTCCGTCTGCATAAATAAGTATTATTTCTTTTGTAATATTGGAACGTTTATCGTATGCATATCCATAAGCGGAGATAACAGTTCCATCACAGGTATTTACCAGATTTTTCACACGATTTAATTCATCATAACTAATAATCGTATATCCATTTTCTCTGGTTATTTTTATAACATTTCCTTCTGCGTCATAATCGTAGGTTACCTTACCTGTTTCTGAAGAAACATTACTTAGGCGATTGTTATCATCATATTCATACCGGACTACACTTCCGTCCGGATACATAATCGTAGAAAGATTTCCGAAGCCGTCATAGGAATATCCTACTCTTTGTCCGCTTCCATCTACAGACTGAATCAAACGTCCGGCGAGATCATAAGTATAAGTACTTTTACCGGTCACATCCTCCACATAGACAAGATTTCCCATGTCATCATAAGAATATTTTGCACTGCTTTGTTCCTCCCCACTGTCTATATCTGTAAGTTGGTTTAAGGCATCATAGGTATACCGGATGGTTGTTCCGTTTTCATCTGTCTTTTGTGTCAGGTTTCCAACATTGTCATAAGAATAACTAATTTCATTTTGAAGACTGTCAATTTTCTTTTCTAGTTCTCCTACCGCATTATACCGATATTGTTCTTCTTCCCCATTTCTTTCTGTCTTTAAAAGATTAGTTGCTCCATAATAATAGATGGCTTTACTTTCACCGCTTTGTACACCGGCAACACGATCCAATGCATCATACTCATAACTGCGGATATTTTCATTATCTACAGATTCTGTTAATACTCTTCCTTTTTTATCATAAGTAAAATGATAAACAGTTCCTGAAGCATCTTTGACAGAAGCAATATTATCTAGCTCTGTATAGGTATAGCTTGTTTCATGATTTAGAGGTGATATTACCTCTATCAGGCGATCATTGGTGTCATATTTATATTTTGTTTCATAATCTAAAGGATCTGTCTTCTTTAAAAGATTTCCATTTTCATCATATTCATAAGAATTACTATGGCTTTTTCCATCGGCAGTCTGCGTTTCTTTTATCAGCCTTCCCATAACATCATAGTCATAGGTTGTAACAAGTCCGGTAACATCTGTAAGCTTTAGCAGATTGCCTTCACTATCATATTCATAGGTTTCCTCTGCCTTATTTGCATATATCTTTTTAACTAATCTACCGGCTTTATCATATGAAAATGTCGTACTTATTCCTTCTGCATTTTCTTCTTTTACCAGATTTCCCGTGGCATCATATACAAAGTGTGTCGTCGCACCCTTTCCATCAGTTGTACTTATTACATTGGAAACGGCATCGTAGTCATATTTCAGATAGGTACCATTCACATTTGCAATTTCACGCAATCGTTTTAATGCATCATAAGTATAAGTAGTTTCTTTTCCATCTCCATCTGTATAGTTTGTTACTTGATTTTCTGCATCATATCCGTAAATCCATTCGCTTCCGTCCGCAGTTTTCTTTTTAATCAGATTACCGGCTTTATCATATACATAGGATATTATATTTTCCAAAGGATCTGTTTCTGTTATCAGATTACCGGTTGCATCATATGTATATTGGTAAAGGCTATCACCTTTTTTCTCAGCCAACACTCTGGAAAGTGCATCATAGGCCGTATATTCTTCATATCCTTCTGCATCAGTAATCTTGATAAGACGCCCCAATGCATCATAGTCGTATATTGTTTTGTTTTCCTTGGCATCTGATACTTCAATTACATGATTTTCGTTATCATATGCTAACTTTGTACTGTTTCCGTCCGCTCCGGTCGTTCTGATCAGATTATAAACAGAATCGTAAAAGTATTCCGTTTTATTTCCCAGCGTGTTGCATTCTTCTATCAAATTACCGATTGCATCATATGAATAGCTTTTCATATTTCCCAATGCATCGATTTCTTTTACCAGATTACCGGCTGCATCATACTTATATGACACACTACAATCCTTAGCATCCGTGACTTTTAACAATTCTCCTTCTCTATTATAAGTATATGTCGTTTCTTCTGCTAAGGCATTGGTCTTTTTGATTAGATTTCCATATATATCATATGCATAATTGGTTTCTTTTCCGAGAGCATCGGTTGTTTTTATAAGATTTCCCACGGAATCATAGGAGTAAGTTGTTTCATTACCTAATGCGTCTTTTTTTCTGCTAATCCGACCAAACGCATCATATAGATAGGTAACAGTATGTCCGTTTTCATCTGTTTCGGAAAGCAGATTCTGATTTCTGTCATAGGTAAATGTAATATCCGCACCGTTTCCATCTGTAACTTTCCTGATATTACCGGCATAATCATATTCAATTTTTGTTTTATTATTAAGGGCATCTGTTGTTTCTATCAGATAGTTGGCTTCATTATATGCAAATGCCGTCGTATATCCCAATGCGTCTGTGACGAGAACCCGGTTTCCGTTTTTATCATAAGAATAGGTTGTGATCTTGTCATTTCCATCCTTATATGCTGTAAGATTTTCATTTTCATCATACGCGTATTGTAAAACAGAACCGTCTGCTCTTTTTAATGTGGTTATATTGCCACATGCATCATAGGTATATTCCGTACTGTTTCCGTTTCCGTCCGTTACTTTTAAAACATTTCCCGCATTGTCACAAACATATTCTGTCACATATCCCAATGCATCGGTTTGTGATAGCAAATTGCCACATGCATCATAAGTATAAGCTGTAGTTCTTCCGCTTTTACTGATTTCTTTTATCGGTTCACAAAATACATTATATTCCGTTTTTTCTATATAACCGTTCGAATCTTTTTTTGAAATCAGATTATTTCTTGCATCAAATAGATAAGAATAGCTTAGTCCGTTTGCAAAGGTCTCTTTGACACGGCGCATAGATGCATCATATTCATAGGAAAATTGCAGTTCATCTTCATAATATACTCTCAATAAATTACCCATAGAATCATAATCATAGACTGTTTTATGTCCCATGGCATCGGTCTCACAAACCGGAAGCCCCCAGACAGTGTCATAATCTGCTTCTAAAAGACTTCCTTTATCATCTCTCTTTTTTATGAGGTTGCCCTTGTTATCATATTCGAAGTAAACAATATATCCACTTTCATCCGTTGACTTTATCAGACGATTTCTGTTGTCATAAGAAAATGTTTTCATATTGCCCTTTGAATCTGTTTGAGATAACATATTTCCTTCTGCATCATAGGTATATAGATTTACTGTGCCATCCGGCCTGGTTATTTTTTCGATATTTCCATATACATCATAGTCATAGGTAACTGTATGATTCTTCCCATCTGTTGCACTTTTCAGCAATCCATTTGGAAGGAAAGTATAAGTTGTCTGAATGCCATTTTTATTTTTTTGGGCAACACAATGATGCAAACTATCATATGCATACTGCATAGTATGTCCCAAAGCATCTTTTTCTTCTGTTAAATCACCCATTCTGTTATAGGCATAGGTTGCAATCAGGTTATTACCGATTGATTTGGAATATAATTGGTTATTCTGATAAGTATATACCGTTTTCAATCCGTCCGAATCGGTATATGAAATAAGCCTGCCTCTGGAATCATATGTATATAATTCCTCTCGTCCATCTCCATCCACTGTCTTTGTCACCAGATCCTTTTCATTAAAGATACCAGTCGATATATTACCCAGAGGATCAACAGTCTTTATTATATTTCCATGATTATCATAGCTATAAGTCCACTTTTTATCTTCTATCTTTTTTTCTGTAATTTTTCCGTTTTCATTATAAGAATAGGTGGTTAGATTTCCGGCTGCATCTGTTTCAGATGATAAATATCCGTTTTGATATGTTTTTGTTTCCTTACTTCCGTCTGCATAATGTATTTGTGTCGTCCTTCCCTGTGAATCATAGTAATATTCTGTGCGATTGCCATTACCGTCTGTTGTTATGGTTTTCCCTGGTTCATAAGACAAGGTATGGGCTATGCCACCCTCATCAAGCTGTTTTACCACTCTTCCCATTACATCATAAGTATTTTGTACAATTGCTATATTGTTTTCGTTATACCAGGACAGCATTAAATGATTTGAATCATAAACAAAACGTTTTTCATATCCTAACGGATTTTTAACCGTAATCAAATTATCTTCCGCATCATATCCATAAGACATAACACTTCCATCCGGAGCTGTAATTTTTTTAACGCTTCCTCTCGCATTTGTCTCTACTGCAAAATATGCACTCTCCCGCATAAATCCGATAACATTTCCGCTTGTATTGTCATGCATAATCTGCATTATCGCACCATTTTTTTCTGCAATTTCTACCAAGACACCACTTTCATCAAAGGTTACTTGAGTTCCGTCTTCTCGTTCAATTTGATATATATTAATCGGAACCCTTGTCTCTCCTGTTGAAAGAGTTACAATTTTTTCTCCAACCTGCTTTGTTATTAGTTTCAGATCGTTGCCTTCTTCGACTTTATAACTTCCATCCCCTTGCTTAGAAAACAGTAAAGTACTTCCATCTTCTCTGTTATAATAGATATCTCCACTGGCGTTTTTCGCTATATTTTCATCCAAAAACGAAGTAAATCCACGTCCAAAGCTGCCAATTCTCGTCGGATTCAGACTATTGTATGAACGGATAACAGAAAATGTTCCAAAAGAATCGCTGTAATGTAAATCTTCCTGTGACAGATAGTAATTTCCCGTACTTAAATTTATTGGCTCAAATCCATATTCGCAATGTCTGGCTCTTCCAAGAAGTGAACGGTCTATCTGTGCTTTTTCCTCATCCGTTAAATCTGTTGGCTGGTACGGATTGTTCTGATTTTTTGTTGGATTTTTGATGAAAAGTGTATTATTTTCAACCAGAAGCATATCGGGTGCCTTGTTATCAAATAAAAGGTCTGACAAAGAAACTCCGTAATGATCTGCAATCTTCTTCATAGTGTCATATCTTGAAACTTTATAGATCAAAAAATTATCACTATTTGTAGTCTTCCCGGTTTTTCCATTATATGATGCTTTTACATTCATATTATATAAAGTATCATAAGAAAACTCCGTAAACGGAACAATTGTCTGCCAGTTAGACTTAGAATCTGCATATCTTACAGTTCCGCTTGGAAATGCAGAATCAAAAGCAGAACTATTGGGATATATTTTCTGATTTGAAATCAAAATACTCTGTCCGAATTTTTTTGATGTATCGCTCAGGTCATAAGTTACAATAGATCTTGGATTAGCAATTCCGTCCGCAAAAACACCATAGCATTGTAATGCACCTGAAATATCACTTTTTACCATGGGCCGTAAATTAATTGTAGTATCATCCAAGGGATAGTCAATGGATACGTCTCCCGCAACCTGCCAGTTTATAGTCAAACTGGGTCTTTCTTCTATGTTTTCAGCTCCTATTCCGGCTATTCGAACGCCTTCTTTTGTTTCATTATCCAATATAAATACGAATCCATGACTGGGATATATACTGTTCATCCATCCGTTCACGGCATCCTTCACATCAAAGATATGAACTCCATAACCGGATGGACTGGTTGCATTCTCTCCGGCTATCTTCCTGTCAATAGCAGCTACTGTATCAAAGCTTGGATTATCTACCGGGATTTGCTCCATATTACGATAGCATCCAATAACAGAATCATTACTGTCATTAGTCTGTACCAATCTGAGTGTTGCATCTAAAATCTCAACATGATTACTTCCGGCCAGATCAAAAATACTCTGATACATAAATCCCGTAATTAAATAATATCTGGCTGTTCCAAACACCCCTAAATTTCCGGTATAATGTTTGCTTTCACCGGCTATAAATCCTCCTCCACTCATCACAGTATAATCCATGATTTCTGATTGTATAGTTGTTGTCGGATCAATCATAACCGGATAAATACGGTCTTTACTATTTAACCATTCTGTATCCGGTGCTATGGTAATTATGTATTCATCTTCCTTTTCCGTAAGCTCCATTTTTATTTCTTTTGAAACAGCACCTACGGCATCTTCCATTTTCGGTGCACTAATGACAGCAAAAGGAATTTTTGTATTTTCACTTATATCATTATGACTGACAGTATTATTTCTGACTGTATTACTACTGACTCCGTCAATGCATACTTCATCATCACAGATGTCATTTTCTTCTTTATAAACATTGATATTATCACCATGTTTTTCTGCATAAATTCCATCTTTTTTTAACGTATAATAAAACGTATTCCGGCTGTCTTTTGTTAAGAGAATAATATCTTCCTTAACTCCTGCATTTGTAATGGTATATTGTATGTCTACATTTTCATACACATCATTGTATCGTATGGCATTTTCAGATACACTTTCTTTACTGAAATTTCCTTTGTCCGAATACATTTCCAATGTCGTATCTTCCATGGACATCTGCAATTGAAGTTCTTCATTATTTCCTTTTATAACTGTGTCAATATAACTTTCTGCATTGGTATAACTTTCTGTATGCTCTATCGCATTTTGGCTTATACTTTTTTCTGTTGTTTTATTTGCCTCGGTTTCTTTTATCAGTGTGTTATCAATAATCTTCTCTGTTCCGTCTTTTAAGTAAGTATTTGGATAAGTTGTAAAAACTGTTTTATATTGATTTTCTGATGTTTGATATGTTTTTTCAAAGCATCCGACATGCACAGGCTTATCTTTTTCAAAATCCTCTTCAAAAAAAGGATCTCGGCAGGCTTCTGTGTTTTTCATTTCATTTTCAACAAATTTATCTTCTGCTTCAGCTATTGTTTCCTGCTTAAACAGCTGCTCGTTTCCGGATAAGGAAATGGATTGCTTTTCCCCAAAATATTGTTCATACAATAATTCCTGTTTTTGTTTTGTATTCTCCTCAATTTTTTGTTTTTCCAGTTTTTCCCGATTTTTTGTAATGGCTTCTGACAGTTCGGTTGCAAATACATATCCGCTGTTATCAAAAACCATAATTGATATTAACAATAATGCTATAACACGTATAATTATTTTTCTTAATCGTATTTTCATTTTTCTTTCCTTTTTCATTTTATTTCTTTTGTTTTTTGTTAGGTAACAGCCTGTATAAGATGACTATCCCCAAAAAATCAATAACTCCGGATAGGATGTTTGCCGATATTTTTGCATTGTTCCAAATTACCTGATATAGAATCAGACTAATCAGTCGAATAATAATAAGCATTATAGAAAGTATTGTAATTTTTCTGATTTCTTCTTTTGTCTTTCTTTCACTAAAGTCTTTTGTTTTTATACGTGACAAAATAATTGTTATATAAAAACTTCCTGTTATAGTTCCAAAAAGATCCAGACACTGCTCAATCATTTTTTGTGATATTGTTTTTTTATTTAGGACAAACACCAAAAAACCGGCAAGAATACAGAATCCTATACCGGTTAATAAATCAATCAATACATACTTTTTAATTTTTTTCATTTTCTCTCCCACTCTCTTTTTATTTCGCTATGTTCATAGTTTTTGATTTCCTATGTCACAAAGTAAAATTATATCGAAAAAAAGAGAAAAAATTATATATATGTAAAAAATAGACAAGATATTGTAAAAAATAACCATTTTATTCTTCTTTTTTGAAATGTATGAATTGAAATGTATGAATTGAAATGTATGAATTGAAATGTAAGAGAATTAAAAAAGCTGCAAACCGTAAAGTTTACAGCCAATCGGGGTGACGTGATTCGAACACGCGACCTCTACGTCCCGAACGTAGCGCTCTACCAAGCTGAGCCACACCCCGGTATTATGTATGCCGTTTTTTTCTCGGCACATATACTAATATACAATACAATAATTTTTCTTTCAACTTATTTTTTGCTTTTTAGCAAAAATTTTTTAAGAAAAAATTCATTTACACTTGAAGTATTGGGAAGACTCTGCTACATTTTGTGTTGGACATAAGATATGAAAGGACTGATAACATGGAAACATATGAAATATTACGCGATCTGGCAATCATTCTTTTTTCCGCAAAACTGTGCGGTATGCTTGCCAGAAAATGTAAAGCACCGCAGGTAGCCGGACAGATTATTGCCGGATTAATTATCGGACCCTGTTGTTTAGGACTGGTGGAACAATCGGATTTTATTGCAAAAATGGCTGAAATCGGCGTTATTCTTGTCATGTTTTCTGCCGGACTGGAAACAGATCTCAAGGATTTAATTAAAACCGGACCCAAGGCTTTTGCCATTGCCTGCTTTGGTGTGTTTGTTCCCTTTATTTTCGGTTCGCTTTTATACTTTGTTTTTTACGGATTTGAAGGAGTTGGAACACCTTCCTTCTTTGCCGGTATGAGTATCGGTGCCATCATGACAGCGACCAGTGTCAGTATTACTGTGGCCGCCCTACAGGAACTTGGAAAATTAAAAGGGTTAATCGGAACAACCATTTTAAGTTCTGCCATCATCGATGATGTCATCGGCATTATTGTTTTGACGGTTGTTATCGGATTTAAGGATACTTCTGTAAAACCTTCCATAATTGTATTTAAAACAGTATTGTTCTTTATCGTAGCCTTCGTTGGCGGATATTTTGCATACAAGGGATTCAAATGGTTAGATAACCGGAATCCGCATACCCAGAGAATTCCGATTTTGGGATTTGTTTTATGTTTTGCTCTTGCATATGTTGCTGAAAAGTATTTCGGAATTGCCGACATCACCGGTGCCTATGCAGCAGGTATTATATTATGTAGCTTAAAAGATGCCGAGTACATCAATACAAAGGCGCACATCAGTACCTATATGATTTTTGCTCCGGTTTTCTTTGTGGGAATTGGTTTAAAAACAACTTTTTCAGCGATGAACGGCAAATTCCTGCTGTTTAGTCTCTGCTTTGTTATCGTTGCTCTTCTGACCAAGATTATTGGCTGCGGCTTTATGGCAAAGCTTTGTCGGTTCAACTGGTCTGACTCTTTAAAAATTGGTGTCGGAATGATGACACGTGGTGAAGTTGCATTGATTGTTGCCCAGAAATGTCTGTCAGTTGGAATGATTTCATCCGAATACTTTACAGCGGTTATCTTACTTATTATCAGTTCTTCCGTCATGACACCGATTATTTTAAAGTTTTTATTCTCCAGAGATAAAGAAGAGGTAGTAGCATAGAAATAAATATCTTTGCCACTTCATACTTCGGTTTCCGGTATTTCTAAGCGGCATGCTCACAAAGTATATATTAAATTCCCGGTTTCAAAACTCAGACTTCGTCTTCGAACAGTTGAAACCGGGAATTATTTTTGTTCGCTTATGCCGCTAAGAAATACCAAGAAACCTCGCCAAATTCCGTGGGCAAAGATATTTATTTCTATTAGAGCAACTTGCTATATTTCCAAAGTTGTAAAAAAAGGGAAACAATGGCAATTTATCTATATATAATATATTTACAAATCGGATTTCCGATCGAAGAAAATTTCTCTTCGTACTCGGTCATGATATTGCCTTCATTTAAGACCGGATCACTGTGTAAATCGTAGGTAATGACCTTTGCCTTCCAGCCGGCCGGTTCTAACTGTTCAACTGCAAAATCAAATAGATCTCTATTATCGGTTTTGAACTCAATAAATCCATCCTTTTTTAAAATTTCATCATATCTTTGCAAAAATTCCATGGAAGGAAGGCGTCTTTTTGCATGCCGATCTTTAGGCCAGGGATCGGAAAAATTCAAGTAGATTTTATCCACTTCGCCTTTTTCAAAAACCTCGGTAATATCTTCTGCATCCATGCGGATAAACTTTAGATTTGGCAATTCATTCTGCTCCATTTTCTGTATGGCACGTAACAATACACTGGAATATTTTTCAATCCCGATGAAATTGATATCCGGATTTTGTTCTGCCAAAGCCATGATAAAACGTCCTTTTCCCATCCCGATTTCAATCTGCAAGGGCTGATCTTTTTCAAAAAAGCTTTTGATTTTTCCTTTCTGCTCTGTGGCATTCTGTATGACATATTTTGAATCGGCAATTACTTCCCTGGAACCACTGATATTACGAAGTCGCATGCTTTTCTCCTTTTTTCGCTTTGTTTTTCAATTGTTTTATTGTATCATAATTGTAGTTGTTTTCAAAGGAGATCTTACATGCATCAAAACTTAATCAAAAAAGCATTGCCCCTCTGTCTTTCTGTTGCAATTGCTTTTTCCGGTTTTCTTACAAATGCAAACACTGTTTATGCAGAACCTGCTACTGATTCCGATTCATCCGGTGAAATAGATCCTCATGATTATTACGCTTTGGCAGAAGCTCGAAAATCTCTCCCCATTCAAAGTAATGAAATTGCGAACTGGCCGCAGGGACCGCAGATTGGTGCAGAAGGTGCTATTTTAATGGAAGCCAACACCGGCACCGTTTTATATGCAAAAAATGTTGATGAAAAACTTTATCCTGCAAGCACCACAAAAATTATGACCGCACTTCTTGCTATCGAAAATTCTCAGATGGACGAAATGGTTACGTTTTCACATGATGCGGTTTTTTCCATAGAAAGAGGTTCCTCCAATATGGGAATGGATGAAGGACAGTCTATTCCGATGGAACAGGCTCTTTACGGTATTTTGGTATATTCTGCAAATGAGGTATGTAATGCAGTTGGCGAACATATTGCCGGTGACATGAATTCTTATGTTGAGATGATGAATCAGAAAGCTGCACAGCTTGGTTGTACCAATACACATTTTGTTACGACAAACGGTCTACATGATGAAAACCACTATACAACTCCCAGAGATCTTGCAACAATTGCCCGTGCATTTTTTGCAAATCCCACACTTTCAAAAATGTCGGGTACCGCATATTATCACGTTCCACAGTCTCCGACGCAGCCGGATGATGATGTGGATTTATATACACACAATTTATTGACTAAGAAAACCTATGAATATGAAGGATATATTGGTGGAAAAACGGGATATACCACAGTGGCAAGACAGACTCTTGTCTCCTGTGCAGAACGCGATGGCATAAAACTGATCTGTGTAATTATGAAAGAAGAATCACCGAATCAGTTCTTAGATACGATTGCATTGTTTGATTATGGATTCAACAATTTTGAGAAAATAGTCATTGCAGACAACGAAACCAATTATTCCGTAAATGAATCATCATTGTTTGAAAGTGATCATGATACCTTTTTTAGTAGTAACCCTATCATGGAAATTGATCCGAATGCTTATATTATCATGCCAAAAACAGTTGCCTTTGATGATCTGACATCATCCTTATCTTATGAAAATGCACAGGAATCCGAATCGGTTCTTGCTACTATTGATTATGAATATCAGGGCATTTATTTAGGATCTGCCGATGTTACCATTACGCAGACAAATCCTTCGGAAAGTTTTTCATCAGAAATGGAAAATAATTCCGGTAGTGAAACTCAACAAAACAGTGATAATGTACTTTTTATCAATGTTATTCATGTTCTCATTGCTGTTGTAGCAGCATTTTTACTTGTCCTTGGCATCATTTGGGTTGTTACTTTTGTCCGTAATTACAGTTTTTCATCCCGCAGAAGAAGAGGATCAACCATAAAAATAAACCGCCCTAAAAAAAGAAGACGAAAAAGACGCAGAAATGATAATTTTCATGATTCCTGGTAATCACTTGAAGAATTCGGTATTTCTGATGTCGATGTTTCCGGCAAACTCGAAATCAGATTTTTCCGGTATTTTTCCATCAGAATATCTTTTTCCTCTTCCGAAATCTTTTTCATGGTTTTTACCACATAGATTTTTCCGGATTCTGATTTTCTGATACGATTTTTACATTTAATGAAACCATGTTTCTTACATTGTGAGACACAATAATAATGTTTACTGTTATTACTAAACCACGGAATTACTTCTGTGGTTTTCCTTTTGCAAAGGTAACATCCGCAATAAAACACTTCTTCATCATGCATTGCTTCCGTTTTTGAGCCAAAACCACGGGAAATATATTTGTAATAGCTGTCAAAAACAATATGTACTTCTTCTTTCTTACTCTCGGGAATACAATACGTATCAAACGATAGCTTTTTGCGGTTTTTTCTCTTAATCATCCGCAATACTTTTGCTGTATAATACGCATCGAAAAAAGCTCTGTGAAAAGAAATGTCTTTTTTGATTTTAAAATAATCAACCGCATACTCCAGCGTATGCTGATGTTTTTTGCCTTCTGTCTGAAGTGCAAATATTTTTTGGACATCAATATAACAAATGGGACCTTTCGAAAGAGGTTTTAAACCGAAATACTTCATGTTTCTCTGAAGTTCCAATAAATCCAGATTACCCCAGGTACAAAAAATGTAATTCGAACCGCAAAACTCTAAAAAAGAATCCATGACTTCTTTAAATGAACGGGCATTTTTAAGCTCTGCTTCTTCAATATGTATAATATTTCCAATAATGTGATTGATATTTTTATACACTCTTGGCTTAATCAGTTCGTTAAATCTTCCGATTTCTTTAAAACAGCTATTCAGTTTTACCGCCCCTATTTCAATAATTTCAAAGGGGAGACTTTTGTTGGAATAAATCTTGCCCGACGGCGATTGATTCCATTCTAAATCCAAAACAATGTAATTCATTTCTATTCTTTCTCATCAGAATTATTATAATAAATATGATTACTTCTATTTTAACGTGTATAAAGCCGGATGTCGATATTTTTTCCATTGTTAATGTAATGGGTAGATTTTAAAAAGAAACTACCCAATGTATGTTCTTAATATTTCTTTCATCTTATCTGGCAGTATCGGTTTTTCAAGATAATCTGTAAATCCCATACAAAGATATTCATCACGGGCTGTTACGGACGCATTTCCCGTCAAAGCAATAATAGCTGCATTTTTATAGTAATCGCTAATCTCACGGGCCTGTTTTAATGTTTCCACTCCATCCATACCCGGCATCATATGGTCTAAGAGTATCAGATCATATTTCTTTTGTTTCATCATCTCTAAGGCATCTTTTCCGTTATTTGCAAATTCGACATTGGCCCCAAATGGTTTAAGCAATACTTCTACAACCTTTAAGTTAAGCGGAACATCATCTACAACCAGAATTACCTTATCACCCAACTCTAATTCCTTGTCGTTACTAATATTTTGGATTACAGGTGAAGAATTAACATAGTTTTGTGCAAGTACAAATGAAAAACGAGAACCTTTTCCATATTGACTTTCCACATGGAGTTTACTGTTCATCGCCTCTAAAAGACCTGTTACGATACCTATTCCGAGACCGGTTCCTTCTACACGGCGGTTACGTTCAAGATTAACTCGTCCATAGAAATCAAACAATTTATCCATATCTTCCGGTTTAATTCCGCAACCGGTATCTTCTACGATATATTCAATCGCATCCATATCCTTTATATCTTTGACAGCATTTAAGGTTAATGTTATCTTTCCCTGATCCGTATACTTTACAGCATTGGTCAACAAATTGGTTAAAACTTGCGCAATGCGGATTTCATCACCAAAAAGTCTCTTAGGTACATCCTTAGCTATATTAACCTCATAAACCAAAGACTTGTCCTGAACCGATAATCTAATCACATTTCCGACATTTCTTATAAGATCTTCCGTTTCATATTCAACAGGTACAATTTCCATCTTTCCTGCTTGAATCTTAGATAAATCCAAAATATCATTCACCAAAAACAATAACATTTTGCTGGCATTTTTAATATCTCCTGCATATTCACGTATGTTGGCCTCTTTGCTATTGCAGAGAATTACCTCACTCATACCCATAATCGCATTAATAGGTGCCCTGAATTCATGTGACATATTGGCAAAGAACTGTGTTTTTTTCTGGTCTAAGCGCTGCAATATCTCATTCTGTTCTTCTACTGCTTTTGTGATACCTTCCTGACGTAGTAACTGATTCATATCCTCAGAAATATCATAAACAGTATACAAAAATCTCGGATTTTCACGAGAAAAATTCTTCATTCTTGCAAAATTAAGTCTGGACCATATGTATTCTCCCTGCAAATTCATCATCTGCAGGTCAATATTAAAACGGGGCTTGGTCTCTAAGGTATTAATAATATTTTCCGGAGATGAGGCACGCAAAAACAAAATTCTGTCCTGCTCTTTAAACATATTCGAAATCATTAATCTCCAATCAGAATACTTAATGTCCATAAAATCCTGACGGTCTGACCTTACTTCTGTGGTGTTAGGATTGATGCAGGAATCATCCGACAAATTTACAATCATAGAAAATAAATAAGCCTCTTGAATCGTGTCCGCTTTTTCCTTTTCTATTGTACTATGATCAAAGAAGTAACTCTGCTCCATAATAAAAATGGCCATTTCATCATCGTTCATGCGGGATTGCACAAACTCATACATGCATTCTTTATTATCTACTACAAAACTGAGATTTACCCGATATTGGTCACGTTGAAAAACAGACAAATCTCCAAACTGCTTATACCCGCCCTTATCTTCCATACCATTGTTCTTATTATCCAAAAACAAGGCATTATATAATTCATCAATACTTCCGGTATCAGCAAGGATGGTTTTAAACACCTCATCCGACTCCAGGCATTCATATTGCTTTGTCTTGTTATTTACAATTATAAGACATTTCTTTTCCTTTATCAGATTTTGTACCAGACAATCCGACACTTCTTTTATCTTTTCTTCTCTTTTCATTAATATCCCTCCGAATTATAAAACAGACAATTTTAGAACCACATTTTCACAGAATCTATGAAAACAATTCTCCATTTGACATAAACTCCGGAATATTTTTGTGAATAATTCCATTTCTCTTCTGTATCATATCATTTCTGGTAAGTACATATTTGGGGTAATTATCTGCAATGGATTCTAATGGTATATATTCCCGATTCTCAGTTTCCTTGTTTGCCAAAATTGTCATAGCAACCTGCACATAACTATATTCCATAGTTTGATCACGCATAATAAAATCACATTCTAATTTTCCAATTCTACCAATACTTATTTCATATCCCTTTGATCGTGCATAATGATAAACAATATTTTCCAATGCCGGTCCATAATTTATCCTATTATCTGTATTGGTTGCGAAGTAGAAACCAAGGTCTGATAAATAATATTTCTGTTCACCTTGAATTGATTTTTTTGATTTTAAATCAAATCTTTTACACTCATACAATATTTTTGCATCAATCAGAATCTGAATATATCGATTCAACGTCTCTCGTTTAATATCCATACCGGATTTATGCAATTCTTTCAACATATTTGTCAAGCTTGTTGTTGCACCAAAATTGTTAATCAAATATGTTTGAATTACTTTAAATACGGAAACATTTCTGATTTTTACTCTCCGTTTGATATCCTTTTCAAAAATCTCACTAATGACACTTTTTATATATGTCCGCTTATCTTCCGGTTTATCATAAAATATTGTCTTTGGAAATCCTCCCTCATTCATATATTGATCAAATTCTTCTGTCAAATTTGAACTGACTGTTTTTCCGAAGTATTCCTTCATGCCAACATATTCTTCAAACGAAAGTGGAAACATTTCAAATTCAATATATCGACCGGTAAGCTTTGTGATTAACTCTCCACTTAATAGATAGGAATTTGACCCTGTAATAAATATTGAATACTCACCTTCGCCACGATATGCATTTATTACTTCTTCAAATCCACTTACATTTTGAATTTCATCTATAAATAAGTACTTTAAACCTTGAATATGATTATATTTATCTATTATTGATTCTAATTGTTCCGGTTTCTTCACCGACTTATAGCCTCTTAAATCCAAATCCAATAAAATGATATTTTCTTCCGATATACCTTGCTCTATTAATTCTTCCATGATTGTTTTCATCAAAGAAGATTTTCCACATCTTCGAACACCGGTTATCACCTTTATCATCTCAGAATCATGGTAGAAGCCACGCATTTTTTTTAAGTAATTCTCACGCCTATAGAAATCCATAATTATATCTCCGTTTCTAATTTTATATTATTACAGATATTTTTATTTTTCAAGTTAAGGGGGTGATTTTTTTATTTTTTAAAATTATTCCCCCTTTAAATAATTTTATGTATCATTTGACGTTCTTCTTAACATGAAATTAATATCCATGGTTGATCCGCCTTTAAATTTCTCTGTTACTTAATTCCTTCCAATAGTCATCATTATGAACTTTATCCCTTAAAAATTTATAATAAAAAGAAAAGACAGACATATAAGTAAATAAACTTACATATGTCTGTCTTTCCTTTTTTGCACGTCTCGTGCCTTTATGAATGTTCCCAGCGGGAATCGAACCCACAACTAGCGCTTAGGAGTTCAAGTCCATACAGAAAACACAAATCATTCTCTGTAAATCTAAGTCAAGGAAAGTCTTGATTTTTCTAACCTTCCTGTTAATACGTGTCAAAATAAGAAAACAGAAATTCACCAGTGTAAAACGCTCTTCGGTGGCAATTCGGTGGCATTGCCACCCGGAGGGTTCAACCATTGCGTTCCATCCAGTTCATAACCATGGCTACCATTCCCATGAAGCTTGCGGTAATGATAACATTATTTTCTTATTAGATTACCTATATTATATCGTGTTCGGAGACGGATGTCGATGATTTTTTGACCATCATTGACTTATTTTTACCGATATTATCCTACCCCATAAATGCATAGTGTCTTTTCTGTTTTACTGCAATTAACTACTTATTGTCAATTCGTCAAACTGGAAGTTTCACTCTTATTGTCGTAATGAATGTACAGTATATTTAATCATCATCCGTTACATATACTTATTACTTTTTTAGGTTCAAAATTTGTTTCCATTGTCCACATAACAGCCTCACATTTTCGCATCACAAGAACAGTAAGAAGATTATCTATTCCATTTTCCTTCCACGCTTGCAAAAACTTTCTAGTAGGATGCGAAAAAATATCTTCACGCAATTTTTCATCTGCCGAAACTTCTATTTCGCCTGTCACTCTAATCTGAACACCGTTAGCATTAAAGCAAAGTTCCGCTTTGGGATTTTTTTGAAGCTGTTTGTACACATCTTTTGTAGATGCTGTATGAAAAATAATTCCATCCTTATCTGCTTTAAATAACATCATTCCTCTTACTCTTGGCTGGTCACCATCCATTGTTGCAAGGTAAAATCCCAAATTACTATTCATCAATTCATATATTTTCTGCTCATTCATCGTCTAATCCTCCTTAACATATCCCCTCAGTAATCATTTCATTCACTATCTCAGCGGCACTCTCTACCATTTTCGGACAAAATGTTTTAAAAAGTTTCTGTTCTTCAATAAGCAATTTATCTTCTGCCTTAGTAAGGTCATATCCCAACAATTCACGACATACTACACTACCATTTTTCTTAATAAATCGGTCCATAAATTCAGTTGATACCGCATAAGCTTTTGATTTTCCTTCTATATCTTCGCTATCACAATGTCCACATCGTAGTCCAAGAACCATCAAAGCACCTGCTACGGCTCCGCACAATTCGCCTTTTCTTTCACCACCACCAAAATTTGTAGCTAACTTGAGTGCTAATTTTTCATCCATTCCCATTTCTGTCGCAAATGATGTAAATACTCCTTGCGAACAATTAAAATTATTATTGTAGTATTCTACCGCCTTTTCTACATGATTCATTGCAAACACCCTCTTTTAATCCTTTCAAGTTCACCGCAAGCGACATTATATAATTCAAGTGCTTCAATCACCTGTTCTCTTTTATCAACCGGAATTTTATCTAGTATTTCTTTAAATTTTCGATTCATATCATTCTCAATTTTTTCAAAACGCTCTTTTCCTTTGAGTGTAAGATTTAAAACCACAAATCTTCTATCTACTGTAGATGGTTTTCTTTCTACATAATCCTTCTGAACAAGTTCTTCAACCGTTCTGCTGACACCACTTTTATCTAACCTCAATATCTCTGCCAATTCTTTTACTGAAATATTTGGTTTTCTACCAATTTCAACCAAAACAAAACACTCTGGTTCACTTATTCCACAACAGCAGGAATCTGTTTTATTGATGTTTCCCAGGTGACATTCCAAAATTCTTGTATTTTCTCTAAGTAGCTTTGCTTGATTCATAATCATTCCTCCCTTTTAAAGGAATAATATCTCACACAGTTGTGTTTGTCAACTATTTATTTCATCAACTATATAGGTATGATAAAAGGTTCAACACATCATATATTGAACCTTTGCCTTTAAATGACCAAATATTTTTTCCGATATGTGCACTGACAAGAACATAAAGTATTCGTAAACTTCAAATTTTCATGTGTTCGACAAACTGGAAGTTTTTCGTGTTTGCTCTCAACTTTCCTTTATTTTCGGGCAA
>CAMEJJ010000033.1 GCA_945919795.1 uncultured Lachnospiraceae bacterium
ATAATTTTCTGATTCCCATTCCCTTTCCTTCCTCTACTAATGATTCAATCGGACAAGTAGCAAAATTGTAACTATTGATAGCAGGAATTAATGCGAAAATAACAGCAAGCCATTTCCAGCTGCCAATTCCAAATAGCAGAAAGAAAACGGTCGAAACAAGTATAGTTCCAACTGCTCCCCAACAGTAAAAGGAATGCAGAAGGCTCATAGTAGCCTCCTTATTCTCAAACGGACATGCTTCCACAATAGGACTTCCTAAAACCTCGATTAAGCCACTTCCAATCGCATACAAAATGACACTTATAATAATACCAATAAACGGAGATGGAATTATTTCCGGTAAAAATGCCAAACCTACAAGGCCTGCAGCCGAACATACTTCAGAAGCAACAATGCATACTCTATATCCAATTTTGTCCACGTACTTGGCACAAAACAAATCTACCAAAAGCTGTGTAAAGAAAAAGGATGTTGATATCATAGCAATGTTTCCAAGTGAAATATTGTAATCTGTATGAAATTTCAGAAATAGTAAAGGTGCAAAATTCGCAGCAATTGCCTGCGTAATAAATCCCAAATAACACGCCAATTTTGTCTTTTTATAATTCTTCATCATTTTTCCTCAACTCTCTTTGTTGTTATTCTTAGATAATGCTCATCTCCACACCAAACACTTCCCTCATAGAACGCACCTAAGTATCTTGGTTCACAATTCACTATAAATGATTTTTCAATAAGCATTAACATAAATTCATTTACCTGTTCCTCATTATCTAAAATGATAGAAATACATTCTTTTTCATCACATAAACCAAATTCAACCTGTGCATACATTTATCTTCTCCTTACGGCTAAATAGAACTATATAGCAATTTTGTTTATTTTTCACTATATAATATCGCAATTATGCTGTATAATATCGTAAAACAGATTGTTCAGGAGGGGACTTCCATGTCGCAGAAAGAAAAGAAAAAGCTTGTAAGTATAAAAATCGATGATACACTGATGGAAACTGCTTTACATGGGACTCATCTTTTTCCATACAAACTCTATGATGAAAACATAACCGATTATGATTTTAACTGTATTGACTGGCATTGGCATACCGAATTTGAATTTGTATATATCGAATCCGGTATAGTTCACTTTAATGTAGGAGAAGATAATTTTGACATGTCCGAGGGACAGGGAATATTTATTAATTCCAAAGTTGTTCATAAAATGCATTCCGAAAATGACGCTGTAATTCCAAATTTTCTCTTTCTTCCGTCTCTGATTGCTCCGAAAGAAAGTTTAATCTATCAGAAATTTGTGTTACCCATTCTGAACTCATCTTTGGGTTATTACATTTTTTCTTCTTCACAGGAATGGCAGAAAGAAATTTTGTCTGAAATGCAAAAGCTTATACAGTTTAGCAGAGGTGAAATAAATGAACTACAAATATCTGTTCAATTACAAAAGATATGGGCACTCATAACTTCAAATGTTATTTGTTACCCAGAAACTCAAAATGTGAATTCTTCCTCACTTGCACGGTTACAAATGATGATGCAGTTTATACATTCGAATTACCCTGAAAGCATTTCTCTTTTGGATATTGCCAAAGTTGGGGAAGTGAGTATCAGTACTACCTTGAATTTGTTTCGTAATGTACTGAATACATCTCCTGTCAACTATCTGATATGCTACAGGTTAAGGAAGGCAGCATTACTTCTTACCAATACAGAAAAAAAAGTAAGTGCCATTTCAATAGAAACTGGATTCAGTAATACAGATTATTTCTGTAAAACATTTAAGAGAATGTATTCCTTAACTCCTACAGAGTATAGAAACGTAAAGAAATGAATTATCCGACGAAAAAAGGGCGACTTATCTCGCCCCTTTATCTCTGCTATGGTAATTCCTTTGTGTATGCTGCTGATCAGCTTCTCTTTGATATATCCGTAATCTTTCTTCAAAGGTTGCTTTTGGTGGTGTTTTCTCCCCATAGTTTTCTTCCCATGTGGCAACATCCATCTGATACTTATACGTGGCATCCTGAGCGATTTTAATTGCATTATAGAATTGCTGTACAGTATCGAATCCATATCTTTTTACAATACCGGATAATTCCGATTTCTTTAGTTCTAAAAGTTGGAATTTGTTAGTGCGATTGAATATCCATTTAATACTCAATCCCTCTTCTTCTTTACACAAATAATGACCGCCATAACAATCATTGGAATCATACTGATAATACCAATATATGCTGGACCTAGAATTGCCATATTGGAATATTCAGGTTTTACCAGATATGCAAAGATGGTAAATGCATTGATAGCACCATGCATAAGGGATGGCAACCAAATGGTTTCTGTCTTTTCATATACATAATCAAATAATATCCCCATCATAATAGTAGCGACACAGAACACAATCGGACCAAGTACCGGTGCGCCGATATATTCTTTTCCATACTCATAACCGGCAAAAATCATGATCGGCCAGTGCCAAGCACCCCAGATTGCACCACCCACAATACGGCCTTTGGTGTCACCAAACTTTTTCTTCAAATACGGATACAGTGCACCTCGCCAACCAACCTCTTCGCCTAATGCGACAAACATATTCAGAAATGGTGTAATTGTCACAGCTTGAACAGACGTAATCAGCAGATACATTGGTATCGTGATACCCTGTGCCTCGAACTGTTCCAACGCTCCCGCTTCCTCTAAAAGACCTCTTAACGTTAAAAATTCAGAGTCAAATGTATCCGAAAAAATCACAAAAAACAAAACACCACCAACAATGCTTAGTACTGCCGGCATCCAAAGTGCAAAGAATACATATCGAATTTTACCTTTCAGATGTGGCAACCATCCCATCCCTTTTAGTGGAATCCTTGCTATGAGTACACCAAGAAAAGGCATAAACATAGCAATCATCAAAATACTGGTAAATATCATTTGATTTCCATTGTTGCTAAAAATACTTGCTATAATTTCCAAAATCCAGGCCATACCAAATGCCACTGTCATATATATCACAAATTGTTTTTTACTCATTTTTGTTTTTTCCATTATGCATCAACCTCTCTTCTATATACTTCAAGACTCCAAATTTTCCTCCTACAACTAGGACAAGTTAACTTTCTCATCTTTGGATTATGATTTGCCAACAGAGTTTCCATTTTCCTTGGTTGAAATCTGGTATGGCATTCCGGACAAATATACTCTATCCGTTTGTACCAATAGCCAAACATAATTGCTACACAAATAGGAATCACTGCCATGGCCACAAAAAATGGCAACCAGATTCCTTTTAATATACCAATCACAAAAGTAACAATTTCAACAATTTCTAACGGGATTGCTATGATCAGCATTTTTTTGTACATTTTCTTTCGCTTTTCTTTTTCCTCCATAATCGATGATATGTCATGAATTGTTTTTTGCGATCCATCCTTGAAAGAAGCCAAAGAACTTCTTATGCCTTTAATATTTTCTAATTGTTTCGTTTTTTTCTTGACATCCGCCTGAATATTTTTTTCTTGCTCATCAAGCAAAAGTTCGATTACCTTTTTTGACTCTTCGGATTCCAATATTTCAGCAATATCTTTTATAGAGATATCCAAATCTCTTAAAAAGCAAATCGTTTCCAATGTGGCAACATCCTCTTCGGAGAACAGTCTTCGTCCCCCTTCCGTCAAATCTGTTGGCACCAAAATACCTCTTTCATCATAGTATTGAATCGTTCTTACTGAAACGTTGCACTTCTTTGCAAGCTCTCCTGTTGTGTATAATGACATATCCTGCCTCCTTTCAAGGTCCATATTAGTACATAACGTAGCGTGACAAGCAATATATCACGCTACGTTATTTTTTGATTTTTTCAAATAATCAGATTTTTATATTAAACCAGACAGCGAGAGAAATTCAAATTCACCACCAGCAAATTCAAAATTGCTCGTGTATTTTCTCATCTTTCCAGTATTTACAGACATTCCCGCCCACAAACGTATATGCATTGCTAACTTTTATAAACGCTTTCACGTCTGATTAACGGACCTGTGTGAATCGTATGTTCCGGATAACCCCAATTACTTACCTGTCTTTCCAAAGCTTCAATATTCTTTGAAATATCTATTTCCTGATTATGTAAAACCATCGCAACATAATAATTGGGAGAAGCCGGATTATATTGTCCAAAATCTCCAGACTCATCTATAAAAACACTAAGTACTTTTTCCTTCAAATAAATGCCCCTTTATGTAGAAAAATGGCGGGGTAAATCCCCGCCAGCCGGTGGACCAGGACCTTTCGGTCAGCCCCAATATTAATGCACTTCGTGCAACAGATTCGTCTCTGTATAAATATTATATGTTGTTAATCTCAAAATATCAACATGTTTTTATATTATTTTCAGCCTCGCAGAGCGAAATACACCCTTCGCACAAATCTTCGATTTCTCTAGTTCTAAAAGCTGGAAGTTGTGTTTCTGATTATTCAGAATCCACCGTAATGTTTTAAGGTTTCTGCTGCAATTTCGGAACCGACATTCATAGCCTTTTCAATATTATTTTCGAGCATATATGAGCAGACAAATCCGGCGTGATAGCTGTCACCACAACCGGTCGTGTCAATTATGCGTTCAACTTTTACAGCTTGCACTTTGAATTCCTGTCCATTAAAGTATGTAACGCTTCCACGTTCTGCAAGTGACACGTTGAACAGGCAACGGTATTTATTCGATAATTCTTTGAACTTCGGCAGGAGTTCTTCCGAGCCGCTTATCATAAAGAAATCAACATGCGGAGCAAATCGTTCCATATCTGCAAAATCTCTATATACATCAAAATCTACCGCAAGCTTAAAGCCAAGAGTTTCCTTCAATTCAACTACTTGCGAAAAACACGAAGCCCAGAAATGGACAAAGACTACATCGGACCTTGATAAGATTTTGATTTCATTATCATTCAGTACGATGTTATCGAGAATTTTTCCGTTCCATGAATCATCTTTATAATACCTATCGCCCGATTTTGTAAGGTAAGTCATATTATTTGCAGTCTGATACCTTTCATCAATGCGTATATGGTTTTTATCAATATCAAGCTTTGATATTGAATCCATTATCGCTTCTGCATATTTATCTTTTCCGACAACACCAAGAAGCGTAACATCTATATCCTTAAAGTGCGAGGCATGAGCAGCAAAATTCAATGCTTCTCCTCCCGGTCTGATTATTTCAGTACCGTAAAAAACATCTGCACATATACAAGGAAGTGCAGTCAACTTAATTTTATTCATTATATCACCTCACAAATTCCGATTACTGCCTTGAATTTGTTTCGTAATGTACTGAATACATCTCCTGTCAACTATCTGATATGCTACAGGTTAAGGAAGGCAGCATTACTTCTTACCAATACAGAAAAAAAAGTAAGTGCCATTTCAATAGAAACTGGATTCAGTAATACAGATTATTTCTGTAAAACATTTAAGAGAATGTATTCCTTAAATGATGGAGATATTTTCTTAAATACGGACATAGCCGGTAGACGGTCCCGCATCAACTTTTGCGATATACCCACTCTTAACCAGATCTGTCAAAGTTCTTTCTACGGTAACTTTGCTTATATCAGGGCAAAGCTCCATGATTTCTTTCTTGGTAATCTTGCCGACCTTATTGTCAATAACTACCTTAATTCTATCAGGCTTAGAAAGGTTACGGTGCTTCAGATGCTCTACACGACTTTCAAATTCATTGTATGCTTTCAGCATGATACCCAGATAATATTTCACGAAAGGTTCATAGCTGTTTTCGCCCTCATGCCAACCAATAGAACTTGCTTGAAGGGCTTCGTAGTATGTCTCTTTTGTTTTTTCAATCAACATTTCCATACTGACATATTTGCCAACGATATATCCCGCCTTATAGAACAGAAGAAGGGTCAGCAAACGGCTCATTCTTCCATTTCCATCATTGAAAGGATGAATACACAAGAAGTCCAGAATAAACATGGGAATCAAAATCAACTTATCAATATTATCTGCTTCCCAAGCTTCAAGGAAGCGAGCGCAGAGTTCTTCCATTGCTTCTGCGGTTTGAAATGCAGCCACAGGAATAAAACGAGCTTTCTGATGACCTTCAGCATCTGTTTCAGAAATCACATTGTCGGAGTTCTTATAACTACCGCCGGTAGCTCCCTGCGAATAGGAGTATAAATCTCGATGCAACTGCAAAATGATGTTGGGTCTCGGATTGATATATTCGTAGCTTTCGTGAATCGTTGCAAGGACTTCGCGATAACCAGCAATTTCCTGTTCAGAACGATTGCGAGGTTCCGTTTTCTGGCTTACCAGTTCTTCCAGACGCTTATCACTTGTAAAAATGCCTTCAATTCTGTTGGATGCACCGGTACTCTGAATAAGAGCAACCTCTAAAAGAGTTTTCAGCTCATCAATATTAGCTTCAAGAAACAATTCCTGCTTGCCTTTGTGTTCGTGTATGCTTCCAATCATCTGAACAATCTCGGATGTCAGGAGTTTTTCGGGTGTTTTATTATAATCAAAATCTCTCATGAGAATCTCCTTCATTTTGGATTTATCTCCATCATTTTATCATCTAATGAAGGAGATATCAATAGAAATGATGGAGATAGGATCTCCGTTTTATTTAAGCTTTATTCAAAAGAGCTATGTAAGTTCTTTATTCATTTCAACAAACCGGAATTGTGATTTCATACACGGATACCGCAAGCATGTTGCGAACGAGGAAAAATAATTAAGCGAGTTTCTTGAATAAAAGGAAATTCAGCGTATTGCCGGACACTCTACTTTAAAGCAAACACTGGATTATATTAAGTTCAAAGAATGCGATAAAGATGAGGAATACATGGAAAAATTATGTGCCAAAAAAGTGGAACAAAATGGAACAACTTTTTTAGCACAATAAAAAATCGGGAATGCCTGTAAAATCAAGCATTCCCGCCCTTCTAAATAGCGTGCGCTAGAGGATTCGAACCCCCGACCTTTTGGTCCGTAGCCAAACGCTCTATCCAGCTGAGCTAAGCGCACATATTATTAAGTTTGCCGTGTTACTCTCACAGCAAAAACTATTATATTATTTTTACTTTCCTGTGTCAAGGTTGATTCTTAAAATTTATAGGTATATGGGGAAATTTAATATAAAATCTATATAAAACGTATACGAAATTCAAACTCATTAAACATATTTCTTCAACTGCACATAGATTTTACCTTTCCGCGTCAGATTTCCGCATCCTGCATAAACATACTTTCCATATCCCCGAATAGAAAATACGCTCTCTTCCTTAAGCTGCATACTGTTGTTTTCGCAAACACGACCATTTAACAACACCTTCTTCTCCGTAAACAGCTCAAGAGCTTCTTTTCTTGATATTTTCGCAACTGCTGCCACGACGGCATCAAAACGAGGCGCACTGACAAGAACCTCCATATCCTTTAATTCTTTTTTCAGTGCATCAATTTCGCCTTCCATGCGGCTGACTTTCACATTGGTATGCCGCACCTTGTCAAGATTTGTTATGATATAGTCCGCAATCTCTTCTTCGCAAAAAAGATATGCGCTCTTTCTTTTTATAATAATATCGCCGAGAATTTCTCTCTTGATTCCCAAATTCATAACGGCACCCAGATAATCCCGATGCCCAAGTTCTTCCGCAAACTTTTCCATCAAAGGCTCAATCAATAAAGCCGCAATCGGATAGGGTTCCTCATATCCCAAACTTCTTTGAGAACCGAACCGGACCATCTGTCTTTCACAAATTTCGTGTCCGCCAAAGGTCTCAAAATCAATATAAGATAATTCTTTTGCCAGTTCATCTACAACGGCAAGCTCTGCCGGAGACAAAAACGAGGTAAAAGTATATCTGTTTTGTTGATAAGAAGCTTTGGCAAGCTCCTGTATTCTGGCTTTTAAGAGTTGATTATCATCCATAAAATACTATTTCTCCATAGATACTGCAATTGTCAATTCACTGCACAAATAGCTCATATCATGTTTGACAAGTATCGAATATTCCAAAATACCAACGGATTGCCAGGCACTTTGTGCTCTCACAATCCTAAAAACATTCGAAATTCGCCCTAATCGACGTTCTGGTATCATATTATCACAGAAAAAATGCGATTTCTACTTTTCCTTATTCCCATTCTATGTTATATTTGTTTTATTACTTTATCGCATAAAAGCATTAAAGTTTAAAAGTTTTAAGTTTTAATGTGATGAAGTGATGTGTTTACATTTTTATGAAGGAGGAAGCGTTCACAAACAAAAGTGAAACGCAAACAAACATGAAACTGATTTTATTGTTAGTTTATTTTGCCGTATTGATCGGCATAGGCCTGTACTGTCGCAAAAATGCAACCGACGTAAATGGTTTTGTATTGGGCGGACGTTCAGTTGGTCCCTGGTTAACAGCCTTTGCCTATGGTACATCTTATTTTTCAGCCGTTGTATTTGTTGGCTATGCCGGACAGTTCGGATGGAAATACGGTATCTCCGCTACCTGGGCCGGTATCGGAAATGCCATTATCGGTTCTTTGCTTGCCTGGGTTGTACTTGGCAGAAGAACCCGTATTATGACACAACATTTGGATTCGGCTACCATGCCACAATTTTTTGGCAAACGTTTCGGTAGTCCGGCTTTGAAAATCGGTGCTTCGGTCATCATCTTTATTTTCTTAATTCCTTATACAGCCTCTTTGTATAATGGTCTTTCCAGATTATTTGGTATGGCATTTAACATCGACTATAGTGTCTGCATTATCATCATGGCAATTTTAACAGCAATCTATGTTATTGCCGGCGGTTACATGGCAACTGCCATTAATGACTTCATTCAGGGTATTATCATGTTGTTTGGTATTGCCACCATCATTATCGCAGTTTTAAACAGCAAAGGCGGTCTGATGGCAGCTTTAGACGGACTTGCAAGAGTAACCGATGAAAGTGTTGCTACAACACCCGGTGTTTTTGCTTCTTTCTTAGGTCCCGATCCGTTAAATCTGATGTTTGTTGTTATCCTTACCAGTCTTGGAACCTGGGGACTTCCTCAGATGGTACAAAAATTTTATGCCATCAAAGATGAGGCTTCCATTCAGAAAGGAACCATTATTTCAACCATCTTTGCTTTAGTAGTTGCAGGCGGATGTTATTTCCTTGGTGGTTTCGGACGTTTATTTTCTGATAAGCTAGAATATACACCAGAGGGTGCTATTGTCGGCGGTTATGATTCCATCATTCCCACGATGTTATCTGAATTAAGTCCTGCATTAATTGCTCTCGTAGTTATTCTGGTTCTTTCGGCCTCTATGTCTACCTTATCATCCTTAGTCATTGCATCAAGCTCCACATTGACCATTGACTTCTTAAAAGATACCTTTATCAAAAACATGAGTGAAAAACTTCAGGTTTTATATATCCGTATCTTAATTGTGGTATTCATTGCAATTTCAGCCGTGCTGGCTTTGATTCAGTATAAGAGTTCCGTTACCTTTATTGCACAGCTTATGGGCGTTTCATGGGGTGCGTTAGCCGGTGCTTTCTTAGCTCCGTTTATGTACTCTTTATACTCTAAAAAAGTTACCAAAGCTTCCTGCTGGGTCAGCTTCATCTTTGCTTCCGTATTAATGGTAGCTAACATCTTCTTTAGAAGTTCTTTCCCTACCATCATGCAGTCTCCGATTAACTGCGGTGCTATCGCCATGATAGCCGGACTGATTATCGTTCCGATTGTCAGCCTGATTACACCCAAACCCGATCAGGAAATGGTGGATAGCGCCTTCGCATGTTATGAAAAAGAGACTACGGTTGCTCAGAAAACTGCGCTTGGAAAATAACCTCGCAACTTATGAGTACATAGCAATTTAATCGTTCAAAATAAATATATCTTTGCTCGCCGGCTTTTACGAGGTTTTGTGCCTTTCTTAGCGGCATAGCGAACAAAAAGGAATGCCCGGTTTCAACTGTTTGAAGACGAAGTCTGAGTTTTGAAACCGGGCATTTAAATTGCTAAATCTCTAAGAAACTGCGTACCGAATCCAGATATTTTTCTCCGGTTTTTCTGCCAATCTCATAAACACGCTCCAGTTCTTTAGGGTCTTTTACAATTCCGCTGATTTCCAAAAGCATCGGTGGACGCACAACCAAAACATCACCTTTTTTTTCTTTCTTTCGCAGATACTCCGTTGTTGCATTGTAAATATGATGTCTGTTTTCCATTCGCTTAATTAGATTGGGATATTTTCTCAATGTAATTCTGGCAGCCGAAAGATAGCGGGCCGGTTTTTTCTTAAAATTCAATGGTTGCGTTAAAATAACAACATTCCGGTCATATCCTAATTCTTCCATCTTCCGAATCGGTATGGAATCGGCAATTCCGCCATCTAACAATTTATATCCGTCAATCTCCACTATCTGAGAAATGATTGGCATGGATGCGGAAGCCCGAATCCATAAAACATCCTTTTCATCACCGGTCATGCAGTTGTGATACACACCATATCCGGTCTCAACATCCGTACAGACCACGTAAAAATCCATCGGATTATTCTGAAAAGTTTCGGTATCAAATTTATTCAGTTTATTGGGAATCTTTCCATAACAAAAATCCGCATCATAAACATTACCGGTCTTTAAAAATGAGCGCAGGCTGCCATAGCGGGGATCCGGACAATAGTCGTGATTATACTGAAAAGCCCTTCCAATCTGCTTTGATTTGTAATTGCATCCAAACGCAGCACCTGCCGAAACACCAATTGCCCCGTCAAACTCTATCCCATTTTCCATGAAAACATCCGTAACACCGGCGGTAAACATGCCTCTCATGGCGCCGCCTTCCATAACCAGTCCTTTTTTCATTGAATTCTCCTTTTTTACTGTTTATTCTCTTTTATAATTTATTCTCTTCTAATATTTACTCTCTTCTACCATTTCTGCTTTCTGCGCTTTACTTCCATTGCAACTTGTCGTACTCATTTTCCAATACAGAAAAACTTTTTACAATCCCCGTTTTTCTCTCAGAATAAAGTAAGCACTAATTACCATACATGCCGTAAAGATCCAGGATATCGGATATACAAGCATTAACGTTTCAAACGTATGGAACCTTTGAAATACCGTACACAGCCAAAGCATTCGAAATCCGACCGTTCCAATCACGGTTAATATCGCCGGTACCATGGCATAGCCCATACTGCGAAGAGAAGCTGCTGCTACCTCATATGTTTCGGTCAAAGCCTCTAAGGACATGACACGATACATTCTGGCAAGTGCAAATAGGATAACCGCTTCATCGACCGTATATAAAGATACGAACGGCCTTGCCCAAATCGTGAAGATTAGACTGAGAGCCGCCGTAAATCCCATGCCTTCGAGCATGGCAATCCAGAATATCTTCTTACACCGGTCATAGTATCCGGCTCCGTAATTCTGGCTTGAAAAAGTTACCGCTCCCTGTGCAAAAGCTGATGAAATATTGAATGTAAAATATTCAAAATTGAGAGCCGCCGATGAACCGGCAATCGCCAAAGCTCCAAAACTGTTAATTCCGGTCTGGACAAAAATATTGGACAAAGAAAATACCATACTCTGAAGTCCGGCCGGCATTCCCACCTGAAGCATTCGGATCAAATGTTGTTTATGTATCTTTATTTTAGACAATTCCAAACGAATCATTTCATCTTCATGCAATAAAATCCAAATCATGAATCCGGCACTCAGATAATTTGACAGCACGGTAGCAAGTGCAACTCCTAAAACGCCCATGTGATAAACAATGACAAAGATAAGGTTTAGCAAAACATTCACAACGCCCGAAACCAGCATACAATACAAGGGTCTTTTGGTATCTCCCACACTTCGCAAAATTGCGGAGCAGAAATTGTACATCATGATGGCAGGTATGCCCAACAAATAAACCCGAAAATACAATTTTGCCGTTATCAGCACATCCGTCGGTGTTCCGGTCCATACCAACATCGGTCCGGACAGGATAAGACCAAGAATCATCAGTCCCAATCCACCAACAATAGAAAAAGCCACGATGGTATGAACCACATCAGAGACTTCTTCTTTTTTTCCCTGTCCGATTAAATTAGCAATGACTACATTTGGTCCGGTAGAACATCCAACCAGAAGGTTTACAAAAATTCCGACATTTGCCACATTGGCTCCAACTGCTGCCAAAGCCTGACTTCCGGCAAAACGGCCGACAACCGCAACATCTGCCGAGTTAAATAATTGTTGTAAAATACTGCTCAATGCCAGTGGCAATGAGAACAAAATCATCTTTCCGACTAAAGAACCGTGTAGCATATCCATCTGCACGCTTCTTTTTTTCATCTGTCCCATAACAATTTTACATTTACTCCTCATAACGCTTATTGACACACCGGACACCGAAAACAGAATAAAATGACGTATTTACGGCATTTTATGGTGGTATGAGGTGTTCGCAGATACTTCTAACACTCACATCATAATAAACCCATCAAAAAAAATATTCAATCCTTAATAAAAAGAAAAACAGATGGTCTGTTCCAATTCGGAAAGGCCATCTGCCTTTAGGATTGATATAATTCGATCAAAAAATATCATTAATTATAAGTTTTTAACCAGTTCATCCAAAATCTCTTCATAGTGCGGATCTACAATACCGAAATCCTTCTGTTTATAATTCCATACAGCTCTTCCGATACCATACTTTTCAAATGTGGCATGGATATCCTCAAACCAGCGAACAGTATCTTTGGTCGGAGCCTGATCAATAACACCGTACTCTCCGCAATATAACGGAACGTTTTTCTTTTCTGCAAAAGCAACGGCATCCGCAAATAATTTTTCAAAAATAACGGTTCCCTTATCTGTTTCTTCAATTCCGTTTTCAAACAATGCGCCGCAGGATGCCTGAGGGATATTTTTTCCTACCTCACGATATTCTTCTGCTGACTTCGGATAGTCCGTATGAAAATCTGCCGGCATGTCAACAACCCAGTAAGCTGCCTGATGCGTGAATACAAGCGGCTCATAACAATGGAAGTTGTATACAATCTTATCATCGTAAGGATCATCTAATCTGGATACGCAGGAAACACTGTTATAGCAAACGCCTCCAACTAAAATATATACATCCGGAACAATTGCACGAATTGCTTCGATTGTTCTTTTTGCAATTCCGTTCCAAATCTTATCTACGGCAGGATTAACCACTTCATTGAGCAATTCAAATGCAACATAGTCTTTATACTGACCGTAACGTCTTGCCATTTCTTCCCAAAGTGCAACAAAGAAATCCTGCAGTTCTGTCTTTTGGAAAAATAAGTCTCCGTTAGCAACCTCTAACGGATCAAACATGTATCCTTTTGTTTTATGAATATCCAAAATCACATTAAGTCCGGTTTCCTTTGCCCATAAAAGACAATTGTCAATATAATGAAATCCTTCTTCCTTCCATGCTCCGTTATCCTCTGCAATAGTATCATAATCGATAGGCAGACGAACATGATCCAGTCCCCATGATGCTATTTTTTCCAAATCAGACTTTGTAACAAAAGTGTCAAAATGCTCTTTTTCATGACTGACACACTGGGAAATCCAACCACCTAAGTTAACACCTTTTTGAAAACCTTCAAATACTCTCATTGCAATACCTCCTAATTCATTGTTTACTTTCCTATTGTTGATAGTAATTCGATTTATCCTTTTCGGAAATTTCAAATGTCCAACTATTGTTTATAAGTTGATTATAGTGTTTGTGTTCAATAAAAAATATCAAATTTGTGGTATTTTTATCATATCTATGGCATAATCATGTTATAATGTAAATGTTAAAAGTATCATTTGCAAATACACTTGTACCAATGAATTACATGCAGATTTCGAAAGGCCAAATAACATGAAACAGATATCCAATACCTTTATACAATCCCAGTTTCAGGCAAGAGAAGATGCCATAGAACATCCGACCTATGATGACGAGCTTTCCTTTTATGATTTAATAAAAAGCGGAAATACGGAAGCCTTGGAAAAACATAATTTGCGCAATGCTGATGAAGCATCCCGAGGCATTCTATCCAAAGATAAGGTCCGAAATCTTCGCTATCATCTGATTGTCAGTCTCGCCATGATTACCCGATTTTGTATCGAAGGCGGTATGCCGGAGCAGGAAGCATATACTCTAAGCGATACCTATATTAATCGTATGGATGTCATCGAAAATATGGAAACTCTCTATCTGATTCAAAAAGAGTATGTCTATGATTTTGCAAAGCGCATGAAAAAAATCCAAAAGAAAAACGCCATTTCCATGCACACTTCACAGGCAATGGATTACGTATACAACCATCTGCATGAATCCATTTCCGTTGAAGATGTAGCGGAACATATCGGCATTCATCCCACTTACTTAAGCAAGCTCTTTATGAAAGAAACCGGGCAGTCCCTGTCCGCTTACATACGTAAAAAACGGATTCAGACTGCCCGTAATATGTTAGTCTATTCCAACTATAGTTGTGCTGAAATTGCACAATATCTCGCCTTTTCATCCAGCAGCCATTTTGCCTCTGTCTTTAAAGAAGAAACCGGCATGACTCCATTAAAATACCGACGGGAAAACTATCGTAAGCACTGGGATGTCAAAAGCGAGTAGGTCTATTTACAAAGGACAAAATAAACACCAACGGAGAATTCCAATAAATCGTAATTTCATTTGTGGAATAAGATCTCCAGTCATCTACGTGGCACTTCATCGGTGCTGTATTTCGTGGAATTTGTGCAAGCGCATCCGGATCACACGGCGCTTTATTGGGGCCACCGGATACAAATCCGGGGATTGGCTCATCAATTTCATCCATGATGGTCGGTCTGTTATGCGGATTTTTAAATGCATTTTCTCCATGTCCTGTTACATAGCTGATTGCCAGAGCATTCCGACCGAAAATATAGTCTAACTGGTACATCGCAGTCTGTAAGTATTTATCATCTCCGGTTAACCTTTGGGCAAAGCAAAGAACCATCGCATTGGTAAGCACTATCATATTGCTGCCCCATCCATAATCATATGGATGCATGGCAACCTCAAAAGAGTTAGCCTCCGCTATCTTAATCAGACGGTCTGCTTCATCCAACCATGCATTGCGGAAACGTTCGGTAATAAAACGGTCAAAGGTACCTTCTTTTGCCGTCAAGGCTGCCAATGCCGCCAGTCCGCCGACATCCTTCCAGCCAAGCGCTGTATAGGAAAGACGCATTTCAAAAATCTGATTGATCACTTCCAGACATACATCATTTTTCGTAATTCGATAAATCTCAACTGCCGCCCAGAGACGTTCATCTGCATCACAACAATCATCATAAGCACCGGTTCGACTTTCGGCGGGATTTTCAAATTCCAAAACCGGATGCTTTAACAACCAATCCCATGCATTTAATGCAGCTACATGCAAACGCTTGGTAAATGCCGGATCATACTTTTCATAAACACGTCCGGCCATAGCACAGATTGCAGCAAAGTCAGCAGTAGCTAACGAAGAAACCGGCATCTGGTAAAACGCAGGTTCATCATCTTCAGGCATCACAAACCCGGTATGCAAAAGGGCTGTACATTTATGTGATACACCACCGTTTTCTTTCTGCATCTTTAACAAAAATTCCAATTCATACCGACATTCATTTAAAAGATCAGGCACGCCATTTCCACTCTCAGGAATATTAATTTCCGTATCAAAAGCTGCTTCATTTAATTCAAAGGCATAAAGAAGATGTGCAAGCGCAACTGCACCGGGAGTAGTATATTTCCCATAATCTCCCGCGTCATGCCATCCACCGCAGCAATCCACAATTTCTTTCTCTTTTCGAAGAACCGATACCGGCTCCATATGACAGGCTTTATGTTGAAAAGGACCTGCGTACTTTTCCTCCAATGCCATACCGCATCGTTGGAAATAAAACATTTTAAGTGCATCCAGAGAAACCTGACGGTAAATATCATCTCCAATCCGGAAATGATAACTTTGATTCCCCTCTGAATCTTTAAAATAGTAGGTTCCTTTTTCGGTAATATTTGAAAAATCGATGAATGCAATTTCTTCTTTGCTGCTCTCATCCAAAGTTAAATAGTCGACCGCATTTTTAAGAACTACTTGTCCATCCTGATTGATTAACTCATATCCCTTGCATCCTGAAATTGTGGCATGCTTTTTGTCATTTGTATAAAAACCTAATTGATTTACATAGATAGCCATTTGCTTTCCTCCTTACAGAACTACTATATTATACAATATCCTGGTATGATTACCAACTGTTTCTTAACAAATAACTATTTATTCAAATTACGATTTATACATATAAAGCAGCTACTTTATAAAATCCAAAAAGGGACTAAAATATGTCAGAATGAGGACGAATGTTTTTCATATTTTCACATAAATTAGTACAAATCATTCATCAGAAAGTATGTGATCCATATGAAAAACCATCATTTCAAGTTTCTAATTCTCAGCATTGCAATTGCACTTGCAGCAGGCGGCATCTCTTATCAGTTAACCGGTGATAACTATCAACTGTATAAAACTCTGAAATTACCGCCTCTGTCTCCGGCGCCGATTGTCTTTCCCATTGTATGGACGATTTTATATATCTTAATAGGCATTGCAACCTACCTTTTTATCGCAACAATAGAACAAAAGCCTGTTACAAAAATGTATGATCCGATGCCGGAAGCAAAAAAAGGATTGCTTTATTATGCAATCCAGTTAGCTTTCAATCTTATGTGGAGTCCGGTTTTCTTTCGCTTCCAATTGTTCTTTCCGGCTCTGATTATCCTGACAATTTTATGGTATTTTGTCTTCCAAACCTATAATACCTATAAGCATTTGTGCAAAACTGCCGGTCTACTCTTTCTGCCTTATATCATCTGGTGTACATTTGCATTATATTTGAATTTTGGAATTGTCATATTGAATTAAGATAATTGAATCACAAAAATAGAATTATAAAAATTGAATTAGGAATGTTAAATCAAGAATGTTGAATTAAGAAAAGAAAAAAGGGAATGATAATGCATATAAAATATTTGACATATAGCACCAGTTCTGATAATATCATTTTATCAACATGTAGTTTTCATTACTACATTAGATAGTTTTTATCAAGCCATATTAGTCATTTATATTTATTCCATAGGAATTTTAGGAGGGATATTATGCATATTTCATTACGTGATCCGGGAAGTGCCATTACCCATATGATTGCATTTTTTCTGACAATGGGCGGTACCGTTCCTTTATTAATCAAGGCAGCATCCATTGGTTATACCGATTTTTGTGCCATGTTGATCTTTGCTCTGAGTATGATGACTTTATATGCCGCCAGCAGCATCTATCATTCCGTAATTTTACCGGGAAATAAAATCAAATTTTTCCGTAAAATTGACCATTCGGCTATTTTCATCCTCATTGCAGGCTCTTATACGCCGGTTTGTCTTTTGGTTCTTCAGCCTCAATTTGGTTATCCGATGCTAATTGCTATCTGGTCTCTTGCCCTGATTGGTATTGTTGTTAAATTTTTATGGATCACCTGTCCCAAATGGTTTTCATCCGTCATCTATATTGCGATGGGCTGGTTATGTATCTTTTGCATGAAACCGTTAATCAAGGCAATTACTCCTGCTGCCTTTGGCTGGCTATTGGCAGGCGGAATTATCTATACCATCGGGGGAATTATATACGCGCTGAAGCTTCCGATATTTAATGCAAAACACAAAGCATTTGGCTCCCATGAAATATTTCATCTATTTGTTATGGGCGGAAGCCTCTGCCATTTCATCTTTATGTATGCATATGTGATATAAATAAAAGTTCCCGGGATTTGTATGCACGTATTATTCAATATAAAATGCGAAGATATTGTTCTTTTGACCTTAATTGCAGACTTTTTTCTCTGCCGCGCTTCTCACTTTTTTTATTCGCAACTTTGGGGACATGGCAAGTCGTCCAAACAGAAAATTATATATCTTTGCCCGCCGGCTTTTACGAGGTTTTGTGACTTTCTTAGTGGCAGAGCGTCTGCAAAAGCGGTCTACAAGAGCAATATCTTCGTATTTTATCGCTATACGTGCATACAAATCCCGGGAAGTTTTATTTACACCCGAATCATCTTATATAATACGGTTTTCTCAAAAACCAACGGCCGGTTATAACGGAAAAATACATTTCCGTCATACAACCATCATTTATCTCAGCTTTGATAATCCCTTTATTTACCATAAAGCGCAAAATCGATTCAACAGCCGTATTTGCAGATATCTCATTCTTAATTATAATCAAAACTAATCCCGTCTACGGCTGCCGTTTACAATCAAAACCAATCGTAAAAGCTGCAATATGGTGCTAAAGAGTGCCGCTACATAAGTCATGGCAGCTGCCGACAAAACCTTTTTCGCACCTTTTAATTCCTCCGAATCCAACATCCGGTCTTCATTTAAAACTTTAAGTGCCCTACGGGAAGCGTTAAATTCAACCGGCAATGTAATAAGCTGAAAAAAGACTACAGCGATAAACAAAATGACGCCAATCTGTGCAATCGGTGTAGAACCGATAATCAATCCAAATAAAATAACCGGCCAGGATAATACCGATCCGATATTGGCAATCGGAACCGATAACGAACGCAATCCCAAAGGCGCATATCCCACCTGATGCTGAATGGCATGTCCGCATTCATGTGCGGCAACCCCGATTGCAGCTACCGAAGATGAGCCGTATACCGTATCCGATAGTCGCAGCACCTTCTCAGACGGTGCATAATGATCCGTCAGATTTCCGCGTATCCTTTCAATCCGGACATCATAAATCCCGGCACTGTTTAGAATTCTTTGTGCAGCTTCCTCTGCTCTGATACCGCGTGAACTCATAACGGTACTAAAACGTCGATACGTACCATTTACATTCATAGAAGCAATCATACTGATAATTGCTCCGATAATAACTAAAATATATGTGATGTCAAAATACATATCTGTCTTTCACCTCATATTTCTTTTTATTATTCTCAACCGAGAAATATTGTTTTGTATTTTGTTGTATTGCGTTATTCTCTGTTATCTTATTATCACATCTACTATCCATAAATACATCCACAGTCCGCAATATCCGGCTCTCTCTGAATTTTTTCTGATGCCATGGATTTCAATTTTACTTTTTTTAAATACTCATTTTTCAGTGCATTCTCATCCTGCAGCCGCTTATTTTCTTGTTCCAAAAATTCCACATACTCTCTGGCAAGTTTGACTCCACCTCTGACTGCAACATCATCATATTGTTCCATTTGTGACAACCACTGCATTAAAGAACGCTCTCTAATATCATTATATGTAGTATCGTCTGGCTTAAACATAAAATCCTCTTTCTTTAGTTATCGGTTGCAAACTTTATTTTGTATTCTTCGATTTGATAACCACTCTTTACAAAATTCTCAATCAGTAACTGAGCATTTTTTTCTGCTCTATCCAAAATTCCATTATCAATTGCCTTTGAGACTTCATTATCAATCATATCATTAATCGAATTCGTTACATCATCAACATGAATTGGATTAAATACGTTATTCTTTTCTTCATAGACCACACAACTATCCGGATCTATTTCCGAACTGATGATTTCTGCTTTAGGCATGGTAATGGTAATTTCTTTTTTCGTATCATTTTTTTCTATTTTAATCTGTTCAAAATCAATACCAGCATAAATTTTTCCATCATAACTGTAAATAAAGGAAGAATTTGTCCCGAGTATCGGCCAGTCATTGATGGACTTTGTACTGTCAAATGTTTCTACATGGGTAAAATAGTACTCCGCTGTATTCAATTTGCCTATATCCCGAATTCCTTTTTCGATTGTTTCTCCGGAAATAATAATATCCTTTTCAATATATACATTTTGTGTATTTACAACTTCTTTTACTTCTGTCTTGGGATGCTTTTTGTAATATACACTCGTACATTTCCATACAACAATCCCCGTAACCGCGATGACAAACAAAAGTATAACAATTGTAATAATTTTTCTAATCTTTTTATCCATATTGGCACCTTTTACAATCCTATGTAAAAATATATGTATTGTGCTTCTTACATATTTCTTTCCTATTTTATTATTTCTTTTAAAATAAGCGCTTTCCCCAGATCACTTTCAACCTTGATTTTTTGAAGTGTAAATGCTCCTCAGTATTTTCTCCATTATACTGCATGATATTTTGTTTTTACCATATTTGCGCCATCATCTTCCATCATTTCCGGCGCATCAAAGAAAACTTTACAGTTTTCTGCCATATCACAAGTTCCGTTTTCAATGGCGCTGCATGCCATCTTTACTTTTTTATATTCCACACTTTTTTCACCTTCACCCTGATATAAAATCGGATTCAGACTATTTAAACTCAGTGTTTCACAAAATCCCTGACAATAATAATATCTCTCCTGCATATTTTCTCCTAATTATCTATAACAAAATTACATTCTTGTGTCTATTACATCTAGTTCCCAAATCTCTTTTTTATCTTTTCTGAGTTCTGCCGAATTCCCCAAGCGCATCAGAGCGTGCGATGCTTGCAGCGTGCTACAGGTCTTTGCATAACATGGAGCTCTATTCTCAAAATTATTCATCATATTCACAGATATAGCCTACAGATCCGGAAAAAGAAGGTACCTGCGCTAAAATATCGTCAGCAACATCATTGAAATAGCATCTCTTATCCGCCTCTCGATAAATCATATCAACATATTGTTCATCAAGTTTGCTTCCATCCGCTTTTCTTCCATAAAAACTAGGCTCATCCGCTAACCAGAACTCTTTTGTTTCTTCATCGTATAAGTCGATATCCGATCCATCGTGCACCCAATGATACGCAATTACCCCAGAAGAATGATTAACATAGTTTTCATCCCGGGTTGCACCAATAAAGAAAGAAATTTTTGTCTTTTTCTCATCCACAATCTGTTTGGTAAGTAATTCAAATTCCTCTTTCGAAGTAATTGTGGCCAAATATCCGCCTTTATCCTTGCAGCTCTGTTCTGCCTCCATCCATGTAATATCTTCTACAATCAATTCATAGCGGTGAGACTGTTCATTCATTTTGTTCTTTGAATTTTTATTTCCACTGCTTTTATCTGATGATATTTTTGACACGGCTTCGTCTTTTTCTTCATTGCTTTGTGAAATATCTGTTTTATCTGACTCTGCATTGTCCGTATCTGTTTTATTTACACCCTTGGACACCGGCAATACAGCCTGAACCATACACCTCTCGGAACCGATAACTCATTTAAATTATACTATCCTTCAATTCTATCGGCAATAAAAAGAAACCGTTTTAAAGCATGAATTGTTTCGATGGGCATACGACCGAGATATCAGAATGATATAGATATATCTGTAATTATATACAGACAAAAAAGAAACTTATGCATTGTAATTAATAACATAGCTTAAGCTTCTTCACAGTTCAACAATAATCGTTATTTCGATAGATTGACTAGATTGACAAAATTATAACGTACCAAATCGTACCAACTTTCTTAAAATAAAAAAGCCAGAAACGTTGATTTTTCAAGCATTTCCGACTCTTCATAAGATGCTGGTGACCGGAATCGAACCGGTACGATGTCGCCACCACAGGATTTTAAGTCCTGCGCGTCTGCCAGTTCCGCCACACCAGCATGGCAACTAAATAGTTGTCAATGGGACCTATAGGGCTCGAACCTATGACCCTCTGCTTGTAAGGCAGATGCTCTCCCAGCTGAGCTAAGATCCCACGTATGAAGTTGTTCATACAAACGACCCAGATCGGACTCGAACCGACGACCTCCGCCGTGACAGGGCGGCGCTCTAACCAACTGAGCCACTAGGCCAAATCATTTGTAATACATAAAAAGAAATAGACACTCTATTTCAAATGGACCTTCGGGGACTCGAACCCAGGACCGACCGGTTATGAGCCGGTTGCTCTAACCAACTGAGCTAAAGGTCCGCA
>CAMEJJ010000034.1 GCA_945919795.1 uncultured Lachnospiraceae bacterium
TTAAACAAAAAATTAGAACAATTGATGCAAAAGCCTTATTTAAGTATTTTCCGAAAAGTCGTATTTCCTTTATTGATGAGAATTATTATGATGCATTAAATGAACGTCTTAATCTTAATGTGTCGTTCAGAGGTTGTATTTCCAGGTAAGTATCAATATAATCAGGAACAGGCTCATGGGGAATGTTAATTTAATAGGTGTTTTGATTAGTTGCCTTATTGCTGTGCTAGTACTTATAGAACCGTTTATAATACATAAAACAAAAAAGAGAAAACTACACTCACGTTCATATTGGTACGACCATATTCAGCCGCCAGAGAAAATGGGATTGAAGTAATTTATGTTAGGCACGATGATGTGTTTTAGCAAATCCGGGTTATGTCAGAACGGGTAAAAAGCAGATGCGTCTTGGTGGAGAATCCGATCCCCCAAATAAGGCTCTTATGAAAATGTTTAATCTTATCAATATTGATGAACGTGCCGGGAGTGGTGTTCTGAATATCTTTAATGTTTGGGCAGATGAAGGCTGGGAAGAAACGATAATTGAAGATAGATTTGATCCGGATAGAACGATATTGTCGCTTTCTTTCAAAAAAAGCGGCGATAAGAAAGTGACTAAGAAGACGCAAATGCAGTATGATAAAATTCTTGAATTTATGGAAGAAGGAAAAGAGTATGGCATTTGGCATTTCTGCGAATTGTTAGGATTAAAAGAAAGTCGTACTAAAGATATTTTGAAGGGACTTTCTGATAGGATTGAAATTATTGGCAGTAATCGTGACAGACGGTATAAGAAGAAATAATACTTTATTTCTATTCGCAATAATTTGCTTTATAAATAAGTCGTGGAAAGATTCATATAATGAAGTTATTTAATTGTTTTGATGGAAGGAGATAAATGTGTTTCATATTATAGATGAACATTTTTTTATGCCATTGGCATCTCCAAATAAGGTGGTATATTGGGAATGTATTTGCAAGTTGTTTTCTGTCATGGATCATCAACTTTCTTTTGGCGTGGAAAGAGATGTTCTGGTAGAAGAGTTACAATACTATTTTGAAGCATCACAGGCAACAGATATTGTAGGGGAAGATGTGGAAGGAAAATCTGCAAGGGACAAAGCAAACTGGATGATTCGAAAACTGGAAAATTATGGATGGATTGACATTGAAACAGATAAAAGCTATGTACAAAGAGTTAATTTTAAGGAATATGCAGTCAAGGTAATAAGGACGCTTCTTGAGATTGCAGAAGGAAAACAGATTGAATATCAAGGATATATTTATACGATATACAGTCTGGTGCGGGGCACGACGGACAATCCGGGTATTGTCCTTTTATCAATAGTTGAAAATACAGATATGCTGATTACCGGTTTGAAAAACCTAAGTTCCAGCATTAAACATTACATAGATGAATTGACCAAATATAAAACACCGGCTGAGATTATGAGTGTTCTTTTCAATGATTATATTGAGAATATCGTGGACAAGGCTTATCATCGGTTACTTACCTCGGATAATGTTTCAAAATTTCGTCCGGAGATTATAGAAAGATTGGAGAGTAAAAGCCGGAGTAAGTCTTATGTGGATAAAGCGAGCGAAGAACTGGCGGGAATTCGTGAAATTTCGAAGGATGAGGCAGAGGAACTGGTCTACCACTATATTCATCAGGTAATAGATGCCTTTCAGAATATGGATGAGATTCTGTCAGAGATTAATCGCAAGAATACGCAGTATCAAAGAGCAGCAATCAACCGGGCAAAGTTCTATTTGATAGGAGGGGAAGATGTCAGAGGACAGATTAAGGAAATCTTATCGGGGATGAATGAAAAAATCAACCGGGAAGATATGGATTTGAGCGGAATTTATCGAATTGAATTTATGGATGAATTAATCCGGATTTACAGTTCTGCTGTATTGGATGAAAAGTCTCTATATACGCCGATTGAGGGAAAAAAAGCATTTGAACCCGAAATGCTTTTGGATACGGAACCGGATCAGGAACTTCGGGATGAAAAAATGAGACGGATGCTGGAAAAACTGGCAAGAGTTATAAATCCGGAAAAGGTAAATCATTATGTAGAAAAACACCTTGGTGACAGACGGGAAATGTTGGCCTCAGAGCTTCCACTGAAAAATACAGATGATTTTGTCAAGATGATCTATATCAGACTTTATGGGCAAAGAAAAAATATGAGGTATACGATTGCCGTAAAAGATATGATAAAAAAAGATGGCTATCGTTTTAATGATTTTACAATACATAGGAAGGAGCATTGATAGGAATGGATATTCTGGACGGAATGCTACAACGGGATAAAGACGATTTTTCAAGAATCTGCAATCGACTGCTAAGCTCTTGCTTTCTTTGTAAGAGAAATGAAACAAATAAGTCGGATTACTATTTTGTGATGAAATATAAAGAAAAATTTTCGGAATGTTTTGCTCTCTTGGGATATCGTCTAGAAATAAATGAGGAATATGGGGTCATTCAATTGACAAATCCGCAGAATTATAATCGCTATAATATGAAGCTGTTCGAATCCGTTCTCCTATTAATTCTTCGAATCCTTTATGATGAAAAAAGAAGAGAGCTCTCTGTTTCGGATGAAGTAATTGTAAATGTGGGAGATATTCATGAAAAATTTTTAAGTCTGAAAATCAGGGAAAAGATGATTGATAAAACAACTTTTCGTAATGCAATCAGCACATTGAAAAGATTTCAGATTATTGAAACGCTTGATACCAATCTGACAGATGAAGAAGCACGCATCATTATCTTTGATGCAATTCTGATGGCTGTTCGAGTGGAAGATATAAAAGTTGCTTATGAGAAATTGGAAATATACAGAAAAGGAGGAAAAAGTAGTGAAGAAGCTGATGAGAGTGAAGCTGATTAACTGGCATCGATTTACAAATACGACGATAGAATTTAAAAAATCTACTTTGATATCCGGTGAAAATGGCGCAGGTAAATCTACTCTTTTAGATGCAATTCAGTTTGTGGTAATCTGTTCCACGAATTATTTCAATAAAGCGGCACACGAAAATGGAAAGAGAAAACTGACAGGATATATTCGCTGCAAAACAGGGCGGGAAAACAGACCATATGAACGTAACGGTGAAATCAGTGCACATATTGCGTTGGAATTCTATGAAGAAAAAAGGGATAAATACTTTGTGGTTGGTGCAGTGGTGGATTCTGCTTCTGAAGGACAGGAAAAAACGGCAAGATATCTGATGGATGGTATTCGCCTCGAGGATTCTCTATTCTTTCAAGGGAAGACACCGAAGTCAATTAATCAGTTCAGAACAACGAATGCTAAGAAGATTAAGCAATGGTGTACGACGGACAAAGAGGCCAGGTCTATGATCAAAAACAGGTTTGGACGAATTGAGGATAAGTTTTTTAGACTGATTCCCAAAGCTCTGGCTTTCAGACCAATCGACGATATCAAAGATTTTGTTTATTCCTATGTATTAGATGAAAAAGAAGTGAATATTGATGTGCTGCGTGAAAATGTACGTACATATCAGGATTTGCAACGTACATTGGAGAATGTGAAAATCCGTATTGGCAGATTGGAAAAAATAGGTACAATGCATGATCAGGCAGTGGATGGTTTGCAAAAGGACAGACAGTACGAATATTACCTTGCCAGGGCGGAAGCTGATCTGATTGGTGAAGATATCAATAGGATGCAATTAGAAATACAGTCTGATACTTTCAGACTGGAGGAACAGAATAAGCAGATTGGTTTGGTGAGAACAGAGCAGGCAGAGAAACAGCAGATTAGAGACGACTTGCGGGCTGAGCTTGCAACGGATAAGGATTTTCTGGCAAAGGATGAACAGGAGAAAAAGTTGCGTTTATTGGAAGGCGAAAAGGAAGAAATGCTGGAAGAACGCAAACTACTCCAGGAAAGTATAGATATGGCAAAGGGACAGTTGGAAAAACTGTTGGAGGTCAAAGATGTAGATAACTCTGTAAAAATCTATTACGAATATCTTTGCAAGAAGGATAAAGATATTAATCTGGCAGATATGAAAGATACGCTTTTGTATGTGATTACATATAAAAATGAAATGCGAGATAAGATATTCAAAAAACGGGCCGAAAGCTCTGCTGAAGAATCAAGGGTCAGCAGCGAAAAGCAGGAGCTGGACAGAAGAATAGAACAATTAATGAAGAAAAAGTTATCCTATGCAGAAGATGTTGAACGTGTCAGAACGGCTATAAAAGAAGAATTTCAGCGCATTGGCAGAACACCGGAACCGCGTATTTTATGTGAGATGTTGGAAATCACGGATGATTCTTGGAGAAACGCAGTAGAGGGTTATTTGAATACACAGAGATTCTATATTTTGGTGGAACCAGAGAATTTTGACATTGCACTGGGAATATATGACAGACTTCGAAAAGAGAAAAAGGCATATGGGGTTGGACTCATTAATACGCAGAATCTGGATCAGTATGATACGGCACCGGAGGGTTCGCTGGCTACAGTTGTAACCTCGAAAAACAAATATGCAAAGCGCTATATCAATATGATTTTGGGAAAAGTGCATATGTGTGCCCATTACCGGGATTTGAAAAATTATAAAACCTCTATTACAAAGGAGTGCATGAAATATCAGAATAATGTAGCCAGCGCCATAAAGCCGGCCATTTTTGAAACCCCATATATTGGTCAGAATGCACTGAAGGTACAGTTAGAACAAGCCGGAGAAAAAAGGGAAGAGATTAAGAAACAATTGGACCAGCTTCATGACAAATTGGAACAGTTGGAATTTGTTCTGAAACCTTTGGGAACAGAGCATGATACAGATATTAAGTACAGATTAGATGTCATTGGTGATTTGCGTCATGTTGACCTGGAAATCAATAAATGTAAAGAAAATATTGCTACTCTGGAGCAGAACTCCAATATGATTATGAAACAGATACAACTGTCAACATTAGAGAAAATATTGGGAGAGTTAACTGTTAAATTAGACTCTTTAAACAGAGCAGCAGGCAAAACGGAAGAAAGAATTAGCATGACAAAAGAGCAGGTAGCAAATGGTCAGATAAAGCATGCTGAAAAATTAGTTATTTACGAGGAACTGGGAACGAAAGCCCAAGATTCTCTACCTGCCTGGAAGCAGGAATATGAGAAACAGACGGAGGATAAGTCCTTCTCAGAGTTTCAGGTGAATTACTTAAGAAGGAGGAAGGCGAATCAGACAATTGTGGATAAGGCAATCGATGCTATGAAGGAAGCCATGGGCGAATATAAAACAGCCCATGATTTTGGAGCACCGGCCACAATGGAAGGTTATCCGGATTTTGAAACAGAATATTTGAAGCTTAAGAATTCAGAACTTCTGCAGTATGAAGGAAAAGTAGATACTGCCAGACAGGCAGCAGAAGAAGAGTTTAGAGAACAGTTCTTGTCCAAATTGCAGGAAAACATGAAGATGGCGCAGGCTGAGTTCAAAGAGCTGAATAAGGCACTTGATGATATTGTGTTTAGCAATGAAAAGTATGAGTTTCTATTTATGCCAAGTAAAAGGTATAGACAGTATTATGAAATGATCATGGACGATTTTAATGCTATGCAGGGCGAATCTATTTTTAGCGGCTTGTTCCATGAGAATCATAAAGCGGTAATTGAAGAATTGTTTGAACGTCTTGCATTGGATAATGACAATAATGCGAAAGCATTGGATGAATTTACAGATTATCGAACCTATATGGATTATGATATCCGCATCATTCATAGTGATGGTAATTATTCTCTGTATTCCAAGGTGTGTGAGGAAAAGAGCGGTGGTGAGACGCAGACACCATTTTATGTGACGGTAGCAGCATCTTTTGTTCAGCTTTATAAGAATAATATAGGAGGAGAAGCAATAGGTCTTGTGCTTTTTGATGAGGCCTTTAACAACATGGATGACGAAAGAATCGGTGGCGTTTTGGAATTCCTAAGAAGACTGCCATTACAGATTCTGATTGCAGCTCCCCCTGATAAAATACAGTATATCAGTCCGTTTGTTGAAGAAACGTTATTGGTAATGACGGATGAAAAGGTAAGCTTTGTAGAGAGGTATATCAATGGCGCAGTATGATCGTAATGTATTAAATCATCTGTTGGATACATATGAGAATAGTTTGTTATCTACAGGGGAGAATAAGCGGATGATACAGATCGAGTTCCGTTTTACGAAAACATCGATTCCATCCTATTTTGATGAGAGTTCAAACGAATATGAAAGCATTCACGTTTTGATGAAACTATTGGAAAGCAAAAAGCTAATCCGTATTATTTGGAAGGATAACAAGCAGGATTATCTAATTCAGAAAGTCAGACTGATGACAGATCACATAGAAGCGGTTTATCAATATGTTGGACGCAAGCCGAAGAGAGGATTAGAAGAAGCAAATATCACTTTACTTCAGAAATATTTGGATGTGGAAGCACCTATTACAGTGGGTTTTGTCAGGTATCTTCTGGAACGGTTGCAAAATCATCAGTCAGTCAAAGAATATATTGCATTGGAAAATATGAAGGAAACGGAGAAGTTTCTTCAGGCATGTGTATTGGTAGAACAAAATAGGAAACCATGCTATATCCGGGAATTTTCTATCATGCATTTTCAGGATTCTAAGTATTTTGAGCAGATAGAAAGCCGTATTGCTAAAGTATTCCGACAATTTTCTGGGGAATATGCGGAAATGGACACATTGGAATTGCTGGCAGAATATGGTATTTATAGAACCCCAAATTATGTGTATTTTAAGGGGGATGCAAGGATATCAATTGGTGAGGAAATAGTAGATTTATCCCTGTTAAAGCAGGGAATAGGTATTTCCGGAGAAGATCTTGCAGGTATTCAGTTTTCTGATCTAAGCAGAATAAAGAAAGTAATCACAATAGAAAATCTTACTTCTTTTTTTAGATATTGGGAGAAGGATAGCCTTTTCATATACCTTGGCGGATATCATAACAGGATTCGAAGAACCTTGCTAAAAATGGTTTATGAGACAATTCCGGATGCAAAGTATTTTCATTTTGGAGATATCGATGCGGGAGGATTTTCCATTCTTCAGGATTTGAGGAAAAAGACCGGTATTCCATTTATGAGTTATCATATGGATTTGGGTACATTAAAGCAATATAGGCAATATGGAAAGTGTCTGACTGAGACAGATCGAAAGAGATTGAAGAAAATAGGAGAAAAGAAGGAATTTGACGAGGTAATTGGATTTATGCTGAAGGAAAACATAAAGCTGGAGCAGGAATGCATTATTTAGGGGTGGCCATAACCTATGAGAATAGGACTGTACAAGGTTTGTTTATATGTTGTAATAACACGTAGAGTTTCGTGGAAGAATATAATTGACATAGTTTTCGTCAGAGAATATAATAAACTTAACAAAACAGAATATATATATCTAAACCATTAAGAAAGGAGAAAAGACGATGCTATACAATTATATAAAAGATCATTACAAAGAAGCGGAGCCGATTTTCTTTTCGGATTTGGAGAGAGAGGGTATTACGAAGTCTGCCTTAAATCAGCAGTTGAAGAAACTCTGTGATAAGGGCTTGTTGCAGAAGTACGACACGGGGGTATATTTTATTCCCAAGAAGACACTACTAAATTCTACCATTGGTCCTAATGCAGATATGGTGGCGAGATATCGTTTTATCTCTAAAGGAGATAATATCGATGGTTTCTATGGGGGTAATTCTTTTGCTAACCAGATAGGGATTACTACACAGGTTCCGCAAGTGGTTGAGATTGTAAGTAATAATACCAACTCGTCAGACAGAGAGGTTCGGATTGGTAACAGAAGATTTTATGTGAGAAAACCAATCGTACAAATAACAAAAGAGAATGTGTATGTGTTACAGATGCTGGAACTGTTGAAAAATCTTGATGCGTATTTAGATTATTCCTATGTGGAGGCACGGGAAAAATTTGCTGAGTATATATCCATTCATGGAATCACAAGAAGTGATGTGGATTTGTATATCAGAAAGTATCCGATGTCTACGTTTAAATATTATTATGAATTGGAGTTAGATCATGTACTTGCATAAAGAAAATAGAGAACTGTTTCGCGATGCAATCTTGCTGGCTTCACAGAAACTGGAAGTCAGTGAAGATATTGTGGAGAAAGATTATTATGTGACTTTGATTTTGAAGAAGCTTTCTACGATTGAATATCCGGTTGTGTTTAAAGGCGGTACATCTCTTTCCAAAGCCTTTCAGGTAATTGACCGTTTTTCAGAAGATATTGATATTACCTTTACAGAGCATTTGGGTGAGGCGAGAAGGAAGAAGTTGAAGTATAACATATTGAAGCCTATTGCGGATGAATTAGGATTTGTGATTCGTAATTTTGATTCTATAGAAAGCGATAAAAATCTGAATCATTATGATTTTTATTATGAGTCAGTAGTGGGCGATAGAGTGATAAATGCCATTTCGCCATATGTTAAGCTGGAAACTTCTTTAATGTCTTATGCATTTCCTACAGAAGAAAGGGAACTCGGTAATTATATATTAGATGCCATGGGAGCAGAGGAAGAGGAGCTTATTGCAACATACGATCTAGGCACATTTCCTATGCGTGTTCAGTCTTTGAATCGTACATTGATTGATAAAGTTTTTGCTGTGTGCGATTACTATTTGCAGGACAAGGCCCACAGAAATGCAAGACACCTTTATGATATTTACAAACTTGCACAGCATGTGGATATGGATAGTGATTTCTTGGAACTTGTAAAAGAAGTGCGTGCGCACAGAATTACTATGGGAAGTGAAATTGCTCCGGCTGCACCTCTGGATGTAAATATTGTTGAGTTGGTTCAGAAGCTTTGTGATGAAGATTTCTACAAAGAAGATTATCGGGAAACTACGCTTAAGTTGATTTCGGATTCTTTGGAGTATGAAATGTTGAAGAGACATTATAAGGAATTGGTGGAGAAGATATTTGCCTGACATGTTTTCTACCCCCCCTCAAAAAAAGATGTATAAGGTAAATAACTCGCAAATTGTCGACACCTCTCATAGTTGAGATAATTGAAAAAGTTTCAAACTTTTTCAACTTTTTCAACCAAGGAGGATTGACTGTATGTCAGACATACGAGCAGTAAAGCGCAACATAAGTATGCAGCACTGGGCTGCAATCATTGCGGACCGTAACACAACAGATCTTACCGTTAAAGAGTATTGTACACGTAATAACCTCAGCCGTAATTCGTACTTCTACTGGTTAAGGCAACTCAGACAGGAAGCGACTGATTCTTTAGACTTAAAAAGTCTTACTAAGAATACAGTACGTCAAGAAGAGAACTGCATAGTTGAACTGCTTCCTTCGGGTAAAAAGGAAATGGTGGCTCCTGAATTTATTCAAGAAGATGAAACAGCCGATGAGAGCGAAGGTGATTCATTAAAAACCGCAATTCCTCATTTTATGAGGAGTTGCGGTTTTCTTTTATTAACGGAAGATGATCGAACAAAAAGATTAGCTCACTTCGAGATTTCTCTCAAAATGGGCTTGTGATACAAATTTGATGGGCGTGATTACGGGAAAATCCCGGATTATTTCATTTTTTTCCGATAAGCAGAAGGGGAAAATCCCTTTTGCTTATGAAAAAGTCTACTGAAATAAAGAGGATTATCGTAACCAACAATTCTTGATATTTCTGCTATCGAGTACTGTGTTGTCTCAAGAAGAAGTTGTGCATTTGATATTCTTGCCGCGACAATATACTGCATAGGAGTAGTGCCTGTAAATTTTTTGAAATTTCGGATGAACCAACTAATGCTCATTCCTCGAGATTGTGCATATTTTTCAATGTTGATTTCACTACTGTAGTTATCACTAAAGTATTGTGCTGCCATGTCCATTTCATTGTCTAAATAAACATCGGATAGTTTTCTTTCTTTTTGGAGCTCTCTATGTATTGATATGAGAAGATGGCGCATGAGCATAGAAAGAAGTTCTTCGTAATCATCTTGGCATCTTTGTAATTCGGATATCATTCCATTTATTCACAGGAAGAATTAGAAAGAGCAGCACATAATTATGAACTTGAGCAGTCGGATAGTACAGTTCTTTGCATAGATTATGCATTGAATGGTATTGGTTCCAATAGCTGCGGTCCTGTTGTCATGGAACAGTATCGATTTGATGACACAGAGTTTGACTTTAACATAAAGGTAATCCCTTTTGTTAAAGCTGAAAAATGAATAAATGCGGAGCAGATGTATGAATCATGCCCGGGAAAACTGCCAAAGTGTCATAAATCATAAATTGATTGACAATTTTTAAATATTAGAATTATAATAATTCTAAAAGGAGGCCATATGACAAGATATGAAAAGAAGATATTTAATATTATAAATACTTCGCATAGCCATATGACAATCGATGAGATCTATAATACTTTGAAGAAGGAAGAACCCAAAGTTGTTTTGGCTACAGTTTATAACAATGTAAATAAACTTGTTCAGTCGGGAAAAATTGCAAAGCTTAGTATTGAAGGTCAAATCGATCGATATGACAAAACTTTGAAACATGATCATCTGATCTGCAGTGTGTGTGGAAAAATAAGTGATTATAGTTTTACGGATTTAACTGCAAAATTGGAGGAAGAGCTGGGCGAAGTAATAGAAGGGTATGATTTGAGAATTCGCTATGTATGCCCTGACTGCAGAAAATAAAATTGTAAAGGAGAGTTTAAAATGGACCATTTTCCATTAAATGTTCGTGTTCCAATTGAACCTGACAATCCTAGTATTGTCAGAGCTGAAGAAAAATGTATTAAATGTGGAATGTGTAAGGAAGTATGTACGAATGAGATTGGTGTACATGGTACCTATACTTTTGAACAGACCTGCGGCGAAGCAGTATGTATCAATTGTGGCCAGTGTGCAAATATATGCCCGGTAGACAGTATTACAGAAAAATATGAATATGTAAGTGTTAAGGAAGCAATTAAGGATCCGAATAAGGTGGTAATCGTAAGTACTTCACCATCGGTTAGAGCAGCCTTAGGTGAAGAGTTTGGAATGCCGGGGTTTGTTCAGGGCAAAATGGTTGCTTTACTAAGAAAATTAGGTGTGAATTTTGTGCTCGATACATGTTTTGCCGCTGACTTAACAATCGTTGAAGAAGCCAGTGAACTGATTGAAAGAGTAACAAAACAGACAGCACCACTTCCGCAATTTACCAGCTGTTGCCCTGCCTGGGTTAAATATGTAGAGACTTATTATCCGGATATGATTCCGAATTTATCTACGGCAAAGAGTCCGATTGGAATGCAGGGACCTACCATTAAAACATATTTTGCAAAGAAGAATGGAATCGACTCTGAATCCATTGTTAACGTGGCACTTACTCCATGTACTGCAAAGAAGTTTGAGATAAGACGAAATGAAATGAATGCTGCCTCTAAGAAACTTGGAATTGATGGCATGCGTGATATGGATTACGTTATCACAACAAGAGAACTTGCAAAATGGGCAAAAGAAGAGGGCATTGATTTTGCCAGCCTTGAAGATAGTGAGTATGACAGGTTTATGGGCGATGCTTCCGGTGCAGGTATAATTTTTGGTAATACCGGTGGCGTTATGGAAGCAGCACTTAGGACGGCATACGAATTTATTACAAAGGAAAAGTCACCGGAAGTCTTATTTGATTTACAGCCGGTCAGAAGATATGAAGGAGTCAAAGAGGCGACAATTAAAATCGGAGATTTAGATATTAATATCGCTGTGATTTATGGTACGGCCAATGCCGCAAAGATAATTGATAGCATTAAAAGAGGGGAAAAGCATTATCACTTTATAGAAGTAATGACTTGCCCGGGAGGCTGTATTGGTGGCGGAGGACAACCAAAAGACATTACGAAGGATAAGGATGAGGTTCGTAAGGCAAGAATTGCAAGCCTTTATGCCAAAGATGAGGCAATGACGATTCGAAAGAGTCATGAAAATCCTGAAATTATAACCTTATATAAGGAATTTTACGAAGAGCCATTAAGTGAGCTGGCGGAAGAAATGTTACACACATCTTATGAAGATAAGAGCGAGATATTAAACAGAAACAGAAAAGGAGACAAAGTGATGAGTAAATGGGTATGTAGTGTATGTGGTTATGTTCATGAGGGAGATGAGGCACCTGAACAGTGTCCATTATGTAAGCAGCCTGCTTCAGCCTTCAAAAAGGTGGAAGAAGCACCTGCAAAAAGTAAATATGCCGGAACTAAGACAGAGAAAAATCTGTGGGAAGCGTTTGCCGGTGAATCTCAGGCCAGAAATAAATATACCTACTTTGCATCGGTAGCAAAGAAGGCCGGTTACGAGCAGATTGCAGCTTTATTCTTACAGACGGCTGATAATGAGAAAGAACATGCAAAACTTTGGTTCAAGGCCCTTGGCGAACTTGGTGATACTCCTGCAAATCTTCTTCATGCAGCGGAAGGTGAGAATGCTGAGTGGACAGATATGTACGATAGAATGGCTAAGGAAGCTGAAGAAGAAGGATTCCCAGAGCTTGCAGCACAGTTTAGAGGTGTTGGTGCAATTGAAAAGATGCATGAGGAAAGATATCGCGCACTTCTTAAGAACGTGGAAACTATGGAAGTATTTAAGAAGAGTGGAGTAACAATGTGGGAGTGCCGCAATTGTGGACATGTAGTAGTAGGGCTTGAAGCACCGGAAGTTTGTCCGATTTGTAATCATCCTAAGGCTTACTTTGAGGTTAGAAAAGAAAACTATTAATTTGGAGTATGTGTGTTTTAACATAGTAAGTTTACGGAATGTGGGTAACGTTCAAGTGATAGTCAAAAAAACTGGTATTTACAAGGCTTCCGAGGTTTTCCTCGGGAGCCTTTTTTCATTCAACACGCTTTAGTATAATAAAGCAAAAGGTTCTGTGGCTCTAAAATGGCTCTATTATGAGTATATTTTTCAATGGGTAAAAAATAAGATATAATACCATAAACGATAGATGCGAGGTAGATTTAAATGAAAAAGAGAATAATCAGTACATCGTTGGTGCTGACAATAGCACTTTGGACAGCGGCTTGTGGAAATAAGGCAAAAGAAAATGCAAACGCTTTATCGCAAAACGAACAGCAGACAGAGGCTGCCTGGCAGGAGAGCGAACAACAGGAAACGGAGAAACAGACTGCCGAAAAGGAGAATGCTGCTGACAGTGGGGAAGAACAGGATGAAAATGCTCCTTTAGGTATTTATAAAACGGAGCTTTCGAATTCCCACTTTGAAATGTTGAACGATAATTACTATTCGCTTTATGCTACAAATCAGTATTTTCTTGCAGACGAAAAAACTACACTAAGATATCCGGAACTGGCAGATGCATTAATGCAGTTGAAAGAGCAGAAAGAGCACAATTTTGACATGGCAACAGAAAGCCTTCTGGATAGTCAGCAGTTTATGATAGAGACAGAAAGCTATCCTATTGATCTGACCGATTATACAGAGTGCAGGGTTCTACGGGCTGACAATGTTTTGTTCAGTTTTATTGAAACAAATGAAAACTACTATGGCGGAGCCCACGGAATGTACAGTGTGGCCGGTTATGCTTTTGATGTGGAGACCGGGAAGAATCTTTCCTTTACGGATATTGTTGTGGATGAGACCAAGATAAGGGATCTGATTGCAGAAAAATTGGATGAAGAGTATGGAGATATCTTTTTTGATGATATCCATACCCTGATTGACCAATATGACTTCAATTCTCTTTGTTGGAGCATAAGTTATTTCGACGTAACATTATTTTTTAACCCGTATGATTTGGGGCCTTATGCGTCCGGAAGCCAGCAGGTTGTTTTCCCTTTTTCAGAATATGCAGACCTGTTTGATGAGAAATATTTATCTGTACCGGAACAGTTTGTTACCCAGTTAAGTGAGTATGAGCAATTTTGCATGGATGTGAATGGTGACGGGAAAAATGAAGATATTGGTTTATCGTCAAAAAATTTGGAGGACGATTGCTTGTCTGTCCTGATTTCTGTTGACGGAAAAGAAACAGATTCCGATTCTTGGAGCTACCGTATTGATACGTATTTAATCAAGGTACAGAATAAGGTATATCTTTATTTGTTTGAACATCATGAGAATGACTATGTAACTCTGAAAGTGTATGATTTTGCAAAGGAAGATTTTGTGGAAAATGACAATGCGAACCTGTACATACCCGAAAAGAGTAATTATGAAGAGAGGGATAATATCTCTTTCTGCGAGAGTACCAGTCCCGTGTTCAGTAATCCGGGGAAGGTCCGCATGGCTTCCAGATTAGAAACGTTAAGTACCTATCAGGGAACAAAAGAATATCATGTCAATGAAAGTGGTATGCTGGTTACTGACGATGATTACTATGATGTAGAAGTGTCCTTCCTTATTAAGACTCTGGAAGACATTCCATGTCAAATTGTCTCCGGTGAGGAAATGAATACTTCTGAAAGCGGAACGATTCCGGCAGGCACTTTTGTCAAAATAATTTCTGCTACAGAAGATAAGGTATTCGTTGTTGAAGCTGTAGGATATGCTCCGGATGAAAACAACGATATGTATGGCTTTTATGAGGACGATAATACGAAATACAATACAGAGGAAATATTCTGCATTCAGTTGGATGAAGAATTCGGTAATACATTGAACGGAAGAGATGTCTGGGAGTTGTTTGATGGATTAATGTATGCAGGGTAGTACGGAGCCATAGGACCATTACTATGCGGGTGGTGAAGAAGTGTTTCCCGATATGGAACGGGACAGGAGTATTGTTGAATGAATTGAATTAAATAAAGTATAATGTTTTTGAGAACTTGCAAGCTTGTTGTTAGGACTGATGGATTAGCCTGACAAGTGTGAAAAGACAGTTCTGAAAAAGACGGACAGATAATAACACTCTGAGGGAGGAATACTGCTTTGAAACAAAGTAGATGTAATGAAAAAATAAAAAAATTAATCCCATATGTGGTGATTTTGGGACTTGTGATCTTTACAGAGATTTTTGTTTTCAATTTTTCCACGTGGAAAACGATGTCATGTGAACCAATCACTCTTTCTGTGGATGAATATACAGATGAAAGCGGATTGTACGATACAGGATATTTTAATATAAATGACGATGTCAAGAATGTAAACGTTGATTTATCCGTCACGGGCTATGACCGTGCAAATGTCACTGTAGCACTGACGGATGAAGGAGATTATTACGTCTATGAGCTGCCTCAATACGAAATTGTACCGGGAGTAGAAGGAGACGGGTATCGAAATATATATCCATTTGGAAAAGTCTCTACGATACAGATTACTGTATCGGTTCCGGAGGGGGCTTCGGCTCATATTTCTTCCATCAAGGTAAATGACAATCGTCCGCTGGATGTTAAATTTGTGCGTGTGGGAGTACTCTTTCTACTGATTTCTTTAGGGTATATTGTATTTTCTGATGGAATACTTATGAAAGCAGTCTGTATGCGTGGTAATAAATATCAGCTTTTACTGGTTGCTGCAGTTATGTTTTTCGTAATGTTTGTGGGATTTCTTCTGGTAAAGAGTAATCCGGTGTGCGTAAATTCGCCATGGCCTCATCATAAACAATATCAAGAACTTGCACATGCCATGAAGCAGGGTACTGTTGTGATAGATGACAGCCCGGATATGGCATTATTGGAAAAGGAAAATCCATATGATACCATAGCACTATTGGCAGAAAACATACCGTTTCGCATGGATTATGCTTTTTATAACGGGAACTATTATGTTTACTTTGGAATAATCCCGGAGCTTTTGTTTTTTCTTCCCCATTATTTGTTGACAGGTCAGGATTTACAGAATTATATAGTCGTTTTTCTCTTCTACTGTATGATGGTAGTCGGTATTTTCGGAACCCTGTGGGAACTGGCACTTCATTTGGGGAAAAGAATGCCTTTTATTTTTTATCTGATCCTAGGGGTTTCAGTAAGTTTGCTGTCAAATTATGTTTTTATGCTTGGAAGACCGGATATTTATAACATTCCTATTATTGCGAGCAATGCCTTTGTTTTTCTGGGAACATTCTTTTGGATGCGTGCATTGTGGACGGAAAGGTATACAAGCCTATGTTATGCTGCGGGATCATTTTGTATGGCCTGTATTGCCGGATGCAGACCTCAGATGCTTTTATATGTAATAGCAATTTTCTGCGCACTGTTTGTTCCATTGTTGCTTAACAAGGAATGGAGGAAGACTATTTCGTGGCAGAAAGCCGTTTCCTTTGTTCTGCCGTTTATCGCGGTGGGAGCGATCGTGTTCTGGTATAATCAGGCACGTTTTGGCTCCGGTTTTGAATTTGGAGCCACCTATAGTCTTACCACTAATGATATGAACCACCGGGGATTTAATTTTTCAAGAGTATTCCGCGGATTGTACAGTTTTTTGCTTCAGCCGCCTGTGATTCACAGTACATTTCCGTTTTTGGAATCATGTGAACTGGATGGTAACTATATGGGAAAGAATATAGTAGAATTCTGTTATGGAGGGTTATTTGCTGTCAGTCCTTTATTGCTTGGTCTTTTGTATATCCCTTTGGGAGGATACATGCATTGCACTAAGGATGAAAGAAGACTGGTTTCAGGCTTATGTCTGACTTCTGTAATAATCGCAGCATTTGACATCAATGCCGCCGGCATTTTACAGCGATACATGGGGGATATGGTTTTCGGTTTTTTATTAGCGGCAGTGATTGTTTTGTTTGGTATGTTGGATCGTTATCGAGAAAGCAAGATTTATTTGTGGATTGCAAAAGTAATATATCTAGCAGTGATCTGCGGACTTATGTTTTCTTTTCTTGTAGTAATTACATCCGCAGGCGGTATTTCATTGGAAAAGTATAACCCTGTACTGTTTCATTGGATTAGAACGTATTTTGATTTTTAAGAGAAAAACAGGATAAACAACAGTATGAACAAGAAAGTAATTGTTGCAGGGCATATATGTTTGGACATAACTCCGCTATTTCCGCCCCAAAAAGGTATGAAGGTATCGGATATCATGCTTCCCGGCAAATTAATTGAGATGGAGGGTGTAAATGTACA
>CAMEJJ010000035.1 GCA_945919795.1 uncultured Lachnospiraceae bacterium
AGATAATATCTGATTATCCATCATTAATACACTTCCATTTTAAATATTCCAATATAATTATACCGTATAATAGTAGAAAATGTTTAAACTTGTAAAAATTAGCACAATAATTGTCAAAAATAGCATAAATTTTAATAATATAAATAGTAAATTTATTTGCTTTATCCAAAACGTCAATTTACAAGAACCAAATAGTATCTAAGATAATGAGAAAGGCTCTTGATTTAGCAACTTTTTTTATAAAACAAATTAAGGGTGGGGCGGAGTGTAAACCTGAAAAAGCTGTACTTTCGTACAGCTTTCCATTTTATATGACTTCTCTAAGTTCCACATATTCATCCATTAAATCCAATATTTTATCCAAATGATCAGGATTACCAAACTCTTCCATATACTGCCAATCTGACGCTAAACTGTCCGATTCTCGATTAACCAATTCACTCTTCGTTGTCTCAAGAAGACTTGCAATCTTATCTAATTCAAGTGGAGAAATTATAATCTTTCCTTCGATAACATTCCACACATCTTTAATTGAATACTCTAAATGCTTGGCAAAGCTATCAAGACTAATGTCAGCTTCCAGCATACACATTCTGATGTTAACGCCAAGCTTTCTTCCTCCGTTTGCCATAACTCATTCTCCTTTATAATCTACAAAACAACCTTTGCCATTTCTCCCTTTTTGGCAAACCATACATTAATACAAATATTTAAATTGATCAAAACCTATTATTTCATCATGCTGCAATCTTGCAACAACAATTTCTGGAATTGTTCCCTGCTCCTTGGCAAATTTTTTTATTGTCTCTGCATTTATTTCGTTCTTTTCACAAAATTGTTTGTAATTCTCTGGATTAATAAAGAAATTACGAGCAAATTCATTTGCTTCCTTCTCTTTATTATTTTCATCATCTTCATATGACACAATAACAACATTCTTATTATAATGAAGTAATAGATGACCAATCTCATGAATCAACGCAAACCATGTATTTGAATGGGACTTAAAACGTCCACTTATATATATTGCTGGATGATTTTTATACGTAGTTAAAGCACCTCGAACCTTACTATTTGTCACAGCTTCACAAAAAACGAGATATATTCCTAATTTATTAAATAATTTTCTACAACTATTTATTGATGATTCCGTCTTATTATTATTTGACAATAATTTAAATTTGTTTAGATTTTCTTTAACATTACATTCTTTATATTGAACTGCATCTATCTCGTCATTTTGAATCTCTATCTCTGCCTCACACATATTCAACCATATAGCTAACGCTTCTTTTTCTCCCCCATCTTCCATAAAATCCACCGCTACTTTACTATAAACATTATCAAAATTCTCAAAATCACTTATTTTTAAAAGTTTTAACATCTCTATTGCTTGTTGTGTTAAAGATATGTCCAGCCCCTTAAATACTTCCTTAAAATGAAATCTCTTTGCTATTTCTTGCAAATTCCATTTATTAACAGTAGCTATTTCTTCTTCTCTCGCTACTTGTTCTCTATATTTTGCTTCATAATTAAGCCAATATGATGCGGGCACCCCAACAATAACCTTCTCTAATTTAAGTGCAAATTCCTCCGTTAATCGATTCTTTCCTTTCAAAACATTTGAAATATGTTTTTCACTGCTATTTATTCTTTCTGCCAAATCTTTTTGGGTAATACCATATTCTTCCAGATACTCTTTTATAATATTTCCCGTGGGAACAAGAAAATTGTTATTCATAATATCACATCCTTTCATTAATGATAATCCTCCAAATCCACTATTTCTATTTCAACAATTGAAGATACATCATTAATATCAAATTTCCCCATTGGTCTAATAATAATCCGATCATTTTTTGAATAATCAATCCCCCAATAGCCTTGCAAATTTCCGCTTAATTTATGTCGCCTCGGGGGTGGACATTCCGGAATCTCTGATAAATTATTTGCTACTTTCAATTCTGATAACCTATTGCTAATTTTATTGTAATCATTGCTATAATATTTCTTTAATAGACGTGGATCCTCTAATTTCTTTTCCAACTTTTTTGACGAGTACCTGATTAGCATATTGGAATTTCCTCCTAGTTTTCTGTTATTATACCACAATTAACCTGATAGGTCAATTTAATGGCACTACCACTTCTCTGCATTTTATGTTAAAATATAAATAACTTATGAAAAGTGGTGTTATTATTGTCAAATCAAATAGTTTATCCTACCTTTAAAGATGCTCAACAGTTATATGCTCAATATTCTACCATCCAAAATATTTCTGTTTTATACGATAATCTTATAGAAACCATTGATTCCTCATTTCTTTCTACAATGGCAAATGAGAACATTCATAAAATCTATAACAAAATTATTATGAATTATTATCCAAATGAAATTTGTATCAAGTCTAGTTTTATTAAACAAGTTCTCATAAGTGGAAAAAAGCACGTTACTATTTTTGAGCTTCCTGTTGGCTCTAGTCGTGCTGATTTATGTAAAATAAATGGTGAAAGCATAGCATACGAAATAAAGACAGATTTAGATAATTTTTCAAGATTACAAAAGCAAATTGACGACTACTATAAAATATTTGAAAAAGTATTTATAATTTGTTCTGAAACAAATGTTGAAAATATTATCAGACTCATTCCAGAAAAGTGTGGCATATATTCCTATAAGCAAAATAGACAAAAGAATTATAAATTTACACTTGTTAGAGAAGCATCCCTTGAAAATGAAATAAGTTCCTTAAAACAATTAAAATTGATTAGAAAAAGTGAATTCTATACTTATTTTAAAGTAGATACTTCTTTACGCAAACGCTCGGATATGATTGATAATATTATTCAATCATATTCTCCTGATATGATTAATCAAATATTTAAGAATATATTGAAACACCGTTTTGAAAAACAATGGTCATTCCTTAAACAAAATCACAATGACATTTTAGAAATAGATTATCAATGGTTTTACAAAAATCAGATTGAACCATCCCATATCTATAAATAATAAAAGGAGAACGATAGATCTCTCCTTTTATTATTTGCTATATATTTTTATACGTTTGATATATATATCTTATTGCATTAATATGATGCCAAGTATTCCAGTTTCCAGTACTTGGTAATGTATGTATTTTTGCATAACCAGGGCAATCCTTGTCTGGATTCAACATCAGTTCATCAGCTTTAATCAATGGAATCAATGTATTATATCCTGCCGTTCCTAAACTGGTATTATGATTACAATAAGAATAAAAAACATTCTGGTCATAATCATAAAGCAATGCTAATGCAGCACCTGTTCCATTCGAGCCATCATTCGTTGGCATTGCATCTTTTAACCCACAGTAATCTCCATACCCATCAAAATCGCTATCTTCAGCTACAACTTTTGCACAATTATTAATTAAATCTGTCTGAGCATGTTCTGGATACTCACCATTTCTCAATGCCAACTTTCTTGGAGAATTTAATAATATCATTTTACAATCTGCCTGTAAATCAAGTAATTCTTGAATTTCCATAAACTTTAATTCTGGATTTTGCTCTTCAACATCAAAAAGTAAGAAATCTGTTTTTCTCAATTCCTGAATAATTTCTTTCGTCTGCTCTATCCATTCCTCAGTTATTCTTAATGCAATATGTGTTGTATTCTCTTGGAGTTTAGACACAAATTTTACAAGCTGACCCTTTGGAAAGTCACACTCTGGCTTAAGTGAAATAACCGGAATCATATTAGAGTATTTTGTTGTTTCAAATAACTTGTCCTTATATAATTCCAAATCATTATTCAAATTATATGATAATTCCGCTTTACTTAAATTAAGATTCTTTCCATATTTCTTCAATGAAAAACGAAAATAATCCACAAACATCAGTTTATCATCAACAAGATTACTAATACTTTGCAATGTAATTATATCATCATCTGTTGGCTCTGCTTTTACTTTAAACATCCTTGTTTTATGCTGTTCGTAAATAAATTCTCCATTCTCGTCTTTTTTATAGGTAGTTCTATATATATCATTGATTATTTCAAATAAAGGAATTATTTTATCAGAAAAACAAAAATTCATTTCTTTTGCCACCTTTAATTCCTCTGCTCTTGTTTTTAACATGGGAACATATATCATAATACCAAACCTCCTCTTTCAAAATTTATATATTACTCATACCCCTGAAGCATATAATAAACCATTTTATATCAAATTTATTCGACTACAATGTTATGGTCTATTCTTTTTCACATTATTACTACACATTTCTACAAATGTACTCGATAAAAAGCCAAGTAAAATCACATCCATAATCCTACATATTAAGAAATCGACCATAGCAGTAATCAACTCTTCTCTTTTATAACTCGCTGCTATAGGTGATAAGCAATATATTCGTTGAAATACTTCGTACATTGCTTTAACTGGCTGATTGGCTGGGGCAAATAGAAAACCAGATGTTACTACAACATCAACAATAACCATTAACAAATAGAAAAGTATGGATATCAATATTTTTGCTACTACAGGCATATCTTTTAAAACTGCAATGCCCAAAAGTAAAATAAACATTATAGACAGTTTAAAAAAATACATTAACTCTGTATTGATTTTCGATGCTGAAAAGGCAAATATAAACAGTAAAATAATCCACACTATCAATATAGAAAACTTATTCATCAACTCTTTACCATTTAAAATATAATTAATTGATAACCATGCTAAATAAATTAATCCAATTAAAATGAAAATAGCATCAAAATTCGTAAGTTCTGCATTAAAGCATATATTCTCCAGAAGAATCACACAATCTTTTATGAAAATCCACCAAAATATACACGTTACTTTTTTCCATCCTTTTTCTTCAAATAATACTCTTGCAAACATAAGTGTGCAAAAAAGTGCAATCGTCATCCATAAAAAAAATTCACAATTCATAATTTCCCATTTTCACCTCCGATAATGTCCTATATAAATAATTATTTTTATTATAAATCATTATAAATAAAAAAGTGCTAAATTGTAAAAATTAGCACTTTTATTGTAAAAAATAACAAATATTGTAATAAAAAGTAAACATAAAACTATTTACTGGAATTACACTTCCAATCCTATACAATCCGGTTGCATTTAAATAGTCTCGCTTCACTTCTTTATACACTTTTATATTTATAGTGTTTCTGGTCGCAGTTGTCTTACTTTTGCTAAATACTTTCTAGCTTGTCTTTTTCTTTCAATTCTTGCTACATATTCTCTTGCCTCGCAACAATGTTGCTTCAAAACATCCAAACTTATTCCTGCGTTTCCTACATTTCCCCAAAAATCAAGTGTACCTATACAAGTGGCAGCAATATTTCCAAATGAATGTACCCCAACAGCTACTGCTGCGCATGAAATAAAGATTTCTTTTAACAAACCATTTATTTCTTTCTTACATTCCATTATATTACTTAAATCGACTTCTTCATTTTCATCATACGCATCCAAAACAACATTCAACTCATCAACAAAATCTCTACGTGCACTTTCAAATCTATAATCTGAACGCAAATCGATAAACTTTTCAAGTGGAATTCTACGAAAATCAACAGGAACATAAAACTGAATTTCCTTTTGAATCGTATCTAACCTTGCCCACATTATTCTATTATTTTTTATATAAAAATTATTTAGAATTGGATCAGAAAAACTTCTATTGTCAGTAATCATATCTGTTTCCGTCTCTTTTGAAATTATTTCTGCTAAAATGCTCATATAGGTATAGGCAACCTCTTCATTAAGAAGTATTCCTTCATTACATCTTTTACCCAATCCATTTTCCAAACAATAATCTTCAAAATGATGTGAATACTTATCCTGGTACAATGTATAATTAAATTTTACATGATTACCCTTTCTAACATTGTATCCATATCGATCAAAATGTTTGGAATTCTCCAGATGCTTTATTGCAGCAAATGAAGCCAAGTATCCATTTTCATAATTAGGTGAATAGGGATTAATGAGATCTGTGTTCTTCAAAATATTTTTCATTGGATCGCCTAATGTTTCTCTTGCTATTTCCGGAATAATAGGTCTAATCTCGTCAATATATAATAATGCGAATTTCAAGAAATTCTGATCTTGTATTTCAAAATGTGGATAGTACAATAATCTATGCATTTTAATCTCCTCTATAAAATCAACTTTTCTTTTGTCTTCTTTATCAACTCTTGCAAAATCATAGATGGATGTATCTTCTAAACAACCATTTCAATTAAATCAAATATATACACATTTCATCAATTATAAACTCGTTATATCAATTTCAATAGAATTTCCCCATCTATCCACACCTTTAATGATAAGGGTACCGTTAATAAAAGAAAAAGTCTGATATTCGTTAGTATATTTTCCATAATAATCACTATCAAATTGCGTATCACCAATGATATCGACAGATGAATTATTTGTTTCTATTCGTGGAATGACCTTCAAAATACTATTGTACTTAATTTTTCCCCTTGAAGATATTAGGACTCGTGCTTCATGCATATAGTCATTTCCACTTTTCCAACTCATATAATCTTTAATTGCATGCTGTGAAACAGCAAAACTTTCAATGTCAACTCTCTTACTCACAATAACCCTCCATAAATTTTATTTTAGTGTCTCATACTCTTCAAACATATTAAAACTTCAAAAATAATCCATCAGCTAATATCCAATTCCTTACCTCCTTCTCCCACTATGTTTCTGATAATTAAACTTTCTGATGTCAAAATACCATAGTTTCAGACAAGAAAAAATATGACTGTAAAAAATAACCAATTTAATGTCAAAATTAGGCAAATTTTAGTATTGTGTACCATAAGCTGTTCCTTTTCAGCCGACAGTCTGTGCTTTTTATCTTGCTACTTTTTCAGAAGACCTCTATTCTGTCTTTTACCATAAACATTCCACCATTTCTTTGCACTAAAAAAGCATCTGGATATTTATTCTCCAAATGCTTTATGTTTGCTTACTATTTTGCTTTGTACGTGTTTCCATGTGTTATTAGTTTGTAATCCCACATTTCTGCGCCGTTCCAACTTCTTAATGTATTTCCACACTCGCATACTTCTTTATCTTTGTCCCTCATTGGAATTTTTATTTTTGTTGCCTCATATTCTGCTCCACATTTACCACATGTTTCTCTCATACATCTATCCTCCTTTACTGATTACCATTATACAGACGGATTCATGTCGTACTTTGTTCCGATTAGTTGTGTAAGACCATCAATTTCCTTTCGAAGATTCGTTATGCCATAGGCAATAATAAACCTCGAAATGCCGGTTACTTCAGCCAGCATGACCAATCACCTCAAGCAGTTTATCAAGTAATGAACCGGATGCGGTGTTTGAAACACCAATGAGTATGGATCCGGTCTGTATGGTAATATCCGGATGAAATCCATTTCCGCCTAGTGCGACAGGATTCATGGCCGGTAGCGGAACTTCCGCAAATGCAACTTTGCTGTGCATTGTTTTCACACAAGCAGTATTCGCCGAAGTGGTTGCAAGCTCATAAGTTTCCTGACGGATTCTTTTAAGCCAGTGATAGTAAGTCTGTTCGCAAATGCTGTTTTCATCAAGCCACTATTTGACAGTCATGCCTTCCGGCCTTTGCAGACACTGATTGATGATGTTTTTCCAATACTGTTTGCGAACTTCATGTGTACATTTGTCCATTTGATTTAGCCTCCTATTTGATCCATAGTACGTCGCCAACACTTCATCATTTCTCAATAACACTACTTTTGCAAATAGTTCACTGCCTCTTTATAAGTCACACACAAATACTACCCAACCTATTTCTTATTATTTCAAGATGTCTTTGTATCTCATTTTTATCATTTCCATCTAATGCAAGATTTGTTCTTTCTTGTTCCACAAATTTACATAAATCTGTTATTATAGCTTTTATATTATGGATTCTATAAACATCCACTCCCCAAACATTTTTTGAAGATTTTATGTTCCTCATGTCTGTACATAGCTTTTCAATAATTACACTAGCTGTTTCTAAATAATGCACAATTTCCAAATAGTACAATGTTTTCTCATCGTCACAATGAGTCGACATGTACATCTCTTTATATTCTATCGAGACAATGACACTATCACAAGCAATGTTATCAAATTCTTTAACATAATCTATAGTATCAGCACCTTCAGGTCCTTGATTCCTTTTTCTTTTTTTCATATATATCAGTATTTTATTTATCTGAACTGAAACAAATATCAAAATAATAATACATAAAACAGCTGTTATAACGGTAATCACAAGTGAAGGCATCGTTTTCTTAAAAAAAATTTTACATAAACATTGCAAAAGCTCCTTTAATGGTTCAAAAGCTACCTGGGAAAAAAATAACGATGCAAATGACGATGCAAATGCTGAAAAGCATTCATCAATAAATATTATACGTTGTTCGTCATTATTTTTCTTTATATCGTCACATATCGCTAACAAATCTTTATTAATTCTATACCTTAACCTCTCAATGTTTTTATACGAATCAATCATTTTAAACCCTCTTTCCAAGAGTGCTATCATCTGAACACAAATCATTAAGTAGCGCTCTCCTAATATCTCTCAAATTCTCTCTTTGATTTAACATATTATTTGCAAATTTATATTGATATTGACTGCTTTGTATGCTAAAGAAAACATCACGTCTTACTTTACCATATAAGGCTAAAAGTTCAGGGGGAATAGATACTACTGAATCATTCCTATAACCATCAAAAATTTCAAATATTGCTCTAAATATGTAATCACTAGCATAAGGGATCTTTGTACTAGATGCATACTCTTTACCTTCTGGATTTATGAGTGCTGCAACTTGTTTCTTGGAAATAATATACTTTCTGCTCCCTGCCAAAAACCTTGCCTTTTTTAAAATAGCTCGATAGGCATTTCCATATTCCCAACATGAATTTCCTGGTGAGTTCTTATCAATAAATTCATACAAACATTTTAAATTAGCTGTCATTGGACCTAAAAGAATATTATCATCCAATGCTAAATTCACATATCTTTCGTTAAAAGGGATATCTTTAATTTTTACGTTTGACATAACCATTTATCTCCTTCGTATTCTATTTTATTATTTTATAATTTTATAATTTCTTTTACTTTACTCCATATTTGATATCATTCTACCTTCTTCATCAACAGATATCGCATACTCTGAAACAAATTTTTTTAACATATAATTAATAATTCTGCATTCATAAATATTCTCTCCGTCTTATTTTTTAAACACAATTCTAATCTAAAATATTTAATAAGCATTTCTTCTATCGAATCCATACTTTTCCTTCGCGAAATATATATTGTATTATTCATCAGCAACATCCTTTTTTGAAAACTTTTGGTAATTAGATTTATATAAACTATCTAGATTGATTAAATCATCAAATTTTTTCATTGTACCCTTATCAAATAATGAATCCATCATATCACATACCATTTTCTTCTGTATTTTATATTATTACCACCATAAAAATTCTCCATCTGTTGAATCATCGATAACATGTATCTGATTATCACTTATGCCATATTCTTTTACGATGTTATCAAATTTATCACGATAACTTTCAATAACAGATGCCGCAATATGATAATCTCCCCGAAATCCTTTAAATATCTTATACATTTCTCTCTTATTCCAGATAAATCCATAATCACTAACGGCAGATGACCCCTTATTAAATATCGTCCATATATTCCCCGGATGGTAACATCCGATTTCTGCCCCCAATTTAACCCTAATATTAATACTTGCTAATACATGTCTAAAAGGAAAATTGTTACAATATTGCAAGATTTCATTCTGCTCTCCACCAATTACAATAATATAAGGTGTTTTTACAATTTTATTATTACCATATGAATTGACAATAATAATACATTTTATATCTTCATAAAGTAACTTATGTTTAATAAATCGATATCGAAAACAAATACCATCTTCCTGAATGCTGTATCCTTCCCTTAATTTGCAAAAAACGTGCCAACAACTAATAAACCATGATGAAAGACAAAAAGCCAAAAAAATATCCGCTATATCCTTATTTCCTATAACATAATAAATTAACAAGTAACAGATAAAGAACATCCATCCACTAATAAGTGATATTTTCTCTACTAAATAAATATCGACTCTAGGATAATATATTTTTTCATTCTGTACATATTCTATTATTCTTTTCATCTAAACTATCCTCTCCCAATAATAAATTGTCAATTATTCCATAAAATTGATTTAATGATTCACCAAAATTTTTATTAAACCCTTTCATTAACCCATTTACTACTGATGGAGAAACATTTGCACATTTAATAAACCATCCCATTAAAGCTCCCGGGATGCTATATGCCATACCTTTTATAGCATTTATGCGTGCATCTTCAATAATTTCCTCCTTATTTTTATACTTATCATTAGTCGGATCTATATCGTCCAAACAATCTGTAATAATAGACCCAAGTCCATTCATAGAACCGCCCAGCGCAAATCCAATCGGATTATTGTATCCCAAATATGCTTGCATTCCACCACTAACAGCTCCTCCAACCCACCCATTGATATAACTACCTCCATTTGCTTCATTCACAAAACCATTTACTACTCCTCCTACTGCTGCACCTGCTGCAACTGCCAATGTTAATGAAACTCCACCAGTAACAATAACCGCACCTGCTACCGCACCTGCTACCACACCTACTGCTACTGTTACTGTCACAACTTTAGCAGCTGTCTCTATCCACTTCGGCCATGCGCCATCCAAATCCACCAACACCATTGGATTTCCCCAACAATACCCATACTCATTCAGTGTATACGGTGCGGCTGCAAATCCCTTGATGATATCCACCCCGGCAAACCTTCCCAGTTCAGCCCTGTATTCCCTCGCCTGGGCATAGTAGGTCCCTGCAATCCGGTCGCTCTGGTAACCTGTATAGCCAAAGGGCTGTATCTGTCCCTGGTTCCTGTACAGGTCCTGTCCGAATTCATCATACCCATAGGTTTCCCGCATATTTCCTTCTTCATCCAGAAGGCGGATGGGACTTCCCAATTCATCTTGAAGGTAATACGCAGTATCCGGATGGTTGGACAGATTACTCCAGCCATTTTGTCCTTTTTTTTCTTCTCTCATGCCTGCCACGTTTCCGTCCCACAGGTAGGTCTGCCTGCTTCCTGCTTCTTCCTTCTCTAACAGGTTATGGTATCCTCTTGTCAGATCAATGGTATACCGGATCTTTGTCTCCGGATTCAGGCTCTGTTCTTTCAGAATACCCATAGGGTCGGAGATATCAATGCTTTGAGCCGCCGAATAACTTCCATCCAGACTTTTCATGATTCCAACTACTTTTCCTACCCTGTGTTCCAGTCCGTTGTATTCATAAGTTGCCGCTTCTCCGTTACCGTTCACAGCCTGTTCCAGCCTGTTCAGTGCCCCGTAAGTATAGCTGTTTTTCAAGCTTCCGTTTTCCATGAGCAGGCTTAAGTTTCCACGTCTGTCATAAGCATAGGTTTCTTCGCTCATGGAATCCATGCGGCTCATGAGCTGGTTCATTGCATTATAGGTATAGGCGGTTTCCCTGTCTCCTTCCGTCATGTAAGTGCGGTTGCCGAAGGCATCGTAGCCGTAGGTACGCAACAGTTCTCCGTCTTTTGTGACTTTAGACAGTCTTCCTAAAGGATCATAGCCATAGGTATAGAGTCCGCTCTCTTTTGGCAGTCCCCTTCTCTGTTTTTCGATGGCGGTTTTGTTGCCCGTCAGATCATAGCGGTAGGTGTACGCATCCAAAATACCTTCTTTGTCGGCATGGGTTAAGGTTTCAAGCTGTCCCTGCAGGTTATAGGCATAGGCTGTGTGGCATCCATTCGGAAAGTTCTTTTGGGTCAGTCTTCCCATATCATCATAATTATAAGTGATGGTATCCTCTCCGTCCTGCAAGGCAGACAGCCTCAGGTTTTCATCATAAAGATAGCGGACAGTCTTTCCATCCGGATAGGTGATACCGGTTCTTTCCCCGTTCTTTCCGTAGGTATAAGATACTTCTTTTCCATCCGGATACTGCACTTTTACAGCTCTTCCCACGACATCATTTTCAATCCGGATTTCTCCATTCCAATCCTGTACTTTTGCTAAATGTCGCAATGCATCGTACTCATATCGGACTGATTTTCCGTCTGCATAATCAATATGGCCGATTTCTCCGGTTGGTGTATAGCCGTAGTCTGTCACATAACCATCCCGGTCTGTCTTTCGGATCATTTTTCCGTTCAGGTTGTATTGATAGTGTTCTTCATAACCCAGAGCATCTGTTACAACACTGGGAAGTCCCATCAGATCATACAGATACGTGGTCTTCTGTTTTATGCCTGTTTCATCATCAGCCCTGAAGATGGCTGTTAAATGTCCCATGGTATCATAATCATAATATGCCACATTTCCCATGGCATCCCTTACGCTGATCAGATTTCCATTCGGTGAATATTCATACTCTGTCCGGTTTCCGTTTTCATCAGTCAGTGCCGTAACCCTTCCCATGACATCATATTCCCAGCTTCGGGTTCCACCTGTCGGTGCTGTCATAGCTGTCAGCCGATTCTGGTAATCATAGGTATACACATATTTCCCACCGGCCATGGTATTTTTTTCAATGATGTTTCCGTTTCCGTCATAGGTATACTCCTCCCATACTCCCATGGGATTTGTTATTCTTTTTAATCTGCCACCCTTATCGTATTCTCTTTTTTCCACACTACCATTGGGATAGCGGATTTCCGTCACATTGGAAAGGCAGTCCCTGACATATTCAGTCCGGTTTCCCAGACAGTCTGTCTCTGAAATCAGTCTTGCACTGCTGTCATAGGTATAAGTTTTCTGATTGCCAAGGGCATCTATTTCCCATATCCGGTTTCCCAGCTTGTCATACCCGAAAGATGTTTCGTTTCCCTCCGCATCCGTTACCTTTACCAGACGGTTTAATGCGTCATATTCATAGGATGTCTTATTTCCCTCCGGATCTGTCATTCCCGTTCTGTTTCCGTCCGCATCATATTCATAGCAGATATTTCCTCCGTTTGGCAGAATGACTTTTATCAGGCGCTCCATCTTATCATAGATATATTCCCGCACTCCGCCATCGGGGGTCTTTACCTGTGTCAGGTTCCACATCAGGTCATATTCATATTTTGTTTCATTTTGTTCTTTATCCCGGATGCTAATAGGTTTATTCAATGAATTATATTCATAATCATATGTATATCCATCAAAATCTGTTACCTGTGTTATCTTTCCACTGGCATTATATGCATAAGTTCTTGCATTCCCTTTAGAATCTGTCACGCAGGTAATCCGGTCCCTGCTGTCATATTGATATGTGACTCTGTTTCCATTTCCGTCTACTGATGCGACAACACGATTAAGTTCATCATACTCATACATCCAGACACTTTCATCCGGCATAATCATATGGGTAATGTTTCCTCTTTTATCATGTTCCATTTTTATTTCAGCACCATCTGCCAGCGTGATGCAGTTGCGGTTTCCCTCGGAATCATACGCAAATCCGGTCTTTTCTCCCAATGCATTTTTGATTTCCATAAGTCTGCCGGATGTATCATACCGGTAGGTTGTTTTTGCTCCCAGAGGATTTTTTACAACACTTATTTTTGAATCCGCATTATAAGTAAGGCCGGTCTTGTTTCCCAAAGGATCCACCACAGCCGTAAGATTTCCTTTATTATCATACAAATATTTTGTCGTGTTACCTCTTCTGTCGGTACTACTGCTTTTTACATTATGTTTATTGTATGTATAGCGAATGGTTCCAGCCTCATCCGTTGTTGCAATATGTCTTCCTAATTCATCATGTCGGTATATGATTTTTGCACCATTCCGTTCTATGAGTTCCGTTTGTTTTTTCGTCTCATCATAATGGTAGGTCATAAAACCGCCATCCGGAAAATCCTGTCTGATGATTCGTCCCATTTCATCATATTCATTTTTGACAGTGGTGATATCTCGTGGATTTTTTATATCCAGAATACGTCCATCAGAATCATAGTGATATTGATACCTGACTCCATCCGGTAAAACAGCACCTGTCAGGTGTTGCTGTTTGTCATATTCATAGCACACTTTTCTTCCGGCATAATCCGATATTTCAAGGAGAACACCGGTATCGTCATATGTAAATTGCAGGTAACATCCATCAGATGACACTACCTTATGAAGACGATTGTTCTGATAGATAAAATCAAGCACCAGATCCGGACCGTTCTGCCACTGTTTTACATTTCCATCTTTATGGAAAAAGATTTTTTCACCGTTCTTTTTATGTATAACATCAACATCCTTATCAACGTACAGGATATTTCCTGTTGTCAAGGCAGACTGGAGCGTTCCATCCTGTTTCTTATAAAAAGGTTCTTCAGCTCCATCTCCATGAATATATTTCCACACCCCCTGGTCTTGAAGCAACTTTTCCTCAAAGGAATGGGTCCAGCCTTGTCCCAATACTCCACATAATTTACTTTGAGAATTGTAAAAACGCTTAAATTGAAAACCACCTTTTCCCCGTATTTCCAAATCTACCCGGTCATATATAAAATTACCTGTTCCCAGATTTACCGGATCCTTGGAAAAAGCCTGCGTCTTAATATTATATCCGCACTTAGAAAGCTCCAATAACAGTTTTCTCCGGCTTTCTTCCTCATCAATGGTATACGGATCATATTCTTTGTTCCAGATTGATTTCACATGCTCCAAATATTCGGACAAATCTCCTGTGGCAGTCCTGTACGATATTAATTCTTTTAAGGCATCTGCTTTTAAATATGCAAGATTTAGTGCATTAATTTGCGCTTCTATCTCTGTTGCCGTTTTCTCATCCTGCACAAGAGCCAGTTCCACTAATGTTTCCAGTGCTGCCTTAACATTTGTGCCGTAACATAAGTAATTGGACACAGCCAGATGACTGAGAGCCAGAGCACAGGCACTCTCTAAGCCTGCATACTTGGCTTTTGCCGGCACACTTCCTGCTATTCCCTTGACCTGATTTATTGCATTTTGAGCCTGTAAGACTGCTTCATTTGCCTGCGACATCGCCTGATAGGCGCCGTTTGCTGCATCAGTTACTTCTTCGGGACTAATCGTTATTGGCATTTATTCTCCTCCTGTTTTCATGCAGTGCATAATTGTAAACTGTAACCATTTTGCAAACAGCACTATATGCTACTTCGTAAAGCACTTATCTCTCTATCTAAAACTCCTATATATGTTTGAATTCTGCTTATTTGCACACCAATTGCATCCGAAACTTCCATTATCGACGAGGCAGACTTGTTAATTGCAGCCATGGCACCACTCATACCCTGTGTAGTCGCATTTGCAGAAATCCCATTGAATGCTGTTGGCGGCAAATGTGTATAATGAAATGCACTACTTGCAAGGTTTTTGGCTGCAGCAACAACTTCACTTTTTGCAGAATTAAGGCTTGCAATGATTTGCTCACACTCATTTTTTTCTTTTTCCAGCTCATCAATCTGCGCCTGTATTCTTCTTCTCCGTATTTCTTCTTCCTGTGCTCGTCTGGCCGCTTCTCTGGCCTGTTTTTCTCTATCTGGATCAGACATAACGTTCAACACTCCTGAATATGCATTATTAAATAAACTGTTTCATTACCTCTTCGTGATTGACATCTACATGTTCAAAAGCATCCGAAGATTCCTGGATAAAAGAGAGTAACTCAATCATAAATCTTCCCACCTCTTCTACCGTTTTTTTCTCCTGTTCAATTTCTTCCCTTATAGCATCCATTCCCATTCCGCTGCTTTGTTCCAAACTCCCCTGTAAATTGTCATATCGTCCCATTATGTTTGACAGCAAACTCTGTTCCGTCTGCGCTTTCAATTTTCCCGTTTTTTGCGATACTGCCGCAAAAGAAATATTTATTCTTCCCATACAACCTTTGTCCTTCCGCTTTCATCTAAATCATTCAACCTGTCTCCAAACATTTTGATACTCTTTTCCGTTTCGTTAAAAGTACTTTCCAATTGCGGAAATACATCATTTTCAAATGATTGAAGCAAAATCTTAACTTTTTCGGATATTAAATCCGCATGAAATGCCCCTTCCGGTATCATCAATTCATTTAATTCAGAAATGTAATTGGTCATTTGTTGCATGACTGTTTCATGAATACTATGAATCTCAATTAGTAAATGTTCATATTCATCTTCCTGCAGCTTAATCATAGTATCCTCCTTATCGTGTGTTTATTTGAAATTATTATAAAATATTTTTTAATAAATAAAATGAGTATGTCAAAAATAGACAAGTTATTGTAAAAAATTGCACTTTTGATTTGTAAATTTGGTCCGACACCTTGTTCTAATTGCCATTAAATCTTGAAAAACGCTTTCCTTCCTAAGGTTTCAATATACATTCTGGCAGTTCAGTGTTATAAAAATGATCAAACGGCTATCCTTCTTATACCACCACAATATGAAAAATTATATTATAAAATCTCGTATCGAAATAATAATGCAGGGTTCGATTCTTCTTACGTAAAATCAGACAATATAAGGTTTTCAAGCACTCATCAAAACATCAGTTCCGTGGAACAACTATACTGCTCCATTAGCGAAAATGCCGATACCGTATGGCTTCCCAGCATAGTCTGAAAACTTTGTCCGACACTTTGGTCTAAATGCATTATTCAGAATATACGAAGATACTTCTCATTCCACCACTACAGCAAAAATGAAGAACATCTTCCTTTGGATTACCGCTTTTGACCAATTTTATTTCTGAAATACCGCTTGTAAAACTAAATTTTATAAAAACCATTACCGTTTATAGCAAACTTTCACAGAAAAACTTCTCTTTCCCTTACATCACAGTTCACGTCATTGTTACAAAGTTA
>CAMEJJ010000036.1 GCA_945919795.1 uncultured Lachnospiraceae bacterium
CTACATCTTCTTCCGGCCTGTCAGCCCAAATCGCCTTCATTTCTGGTTTTGGGCCTACATCTTCTTCCGGCTTGTCAGTCCAAATCGACTTATTTTCCCGTTTGGGGCCTACATATTTCAGTTTACTCGATTTAACAATATTTAAATTTGCAAAACATATAAATAAATCATCTCCACAAATTGGGATTTGAAAGGTTGCTGTGCCGAAGTGTTCTATCTCAGAATAGTTCAGGATGATTCTCCAATGAATCAGCTTCTGTTATTTCACGAACTACATGACATGGCACTCCCACTGCAAGCGAATTTGGTGGAATATCTCTTGTAACTACACTTCCCGCACCGATAACACAACCATCACCGATTGTAACTCCACCGCATATAGTGACATTTCCTGCAATCCAGCAGTTGTTTCCAATAGTAATCGGTTTTGCATATTCTTTATCGGTAGGAGTGCCGTCCTGCTTTACATACTGATTTCTGTCCTGCCAACGAAGCGGATGTATAGGCGTAAGAAGCGAAACGTTAGGACCAAAAAATACATTTTCGCCAATTGTCACAGGGCAACAGTCAACACAAGTAAAATTGAAATTTGCATAGGAATTTGTTCCAACGGATGTGAAGCAACCATAATCGAATTGAACAGGTCCTTGAAAATAAAAGGAATCGCCGGCTATCCCAAGCTCCTTTATAATTTCTGCACGCCTTTCATCTGTTTCAAGAAGATCGTTGTATTCTTTACTAAGCCTATGAGCTTTTGTTCTAAGTGTCACAAGTTCTTTGTCGGAAGGGTCATATATTTTTCCCGCTATCATTCTTTCTTTTTCAGTCATCTTTTATTTCTCCTAGTATATATCAGGTCAAACGAAGTGAATTTTACTGAGCGTATACATTATCAATGCTGCTATGAAAATTTTGTCAAATTCATAAAATCGGAAATCTATAACACCATTATTTGTTGAATGTGCTGCATTTTGATTGCCACAACCAGTGAATATAAATAACAGTATTGAAATAATTCCTAAAAATATTTTCCTCTTCATGTTACTCTCTCTATACTCCATTAAAAAATTCCGATTTCATTTCTCATGTATTCAATTTGAATTCTTATGTATTTACTTCTTATTTCTCTGATAAAATTCTTTTAAATCAGCTTTCACTTCATTCGACAACATTGTTTTCTTGATTCCTTCAATTGCACCTTCAAGTGCCATCAGACGATGAATGCACGCGGATTCGTCAATTTTCTGTATCTTTAACCAAGCTTCTTTGGCACCAATGTCCTTTAATTCATCAACAGTCTGTATACCAACCAAAACCAGTTGATCTTCCACTGTTTTTCCTATATTAGGTAGTTTTGATAATTCTCCCATAAAAATTTCTCCTTGTTAATCTATCTAATTTCCATTCTACAATTCATAGTAATATGGACATATATCTTCATAATGTCCATCCTTCATCCTAAACCCATTCGGAATTATACCCAACTGCCTAAAGCCAAGACGCTCATATAAATGACGAGCATGAACATTCGTAGCTACAACGGCATTAAATTGAAGAATTTTAAATCCTTTTTCTTTACCTTGTATGAGGCAATCCTTAACAAGCTTTTCTCCTATATGCATTCCTCTCGAATCAGAACTAACAGCGTAGCTTGCATTACATATATGACCACATCTGCCAACATTATTGGGATGAAGAATATACAATCCATATATTTTTCCTTCCGTATCCTCAGCCACCCCACAGTATGTTTGGGAATCGAAAAACTCCTTCCCTGAATTCTCATCAAGAATTTCCTCCTGTGGAAAAGCAATACCTTCTTCAACAATTTCGTTCCAGATCCGAACCATATCTTTAATATCATCTTGTTTATATTTCCTTATAGTAACTACCATTATTATCTACCTCCATAAATTTAATAATGCGGTGCTATTGGTTTATCCAAAAGCACATTCCCATCATAATCAATTTCATAATAATTATCTAAAAAATCAATTAGACATATTCTATCCTGCTTCATCTCAAAAGCAGGTTCTTCGCCTTGATATCTTACAAAAATATCTCTAGCAGAAAATTGCCAAACCACCTCCAAATCAGAACTAATCCTATAAATTTCCATCTCTCCATAGAGTATATAATCAGCTTCATATGAATGGGCTTCAAACATGGTACCCATAGTATTTAATTCTTCTTGTTTTGATATCTCTAACGTTTCAAGATTCAATATGCAAATCACTGAATCTAACATTAAAAACAAACCATTAGTATTAACTACTACACAAGAACCAATGGGTGTGTAATAAGGAACCACCAATAAGATTGTCTTTGTACTTTCAACTTTATTTATTTCAATTTCAATACATTTATTAAAATCTGTAGTTTCAATGCTTATTACTTTGTCATAATACTTATTATCTGCACTGTTAAAACTATAAGTAGGTGCTTCACATATGCAAATGTTATAGTCTTCATAATTATAATAATTCATAGCACCTCCATTGCTAAAAAATAGGAACTTAGTTACACAATAATATCTCAACAGGAATCCATTCAACCGGTTCTCCCTTCCCTTGAATTTCCATTGCTATATCCTCCGCTACAGAACAATCTTCATTTATCAATCCATACTTATTAAACCTTAAATTTGGATAATTCTCTTGTAATGAATTGCATAAAAATGAATGAAATCCAGATATATCCCATCCAATAATATCGCATCCCAGATGTTCGTACAGATTTTCATAAGCACACTCATTATTCATTGCGAAATCATCACATAATAATTCCTTATATTTTGTAGCCATTATACATCATTTAGAAAAAGATAGAAATCCTCTAAGATTCCTATCTTCCTAATCTTCTAATATATACCCATGTGGTTCAAGGACAAATTTTTTAGTTCTTTTGCTTATCCTACTGTTTTCTCACCCTTGGGAATAAGAGATAACAAATCCTCTGAAAGCAAACCAGACAATGCATCCTTATGCTCTGCTAATCTTTCACCATCTCCAATTTGGATTTCCGTAAATCTGCTTTCTCCAGATTTTCTACGCAACACTAAGTCCAACTTCTTTGCCTTAGCAGAACTTAATTCATTACCTTTTAACAAAGTCATTGGCTTCGCTTTTCCGGCTACTACGAATCCCAGTGTAGCACTAACATTTCCTGCCGCCAATGCACATCTGATTCTATTCTTTTCAAAATCCTCTTCCACAAATGTTCCCACATTAAACATATTCATAATGGATGGTAAGGAATTGATTTTTCTTCTAACTGAACCTTTGACTTCACTTTCAGTCTGTCCGCTCTTACAAAAATCAAAATCTTTTTCTTCCAAAGTTCCTTTATAGCACTTCTCAAAAAATGTAGTAGCATCCAAACTTGTATGTAATCCGGTAAGATGTAAATAGTTATCTTCGTATGCCGAAACGATATAATACTCGTTCTTCACAAATGCCGCTGAACAAAGTAAATATTCATAATCCACAAAATATCTCTTATATGAATAAGCGTTCTGAATCACAGTTTCCTTCACACGCTCTTTAAAACTCTTTTGTTCTGCCATTGTTCCTCCAATAGTAAAATAGAAGGACGACTACGAAGCCATCCTTCTACTAATTTTTCACAGTTTATTCTGCAATGGGAATGGGTTTTCGGTCTCCATCCCGACCGCTGGAACAGGTTTAAGGTCTCTGTTCCGACCATATTAGTATCTCTTTTTGTAATTTAATTATACACTACAATATGCCTATCGTCAAAAAATTTTTCCGAAGTCATTGTTGCTATTGCTATTATATTCATTTTAACAAAAAAATCAACTGTTTTATCCAAATTTTCAACTTCCGATTTGTCGCTTTGTTGCCCATTTCATTACCTCACCAAATATAAAATCTTTATAATGCAGAGGGTGAGATTTGCACTCACGAAATTCCCACAAATACCCCGTTGCAATTAAATCAACCACGCATTCGTGGGTACGTTACTACTTCGATCACCTCTGCCCACATATTCGTATTCTGAGCTGTATATTATTCTCACTTTTGATTATTAAGATTTCAAATTGTCGTATCTTTTACTGTATCCAAAACATTGTTTAAATAACTTATATCCAATATAGTCATGAAATTTGTAGCAATCGTTTCGATAAAACTCATTCCAATAGCTTGTCATTCTTGAGTAAGCATATCTAAACATATATGGGTTTAATTCACAAAACACTTGAAATAAACTGTTATCCCTATTACTCATAAATCCATAAATATCAGCCAAAATCTCTATTACATATTCAGAAGACAGTTTTAAAATATAGGGCATACACCATTCTGGCAAATCATCTGCCAGCAAATTATTCAAATGCTTTTGTCGAACAAATCCATCACAACTTCTACTAAAAATACAATCATAAATCCATTTTTCTTCCTTGCTTTTCAACATGCTATATGCATTCTCATCGTCAACAAAATAAATTCGATAAGGAAATGTGATTGTGCTTCCATCTAACAATATGTATTGCTCATTGTTATATTCATCTGTATATCCTATTGAAATATCATTATATGTTTTTGTACTAATAATTCTTAATACATTATGAACTTCATTTTGTAGCTCTATAGGGAAACCTTGTTCAAACATTTTCTCATCTCCTTTGACCAATGGAAATTTAGCAACTTATAGATATCCGGACTAATCAAAATGAACTTCTTCTATTGCTCAGTCCGGATTTTCATCACTATTATGAATTCCACTTTTTTCTAACAGCTGTTCTAATCAAACAAAGATATCTGTTCATACTTTTCCGGAAATTCATTTAGATACGCAAAACAATCCATCGGATCACGCATAATTCCGTTTTCATCACATATTTCCTGAAACAATTTCATCAAAGCTTTCGCATTCGGACTTGGCACTTCATAAGCGTTCCCATATGTACGAATATATTTATTTTTTAATCCCGGAAAATGTTTATCCAATGCCTGATAAAAATATTCTCTATCACCTTCGCGCAATGTAACTCCCATATCAAAACATATAATCCCTTTTACATCTGCTCTTATGCAGTAATCAAGAATTCCTCTGATATTATCTTCTGTATCGTTAATAAATGGCAATATGGGTGTAAGCCAGACTACAGTTGGAATTCCGGCTTCTTTGAATTGAAGAAGTGCTTCAAACCTTTCTTTTGTTGTTGAAACATTAGGTTCTACGATTTTACATAATTCTTCATCAAAAGTGGTCATAGTCATTTGAACCACCGCTTTTGCTTTTCTATTAATGGAACTAAGCAAATCCATATCTCTTAAGATTCGCGTAGATTTTGTCTGAATCGCCACACCGAATTCATATTGATCTATCACCTCAAGGCATCGGCGTGTAAGTCCCAATTTTTCATCAACCGGTATATATGGATCACACATAGAACCCGTACCAATCATGCATTTTTTTCGCTTTGACCTGAGTGCTTTTTCTAAAAGATAAACCGCATTTTCTTTTACTTCTATATCTTCAAAATCATGTGTAAACCCATAACAGCGGCTCCTGCTGTCACAATAAATGCATCCATGTAAACAGCCTCTATAAATATTCATACCATTCTTGCTTGAAAGGATTCCCTTCGCTTCAACAAAATGCATCTGTTAATTCCCTCAATATCTGTGCTTATTGTCCCAAAAAATAACCTTCATCCGAATTACCGGAAAGATTCAGTTTGTACTTATTCCCCCAGAATAAATCAGCGTACACCTCTCCCTGAACTTCATCCATATTTCCATCAGAATCCATGACACGAAGTCGTATGGTTGCCTTCGAACCATCTTGGATTTCTTTTGCAAAGTCTTCCGGAATTAACAGAAAACTCACATTTTGACCTCTTTGCAATGCACTGTTGTCCGCTTCACACATGGACTGATGTCCGGATATATTTTCACACTCTACATCTATGAGTATACCATAGACTGCATCGTCTGCGTAGTTGACAACGGTAAATTCGAGCACTTCTTTTGTTTGATCACGATTTGAAAAATCGACTTGCACAACTCCATTTTCTTCTTTTTGGAAGCCGTTTGCACCGCCCAATCAAAATCCGCTTTTGGGACATTAACGATCTCCGGTTTGTTTTTTGGCATATAAAACTCTTTGTATTCTTTTTTAAAATCAAATGCCATATCTAGTCCTCCTTACAATTCTTCTTATGTGCCTTCATCTTTTTCATAGCCCAGTCGTAGTGACTGCTGGTTGTACTAATAAAATATCCGCCTATACAGCTGCCTCCAACCCATGGATAAAAAGTATTTGTAAACAATTCTTCCTGAGAAAAAGTATCCAATGCTTCCATCACTCTTTTATGTGAATCCTTGAATTTTTCCATAGCTTCTTCTTCCGAAATATTTTGACAACGATTATAAAAAACGATGTTCATATCGCCATACGTTTTCCAGTTGTAGCCTTCCATCAAAAACGGCTTGTTACTTCCATTCTCACGATTTTGCAGCCACTCAAGCAGCAGTAAATGCCATTCATTCAAATGCATCAGCACATCGCGAAGATTTTTGTCACGCTTCCAATGTGCTTCCTTTTTCTTTTCATCAGAACTGAAGTCATATTCTGTTTCTTTCTCAGCATCTGTCCTGTTTTCAATCATGGTAAGCAGTTTCTCATAGTTTGTATTTGCTGCTGTTATTAATTCCTCTTTGTTTTTTGGTCTTGGCATAATTTTTCCTTCTTTCTCAAATTTCTTTTTCATACTTTTTTGCAATATTGGAAGCGATTCGGCAGAGATTTTCTCTTAGAAACTCCGGTTCCATCACAGTTACCTTATCCCTGCAGGAAAGCATCCACGTAAGCAGGCTCTCATCATCCGAATACTCATGTTCAAACAATAAGTCTCCATCGGACTGCACGGTAAAAGAGTCTATCCCAAATTCCTCTATCAGATGCCATTTCATAGAAGAATCAAAAACAGCCTTTACCCTTGTTGTAGCAGGAAATAGATGTTCATTGGATAAATCCGGCATAGGAACGTTTCTTCCTGTTTCAAATACAGTCTCACAAGCGATTTTATCCATACGATTGAGCTTGAACATACGGAATTCCTTTCGTAACAGACAGTAACCATACACATACCAGCTACTCCACTTAAAGATCAAAAAATAGGGTTCGATCTTTCTTGTGCTGTCCCCGCTTGGTGCATAATAATGAAAGCCCAGTATTCTTCTTTCTTCTATAGCATTCTGAATCATTTCAATCTTTGGTGACAAAGAATCCTTGTACCAGGAAGAAAGATCAATCAATATGGATTCACTGCCGCTTATGTATTCAGAAGAACCCGATTTGATTTTCTCCATAAGCTGCCCATAATAGTGACTGCCGCTTACGCTGTCAAGACTTCGAAGTCCTGCCAAAATCATCTGCATATCTTTGGATGTCAGTAAAGTTCTATCCATCCGATATCCATCCATAATGCTGATTCCTCCACCAGTCCCCTGTGTGGTAGTGATGGGAATTCCCGCTTTGCATAAATTCTCAATATCTCTGTTAATCGTCCTTCTTGAGACCTCAAACTTTTCTGCAAGCTCAGGTGCCGTAACTTTTTCTTTCTGTAATAATACAGAAAGAATCCCGATAAGTCTGTCTATCTTCATGCTATTATTCACTTCCTGCCTTATCATAACATTTTAAACACGACAACTATATGTCATGTTTATTGTAGCATCGTTAATTGAATTTTTAAATAACTGTCTGTTTTCTTTTTCAAAGCTGAAAATGATAATCGTTATAATCTATAAAAAAGGAATGCAACATCCAATCTGCCCCGGATATATTATTTGCCTAGTCTAAAAAATAAAAAGACTGCATACCTGTAAAAAGATATACAGTCAATTTTCTGATTTCAACGGAAAACAGATATCGATTTCCATATAGCCATCTTCTCTTACCATACGATAAATATCCAGAATCGGTCTTTCATCCAACTGATTTTTTGTCTTTGACAGCCATCTGCAAAATATCTCCTGATAGACCATAAACAAAAACTGCGGATATCCCTTAAAATGATATACGGCATACTTTCCACCATCAAAGTTTTGAGTAAGAATATCCGGATTCTCCTTCAAAGCCGGATGTTTTGCTGAAATCGTCTGACACAACTCATACATACAGTGATCTTCGTCTGTAATGGACGGATCATCGATAGTACACTCAATATAGGTGGTGTCTTTGGTTGCCAGATGTTGATATTTTTCTATAAATGCACACCATTCTTTGGGTAAATCATGATAATTCCCCTTTTTCCTTTCAAAAATAACAGTAAAACCTTCAAGCTGTTCAACGGTAATCAGTTCCTCTGTATCTTCTAATTCATCCAAGGATATCCCATTTGAAAAAGAACTCTCTATCACAATCTGTTCACTGTTTTTCCGAAAATCAGCCGGTGAAATATCCAGATGCTTCTTAAATGCTGTGGCGAAATTTGACGAAGAATATCCGTATTCTCCGCCAATCTCTGTGATGCTTTTCTCTTTCTCAACTTTCAGTCGCCATGCGCTTCTCTCCAGACGCACCCGCTTAATAAATTGATATAAGGCTTCATCAGTATCCTCTTTAAACATACGAGTCAGATGATATTTTGAATATGCACAATGACGTGCCACGTCATCCACAGTGATATCCTCTTCGATATGGTCAAAGATATAGCTGATTGCCTTATTGATGACCGCGCTCCGTATGGTCGTGCTTTCTCTATCTTCCATCTAACCTACCTCTTGTAATCTATTTTTTTGTTTTCTGAGCAGATATACAGAAACAACAGCCGTCAACGTTTCTGTACATGGTGCTGCCATCCACACTCCGGTCATTCCGAATATCGCCGGAAGCACCAAAGTAAACCCTAACAGAAGTACGATTCCTCTCAATGCAGATATAAGCGCAGATGATTTTGCGTCGCCACAACTTGTAAAATACATAGAATTAATCACATCATATCCCATAACAAGAAATGTAACTGCATAAATCCGAAATCCCGATGCCACCATATCTGCCACATTGCTGCTACAGCCAAACACTCCGGCATAATTCCTGCCTGTCAGAAAAAAGATGCCTGCAATCAGAAAACCCATTACAAACAAAATTCTGTTGGTAATCTTTCGTATATCAAAGGCTGTTTCGGTTTCTCTCGCTCCCCAGCAGATACTGATTAACGGCACAATTCCCTGTCCGAAACCAATACAAATCATACTATAACCATACACGACAAAGCCAAGAATTGTAAACGCCGCAACACCTTCGGCCCCAACATATTTCATCAGCACATAGTTAAATGCAAACATAGATATGGCACTCGCCATTTCTCCAATGAATTCGGAAGAACCGTTTAATATCATTTCCCTGTTTATGATCTTGTCAAATCTAAACCGGTGAAATCTTATCCCTGCCTTTTGACTGAAAAAATAGCCAAGCAAAATCAAAACCGTAACAATCTGTACTATTAAAGAACCGATTGCACTTCCCTGTACTCCCAAACTCAATACAGCAACGAAAATGTAATCCAGAATCATATTCAGTATACACCCGGCAATACTTACAATCATACATACCTGTGGTTTTCCGTCAACGCGAATAAACATCCCCAATATGGTACCTACTACCATAAGCGGATAGGTAAATAGCATAATCCGGTAATACTCTGTAAAATAGCCTGCCAAGTCAGCACCTGCTCTTAATACGTTAAGTATCGGCGAAAAAAGAACGAACGCAAAAAATGAGATGATAATACAGACACCTACTGCCGTTACCATCGTCTGTGAAAATACCTCTGATGCCTTTTGTTTTTCTTTTGCTCCAAGAAGTCTTCCACAGATTACCGATCCTCCTACACCTACACAAAGCCCGGCTCCCAGATAAAAATAGAGAATCGGCAGTCCCAGATTAATTGCCGCCAGTGCATTTTCACCCACATAGTTTCCTGTAAAATAACCGTCCGTTATGGTTATTACCGTTTGCAACATCATCGCTATGATACTCGGAATCGAGAAAGCGCGAATCATTTTTAATTTGTTTTCCTTAATTTGTTTGATATCCATACCTGCATCTCTCCTTTACCAAACCTATTATAGAGATGCAAATATTTATATACTTCTGAATTCGTGCTATAAATTCATTTTTATGAAATTTGTTTGATAATGTAATATGGAAGAAGACGGACTTATTACACGAACTGTATATCCGGAAGTCCCGCCCAGAGTTGAATATGCATTGAGCGATTTAGGAAAGACGCTGAAACCAATCCTTGATTCTATGGTCGAATGGGGCAATGCTTACAAAAAAATGTAATAAAAAGAGTGAAGACATTAACATTATGATATCTTCACTCTTACTTTGTAGCCTTATAAACTGAATGTTGTCATTCCGCATTTCGGCTAATACATCTTATTTTCATAATCCTGCAACTCATGAAAAATATTATCCACAAACACTACATTATCCACGATGCGATATAGCATAAAATACCTGTGATTTAAAAAGTTAATGCGATGATATTCTAACTGACGTAGTCTTGGATTATCACACAGTTTCAAACTTCCTGCCACATGCTTTAGACTTTCGATTGTTGCATCATAATCATTCAATATATTTTCTGCCGCCTGCATACTCTTTTTCTCAGCAATAAGATATTTAATAAAACGCTCTAAGTCCTCTTCTGCATCTCTTGTAACTACTACTTTATAATCCATATTTCGCCCTCATATCACGAGATACTTCTGTCGCATCTTTACACATTCCCTGTGCTGCATGCTCACGTGATTTTTCCAGCTTATCTAATATTTCATGTTCTGTTAATGCTTCATATGGGTTTGCATTTGCTCTTTTTATTTCAAAAGGAAAACCATTTACTGCCAGTGCCTGTGTTAAGAACATACGAATCGCAGTTGTGGTATCTGTTCCTAAATCTTTAAACAAAGCGTCTGACTTTGCTTTTAAATCATCATCCACTCTTACTTGAATCGTACTTGCCATTTACGCCACCTCCTAAATCTACTCTATTTCTATAATTAAGAATATCGCCCAAACAGTGCTAAGTCAATACATTTGCAATGACTCAGCATTATTATTTACACTGTTTCAATTAATATTCTCAAAATTTGTCATTATTCTTTTTTCAGTTTTCAATTTCCATACATCGTTCACTTATGAAACAGAACATACCATCTGCAAATCATATGGTTCATTCTCTGCGATTTCTTTTATCGGACAATCTGTAATTTCTGCCCCCATCGCCTTATAAAATGCAATTGTCTCTTCCGATGAGCAGGCAGAAATGTATAAAGCCTCTGCTCCGGCCATCCGAGCCTCTTTTTTGCCCAAATCGAACAGTTTTCTTCCAATTCCTTGGCCTCTATACGCTGATGACACCTGCATCAAATCTAAAATCATATAATGTCCAACCAAATCCTTTTTCAGTCCGATAAAGCCGATTACTTCTTGATTTTCAAGTGCAAGATATGTAATACAATCATCACCGCTGATATCCTTTGCTACAGCCCGCCTTTTTGGCATATCCCAGTTTTCTGTAGTTAATAATTCAAATGTAATCAAAATTTTTCTCCTGTAGCATATGCCTCTTATCCGTTATTGCTTTAATATCTTTTTGTAAAAAGTACGATACAAGCTCTTTGCAAACGATTCGTAGACCTTGTCCATATCAGCATGAATATATTTATAACCGCTAGGATCTCCAACATATGCCCTCGGAACCAAAGCAATATTTTCAATTTTTCCCTCATTCCATTTGGCCCGTTCATCTCCTTTAAGCATGGTTGGTTTTAATCCTTCAATCTTTTCTTTGCGTACCATATTCGGACAGATATCAAGCATTAAAGCTGTCTCAAATGCCGATGCATGAATATCAAATTCATCCTCAGGCCACTTCTCAATTTCAAATGCTTCATCAAGCTGCATAGGTGCTATCTTGATAAGATAATCCTCGTCGCCACGAAAGCCCTTATATGGAACATCATCCTCATATTCCGTCCAATAAGATTTCATATTAAGTTTTTTGTTCGACTCAATAATGGTATTCAACATTGCAGTTATCTGCAAACCATCTCCATGGGCATTTAGAAAGACTGTTTTTTGAAAGCCAAAACGATCGAGTGATTCAAGAATGTCACTTACGGAATCAACAATATTTTCTAAGGACGAAGTAAATGTTCCTGCAAACTGCCTTGTCATTGCCTGGGTTCCACCAAAATAAAACGGCGGAGCAACAACGCACTTTCCCCCTTCTGCTTCAAAATACCTTTTAATCTCCAGAGCCTGATTCAGAGCTGCAAAAATATCTGTGCCAAGCGGAAGATGCGGTCCATGCGCTTCCACACCCCCAACAGGGAAAAGAACTATGGCATGATCCTTTACCGCTTCTTCTACCTCTTCGTATGTCATTCCCATCATTGTGTTATTCAGACATTCAAAATTTTTATCTAAAGCAGGCCTGCTATTCATATATTTTTTCCTTTTTTATAAAACATCAAAAATATTATACTAATTCCCCCGAATTCGGGGGAATTAGAACTTCAAATAGGAGAGTAAGTGTATCAAAAACTACTCGGTGTATACCTGACAGTAACAATCACAACCATCTTCTTCG
>CAMEJJ010000037.1 GCA_945919795.1 uncultured Lachnospiraceae bacterium
AGATAATATCTGATTATCCTTTAAAAAATTTAAAGCATTTCCTAAAATATTGAATCGCCACATTCAATCCCATTTCGATCTTCAAATTCCAAATATCTTTGTTATTTTTTACAATATGTTGTCGATTTTTTACATTTTGGGGAATTTCACCTTTTATTCTGGTACTATAAAAATGTAAATACATTTTAGAAATATAAATGATTTATTATGTCTAAAAGTGAAGGAGAGAGTTAAAGATGCAGGATAAAAGTGTTGATATTAATCAGGTTATAAATCTACTGAATCATTTGGTAGAGGATCCGGAAGCGTATGTTTCGGTTAAATTTATGAAAAAAAATAAAAACATCATAAATGAACCCCAGATGTCAATGGATCTGAAGCGCAGCATTTTAAAAATGCAGCTTCCTTATATTGAAAAAGAATTAACAAGTAATGCTTTGGTAAAGTATGAGCCTTTGGGATGTATGGACAACGAAATAGAAATAGTTGATGTCAAAGATATTATTCCGATTGAGAGTGCTACGGAAACAGTAATAAATTATTTATCTGAAACAAGTGAAAAGAAGTTTGATTGGGGAAGTGTCGATTATTATGTAGTCTGTGTAGAGAAAAATGAGGAAAAAATAAAATTATATCGACAGTTTCCGAAATTGAAGAAATTACGTAAAGGTTTATTCTTACAATTTTTCATGGACGAATTAGTGCAGATGACCTCGGATTTTATCGGACTGGACGAAAATGTAGATATATTGGAGTGGCATGGCAGATTTATTGTTTTTAATCATATTGCATTGGAAAGGATATTTGGCTATAAAGACATATTCCAGCAAAACACAGTTAAAGCTTTATCTATTATAAGGGATAAGGATATTTTTGCTGATATGGAATTGTTTCAACAAGACTGTTTGAGAAATACCCGCATAATGAAAAAGTTGACTTCAATTGTATTAAAGGATCAGCTGAAACTTTTCTTTGATAATTATGATAAAGTCCCGGAAATCGTAAAAGAAAATAACCTTAAAATTGATTTTGATGAAGCCGGAAAGATTGTATATAAGGATAAATCAGAACTATACAGAATCACGAATTTGATAGCGGATGCTTATTTTAAATCTTTGCTATTGGACAGGTTGGGTGTTGCAAAATTAGAAGGAGATGTTGAAGAATAATATGTTTACGAAAAAATTGAAATGCATTTGGTTTATAACATCATATATGCCCTTATATATATTGTTAATTATTTATAACTTAGATATTAAATCCATAGAAGGAAAGATTTTTTTTACTTCCTTTCAGGTGGCTTGGAAAGAAAATGCAATTTTTAATTGGATATTGTTGTTTTTATGTGCTTTTTCAATCATTGTCCTATTATTTATCTGCCTGTTGAAAAGTAATAAGGTAATTAAGTGCACATCCGAACAAGTTGAAAATTGTTGCCCGGATGTGTTGAACTATTTTATTACATACTTGTTTCCGATACTGACAATGGATATAAAAAATACAAGTAGTGTTATTTGCAATGTTCTTATCTTTATGATTATTGGAATGTTTTATTTGCAAAGTGAACAATTACATTGGAATCCGACATTGATTTTTATGGGAATTAATATTTTTGAAATCAATGGAAAAGTTGTCTTGACAAGAAAAAACAGGGATAACCTTGTGCATTGTATTGCAAATAATAACCAAATATGGGTGCATGAAATTTGTCCTGAGATATACATTGAGAAAGAGCAGAAGTTGAGGAAATGAAAAGATTTATTCTATTTAACTCGCCAATATTTTGGGATTCGACGAAAGAACAGGAGCAATATCTATCACCGTTGGGATTGGGATATATAGCTACTTATTTGGAAAAAACGGGCGTTGATGTAAAAATAGTAGACTGCGTAAAAGAGAGAAAATCGGTTAATGAGATAATTGATTTTATAGATGTTGCATCAGTTGATTATATCGGGATCAATATTTTTACCCAGAATTATGAGATTGTAAAATATATCATTGAAAATATTACGTCATCGTGTACTTGTTTTATTGGTGGACAAGCAGTAAAAAGTTTATATAAAGAGATTTTAGACTGGAATGTTAATATAAAAACGAATATAATCATTGGTGAAGGTGAGTTTATTATACCTGCACTTGTAAATGACAAATGTATTCAGAAACCAGAAGAAGTAAATGGTACTAAATATGTATATAGAGTAAATGCTTCTTCTGAATATTTTCCAAAAGATATTTCAAATATCTATTTAAACAGAAAATTATTGGGAAATGAAATTTTAGTTAATCACTATGGGCAGAATGAAATAGCGATTATTACTTCAAGAGGGTGTGCGTTTGATTGTGCTTTTTGTGGTGGAGCTAAAAAGTTAAATAAAGATATTCCAATTCGGATTCGGTCAGAAGAAAGTGTCATAAAGGAGATTTTGGAATCATTGGAGGTTTATCCAAGTGTTCAAAGTGTACGAATACTAGATGATTTGTTTTTGAGAAATAGTAAAAGCATAGATTTGGCAAATGGTATTTTTTCAAAATTTCCGCAGTTGACATGGCGTGGAATGGTTCATGTTGTGCCGTTGGTGAATGCACTGGATAAAGTCATAGATCTGAAACAAAGTAAGTGCAAGGAATTATTTATCGGTATAGAATCAGGATCAGAGCGAATAAGAAAACGGATTAACAAGCTTGGAAACGTAGAAGAAACAATAAATGTTTCCCAAAAAGTATTGCAGAATGGCATTGATTTAAAAGGCTATTTTATCTTAGGATTTCCAGATGAGACATTAGAGGATTTTCAACAAACATATGAATTAGCAATGAAATTGAAGGAGATTTCTTCAAATACGCCGGGAAATTTTAGAACAAGTGTATTTCAATTCAGACCATATCACGGTACACAGTTATATAAAGAGATTGTGAATGGAAAAGGGATTTTACATGGCTGTGAGTTTAATGAAAAAATAAGTAAGTTTAAAGGAAGATCTCAGTTCAATTTTGATTTTGGAAATTATAGTAAAGAGCCAGATGAAATATTAGATGAATATATAATAAAAATGCAAAGAATAGGGGGAGAGTAATGATTGAGCAAATACGCATGTGTCAAAAATGTGGACTGTGCAGAAATCAAAAACCGCTTTTGGATGCAGAGAAGAAGTGTCAAGTATTTTGGGTGGGCTTATCAGCAAAAAAAATGGAGTCTGATGAAGAAATACCTTTATCGCCTGATACAAATACAGGATTGTTGATTCAAAAGATAGAAGAAATGTGTCAGGAAGTAATTACATATAAGACAAATTTAGTAAAGTGCTTGCCATTAACTGAGCAGCAAAAACTAAGATATCCCAATAAGAAAGAAATAGATACATGTTATGGTAATTTGAGTTATGAGATAAATACATTATCACCTAAAATAGTATTTTTATTAGGTGAAAAAGTATATACCTCAGTAGAGAAACATTTAAACATCAAATTTGAAAAATGGAACGACTTCAAGTATCATTACAAAGAACATGAAGGTGTATATTATGTTCCGGTTCATCATCCTTCTTATGTATATGTTTACAAAAGAAAACTGATAGATGAATATGTGGAAAGTATAGGAAATATGATTTCGAGTTTATTATAATAAACAACTTTTCACTTTTTTTAATAGGTATATTAAATTTTTTTTATTTTCACAAAAAAAGTACTAATTTATACAAGTTAGTACTTTTTTAATATAATCCTTTAATTAACGGATAACTTATCTGTCATAATCAACTATCAATTCTGAAATCCTTCCTAGGATGCTTTGTGGTAAGAATATCTTTTTGCTTTGACATAGCAACGTGCGTATAGATTTCTGTAATATTGATGGAACTATGCCCCAGAATTTCCTGAATATATCGTATGTCAACATCTGCTTCTAGAAGGCTTGTGGCAAAAGTGTGCCGGAACATGTGTGGTGTGATATGTAGTTCGATGGCGGCAAGGGAAGTATATTTGTTAATCATTCGTCGCACCGATTGATCAGATAGTGTGGTTCCGTTTTGATTTGCAAAAAAGTGATTACAGTTATGGATTTGTGGTAAATAACTTATTTTATACTCTTGCAGAATGTTTGCAACATCATCGTTTCCGATCTGTACTTTTCTTTCTTTTGAGCCCTTTCCGTAAATTAAGACAGTTCTATCATATAGATTTATATCAGTTATTCCCAGAGAGCAAAGCTCGGAAATTCTTATACCCGTGGCAAACAATAATTCTATAACAGCGGCATCTCGCAAAGCGTTTTTTCTTTGATATTCTGTTTGGGCATTCATACGATATTTGTATATTGCAGATAAAAGGACTTCTACCGTATGTAAAGGAATTGTCTTTGGCAATATTACAGGTTCGCGAAATTTTATCTGTAATTTGTTAAACGGATTAATTTCTATAACATCTTTGTATTCAAGATAATGAAAAAATGCTTTGATGGAAGCAATTTTTCTTTTTACTGTCTTGGGTTTATATTTCATATGTAAGTCTGCAATGTAAGCTTCTAAAGTATAAGACGTGATGTCTAAAACATTTGGAGTGGCAATAGATTCAAAAAACTGTCTTAAATCAATCCGATATGCCTTTAAAGTCTTTTCATCCAATCTTTTTTGTTGAATACAATGTTCCAGATAATTGTCTGTTAAGGTTTTTGAGTTGTTCATGGTAAGATCTCCTTTTTTCTTTTGTTTTCAAAGATATATCGTACACGAATCGTGTAGATTTTCATAATAAGAAATTTTTATGGTTTTGAAAATAAATTGTGCGGTGGAAGGAGAAAAGAACTAACAAATCTGTTTATAAAGAATGACATCGGAAATGGCAAAAGTTAAAAAAGCCTCATCTGTCTTGAACTGCAAAACAGATGAGGCGTGTCACATATAGACGTATCAATCTCATTCCTTATTAAAATGTTTATTTATAATATTTTGAGCTTTCTGGATAATTTTTTGATCATATCCGGCTGCTTCCAATTCGGTTATTGTTTTACCCGCGCAAAGATCTTCAATTGCGGCTTCCAGTAAAGAAGTTCCCTGAGCAATACCTTGTTCCGTGCCGATTTCAATGCCGGTTCTCTTGCCGATTTCAATGCCGGCCTGTTTGCCGTCCTCGTATTCTTCTTCACGTATCAGCTCTTCTCGTCTTTCCCATGTATAATCCAATACCATAACCTTGACCACCTTTTCCACATTCTCCCGGAAGAAATCTTCCAAGATGTGATTGTCGATACAATCTTTGATTGCTGTCCTGATTGCTGTTTCCAAATCCCGGTTTTCTCCCTGATTCTTTAGATAGTCCCGTACACAGTTTACAAAATACATATATCCGGAAAGGACCTTGCTTCTTGCCAAAAGATCTTGATTGAAGCCGGGATTAATGTTATATACTGTACATGTTACTTCGATATCCGGATGCTCTGTTTTTCTTCCTCCTTTGCAGATATGCGCAGGAGCCGGATCATTGTATCATTTAGAAACTCCTGCTTTTGTTGTTTGGTGAAAGCATGGATTTTCTAAGAAATGATCGGACATGGTATAAATGAAAAATACCATGAAAGAAATGATTTGTGGGGCAGTAGGAATACTCTCCCAGATAAGAAAATATGCTTTGCGCTCAGTATAACATGAAAAGAAATTCGGGGCAAACGAAATTATTTTAATGGTCCAATTTTGTAATAAAACATATGAAATGATAGAAAAAATTCATTTCATACAACAAAAATGCCATTTCGTGTAAAAAAATATAAATTTGTGAAAATTTAATCTATAATAGTTATAAGATACGTAGCTAAGATGATTGAGGGTATAAATATATGGATTTCTGTCTTGTAATCGGAGTAATTGATGTAGTGGGTTATTTTTTGGAAGATTATAATGTGGAGGAAATATAAATTGAAAAAAAGATTTATAGTTTTATTTATTTGTACATTTGTCTTTATGTTTGGCTGTACACAAAAAGAGAAGGATGAAATTGAGGAAATAAAAGGATCTGAATCTGAGCAAGAAATTATTTTATCCGACTCAAGTGATCAGGGCGAACTGCCAGAGGCAATTTTAGGTGATGCAGAGGAAAAGATGATTCCAATTATGTCTGAAGATGAATTAACAGGTATTGAATGGGACGATGATTTGATGCCATATGTAGAGTATGATTTTTTTGATGAAAATGAATTTTGGGATTATTCAACAATGGATTCTAATATTTTCATTAGTTTTGGCGACCTGAATTTAGATGGCCAGAGGGAAATGATGATTACAATACCGGCATTGGGGGATAACAGCAGGACATTTATTTATACAATAGAAGATGGAGAGGTTACTTATTGTGGATATACAATAGCAGGGAGGGATTATACAGACAATTCTGTAGAATTTAAATATTGGCCTAAAAATTTGTTTGATGTTTATACAAATGAACAAGGAGAATTAAGGTATTTTAGTAGTGATAGTGATTGGCATGGGACTTTTGGAAGTAATTCCATTTATGAATCGACATTTGAAAACAATCATATTTCATGCAAACCTGTTTTTGCTATGGTGTATTCTGAGGGTGACTATGGATATTGGACAGAAGATACATGGGATGACTGGGAAAATTATGATCCGGACGATGAGAATTATGCTGCTTTAGACAAAATAATTTCAGAGTATATGAGTGATTATGAAAAGGTTGATGTTCCGTTTTTATATAGTGAGTATTCTATACCGGGATATGTACGAGATTTAGAAGAAGAAAGTCAAGAAACAATCCGCAAAAATATTTTAGCCGGAATAGCACAGGCCGCAGAAAGCAACGAGTAGTCCGGGAGGATTATTAAGTCACGAAATAGTGTTTGACATTTCATTTAGAGAGTGTATATAATGTGCTTAACAAGACAGCCGACAAGTAGTGCGCGCTACCTGTTCCGGCGAAAATTTAAAATCGTTATTTAGAAATAGCCATCCTAAACTTTGTAGAGAGCAGGACGGCTATTTCTTATTTCTCAAACTTAGAATTGCAGTAATCAAAAGACCGGCGGTCAAGATGATCATAAATTCTTCATATGTAGTCATAAGCGTTTCCCCCTTTCGCAAGACTCGAAATGGGTAGTGCCGCCCTGTCGGCTGCCTGATTAAACATATTATGGAATTGGAATATCATATTTGGAAATCATGCATTGAAAGAATTGCATACAGAATAGAAAAATGATAAATTGATGTTAGTTTTACATTATAAATGACTTTATTAAAAATGTAAATATACGGTTTTTTGTACGTTCAATAGTAATTGATTAAATGTAATTTGCAGCAGGATTAAACTTAAAAATTCATTTAAAAATCCATTTCATACAATAAAAATACCATTTCGTGTAAAAAAATATTTTTTCTGCATTTTTTCTCTATAATTAAAATAATCCATGAGAAAATAGCGGACCTCTTATAGGAGTGGAAAAAAGATTTTGAATGGCTGAATAGCAATAATATGCAAAACAATAGCAATAGATGAGAAGAAAAATGGTCTCTCGTTTTTTATCATATGATGTAAGTACTTAATTGTTCTAAAGAAACGGGAGAAAAAGGATGAAAAGAAAACTGAAAAATAAGCTGAAATTTCTTGTAATTCTGGGTGCCACTTTTTTATTGTGGGGATGTTCAAGTGTTAAGAGTGGGGATGCGGAGAATGGAGACGAGAATGCGGCAAAGATAGAAAAGGCAGAGAATGTTGAATGGGAAGAGGCCGATAAACAAACACTTCGCTATGTTTTTGACAGAGATTTTGAAGGAAAAGCGGGAGTATGCCTGCCGGCAGCGGCACTTTCAAATTCTGCCAGAATGGAAGTGGCTACATCTCAATTTAACAGTGTAACCATGGAAAATGAGATGAAGCCGGAAGCATTTTTAGGACAGCAGCCTACAATTGGAGATGATGGATTCCCGGTTTTGGATTTTACCTTGGCTGATACCATTTTAAGGGAAATCAAAACATATAATGAAAGCTGTATAAAAGAAGAGAAAAAAATTCAGGTAAGAGGCCATGTGCTCGTATGGCACTCTCAGACACCGGAGTGGTTTTTCCATGAAGACTATGATGAAAATAAACCGTATGTGAGCAAAGAAATAATGCTTGCACGAATGGAAAACTATATCAGACAGGTTATGGAACATTTTCATGGCGAAGAAAGTGAGTTTCGTGGAATGATTTATGCCTGGGATGTGGTAAACGAAGCCATTAATGATACAGATGGAGGCTTACGAACCGATTCTTCCTGGTTCCGTGTTTTCTATAAGGATACATTTATTGAAGAAGCGTTTGTCTATGCTAACCGATACGCACCCGCAGAGGTGAAACTTTTTTATAATGACTATAACGACACCAATGCAAAAAAGGCTGACGGCATATGCAAGATGATTGAGAAAGTAAAGCAGAATCCTGAGGCAAGAATTGACGGTATGGGTATGCAGGGACATTATGATATGAATACATCTGCTTTAGAATTTGAAGAGAGTGCAAAAAAATATGCAGAAGTTGTGGATGAGATTCAAATCACGGAGCTGGATATGAAATCAAGTAATGATTATGACGGTTCCAATCAGGATGAAGAATATCTGAAACAAGCATATCAATATAAGAGCCTGTATGATACGGTTGTAAGATTGAAAAAAGAAGAAAATATACCGATTACGGCAATTACCTTTTGGGGAACCGACGATGGAAATTCATGGCTTAACAGTTCGAATTCCGTAGGAGGATCTGCCGATGGAAGCAGACCGCAATGTCCGCTTTTGTTTGATGCCGCTTTTTGTCCCAAGCCTGCTTTTTGGGCATTTGTAGATCCGGAACAGTTGGAGCCCTTTGTGCAGGAAGTGCAGGTTATACAGAGCAGTGATTTTGAAGCAATAGAGCCTATTGAGTTTGGAGAGGGGAATATTAAGGCTTCTTTTATACCGATTTGGGATGAAAGTGGTCTGAGTATTAAAGTATCCGTAAAGGATACCCATGAAGATGATACAGATGGAATCAGTCTTTATGTCGATTTGGCAGATAGTCGATGTGATGGAGCTGAAATTCAAGAAATAACGGTAGCAAGAAAAGATGCTGAGAAAACAAACAACGGATATGAAACGGTTGCACGCATAGAAACAGAGAAATTGGCAGCGTTTTCTTCCATTGGATTTGATATTTGCATTACCAGCGCAGATACAGATGTGTCATGGAATGATACATCCAATTGTCAGGACGAGGGAAGTAGCCATTATGGAAGACTGATTCTGAAACCCTTTGTGAATATTTCGAAAGGTACTGCAAACATTGATGGGGTTGAAGATGATATTTGGAAGGATGTAGAGGAAATACCTTTGACTTTGGTTACTTCTGAAGGCGGACAGCCGGAGGGCTCTGCAGTCGGTAAAGCTTTGTGGGATGAAAAAGCACTCTATATATGGATGGAAGTGTCAGATCCTAATCCGGACGTGAGCGGATCAGAAGTACATACCCAAGATTCAATAGAAGTATTTATCGATGAAGCAAATAGTAAAACAGAGGCCTATGGGGATGTACATAAGCAGTATAGGGTTAATTATGAAAATGAGCATTCGTTTAATGGTCCTAAATGTGTAGAGGATAATATTACGTCTGTTGTTACCAAAACCGATAAAGGATATATTGCGGAAATGGCTGTTTTATGGACAGAAATAGAGCCGCAAGATGGAACCTATATAGGATTTGAATTACAGATCAATGATTGTAAGGACGGATCCCGACTGGGTATGCTTAATTGGTATGATTCTACCAATACATGTTGGTCGACACCAGCTTCATTTGGTACGGCTAGACTCATACAAAACGATTGATTGTGAATTACAAAAGATTTCTGTATTATGACCTTGTGAGAAAGTAGTGACAAAAATAGGCCCCATCCAATTTCAATTTAGAAATAGGATGGGGTTTTGAATATTCTAACCAATGCTAGACTTTGTTAATCTTTGCCAAATTCGAAAATTCATCTAAAAATCCATTTCATACAATAAAAATACCATTTCGTGTAAAAAAATATCAATTTATGAAAATCTCATCTATAATATTAGATGAGATTTTTTTATTAAACACAAAAGCAAAGAGGAAAATCGGGAGGAACAGTTTAGGAATGTTAATAAACTTTTAAATAGTAGAAAGGAGGATATGATGAATACAGCTTTATTTTGCTTATGGATTATTTATGAGTTAATATGTATTTTTGTTTTTTTGCATTTATAATATAAGAAAGAGATTGTTCGAGAAAATAGGGATAAATCTTTTGAAGCAAGTTGTGAGACGTGTGATAATAGAAGAAATGTGACATATGGAGAAATCAACGTTTCATCTAAAATGAAAAAACAAAATGCAAAAACCGACGAGATTATTGGAGATGTTTCAAGAGTCGGTAATGGTGAAATTATTCAGTATTCCAAAAAGTGTTATTGCGAGAGGTGTGATACAATTACATGGAACAAGATAGAAGGTTATTCAGATATATTAAAGATTAATCGAAAGATAAAACTGCGTTATGCATTTTGGGGATTGATATATTGTGTCTGTGTTCCGGTAGTGGTTTCATTATTATTTTATGGTGTATATTCGATTGCAATGTTTTTATATCTGTTGTTTACCGGTCAGGGTTCTTTCTAGATAGAGATAGTCTAACCTATAGATGATTTGGTTGACACTGTTAAAAGCTATAAACTATAATTAACATACGGATTCCTCTGTGGCTCACAAGGAGGAATTTTATTGAATAAAAGAAGAAAAACATTACAGGAATTAACATTCAAAGATAACTTTATGTTTGCAGCGGTTATGCTGGATGAAGAAAACGCCAAAGGAGTCATCGAAAGAGCACTCGACATTCAGGTAGACCATGTAGAAATATCATATGAAAAGAGTATCGTTTATAATCCGGAATATAAGGGAATACGACTGGATGTATACTTAAAAGATGATAAAAACCGGCATTTTAATGTGGAGATGCAGGTCGCAAACACAGAGATATTAAAAAGATCCAGATACTATCACAGTCAGATAGATATGGAGTTATTGAGTACGGGAATTGATTATGAGCAATTGCCGGAAACGTATGTTATATTCATATGTGATTATGATCCAATCGGACTGGGAAAGTATA
>CAMEJJ010000038.1 GCA_945919795.1 uncultured Lachnospiraceae bacterium
TATTATTTTTTATTTTGTATTACTTTTATTATTGCATTTGCAGCAGCGGCGGGACCACCGCTTTTTTTGAAGCTTTCTGCTATAATGGATGCATTCTTTTTGTATTTATCGTCATTAAAAACTGTGGTAACAGCATTTTGAATAGAGATCGGATTATTTTTTAATAGATAAATACCTGCTTCCATATTGGAAACCTGTCTTGCTACGCCGCCCTGTTCGGAAGTCTGCGGAAATAGAATCAGGGGCACTTCATAATACAAGGCCTCGTTAACACTGTTCATACCGCAGTGTGTGAGGAATGCATCTGCTTTTTGCAATACGGCAATCTGATCAACAGAGTGATACACTTCAAAATTGGAAGGAATTTCACCGAGCTTTTCCGGATCAATATTGTTTCCCACAGACATGATCACCTGATATTCGCTGTCTTTTAATGCGGTGATACAATTCTTATAAAAATTGAGCATTATGTTATTTACAGTTCCGAGAGAGATATAAAGCAGCTTCTTCTCTCCCTTTTGAATATTTTCTGTCGTCTCCCTTATAGATGGACCCACAAAAGAGTACTTTTCGGAAAATGTTTCGGCACAGGGCTGAAATTCTTTCGAAGTATATACGATGGTATTGGTTTCATTATCATTTTGAATAATGGAGAGGATATTATCAATGGGATATCCTTTGTCCTGCAATCTTTTCAGGTCTTTGTTAACTTTAGACATGGAAAAAATCATATTGAGCATCTGAGAAATACTCTGTCTCATGATTTTTGCCGAATACTGATTGAAGGCAAAGGTAGTGGTGGAGGAAACAAAAGGAATGTTAAGCTTGATTGCAATTGCCTTACCCCAGACTGCCATGGAATCTGCCACAATACAATCAGGCTTTAGGCTTTCCATATCACGGCATACCATTTCATCCAAGGCTAATGTGGTGTCTACAAGGATTTTAGTAGAGAAAGCCAGATCTTTTCCTATTTTTGCGGCATCCTCCGGTTTTAAATTTTTTTCCACATCGTAAATGTCACAGGAAATAAATTTTGCGCCTGTATTTTCAATTTTCTCTTTAAATGTATTATAAGAATAATACCATACCTCATGTCCTCTGTTTACCAGTTCTTTTACAACTCCTAGAGTAGGATTTGTATGGCCATGAGCCGGAATACAGAAAAAAACTATTTTACTCATCCCCAAATTCCTCCAATTCCTATTTTTGTTATCTTTAGTTGCATTATAAGGTTTCTTTCTTTTACTGTCTATCAAGTAAAAATAACATTTGAGAAGAAATTATGTTATATTTGGTTGCTTTTTGATTTATATAAATATTTAGATAAACAGAAAACTAAATCTACATAGCTATATTACGCTTGTATTTTTTGTTTAAAAAATTTATAATTAAATAAAATCTAAATAATTTTAGATAATTATAAAATAAAAAAGGAGTGTTCTATGAAAAAAATGGCAATATTGACAGCAATTATTACAGGATCAGTTTGTTTACTTTCAGGATGCGGAATAGAAGAGGGAAAAGCTTTAAAAGAAATATCAGTCGGCAATCAGGTGATGGATGTTTCCGTTCATGATCCGTCTATTGTAAAAACAGATGGAAAATATTATATTTTTGGTTCCCATATGTCAGTGGCAGTATCTGAAGATTTGCAAAGTTTTAAGAGTATAGCAGATGGAGTAAATGCTACTAATCCATTGTTCGATAACTTGTTTTGGGAAGATATGGGAGCATTTGATTTTGTTGGTATGCATGTAGACGGATATTATGCTGTCTGGGCACCGGATGTGATCTATAATCCGGTAATGGAAAAATGGGTTATGTATTTTTCAACAAGTCATGATTATCGTACCTCTACTATTTGTATGGCAACATCAGACAGTGTAGAAGGACCATATCATTATCAGGAAACTTTACTTTATTCGGGATATGATATGCTCAATGTAGATCAAACAAATTTCTATGAGGTGCTTGGCAAGGATACTTCTGCTGCTGATTATATGAGTGTGGGAAAATATAATAATCTGAACTTTCCGAATTGCATAGATCCCACAGCTTTTTATGATGAAGAAGGGAATATGTGGATGGTTTACGGTTCCTGGTCTGGAGGAATATGGCTTTTGGAATTGGATCAGAATACAGGGCTTCCCATACATCCGAAGGCCGATGAAACAAAGCATATTGATACATATTATGGATATTATTTAATGGGTGGACTGCACAATTCTTGTGAAGGACCTTACATTTTGTATGATGATGAAAATGGTTACTACTATTTATTTGTATCATATGGAGGATTGACTAGAGAGGGAGGATATCAAATCAGACAATATCGTTCTCATAATGTAACCGGACCTTATGTGGATGAATGCGGAAATACATTTGGATACACAGGAAATCATTCCGAATACGGACTTAAAATGATGGGCAATTATATGTTCCCAAGTTTAAAGACAGCATATATGGCTCCGGGACATTGTTCTGCTTTAAAGGATGATGATGGAAAATATTATTTGTTTTACCATCAAAGATTTGATAATGGTTCAGAAAAGCATGAACCCAGAGTACATCAAATGTTTGTGAATGAAGATGGTTGGCTGGTAGCAGCACCCTTTGCAACAAAGGGAGAAATCCTTTCAAAAGAGGGATACAAATCAGAAAAGCAAATTAGTGGTCTGTATTACTGTGTTAATCATGGAACAGATATTACATCAGATGTTCATGAAGCAGTACAGATGAAATTGGAAAAAGATGGCAGTATACTGATGGAGGACGGTACAAAAGGAAACTGGACTTTAAAAAAAGGGACTAATTTTGTGACAATTTTCATGAATGATGCAGTATATAAGGGTGTCATTGTGGAAATGAATGATGAAGCCGGAAATGCAGTCAGATGTATCACAGCAGCAGGTAATAATAATGAAAGCATCTGGGCGGTGTTTTATAAGGAGTAAATTTGGCTTAAAATATACCATCTCTATTTTATATGTATGGCAATGCAGCTGCTTGATAGTGTAGCAAAATTAAATGAAACTGCAAAAAATCTCGATGAAGATATAAATGGTTTACGGACAGAGATTTCAGTCTTTAAATTGGACTAAGCTCAAAGTAATGAAATATCATAAATTTGCAATTGACCGGAACTCGTTATCCTCCTATGTTCCGGTCAATTTTTATCATATGTAATTATTGCTAAAAAAAACTATAATATTTTAGCAATAATTACGATTTTGTAAAATATTTTAGTAAATACTAAAATATAAGTTGACATAAATCATATGAGGTTATACAATAATAATAAATAAAGAGATTAAAAATAAGATTATAATATAATAAATACACAAAATATGGATGGCCACTGTATTTCTTTGTATTTTCTAAAAATGAAAAACTATATTATTTTAAATCTCTTTAAATAATCAAAATCAAATTAATAGGAGGGAAATATGAAAAGGAAGTTATTATGCATTTTACTTGCAACAGTAATGACAGCAAGCATGCTTTGCGGTTGTGGTGGTGAAACAGCTGAATCCACAAGTGAAGCAACAGAAGCAACAGAAGCAACAGAAGCAACAGAAGAAACAGAGAGTATTGGAGCTCAGATTGAGGTTGATGAGGAAGCTCTTACAGATGTAGCGGTAGAAGGAGATTATTCCGATGCAGATTTAACTGTTTTCATTTTTGCACAGGATCATGAGAAAGCAGTGTACCAGTCATTGATTGATAAATTTATGGAAGAAACCGGTGCCAATGTTACTTTTGAAGTCACGACATCTGATGAATATGGGCAAAAGCTTTTGGCATATAAGGCAGCAGATGATATGCCGGATATTTTTTATGTAGGACCTGAGGCAGTAGCAAGTAATGTAGATGATGGCTATTTATTGCCTTTAGATGATTATGTGGATGCTGCAGTTGTCAATAACCTTTGGGGTTCTGTAGGAAATGCTTATAGATATGATGGAAAGACAGCCGGTACAGGTGAAGGTTCTCTCTATTGTCTGCCAAAGGATTTTTCTACATTTGCATTTGCATATAACAAAAATATTTTTGATGAAGCAGGAGTTGCTTATCCTGATCCCGAAAATCCTTATACATGGGATGAATTCGTGGAAGTTTGTCAGAAATTGACAAAGGATACTGATGGAGACGGCGAAGTTGATCAGTGGGGTACAGCAAATGCATTGCAGTGGGCATTAGATGCATTCATTTATACAAATGGCGGCCATTTCCTGAATGATGATTATACAGAAGTTGTAATTGACGGTCAGGAAGAATTTATTGAAGCATTCCAGTTCTTTGCAGATTTGACATGTAAATATGGAGTTACACCCACTGTGGAGCAGGATACAGCACTTGGTGGATATCAGAGATGGCTGGATGGTCAGATTGGATTCTACGCATGTGGTACTTGGGATGTGGGAGCCTTCATGGACAAAAATACGTTCCCTTATGAATGGGGTCTTTGTGCATGGCCTACCGGTAAGACTGGTGTTTCCATGACACGTAACGGTTCTGTTGGATTTGCAGTTTCAGCAGACAGTGAATATCCTGAAGCGGCAGCAGCGTTGATCACATTGTTCTCTACAGATCTTGAAGGACAGAGAGTATTATCGGGAGAAACAACCGGAGCATCCTTACAGATTCCTAATATTATGGATTATGCGAAGGGCGATTTCAAAGATAGAATTGCTGACGGAACAATTCCTTATGGTGATAATGTTGATGTAATCTTCAATTATATTGAGGGTACAGACAAATATCAGGGTATCTTTGTTGAAACAACATATACATATAATTCAGACTGGTGGAATGCATTTTTAAGCGGCGGATATGAATATGTTCTGAATGGCGAAATGACAGCTGCAGAGTATTGTGCACAGGTTCAGCCTGCAATGCAGGAAGCACTGGATGCAGCAAATGAAATGAAAGCAGCTGCAGCAAACTAAAAAGAACTAAGTTTGATTGTGTTACCCTGTGGCAATGGTCTGCCACAGGGTAATTTGTTCACAGACAGAATGAAGATAATTGGAAAGGGATAGATTATGGGCCGTGTAAAAAGCAAAAAAAAAGTAAAATTATCAGCAATGTCTAAACGGGAAGAAAAATGGGCTTTGCTGTTTGTTGCAGCACCTACTCTAGGATTCCTGTTATTTATGGCGTGGCCAATTGTGTTTGCGTTTCTTACAAGTCTAACCACTTGGAATGGAGCTAAGGGATTTGAAGGAATGCTAAATCGTTTTTGCGGGTTTGACAATTATATAAAATTATTGACTGATAAAAAATTCTGGCAGACTTTAACGACAACAGTCATTTATCTGATTGGGATTCCCATCGGAATGATATTAGGGCTTTTGTTTGCCATGGGAATGAATAGAAAAATACCCGGGGTAAGAGTACTTCGTACCATGTATTATGTACCGGTTATTTCTTCCTTGGTTGCTGTCTCCATTTTGTGGGCTTGGGTATATAACTATGATTATGGACTTTTGAACGTGATTATTAAGGCGCTCACCGGAAAACATGGACCAAACTGGCTGGGAGATGAGAATCTGATAAAGGTGTCTATGATCATTTTCATGGTATGGAAGGGTTTGGGAACATCTATTATTTTGTATCTCGCAGGACTTCAAAATATTCCAAGAAGTTATTATGAAGCTGCTATGGTTGATGGTGCCAATGGATGGCAGCGATTTAAGAATATTACATTGCCTTTATTATCTCCTGTTACATTTTATATATTGATAACATCCATGATAGGTGGATTTCAGGTTTTTGTAGAAGTACAGGTTATGACAACAAACGGTGGAATTGGTTACAGTGCTGCTACAATTGTATATTATCTTTATGAGAAGGCATTTGAAAGTTTCCAACTTGGTTATGCAAGTGCAATTGCCATTATCCTTGCCATCATCATTTTTGTGATCACATTTATTAATTTTAAGATGCAGGATAAATGGGTTAAGACAATAGAGTAAAGAGGTGAAATTATGGCAGGAAAAGATAAAGATATTCTTTCGTCGGCAGTGGTATCAAAAAAAGAAAAAATAGAAAATGGAATCATTTTTGTGCTGTTATCACTTTGTGCAATTATAATGGTGTTTCCGCTTATCTATATGGTTATGACTTCCTTTATGACCAAAAATCAAATACTTTCGGGTCAATTGAGCTTAATCCCGGATCCCTGGGTATTTGGAAAATACAGCGAGGTACTCAAAAAAGGTAATTTTATCAGTGGTATTATAAACACAATTAAAATTGAAATACCGGTACTTCTGATAGGAGGATTTACTTCTTCTCTTGCAGCATTTTCTTTTGCAAAATTGAAGTTCCGTGGAAAAAATGCAATTTTTATGGGGTTACTCGCAACGATCATGATTCCTTTTGCGGTGATTATGATCCCTCAGTACGTTATGTTTACCAGATTAAAATGGACAGACAGTCTTCTGCCGCTAATTGTTCCAGCATGTTTTGGTAATGTCAGTATGATTTTCTTCCTGAGACAAAATCTTAGCAGTGTACCGAATGATCTGATGGATGCTGCAAAGCTGGATGGCTGTGGTTACTTTAGAACCTTTTGTCAAATTTTTTTCCCACTTATGAAAGGTGCGGTAGGTACTCAGCTAACGCTATGGTTTATGGCAATATGGAATGATTATCTAGCACCTGTTATTTTCTTAAGAAGTGAAAAGACATGGACATTACAGGTAGTAATTCGTTCTTTTAATGCTTATTACGCAATTCAAAGTGATTATGCTCTGATTATGGCAGCTTCCGTAATAGCCATGATACCCACAATTGTGCTGTTCTTCTGTTTCCAGAGAGTAATCATCGAATCAGTAGCAATCAGTGGTATTAAATAAAAAATGGAGAAAATTCTTATGTCGAATTCACCGGTAATTGCTTTTTTAAATAAGATGACAGATCTTATTTTGCTTAATGTGCTTTTTATTATAAGCTGTTTGCCTGTTTTTACTATTGGTGCGGCGACCACAGCGCTTTATTATGTCTGTATTATTTCTATCAGGCAAGGGGACGGATATGTGGTCAAACGCTTTTTTTCCAGTTTTATGCAAAATTTTAAGCAGGCAACATTGCTGGGTATAGGATTGGCAGGACTGTGGTCAGCTATGATTTTTGATTTGTTATTTTGGTATAAAATGGGAACCCAATTCGGTAAGGTGATGTTTTGCATCAGCAGTATAGTTGCGATGTTTCTTTTAATAGTTTCGCTTTGGGTTTTTCCGGTGCTAAGTAAATTGAAGGGAACGGTGCGAACAACTATTAAAAATGCAGCAATATTTGCAATCGGATATTTTCCCTATACGTTAATTCTCATATTGATAACAGCGGGATTCATATGGACAAATCTAAAATCCGTGGGAATGAATGCCATTTCTCTGTTTATCGGTATTGCATTATTAGCTTATGTAAAATCATTTTTTATTTATAAAGTAATGATAAAGCATATTGATGAGCGATTTGATGATCTTACAAAGCCACTTATAGATTAGACATAGGAGAATAAAGAGATGAATAAAAGTGAAAACATGAAAACATTAAAATATAATGAAGTGTGGATTGCCCAGAGAGCAGATCCATACGTTTACAGACATAATGATGGAACCTATTATTTTACGGCAAGTTTGCCTGAATATCATGGCATTGCGATTAGAAAAGCAGATTCTTTGAAAAATCTTGCTATTGCGGAAGAAACTATGGTTTGGAAAAAACATGATCATGGACCAATGAGCTGTAATATATGGGCACCGGAACTGCATTATATTGATCACAAATGGTACATTTATTTTGCTGCCGGTGAAGCAGAGGATATTTGGAAGATCAGACCATATGTGCTTGAATGTGTTGGTCAGGATCCTGTAATGGATCCATGGATAGAAAGAGGAATGATGCAGAGTGCAGATGATGATGAGTTTTCGTTTCGGGCATTTTCTTTGGATGCAACAGTTTTCCAAAATAAGGGTAAAAAATATATTGTGTGGGCAGAAAAAGTAGGTGTTGGTAAACAAATATCAAATTTATATATTGCAGAAATGGAGAGTCCTACAAAGTTAAAAACAGTTCAGGTATTATTGACTACCCCTGATTATGATTGGGAGAGAAAGGGGTATTGGGTAAATGAGGGACCTGCTGTCATTCATAAAAACGGAAAAATTTTTCTCACCTATTCAGCCAGTGAAACAGGAATTGATTATTGTGTGGGCATGCTTTGTATTGATGAGAATGATGACATTCTGGATCCGGGAAGATGGAAAAAAAGACGTTATCCTGTATTAAAATCTCATGAGAAATCAGGCATATACGGACCCGGACATAATTCCTTTACAACGGATGAAGAAGGAAATGATATTATGGTTTTTCATGCCAGAACAGAAACGGAAATAGAGGGTAATCCTCTTTACAATCCCAATCGTCATGCCATGCTTATGAAAATAGAATGGAATGATATGGGAGAGCCTGTATTTCAATTATAATCAATGTCTTACAGGAGGATTAATGATGAAGATATCCCGGAGTAAAATATCTAATGTGTCAAAAAAATATTTTAACATGATAAAAAAAAGACGGAAGAAAAAAGATGCGGGAAAAGAAAAAAAGATTGCGCATTCTCTCATGCAGTTTTTTGGAATATCTATTATTTTGATTGTGATTTTGGGGACTGTATGTTATCTTATGGCCTCAAGAGCAATAACAATGCAATATGAAGGTGCTGTTGCAAGTGCAAGCTCTTCTATGGAAACATCTTTGCAGCTTGTTTGCGACTCGGTATCATCCAAAATGGTAGAATTGTATCTTAGTGATGATTTCAATGCTTATTATGATGATAAGTTTGGAGCTTCAGGTGCGGAAGCTGTGACATATACTACTCCTATTTCTGATATGCTTATTAATTTGAAGGCAAATATGGGATATATCAGTGATTATTATATAATTCCTCAAAAAGGAAAGATGATCGTATCAAATGTGAAGGGTTTACCGGAAGAATTTTACGATACGTGTATTGATACGGAAACAGGAAAACAGCTGCAGGCAAAAAGAACAAAGAATACGTGGGTTGGAACGCATGCTGTTTTGGATAGCCAGTTAGGAAAAGAAAATCAAGATTATGGACTTTCTTTTATTTTGCATTATGTGTTAAATCATAATAATGGTTTTTTGGTTGTTGATATCAGCAGCAACTATATAGATGATCTATTAAAAGTAATGTTATTTGGTGAAGGAAGTATTTCCGGATATGTAACTGATGATGGTAGAGAAGTGTTGCTTGAAGAAACAAGAAATAAAAAAGGGGAAGGTGTCATACAGAGATATTCTGGAGAAACTCTTTTTGTGGGAACCGATTTTTATGAGAATTCAAAGAAAGAGAATGAAGGAGGATGCGAGTATGTCAGAGTAAATGGGAAGACATACTTATATGTATATCAACCGGTTAAAAAAACTGGAATCACACTTTGCACATTGGTGCCGAAATCAACAATTGTTAGTGAAATTTCGATAATACGAATTGCCACTATTTTGATAGCTCTGCTAGCTTGTGCAGTGGCAATGGTAGCGGGTATGTCCATGACTAAAAGTATCAGCTCAGCCCTGAATCAAACTTGTGAGGCACTGGCTTGCGCTGCAGAGGGAGATCTCACGAAAGAAATTACAACAAAAAGAAAGGATGAATTTGCAAAATTGGTTGCAGGCATGACTAAAATGCTGGGTGGAATGAGAAGACTAATTTCTGACAATCAGAGATTTGGAGAAAAGGTTGTGACTTTATCCGGTGAAGTAGCTGCTTCTTCTTTCGATATTAAAGTTTCCATGGGACAGGTTGTAAAGTCTATGTATGAGGTTGCCGAGGATGTAGATATTCAGGCGGAGAAAACAGAACTTGGAGTCGCTTCGATTAATGACTTTTCTTATAAAATCAATGATATTTATCATGAATCGGAGAATATGGTATTCAAAACACAGGCAGCTCTGAAAGCGGTTGAAAAAGGAAAAGATATCGTCAGAAATCTCTGTAAGAAATCTGAAGATACAGCTTCTGTAACGGGAGAGTTGATTAAAGATATTGGCCAAGTGGAACAGCAGTCCGGAAATATAGGCGAAATTATCAGCACAATAGAGGATATTGCACAACAGACAAATTTACTTTCTTTAAATGCATCTATCGAAGCGGCGAGAGCCGGAGAATATGGGAGAGGTTTTACTGTTGTAGCGGAAGAGATACGAAAATTTGCAGATCAATCCATGAAAGCCGGTGACAGAGTGAGAAATATCGTAAAAGATATCAAAGAAATTACCGGTAAAACAGAGAATTCCGCTAAGAGAACGGAATTGTTTTTAAAAGAGCAGACTCTTGCACTGAATGAAACAATTTCTATGTTTGGAACAATCAGTAGCCAGGTAACGGAATTGGTAAATGCTATTCAGTTCATGCAAAATGATATGTCGGATATGGTTACGAATAAAGATGATATTGTGTCTGCCATGACGAGTATATCAGAAATTGCAGAGAAAATTGTAAAGAGTGTTAATAGTGTTTCAGAAGTTGTTAATGACAAAATGCTGCAGGTGGATTTACTAGTAGAAAATGCCGAGAGTCTGAATCGAGAAGCGGAAGAACTGTCAAAATCAATGGAACGTTTTAAGATATAGCAAAAGACCTCAGCTTCCTATTTTGGAAGCTGAGGTTTTCTTCTT
>CAMEJJ010000039.1 GCA_945919795.1 uncultured Lachnospiraceae bacterium
TGTTACCTCCACATTCTTTTTTATTTTGAATGTCCGCAAAATCCGTCCTACATCGGCAGGTCTCCAGGGTACATCCAAATGATGTATGGCAATAAGTTTATTTTGAATGTTGACACCAAGCCCCAACTTGAAAGTAGAGCCAATCAAAACGCGAATATCTCCCTTGCGAACCTTCAAAAAAAGTTTTTCTCGGCGCGTTTCAGTTTCGGCATCGTGTATGAATGCAATTTCATCTGCCGGAATTCCCATTCCCACAAGAAGATTTTTCACCTCATCATATACGTTAAAGCCACTTTTGGGAGTTGAACTATCGCAAAATATAAGCTGTGTGCTTTTCGATGTGTATGTCTTTCGATAAATATCAAAAACATTTTCGGCACATCGCGCCACTTTAGACTGATAGGTAAAATTTGCGCTCGGTTCCACCAATCGCAAATCCAAAGCGGCCTTTCTGCCATCTGTGGTTATTTTAAGCATATTATCATCGGTACGGCTTACGATTCCTTTTCTTACACGCTCAGCTCGGCTTGAAATATCATCGAGGTATGTTGCGAAACCGCTTGTTTTTGCAATCAAAGCGTCGTTATATCCATCAAAGTCCGGCACACCGTTGGCAGAATCGACCTGATGAAAATCGGCTATTGACGAAAGCAACGAAGTAAGCTCCGGCAGATTATGAAATTTTGCAAAACGAGTCGCCAGTCTGTAACTGGAGGTATCTACATCAATTTCAAACTCGGTCTTCCGCTCGGCAAACATACCGATCCAGCTATCAAAGCTCTGCAAATCCAGCATAGCCAGTTCTCCGCTTTGCAGATATTTTTGAATAATAAATGCATCGGTAATAGAGTTGGTGATGGGTGTGCCGGTAGCCATAACCACGCCACCTCCATTGTTTTGCTTTTGAATAAGATGAACCTTGTCCATCATATCTCGGCATTTCTTAGACCCGGAAGAACTGATTCCAAGAACCTTGTCCACTTTTGTTTCAATGGGCACATTTTTATAATTGTGCGCCTCATCAACGAATAGTCTTGTAATACCAAGCTCATCAAAATAAACCGTATTATACATATCATCCATTGCAACGCTAAGCTCTGAAAGCGCTTTGCTTACGGCTTCCTGTTTCTTGCTTAACTTAGAGGTGGCTTTTTTAGAATTTGAAGCCAATTCTTTGATCTTGTCTTTGGTTTCTTGCAATTCCTCTTTATAAAAATCTTTAGATAGAGGAATTTGTTCAAAGCAACTGTACGCCATAATAATTCCGTCAAAATCTTCGTCACGAATTTTTTCTAAAACCGCTTCGCGTTTTTGTTTTGTAAAATGCTTCGGCTCAACGCAAAGTAATTTTGCAGTAGGATACATAGTGGTGAAAATGTTTTTCCATTGTCCAACAATATTATTGGGAACCACATACAAGTTCTTGCTTGACAGCCCCATACGCTTTAATTCCATACCCGCCGCAATCATAATATAAGTTTTGCCACTTCCCACATCGTGAGCAAGTAACGTATTGGGAGTGAACAATATTCTAGCTACTGCATTTTTCTGATACGGATACAATTCAATCGCATTGGACATTGTGGGAAAATCCAAGAAAGAACCATCGAAAATACGCCTGCGTACACAACTAAAATTATTTTCAAAAATAATTTCCAGTCTTTCTTTTCGTTTTTCATCCTTCCATACCCATTTTTGAAACTCATCAATCATTTTTTGTTGTTTCTCCAATGCGAGAACGGTTTCGGATTTATTGATCACACGCTTTTTACCGGATTTATTTGTCAAACATACGACCTCATCGGTTACCGCAACCGTTTTCATATTTAACGTTCTTTCGAGAATATACAGTGCTTCGATTCTCGAAGTTCCATATGTGTGTGTCGCTGCAACGCTATTTCGATACCAGTATCCACTTTTATTTGGAATTTCCCAAGTTCCCGTGAGTTCATCATGTTTAGTGCCACTATACGGATCCTTTTTAAGATTTAGAATATGTGTAATAAAATCATCAATTACATCAACGGGTACCCACGGCGAGCCCAATGTAATATAGATATCTTTTGTAGCAACCGTGTCGGGAAGAATTTTTGACAAAGCTTTAATATTATCTTCAAAATAGCCCTTATATTCGACATTGGCTTTTTGTGCTGCGTCCCATTTTCTCATCAAATTGCCGGACAAGTATTCTTCAGCAGTTTCCCAACCTTTATAGAAACACTCTTCCCAAGTTTCGGGGTTTTGAAAAATAGAACCTTTCAAGGCACAAATTACCGTTTTATAATCCTTGCCTGTTATTGAGGAAATATATTCAATATCTACTCGAGCCAAATTAGACAAAGACATAATTAAAGCATCTGAAACACTTTCGGTATAAACGCCTCGCGTGCGCACATCGTTTGAAAAAGCATTTTCCCAATCGAGCGGCAAATCCATAGAGGTTACTTCTTGGATATGCTGCTCTTTGCGAAGGCGCTCTTCTTCCGCTTTCCTTTGGGCTTCCTCTTTTGCTCTGCGGCTTCGCTCCTTGTCTTCACGTCTTTTGACACTATCTCGTGCTGTGGTTAACTCTTTAATTAACTCCGTAATGTCAGATGAAGAAACTGACACTCCGTCTTTTTTAAGTTTTCCGATAAAATCATCAAATAGCGATAGTTGTAATGACTCGATTAAATTATCCTTTTTCATATTTAAACCTCCTGGATTCCATATTTCTTACAATAACTAGAAACGTTGGATTCTTTAGGGCAAGTAACAGTCAGCGCTTCTTTCTTAGGATAGACAACGGAGGGCATTGAGTTATAAACCTCAATATCAGAATCCTTGCTCAAAGGGCAATTGTGAGCAGAGAAAAAAACATTGTTTTCCGGATCCACAACAATCGCTTCTGCTTCGCAGCCAAGAAACACCCATGCATCCGCGTCAAATGCAGTAACTTCTTTCGGAATAAACAATCTTCCCGAAATGGGGTTTCCGTTTTCATCCGCGTTCTCGACCCAAGTGATGACACCATCTTCAATCGTTAATTTGTAATCTTTCATGTTCTTTCCTCCGTTTTTCTAAAAAAGTGTATAGTAAGGGTGGGTTGCGCAGATATAATATCAGATCTCATATCCCAAAAACGGTGCATAACAAATGGGCATAAAAAAAGAACCGCAATTCGAAAAAAGAATTGCGGTTCTTTTAATAAATCCTTATATTTATATATTGTTATTTATTGTCAAAATATCATTATAAAGATTTTTCAACTTTTCTAATCTGTTTTCAGTATCAATGCCTTTTTCATTCTGAGCAATTTCTATACGATAAACTTCCTCATCATTGTCATTCCTAAATACTACATAAGCATCATTCACACAGGAAATATAAACATTCTCAAGGATAATGTGTTTACCCCTGTACTCACTAGACAAGTGTGCATCATCTATAGTTTTAAGGAACGGCTGATAAGAACTTTCTGAAGGTTGACTCTTAGTTAGCAATACAGATAATTCGTATATTTTATCAATCCCTTCCGCCCAATAGTATTTACCATAACTGCCAGGTCTAAAATGAGGATATTTTATATAATAATACTGCAACGGATATGTTGATTGATTCTCACATAGCGCAACGAAATCTTTAACAATATTGTTCAGAAAATCGTTAGTAAATATAGTGGTCTTACTAAGCAACTCGCAAAGAATCCTTTTTGTTTTATCAAAATGTCCCTCTTTAATATTACTTTGACTCTTATGAAACAAATTTCTCCAAGCCGTTATATTTCTCTGAGAACCGGAACCCAGTTGATATCTTTTTGAATTTTCGCTTTGTGCATACAATCCAATTGACATCAAGGCGCAATCAACCAAATCCCAATCACATTCAAACAATGATTTAAAACGCGGATAAAGTGATGTATCATTCAAACCGACGATGGATATTTGACCTTGAAGCAATTCATGATCCTCAAGTTCAAACAGCACTTCTGCTTTATCTTGATTGCTTTCGAGCCAATCTATTTTTTCGATTTCTTCCTTTAATTGGATGACATTCAGCGCCTTATCAATATTTGTGTCAACGATACCGGAAATTATGATTTTTTCAACCTGTTGCAATATTGCGGGCATTCTATTACCACTAGACCTGTTTTCGCTATCGCTTATCTCATCCTCGGAGTTTTGAACAAGGTTATTAACTATTCTGAAACGACGAACAAACTCTTCTTCAGTAACAAAATTTTTGTTTTGTAAATATGTAACAATAGCAAACAAAAGAACAATACTGTTCAAAGGAAATTTTCTATTTCCGTTGCCAAGCACATCGCCATAGTTTCTGAGACAATCCTCAAAAATATCCACAGTATTAAGGCAAACCTTTCCTATCTCGTGATCTTTAGATGCTATTTTTTCCATAAACTGACTAGGAGAAACATCCCCTAAATCACACCAACAATCGAACATGGCAATTAATTTTTGAATATTAGTACCGGCATCTTTTGATTCTTTAGAAAAGTATTCGTTCAGTAAATCAAATTCATCATCACTTTTGCCTTGCGGAGTTCCACCTGATTGATAACATATAATATCGCATATAAAATGAAAATATCTTAAGAATTCATCATCAATTATATTGTCATCGCTTCGATATCGCCACAATAAATCCGTCCATTCTTTGTCAATTTTACTCATAACGGACTCTGTCAAATCCTTATCGATTTCACGAATAGTACGCTCTAATTCAGCTTTTAAATGTTCAAACTGAGTTAGTGGTTTTCCACGTGAGTTCATTTTTATATAAAGCTCATCAGTAAGCCCCATATCTTTAATCAAAAGAAAATAGAATGATATTGCGCCTTCTTTAAGTCTTGCCCAAATATTAGGCACATCAGCAAAACATTCGTGAATTGCATCAAGCATAACTAGCATCGAACTGATCGTCGGATCTTTTTGCCAATCCAGAGGAAACCATGATTGATCAATGATTTCTTGGCTTAACATTTTTTTAAACGAGGGTTGATATTCATTAACCAAAAACGAGCAGAATTCTGTTGCACTATATCGCGTTTCGTAAGTGAATTTATTCAAAAATTCACACTCGTTGGAAGCAACATTTTCCTTTTTGGCAGCATATACATGCAACAAGAAGAGCGTTGTAAGTCTTTGCTGACCATCCAAAGGAGTCATTCTGCCATTTTCATCAATATCGCCATATACAAAATCCAATGTAGTGTTTTTTGAATCAATAGCTTTTTTTAACGCACCAAGAAAACGTTGCCTAACTCTCAAAACATCCGCTTCATTACGACCTTGCGCATAATCTCGTTGAATTTTAGGAATAACAATCTCGCTCAATTTAACATTTTCGTCCTCAATCGGAAACTCCGCTGAAAAAATATCAATAAAAGTGTGTAATTTTGCAGTTTGTAATTCACCGTTCATTATTACTCATCTCCTTGCTGCTCAATGTTTTTAGACTTGTCATCAGTATAAATTTTTTCATCCAGATACTCTTTTAATACACTATTAATATTTTCCACATACGCTATGCGATCTTCAATTCCCCAAAAATGAAGTTGATTTTTTTCTGATGGGGTATAATATTTCAAGAAAACCATTTTGGTACAGAAAGGAATATACTGACCTGCCTTGTCCATTCTAATGATTTCATTTCTCTTAACATCAAAGGTAGCATTATTAAGTGCTGCATTATCTGCAGTATTTAAAAGTGCAAGATTTGCAATTGAATGAATAGATACATCTCCCTTTGCAGACAACACATCATAAACCTTTTGAGAAATTTCATTAAACTCATCACGAATAAGTTTAGGATTATCTAAGGCATCTTGCATTTCCTTTAACAATTCCGATTTATCCTTTGTAATGGCACTTACAGAAGCCATATGCTTTTCAAGCCATAATTTCCATTGTTCCTGCGTTTTTAAACCTTCTGAATTTTGAGCATGAATATGTTCAAGGCTCCAAACGACCTTTCCGGATGTAAATGATTTGTATTGATGAAATGGGAACCGTTGAGTCTTCCCGTCAATTTTATACACGGATTCAACATTAAACAACAGCAAAAGTCGAGTTATACGCTCCCTATCTTGTGCTTTTGTATATTCTAAATCAGCATAATTTCCATCGATTTTTACGCTTTCTCTTATTAATGCATCTAATTCATCCTTAAATTGTGTCTTGGTTTTTCCTTTTGATAATTTAAAGATATCACCTAAAGTGGCACCCTTGTATTCGGATGCAATAAGATATCCTATCTTATGATATAAATCGTGATCTTCATACCAATCCTTCAGCAATAAGAATGTATGCTGAATCTCGCGCCAAACCTCGCTTAATTCTTTTCCTTTTTTACGAAGCGAATCAAAATAAAAAAATGTATAATACTTTTCTCTGCAATTGTCTGGCTTTTCTGAAATTAAATCAAGAACCAAATCTATTCTTGTTTTGTATTTTTCGCTGCCACTGTTAGTCAGAAAGTTCCAAAGGCTCTCATTATGAAGTTCTTTTTCGATTATATCCCATTGCGTGGCTATTTCATTTTGTTTAGCCTCATGTAATTTTTGCTTCAATTCAATATTTTTGCCGTTAACATCCAAGTTGGTTTCGGTCAAAAACATCGCCTTGACAAGTTCTGCACTCGTCAGCGGAATTTTCCCAATATTCAATCGAGTAAACAAATCAATAGCATCTTTGCTATCACTAGGAATCTCATACCAAATTATTTTTACATATTTTGATAAAAAAGTATAGATATCAAACGCTGCAACGACCTTATCCTCGCGCTCTTTGAACCAATCATCAATGGTTTTATAGGCCTGAAACATATGAAAGAAATCAATATTATCCTCTGCTATATCTTCTCTAATATCCTTCAGATATTCTCCTGAATGATCTCTAATATCATATATTATTTCGTATTTTGAACTAATTGGAATATTAGCCTCTTTCTTGATATATTGCAACAGTATAAAAAGAGTTGTAAGTCTTTGTTGACCATCTATAAGTTCATATTCTCCATTGTTTTCTTTAACAACAATCGGCTGTAAACAATAGTTTTTATGTTCGTTCGTATAGATATCATCCAACAATCTAGTAACTTCGTCAACACCCCAACGGTACCCACGCTGATACGAGGGAATAGTGAACTTGCCAGATATGTTACCAACTAATATGGTATCAAGTTTTATTCCAGAATTAATAATTTCCATTTTCTTATTCCTTTCTAATTTGACGTTGTTAAATTACACTAAGAAAATCATTTTTTGTATTTATTATGTGCATCGCTTAAATTATCAATAATTCGTTTCCTTAACTGCTCCGGCGCAAGCACTTCTACATAATTCAAGTATTGCATTGCCCAGTGTTCCATGGCTGAAGGACTTGCCTGTAATGTAACAATAACTTCTTTTTCGTTATCGGTGTTTTCGATCTTAATGTCTTGACCAAACCAGTCGATTACTTGGTCAATAATACCGACTGCAGAAATAAACTTTATTCTTTCGGGTTCATCGGTATACATATAGGGCATAGTGGATGCGATTTTTTTATAATCAATACCGCTTTCATAGCCCTTTACTTCACGGATTGATTTCGCAGGTTTATCATAAAACTGCATATTACTAATACGGTCTAATCGATGAAAAACCATATTGTCCCAATAGGTGCTATGTGCCATTAGGTAATATTTTTGGTTATGTAAAATCAACTGATACGGAGTTACACGCTGGAAAGATGACTTGTGCAACTTTTTATCAAGACCATATTTGTTGTAGTCATATTGAAGCTGTTTGCCTTCTTCAATAGCGGTGTCAACCATTTCAATATTATAAAACAAAGCCTTGTTTTCGGTTTTGTTCCAATCTCCAACAGAGTGGATGTTCTTAACATGAGCACGGAAATATTTGTTGGAAAGTCCACATAGTTTTTCAATCAAATCGGATGAATGGCGAGGGTTGATATGTTGACTACACAAAACACCATCAATCAAAAGTTTTAATTCGGAATCCTCAAATTCTCTACTTTCCAAGTAACTTCCTGCACGGCGAGATTCAATATCCACACCCGCTTCTTTCAAAAGTGAAATATTGCGACTGATCGCTTTGCGTTCAATTACAATACCATAGTCAGATTCCAAATGCTCAGCAATATCATCCTGTGTTAGAGGATGATCGTAGTCGCTGTATTTATGAAAAATCTGCCATATGCGAATTAGCGCTAATTTTTTGGGTTCCAAATTATCCATTTTGATGTCTCCTTTATTCAAAATATCGCTTTAGATATTTTCTTTTAGTATCAGTCATATCAAGACTGTCCGCAAATGTTTTTGCGGTAATGTATTTCACTTCAATTCCCGAATTGCAATTGTTATCAAATAAATGCGGAATTTCACTATTCATAACAACGTCTATGAAATGCCAAGCTTCTTCGCGTTCTTCCTGCAGTGCCATCAAATACTCTTCTCGAACAGAATTATCTTCAATAAGTTCTGCCGGGAACTCATTTACAACGTTGGCTAAGATAATGCGATTGTATTTTCCCGCCATAGAAGGAATTGCACTAAATGTATTTACGGCATTTTGGGTTGCAAATGATGTATAGTTGTAAATCGACAAAAGGTGTTTTAGCATTTGCCATACATCGTAGCGCTTAAAGATAGAACGATAACCTGCTTTAGTAAGCTTATTTCTCTCCATAAAGCTTTCTCATATAATCGCCCTCTTATCTGTATTTCCTCATTATCTTATCAATACGCTTTTTACCTTTTCTATGGGCATAGGTGCGTCATTGACAGAGAAATACTGTTTTTTTACGACTTCAACGATTCGCTCCGTTCCATCGGCCCCCCACGGGAACAACAACCTGATCTCCGATTTCGATTGAATCATCCTCAGTGAGATAGTTCCATTTTTACTTGCCTCGGATTCATTTTGATTTATTCTAAAATATCCTCAACAGCGATGTCGCACTCCATACAGTACCATTAAAAAATCCGAACTTCACTTTGTCAATTTCCATCGACCCATTATATACTATCACACTATGTGTCTCATAAACCGGACTTTACTCATTTCCCATCATCATATCGTAATGCCGTCCCTGTTCATCAATCGGAAAACCTTCTTGAAGGTTTCTTTACAGAGCTCAACATCCATACAATCATCAATGTGGTCAACACCATCTGTAATGCTTGTGGTGCTTGTGCTTATTTAGGAGAGCATTGCTGCCACCGCATGGTACTGCGAATAGTCTTGTTGCCCGTTTTCTAACTGTTTAATGAACTTATCCTTGTTCTTCTCAAGTAGCGTAGTGCGTAGGTTTGCACCATCGTAACCGCACAACTGCAGGAAGTAGCGCTCACGAATTCTACGAATAACATTCCGCACAGGAATTTATTGTTCTATTTCCATTCTTTTTTTAGTATTGCATACTCGTAGGTGTTCTCATAAATAGTATTACCACTTGCATCTTTTACAAATGAAATGAATTCCAAATATAACCCCTCACGGCGCATTCCAAGTTTTTCGCATAGTTTCTGACTTGCGATATTGTAGTCTTCGGTATAAGCATAAAGTCGTCTTGCATTTTTCTCGTTAAACAAAAACTCGAAATACGCATATGCCGCTTCATATGCGTAACCTTTTCCGTGGTATTCCGGATTTAGCATCCAGCAGGGACTGAAAGTATCACGATTAGCGCCGGGATGTTCGTCGCTTTCAGGATGAGCGAATATCTCGCCAATAACCTTGCCATTTTCCTTGAGCGTGATTGCAAAATAATACTCGTTATCTTTGGCTCTTTCAATCACCGCATCGATAGCTTCTTCGATAGAGTTTATTCTCATATCTTCAAAACAGTGAACCATCGGTTCATGCAAATATTCATATGCATCCGCAGCATCGTCTTTGGTAAAAGGACGCAGTATTAGTCTTTGTGTTTCTACCATGGTATCTCTCCGTCAAATTCAAGCTTAATTAATTAATTATACCACATAGTTATGAAAAAATCTACGGCATTTGGATTTGAAACCCCCATCGGCTGATTTTCTAAAAATTGAAACCCGCAGAATACCCGTGCAAGACTTTACACCCTATTTTTAGGGTAAAGTCTTTCTTGTATCAATCTTGATGGGATTAGGCAAGAAAAGCAGATATCCATTAGGGTGTCTGCTTTTTTCATTTAGGAAGTCATATCGTTTTAACTGCAAGCCGAAAACTCATTATTGAGTTTTTAAAGAATTTATGATATAAAAGAT
>CAMEJJ010000040.1 GCA_945919795.1 uncultured Lachnospiraceae bacterium
GGAAACTGGCGGGGCGTGGGAACCAGCAAGCCAGTGAGTATACCCCGCCGAAGGAAATCGGCGGGGCGTGGGAACCAGCAAGCCAGAGAGTATACCCCGCCGAAGAAAACAGGCAGGAAAAGGGAGAGATATCACTTAGAAAAACAGATTATGAAGTTAAGAAAAGGAGATCAGCTATGATTATTGGTTACAGTGATGTAAAAAAGAGAAAAGAGGAGATTGCGAGAGAACTTGCAAAAATAAATGGTTTTGAGAAGAAATATCCTAAGGGAGAATTGTTATGTGCAAGGAATGATAGTCGATATAAGTGGTATTTGAAAGAGCAAGGTAAAACATCGTATCTTCCTAAAAATAAGAGAGAACTTGCAGAAATGCTGGCAACAAAAAAGTATTTTCATTACAGGAAGGAGGAGTTGGAATGTGAACTTTCAGCTTGTAATTCTTATCTTAACAAAATGACATCCAGGAAAGATAAATCAGAGCAATTACTTCAACATCCGGAGTATAGTAAACTGATTGCAAAATACTTTATTCCTATAAAGGAAAGTCTTATGGAATGGCAAAACACTGATTATGAACGATGTGATAAACATGAGGAAACATTTATCATAAAAGGCACACAGGGGAAAATGTTACGATCTAAGTCAGAGGCCATCATTGACAGATTACTATATCAAAATAGGATTCCATTTCATTATGAAGAAAAGCTTGTTCTAAACGGTATTATATTGTATCCGGATTTTGTAATAAGGCATCCCGTAACCGGTGAATACTATTATTGGGAACATTTTGGGATGATGGATGATGCAGAGTACATTAATCATGCATGCCGGAAAATAAAACTATACTGTGAAAACGGAATCCTTCCATCTGTTAATCTGATAACTACTTTTGAGACTAAAGAACACCCGTTGAGTATTGAGAAAGTGGAGGGAATTATACAGGAATACTTTGGTTTATTATAAATCCTTTTAAAGTTGCTTAATATAATGATAGATATTATTTAGGTGACCATCGCTACTATATCTTTTTTTGTTTGCCACCGGTTAAAAAAATTAAACAATATTTAACAACAGCTCAATTGTCCAACATCAATATTCCTGTTATGATTTAGGTACAAAAGCTTTTGAAAAATAATCTGGAGGTTTAAAGTTCATGAAAATTGCACAAGTGATTAGAAAATATAGAAAAGAAGCAGGATTGACACAGGAGGAAATGGCAAAGAGGCTCGGAGTGACAACACCGGCGGTAAATAAATGGGAAAACGGAAACTCGTATCCGGACATTGAATTACTGGCACCGCTTGCAAGGCTACTACACATCTCGCTTGATACATTGCTATCATTCAAGGAAGATCTAACATCTTCTGAAATTGATGCGATTATCCAAAAGATGGATAGCATGTTTAATGAGGAAGAATTTGAAAAAGTATATGAGTGGGCAACGGAAAAGATAAAAGAATACCCAAACTGCAATATGCTTATATGGCAGATGGCCGTTATACTGGATGCAAGAAGATTAGCAGAAGCTAACCTTGATTCTGAAAAGTACGATGAACAAATTAATACATGGTATGAGATTGCGTTGCGAGATGAAAATGAAGAAATAAAACGCCATGCAGCGGATTCTTTATTTGGTTTTTATTTAAGAAAAAAGGATTATGCGAAAGCAGAGGAATATCTGCAGTATTTCTCAGAGAATGATCCTATGAAAAAAACAAATCAGGCAAGATTATATAAGGAGCAGGGAGATATAGAGAATGCTTTTAAAACTTCTGAAAATCTCTTATTTACGGAGTATCAGACATTGAATTGTACATTTGTCTTTATGATGGTTATGGCAATTGAAGAAGGAGATATTCAGACTGCTCGTTATCTTGCAGAAAAAGTCGGTGCGCTTGCCGGTATTTTTGAAATGGGAAAATATCACGAATATGCGGCAATGCTTGATGTTGTTTGTGCAGAAAAAAATGAGGAAGAAACATATCATATCGTTGAGCAACTGTTAAATAGCGTAGACACACTTCATAATTTTCAAACATCAAAATTATATCAGCATATGACATTCCGTAAGCCGGAACCTTTAGTTTTGGAATGTTTAAAAGAAAAACTATGGAATGGATTCCGCGATGAAAAAGCTTATGAATATATGAAAGGAAATGAAGCATGGGAGAAGCTGATTTATTCCAAAGATATAGATGTTTCAAACAGTACGATTAATTAAAACAATATAATGCAAAGATGTCGTAGAAAGATTATTCTGTATTAATGCGAATAATATTTCAACAAAAGCGGCAGCGCACAAAGTATTATAAAATGACCGGTTTCAAAACTTGGACTTCGTCTTCAACAGTTGAAACCGGTCATAATTTTTGTTCGCTCATGCCGCTAAGAAAGACACGAAAACTCGTAAAAACCGGCGAATATATATTGGGAACACAAATCTGAAAAGGTAATTATATTTATAAATTGGATAGGAGGAAACAAATATACATTGACAAACATCTATGTATATCATATACTACGAATAGACCATCATCTATATGAAGGAGTAAAAATGGTGACAAGAGAAGAAGTTGCAAATATCTGCAAAGCAATGTCAGATTCGAACAGACTTAGAATCATAGAAATGCTTACACAGGGTGAAAAGTGCGGATGCAGTCTTTTGGAAGAATTGCAAGTGACACAGCCCACATTGTCTCATCATATGAAGGTGCTTTCAGATTGTGGTCTGGTAAGTTCGTATAAGGACGGAAAGTGGCAGCATTATTCGATTAACTGTGAAAAGTTTAAGGAGTATAAGGATTATATTGCTAAAATCACCTGTTGTGGAAATACTTCAAAAGATTGCAATTCCGAAAAATGTTGTTGATAATTACCCATTCTGTGAGTGGAATCGCAATATTTCTCAAAAATACAATTGTAATAAAGAAAATGCCGGTGCGTGCTGTATCGGCAAAAAATATAAATAATACATAGATGATTGTCTATATGGATGATTGCAGCGTGGATAGTCGCCATATGATGATTGTTAAATTATATTTCATGATGTTGGGTCATGAAGTCATATTTTTATGTAATCATGAATTGTAAGAGTTTTTGCAACTGATATCATATGTTTTTAAAATGAAGCTTATATGTAAAAATTGAGAAAATATAGAGTGGTATTTTTAAGAAAGTATAGAGGATGAAATATGTGGACATTTATACAGGATCAGATTCTAGGTATGAAATGGCTAAGTGTCTTAATCGGAGATTTATTGAATAATATAGGATTAGATGTATCAGGAAAAATCGGTGGCACAATTCAATTTTTTATTTATGATGTCATTAAGATTGTGGTTTTACTATGTACATTGATATTTTTCATTAGCTATATTCAAAGTTTTTTCCCGCCGGAGAGAACAAAGAAGATACTCGGAAGATTTCATGGAATCGGAGCGAATATGATAGCAGCATTACTTGGAACGGTAACACCATTTTGTTCCTGCTCGTCCATTCCACTTTTCATTGGGTTTACGAGCGCAGGACTTCCACTGGGAGTTACCTTTTCCTTTCTGATTTCTTCTCCGATGGTTGACTTAGGTTCTCTTGTGTTATTGATGAGTATTTTTGGTGCAAAGGTGGCAATTGTATATGTTGTCCTTGGCCTTGTGATTGCAGTAGCAGGAGGAACATTGATTGAAAAACTGCATCTTGAAAATGAGGTGGAGGAATTTATCAGAAATGCAAAACAGATTGATATTCCTCAGGAAGAACTTACAGTAAAAGATCGATTAAAATACTCTGTGGAGCAGGTGGCAGGAACATTTAAAAAGGTGTTTCCGTATATTTTGGTTGGTGTTGGTATCGGAGCTTTTATTCACAACTGGATTCCGGAAGATTTGATTGTGCGGTTTTTGGGAAATGGAAATCCGTTCGGTGTCATCATTGCAACCATTGCAGGCGTGCCTATGTATGCAGATATCTTTGGATGTATTCCGATTGCAGAAGCACTTTTGGCAAAGGGAGCAAGGCTTGGCGTTGTTCTGTCTTTCATGATGGGGGTAACAACACTTAGCCTGCCATCTATGATTATGCTGAAAAAAGCCATTAAACCAAAGCTGTTAGGTGTTTTTATAGCAATCTGTACGGTTGGAATTATCATTGTCGGATATTTTTTTAATGCAATACAGTTTTTGCTGGTGTAATGTGGTATGCCCGAGGAAGCGATTTCTCGGGAAATAATTCGTCCCGGGGCATACCAGAGAAGCGAGAAAGGAAGATAAGTATGAAAGTATTAGTAGTAATTGACATGCAGAATGATTTTTTGACAGTATGTGAAATATAAATTATTAAATAAAAAGGAGACTATGATTATGGGATTATTTGGATTTGGCAAGGAAACAGAAAAAGTAACGAAAGAAGTAACGGAAAAAGTAACGCAAGGTTGCTGTGCATGTGGTGGAAAAGGATGTAATATTAAGGTCCTGGGTGCCGGATGTAAATCTTGCCACGAGCAATACGAAAATGTGAAGAAAGCAGTAGCAGACATGAATCTGGAAGCAGAAGTCATGTATATCACAGATATGCCAATCGTCATGAGTTATGGTGTTATGAGCATGCCTGCTATTGTTGTGAATGAGCAGGTGGTATCAATGGGAAAAGTACTAAAAGCTGCCCAGGTGGTGGAACTTTTAAAAAAGCTTGGCTGCTAAAAGGAAAGTATTTATGTTGGCACTCTGTTGGTTTGCTAATAAAACAAAGGGATGGTTTCAATAATGGAAAAGAAAAAAGTAGCATTTATCTGTGTTCATAATTCCTGTAGAAGTCAGATTGCGGAAGCACTTGGATATTTTGCAGTAAATAACTCTGTAAAAAATCATTTTTTATAAAAGTTATCCTTTGAGACAAAAAGAAAATATTTGTTATAATTATTTGAAACGAGTAGCAGCAATTGCGTAAATCCAGTTGTCGCCACTCGTTTTTTGTATATTGTAGCCGGTATGAGAAAGGAGGGGCGGAATGTACAGTGAAGGAGAATATGTAATTTACGGAATGAATGGTGTGTGCCGTGTTAATGCAATTAGTCATACCCTATACTGTCTTTTGCAACTCTTGTATTTTCTCGATAATACATGTTAAAATAATAAATATGTGTGTAATTGAATATGAAACAAATAGCATATTCAGAAGTGGCAGTTCGGAGGTATTTTTGTGGGAACCACAATACTCGAAAAACAAATAGAAACATATAAGAAAAAAATCCGAATTATGGAGCATGCACTTTCTGCGAGCGCAGGTGCATACTACAATATTAATATTACCAAGGACATTGTTCCGGGAACGATGTATCAGGTGATTGACGATGTAGAATACAGTATCAATGAGGCAATTGGATTTCCGGATGATTGCAGATATTGGGATGTGATTGAGTATTGGGGAAAGCAGTTGCCCGAGGATCAGCAGTCTGCATATTTTGCATTTTTTGATATTGACCATTTAAAAGCTTGTTATGACCGGGGGGAAAATCATATTTTTCACAGATATCGGACCAAGGATTCTTTGGGTAATCCGATGTTGGCAGAGCAGCATGTGGTCATGTATTCCGATATGGTAAATGATGACTTGTTAGCAATTACATACATGCTTGATCTTACCAAAACAGAAGAACTTCATGCAAAGGACATGGAACATCAAAGAGTCCTCGAAGAATATATCAAGAAAATCGAGGGCCTGGCCGGTCAGTATTCAGCCTTGTATCTCATCAATTTTGATACAAATGAGTGTGCAAAATACAGTCTTAGTAAAGAACTTTCAAATAAAAACATGGATGTGCATGATTTGAATAGTTTTCTTAGCTTGTATAAAGATATCATACTGACATATACACATCCGGATTATCGGGATGAATTATTTAAATTTGCTGAAGAAGATTATATAAAAGAGGTGCTTCGAAATAAGAAAAGACATGCCTGTCGATTCCTTCATATGGGAAAAAATGGGGAGTATCTGTGGCTGGAGCTTACCTTGATTAAATTTGCAAAGATAGAGGAAGAAGCATCGCATGTTGCTTTTGCTTTTTTGAATGTGGATGAGGAAGAGCGTGAGAAAGAAAATCAAAGAAAAATGCTTGTCGATGCCCTTGCTGCAGCAGAGCATGCCAATAAAGCTAAGACGACATTTTTAAACAACATGTCTCATGACATCCGTACACCAATGAACGCCATTATTGGTTATACCGCTCTTGCAGCTTCCCATCTTGATGATGTTGATATGATAAGAGACTATCTCAAAAAGATTTCTGTCTCAAGCAGTCACCTTCTAAGCCTGATTAATGATGTTCTGGATATGAGTCGTATCGAGAGCGGAAGGGTAAAAATTGAAGAAAAAGAGGTGCATCTGCCGGATGTCCTTCATGATCTGAGAACCATCATTCAGTCCAATATTGCTTCCAAGCAACAGGATTTGTTTATTGATACCCAGGATATTGTTCATGAAGATATCATTACCGACAAACTTCGGTTGAATCAGGTTCTTTTAAATATTGTCAGTAACGCTATCAAGTTTACGCCGGTCGGAGGAATTATCAGCGTCAGAATTTCCGAAAAACCTTGTGCACTAAGCGGATATACCATGTTTGAATTTCGGATTAAAGATAATGGAATTGGAATGTCTGAAGATTTCCAGAAACATATTTTTGAATCCTTTTCGAGAGAACGGTCTACTACGGTAAGCGGTATTCAAGGAACCGGACTTGGTATGGCGATTACAAAAAATATTGTTGATATGATGGGTGGCACGATTACCGTAAAGAGTGAAGAAGGAAAAGGAACAGAGTTTGTCATTGTTTTTGACTGTAAACTGTCAGATCATGTTGTAAAATATGAACCAATCCCGGAACTGCAAGGAGCGCGTGCGCTGGTTGCCGATGATGATACCAATACCTGTATGAGTGTAAGCAAGATGCTAAAACAGATCGGAATGAGAGCGGACTGGACGGTTTCCGGAAAAGAAGCGATTGTCAGAGCAAAAGAGGCCTTTGATGAAGGGGATGATTTTAAGGCATATATCATCGACTGGCTCATGCCTGATATGAATGGGATTGAAACGGTTCTCCGCATCCGCAAGGTAATCGGGGAAAGTACACCAATTATTGTTTTGACTGCATATGACTGGTCGGATATAGAAGTTGAGGCAAGAGAAGCCGGTGTGACGGCGTTTGTAGCTAAACCCTTGTTTATGTCAGAATTGCGGGAAGTTCTCACAAGACCTGTTCATGCTGTAGATTCTGAAAAACAGATGGAAGAGGCTGTGGATTTCACAGGAAAGAGAATTCTTCTGGTAGAAGACAATGAACTCAATCAGGAGATTGCGGCAGAAATATTAAAGGCAGCAGGATTTATGGTTGACGTAGCAGAAGACGGAATTGTGGCGGTTGATAAGATGGCTATAGCCGCTTCGGATTATTATGATCTGATTTTGATGGATATCCAGATGCCAAAGATGAACGGATTTATGGCTACGAGAGAAATCCGGACGTTAAGTGACAATCGAAAAGCAAATATTCCGATTATTGCAATGACGGCAAATGCGTTTGAAGAAGATAAAAAGAGCGCATATGAGAGCGGAATGAACGGATTTATTTCAAAGCCGATTAATATTCAGGAACTGATGCGTACTTTGGCAAAAATATTGAAATGATAGATTTTTCTATTGGCACTCCCTGATGTATTCTGGGTGTTAATGAGAATTATTTTCATCATATATTAAAAAGGTAATTTGAGGAGGATGAACATGAGTAAAGAAATACCTTACAAAATCTATTTAGAAGAGCAGGAGATGCCCAAACAATGGTACAATGTTCGGGCTGATATGAAAAACAAACCGGCTCCGCTTTTAAATCCGGGCACAAAACAGCCGATGACATTAGAAGAATTGGAGCATGTTTTTTGTACCGAGTTAGCGAAACAGGAATTGGATGATACGACACCGTACATTGATATTCCTCAGGAAATCCAAGATTTCTATAAAATGTATCGCCCTTCTCCGTTAGTCAGAGCTTACTGTCTGGAGAAAAAACTGGGAACTCCCGCCAAAATTTATTATAAATTTGAAGGAAACAATACCAGTGGAAGTCACAAATTAAATTCTGCAATTGCCCAGGCTTATTATGCAAAGAAACAGGGCTTAAAAGGTGTCACGACAGAGACCGGAGCTGGTCAGTGGGGAACGGCACTTTCTATGGCATGTTCTTATTTTGACCTGGATTGTAAGGTGTATATGGTAAAATGTTCTTACGAACAGAAACCGTTCCGTCGTGAAGTTATGCGTACATACGGTGCCAGTGTTACGCCTTCGCCTTCCATGGAAACGGAAGTAGGAAAGAAGATTCTTTTGGAACATCCCGGAACAACAGGTAGTCTTGGATGCGCCATCTCCGAAGCGGTGGAAGCAGCAACTACCACAGAGGGATATCGTTATGTATTGGGAAGTGTACTGTCACAGGTACTCTTACATCAGACAGTCATCGGTTTAGAGACTAAGATTGCAATGGATAAATATGACATTAAGCCGGATATTATCATCGGATGTGCCGGCGGCGGCTCCAATCTCGGTGGTTTGATTTCACCGTTTGTAGGTGAAAAACTCCGTGGAGAAAATGATTATCAGATTATTGCAGTTGAACCGGCATCCTGCCCGAGCTTAACCAGAGGAAAATATGCATATGATTTCTGTGATACCGGAAAAGTGTGCCCTCTGGCAAAAATGTATACACTCGGAAGTGGTTTCATTCCTTCTGCAAATCATGCGGGCGGTCTTCGTTACCATGGTATGAGCTCTGTGCTTTCACAATTGTATGATGACGGATATATGGAGGCGCGTTCTGTAGAGCAGACCGCTGTATTTGCGGCTGCTGAGCAGTTTGCAAGAGTGGAAGGAATCCTTCCTGCACCGGAAAGCAGTCATGCCATTAAAGTTGCGATTGATGAAGCGTTGAAATGCAAAGAGACCGGCGAGGAAAAAACCATTCTGTTCGGCCTTACCGGAACCGGTTATTTTGATATGTATGCGTATGAAAATTTCCATAACGGCACCATGTCAGATTACATCCCGACGGATGAGGATTTAAAGCCCGGTTTTGATTCACTTCCAAAAATGGACTAAATTATATGAAAACTTTCTGAAAAGTAGCAGATTTTTATTGATTTTGTCAGCTTGTTAGTATAATATTGAATAGGAAAAATAAAACCAAATATATGCCGAAAGGCAATAAATATGAAAGAAATGAGGTAAAAAGAAAGATGGCAATCGATTTAACAAAGTATGGCATCACCGGAACAACAGAAGTTGTTTACAACCCTTCTTACGAAGTATTATTCGAAGAAGAGACCAAAGCAGGACTTGAAGGTTATGAAGTTGGTCAGAACACAGAACTTGACACCGTTAATGTTATGACCGGTGTGTTCACAGGACGTTCTCCTAAAGATAAATATATCGTTATGGACGAAAACTCAAAAGACACTGTATGGTGGA
>CAMEJJ010000041.1 GCA_945919795.1 uncultured Lachnospiraceae bacterium
GCACGTTTCACGCCAAAACAAAAACCGGCTGTTTCTGCCAAAATCACTTCCATCGTTCTATTTCCTTATTCATCAACTATGCCATTATAAAAACACAATAAAATATTAATTACATTTTCTATTTCAAAGACATTTCATTAACTGTTTATAATTCATAGATATTTCATTGATATTCCACTGATATAGCAGAAATCAATTTTTGTTTATCAATGAAATAATCTTTTCTGCCACTTCTTCAATGGTCATATAAGACGAATCCACCAATACGGCATCATCCGCCTGTCTTAACGGTGAAATTTCACGGTTCATATCCCGTTCATCCCGCTCGATAATATCTTTTTCAATTTTTTGAAGATCACAAGAAATGCCTTTTGCTGTCAGTTCATCGTAACGGCGTTTTGCACGCACATCACTACCTGCGGTCAGATAGATTTTCACATCGGCATCCGGTAAAACTACGGTTCCGATATCCCTTCCATCCATGATTACTTCCGCTGTTTTTGCAAGCTTTTGTTGCAACGATACCAGTTTTTTACGGACGTCGCCGTTGGTGGAACTGGAAGATGCCATGTTTCCGACTTCTTCGGTACGAATCAGTCCGTTCACGTTTTCTCCGTTTAATAATACAACCTGTTCTCCGTTTTGGTACTGGATTGTAATATCCGCATCCTCACAGGCTGCACTGATAGCTGCCGAATCAGTTGCCGGAATCCCCTTTCTTAAAATATGCAGAGCCATGGCTCGATACATGGCACCGGTATCAACATAAATAAATCCCAGCTTCTTTGCAACCATTTTGGCAATGGTACTTTTTCCTGCACCGGCAGGACCGTCAATTGCTACTGAATAACTCATAATCTTCTTCCTTTTCTAATCTTTATCTATCACTCCACAGAGCTTCCTGCCAGATGTCCGGTTGACCAGGCAATCTGCAAATTATAACCGCCTGTTAGCGCATCCACATCAATCATCTCACCGGCAAAATACAAGCCTTTTACAATCTTAGATTCCATGGTGGACGGATTAATATCTTTGACACTGACACCACCTCTGGTAATAATCGCTTCCTTGAAATCTCTTGTTCCGATAATTGTTAACGGAAGTGCTTTGATACAGCCACCAAATTTCTGCCGCTCAGCCTTGCTAATCTCACAGACCTTTTTCTCCGGATTAATTTCCGAAAGAGAGATCATGACGGGGATCAGTCTTGTGGGAAACAATCCGTTTAATGCATTTTTAAATTGTTTCTGACCGTTCTCCTCAAATTCACGAATCAGTCTTTTTTGTAGTTGTTCTTCACTAAGTGCTGGTTTCAAATCAATAAACATCTGTAAATCTTGTTTTTTCAAAACCGTATTAATTTTGGAACTGGCAGATAAAATCAAAGGTCCGCTGACACCAAAATGTGTAAACAGCATCTCTCCGAATTCATCAAATAACACTTTTTTACCATTTTTTATCTTAACATTGACATTTTTTAAGGAAAGCCCCATTAAATCCCGGCACCATGTCTCTTTGGTTTCCAGTGGAACCAGTGCCGGACATAACTGTGAAATATGATGTCCACATTTTTCAGACAAGCGTATCCCCTCTCCCGTTGCGCCTGTCGTCTCATAAGATACGCCTCCGGTTGCCAAAATGACCGCATCAGCTACATATTTTTTACCGTGCTGATCTACAATTCCTTTTATTACCGAGCCGTATCCCTTTTTTTGCCTGCCACATTCTTCGTTATTATCTGCACTGTGATCTTCTTTTTCAATCATCAATTCTTTTATTCTTGTGTTCAATCGAATTTCAACATGTAATGCGCGCAGACATTTTTCCAAAGTCTTAATCACGTCTGATGCGTGATCGGATACCGGAAACACCCGATTTCCACGTTCTATCTTTATCTTCAATCCGTTTTGCTCAAAAAAATCCATCGAAGACTGATTATCAAATCCATAAATCGCACTGTACAAAAACTTGGGATTGGTAACAATATTGGAAAAAACATTTTCCAAATCGGAGGCATTGGTCAGATTACATCTACCTTTCCCTGTAATATAAATCTTTTTTCCCAATTTCTCATTTTGTTCCAACAATGTTACTAAATGCCCACATTCAGCTGCGGCAATTGCCGCCATCATTCCGGCAGCACCTCCGCCGACTACTATGACTTTACTCATATTCTTTCCTCGTTAACGGATTTTTAAGCACCGGCTCATCATCCAGATAATTTAATTCATCATTGGAATATACCTGATAATTCGTCCATGCTTCTTCCAGTTTTTTCAGGTTATCGCTAACCTGTTCCGGAATTCTTAAGCACAACGCAACTACTAATGCATTGATTAAGCTAAGTGGTGCCACCAACGAATCTACGATGGAAACCATATCACTTCTGGCACAGAGATTGACAGAAGAATACATACACATCGGCGATCTTTCCGAATCAGTCAGTGCTACAATTTTTGCATTCCGATCATTTGCAAATTCCATGGCCTTTAACGTACGCATGGAATATCTGGGAAAACTAATTCCCACAACCGCGTCCGATGCATCAATCCGAATCATCTGTTCAAACAATTCTGTCATGGATGATGATTTGACACAACTCACATCAGGTCGAATCATATTTAAATAAAAACTCAAAAAGTCAGCAAGTGGTTCACAACTGCGCAGACCAATGATGTATACATGTCTTGCATTCAAAATGATATCAACGGCAGCTTCAAAAGCCTCCACATTAATATTTTGAAGAGTATCTGCAATTTTGTCGATATCGGAATTAAGTACACTTGTCAAAATCTCAGACTGTGTACTTTTTCCATATTTCATACCAACCTTGGCAACACCATTCCACTCATTTTTAACCCATTCTTCCAGTGCATGCTGAAATTCCGGATATCCCTCAAATCCCAAGCCGGAAGCAAAACGCACCACCGTAGATTCACTGATATCAACTTTTTTTCCAAGCTCAGCCGCAGTCATAAACACTGCCTGGTCATAATTATCCAGAATATAAGTCGCAATCTTTTTATGACTTTTACTTAATCTGTCATAACGAGAATTAATTAATGCAATGATATCGGTATATTCCGCTTTCTTTTCTTCTTCCATAAAATATCTTACAACTATCCTTTATTTTAATCCTGTCGTATCCATAAAATAACCGAACCAAGTACTTGTCCAGTCTTTCTTTGATTCGGTCCTTTACATTAAATAGTATCACATTCATACGTTTGCAAAAGAATGATATGCATTTTCCAACAAAGTACAGGTCTCTTCCATCGTCAAATCATAGTCACCGGTTATTACCATAGATGCGGCTCCATGAATAAAAATCCACATCTTCATAAAGATGTCACTCGGATTTTTGCTTCCCATTGCACCGGCTTTCGCAATTTCTTTATGAAGCAAACTGTCTTTACCGTTTAAAATACCAAACAACGTTGCATCACAACGCTTTTCTTCCAAAAACAGCAAACGGAATAACTGCGGTTCCTTTGCCGCATATTCAATGTATGCCATTCCAAGATTTACAAACGGAACATCACTTTTAACCGGATACTCTATATAAAAATCGGAAAAATCAGAAATCGCAAGTGAAAAAACTTCATCACATAAAACATCCATTCCCGTATATACGCGAAAAATAGGTTGTGTAGAACACCCTGCTTTGGATGCAAGTTTTCTGGCTGTTACTTCTCGTAATCCTTCTTCTCTTGTAATCTCAAAAGCAGCATTTAATAACATCTCTTTTGTAACACTGATTTTTCTGGCCATTTTAGAAACCCCTTTTCTTTTGAAAAATTCGTATTTCTTTATTCTTTTTGCTCGACATACTTGATTAGTTTTTCAAAAATATCCGGATGTTGTCGTTTCATCCTAAGCGGAACCAAATTCCGATCGGTAAAGCAATGGGAAGACTCGCCCGTAGCTTTGAGTTCTTTCGTTTTTTCATCGTAAACTTCATAGGTCAAATGCATACGTAATCCATTAAACTGATCCAGTTTGGGCACAATGCTGAAAGTATCTCCAAAACGAAATGCAATCTTATAGTTGCAGGATACACCAAGCACGGGAATTAAAAATCCTCTCTTTTCCATTTCATCATAAGGCAGTCCCATTTGATTTAAAAAATCAATTCGTGCTTCCTCAAACCAACGGATATAGTTGGAATGATGAACAATCTGCATCTGATCCGTTTCATAATAATATACCGGTCTGCAATAAGGTTTTAAATCACTCATTTTTATTTGTCCTATCTGATAAGTAACGGATTCAACATGCGCTATCAGGAAAATAGTCTAATTATTACTGCCATGTCAAGATTATATTTCCCATAATCGGAGTTGAAAAATCAAATACTGCCAACGAACCATCTTCCGTGGTATAATACCAGTTTCCACTTGCGGAAGGCTGCAATTTCGGTTTGCTTGCCGCCATACCGTATGTAACATATTGTTCTGCAAAGGTTCCGCTGTTGTACATAAACGAAACCGTACATGCGTCAGGAGTTGCCGCATCTGAAGTCGACGGTGTTGTTGCCGTCGAAGCAGATGATGTCGAAGTAGTTTTGAAAGTCGTTGTTTTCTTTTTCGTCGTAGAAGACTTTGTCGTTTCTTCGGTTTCTTCCTCATCCGGAGCATCCTCTTCAGAATCATCTCCTTCATCCGCATCTTTATTATTTGTTGTCAGATCTTCATCTTCTTCCTCTTCTTCATCTTCCGATGTTTTGTCTTCTTCGCGTTCCTTTAGGATTTCTTCTACATCATCAAATGAAACAGGAACTCGGTCCGGCAATGTATTAACTCCCATATAAATGGTTCTTCCCGAATTAATAATCTCTTTTAAAATAGTCAATGTCTGTGTGGGCAGATCTTTATAATCAATGGGAGCAAGTTCTTCCTCTTTATCATTCACATTTTGCAAAATAATCTCTGAAAAATCCTGTCCGCCTCGTGTTTTAACCTGATATCCTTCCGGAATTTCCACAGTTTTTCCAATCGGCTTACCATCAACCGTATGAAGCTGCAACTCCGTTTTTCCCTCATAAACCTGGAAGTCTGAATGAACTTCTCCATCCGCTCCCTTATAAACACGTGCCCATGTAATCGTACCTCTGATTGCCATAGTAGCATTCGGAGTTTCAATTTCATAAGTGGAACTGTCACTCAATTTGCTATCCAGTTTATGTAAGGTTGCACCTTCCGATAAAAATATCTGCGTCTTGGAATTATCCGAATCACCCTCTGCCTTCAGAGACATCTTGGTATTTTCTTCCACATAGACAAATTTGTCATCATCCAGTTTTAAATCTAACTCACTGGACGGTCCAACCGTAACTTCATCTCCGGATTCCAAATTCATATCTACATAAGCATCCAATGTATCGTTGACACTTTCACGATAAACACTGACTGTACCAAGTGTATCGATTACCGTAATATTTCGAAAAGCCGTTTTTCCATCCAGATTCAGAAGAACTGCTACCACAATACCGCCAACGACTACAGCTCCTGCAGAAATTGCGGCAATTGCTCCTTTTGTAATTCCCTTATTACCTAATTTCATAACGTTTTCTCCTCTTTTATCTTCACATCAATAATTTGCATACAGAATGTTATTCCAAAACACATTTTTTCAGTGCATTTACAATTTTCTCATCCAACCGGCCTTCGGAAACCATGGATTCCAAAATAGCAACGGCTTTTTCCTTGGGCATGGGCTGTTTATAAGGACGATCCTGACTGGTTAACGCATCATAGATATCTGCAACTGCCAAGATACGCGATTCGGCAGATAGCTGAGCCGCCGTCAAATGATCCGGATATCCTGTTCCGTTTAATGTTTCGTGATGTTGTGCGGCCCATATCGGACAATCCTTAAAATATCGGTTAAAATGTACCTTTTCCAATATTTTTTTTGTCATATTTACATGATTTTCCATCACAATCCGCTCTTTATCAGTCAAAGTACCTTTTCTGATTTTTAGGCACTCTGCTTCTTCTTCCGTCAAAAGCGGGATTTTTTCATCATCCGGTGTCAGGCAAAATGCTTCGGAAATCTGCACAACTCTTTCATAATCTTCATCCGGCAAAAATCCTTTTGCATCAATCTCTTCAATAAAATGGAGCGTATCCTCTAAATAGGTCTTCTCTCCTTCGTAATCTTCTTTTGAAATTTTATCTTCCAAAAAGCGGATTTTCAAGTAACTTTGGAACAGCTTGAATCTGTCCTTTACAAGTGCCAACCGTTCATCCAGTCTGGTCGCTTTATTCATTACCTCAAGCGGAACAATCATTTTTCCAATATCATGCAGCAAAGCTCCCATAATCAATTGTTCTTTTCTCTGTATATCAAAATATTCCTGATACTCTCCTGCTTCATATTCTCTATTCAGTTCATCTGCCAAAAGACCGGAATAATCTGCAACTTTTCTCGTATGCAACGCATTATAGGGGGTACGTTCGTCAATTGCGGTCGCTAAAGCTTCTGTAAAAGACCACATCTGTTCTTTCAGTTCTTCCGTATAACGCATATTGGAAATCGCAATGGCCGCCTGCGATGCCAAAGACAAAATCACAAATTCATATTCTTCGTTAAATACAATAATCTGACCATCCTCATCTAAAGCATTGATTAACTGCATGACACCGATGACCTCGCCCTCATGGTTAGCGAGCGGAATCACCAATAAAGATTCGGTATGATATCCGGTCATGGCATCATATTTTTTTGGGCCGGAAAAATCAAAGGTGTCATTGCGCCAGACATCTTTGATATTGATTACTTTTTTATGGATTGCACTGTATGCACATACATTTTCCTCTTTGAGCGGCACCGGAGGAAGATCAATTTCTTCTCCGTTTTCTCCCTGACTGATTCCCATGGACAGCGTTTTCATTACCTTGAATTTGAGTGCATTATCCTCTAAAACATATAATGTTCCCGCATCGCAATTGGTAACGTCCATACTTTCTTCCAGAATCTTATCTAACAATTTATTTCTGTCCGTTTCCGTTGTCAATTCAATTCCAATTGATATTATTTTACGAAATTCCTGTTGTGTTAAATCCATTCTATCATCCTCTTAATCAAATAATTGTTGAAACAGCCCTATTGATTCTTCAAACGATTCCAAACTCTTGAGTTCTAAAAGAATACTTGGCATTTCCTTCATTTCACCATTCTCAAGTAAAGTCTTTAATTCCGTTCTAAATTCCTGCCAGTCAATTTGACCTTTTCCCAAAGTCAGATGCAGATCATTGACAAAATCATTGTCATTAATATGCATATGCCTAATAAAAGGAGCAAGGTTTTTCAACCATTCAACCGGTTTGATATTGGATATGGCAGCATGTGCATAATCTAAACAAAGCCCGAAATTCGGTACATCTGTCATCTGATTGGCAAGTAGCCAGATTAATTCATAATCCAAATCAAACATATTCTCCATATAGACCTGTATATCCGGATAGGATGTACACAAATCCCTGAAAAACTCTGCATTTTTTGTAATCCAGTTAGATACATAATTATACTCTTTAAATCCCGCAATCAGTCCTGTATGAAAAATAACACCTTTAACTCCGAGCCTCTTTGCAATTTCCATGGATTTGCGCATACATTGTTTTGAGTATTCCGCAATCTTAGGATCAGAACTATGAAGAACCAAATCCAAAAAAGCTCCATGCATGGTATCCATACTGATATCTCTATTGTAAGAAAGATAACGTTCAACTCTTTTATCTATTTCATCCTGATTCATATAAACCGACGGAAAATAAAAATCATTGTATTCAAAATGTGCATGATATTTTTCTGCCATCGCAACCGATTCATCCAGACGATCATATTCCGGAATGAGTAAAATCTCAACTTTCAAACTGTACCTCCCACCTTACATAATTCAAATTATCTAATCGCTTCATTACCCCTGTTAAATCATTCTTTTTTGAAAATCCTTATCAAAAAAACTTCTCAAAAAAACTTCTCAAAAAAGTTCTTCTCAATACCTTTTATATTACCTGCTTGTCAATCAAATGCATACCATCAGCTTTTTGTATCCAGAACTTTCGGCTTTCCTTCTACTTTTTTCACGGAATAAACCATAACACCCTTTGTTTTTCCCTTTAACGGGATTTCACCAATGGGTTCAACCTCTACGCGATCTTTTACTGCCTGATATACTTCATCACTGATTAAAATCTGTCCACGTTTTGCATTTGCTTCCAATCGTGCTGCCGTATTGACGGTATCCCCAATTGCCGTATAGTCCATACGGACATCACATCCGATGTTGCCGACAACCGCCGGTCCGCAGTTAACACCGACACCGAAACCGACCGTTTTGCCAAAACGCTCCATCATCTCGGCTTCGATTTCATCCGCACCTGCCGCAATATCATAAGCTGCACATACTGCCTTGAAAATATAATCATCCAGATCAAACGGTGCATTAAAGACTGCCATGGTCGCATCTCCGACAAACTTATCCAGCGTTCCGGAATTATCAAAAATTGCCTTGGTCGTCAGGCTCAGATAGCGATTTAAGATTTCTACAACCTGCTCCGGCTCTAAGCTTTCGGACATTGTGGTAAATCCACGAATATCCACAAACAACACTGCAATGTTTCGATTTTCTCCACCCAGCCTGATCTCCAGATTGTTCTTTTTGGACAGCTCTTCCACAATCTGCGGTGCAACATACTTCTTGAATGCATTTAATGTACGTGTTCTGTTGATTTTCTCTATCAGATACTGACTGAAAATCTTATATACCAATACTAAAATTAAGACAATCGGCAGATAAATAACTGGTATCGTCCATCCGCTTACACGAAGTAAAACACCGATCCCGATTTCACCGGCAATAAATACAAATAAACTAACAAGGCTGATGATAATATTCTTTTTGCGAATCCATAAGTAAAAAACAACAGCCACACAGGCAAAAATCAGACCTGTTAAAACCGAATTAGCCGGCTGGGAAAACTTTCCTTCTAATAATGCTTCAATAATATTGGCATGAACCTCAACCCCATACATCTGGCTGCCTTTTTCAATTGCCACATTAAACGAATCCATCAGTCCCGGCGCATATGCTCCGACTAAGACAATACAGTCTTTAAAAACGCGTGGATCAATATTTCCTTCGAGCACATCACACATGGAAACATCTTCATAATCCTCAATGTTACCGGAAAAAGTAAACTCAGTCTGATTTAGTGCATCCAGACGTGGAACCTCAATGGTTGCACCATTTTGATTCTGATATGCTTTATAGCATGCAAATGCCAGACTGTCCATGGTTCCGTCCGGAGTTTCCACAAACAACTGCGCCTGACGAATGTATCCGTCTTTATCCTGTACCGTATTGGCAAAAGCAGTCGTTGCACCCTCTGCCAATGCGGAATACGGAATTTCAATCTGTTCAATACTCCGGTTGTTT
>CAMEJJ010000042.1 GCA_945919795.1 uncultured Lachnospiraceae bacterium
CCAAAGACATATACTTTTGATGAGGTATTGTCTCGTAACATAAAGTGTAATATTAAGGTTAAGAATAAGAAGTTAGAAGATGAACTTACAGGATATTTACGAGCATATTATGATAATAATGATTCAGATGCATTAGGTAAAATTTATGCTACTTGTCTTTGGGCATTAGGAGGCATTGTTAAGGAATCAGGTTTATCAGAGCAGAATATGATAGCAGCACTGTATGAGATTACAGCATCTTCCATGGATAACAGGAAGTTTTTCTGGGATTTGATTGGATGGGAGCAAATCCCAGAAAAACTTAAAAGGGGAAAAGAATGAAAAGTAAATGTGAATTAGATGAACAACAGATAATATCAGAAATGTTAAAGGATGTAAGAGAAAGTGTATTGTTTAATAATAATGAAGAGATATTAAAAAAATGGAAAGCTGCTCCGTGTAGTCGTATGAACGAATATCTCAAATATAAAATGATATTTTCCTCTGACGCTGAAAGGTGGCCAGATGCAATAGGTTCGTACAAAAAGTATGGGTGTTTGTCTTTTTCAGAAGATGATACACCTGAGGAGGGAAAGTATTATTTTTATCAGAAAGATAGATTTATTCATTATGTAAAGAACGATAAAAGTGAGGTCATAATTCCTGCCGACATTTTAACTAGTGTAGAATCAATAGATATTTTAAAAAAACACTATAGCTATTGTAATAACACACTATTGAATGCTTTTTACAAGGTATCATATACCATTGGTGCTTTTTGTCCGGTGTGGAAAAATCCTGCCGCTGGAGTACGTAAAGGTCCTAATAATTGGAAAACGGGTAATAGTGGCAGAGATTGTGTTTGGATAAAACTAAAACAATTAAGCGATTCTAAAATGTGCGGGCTCGAAAAAATGTGCGGGCTTGAAAAACGAAAAAATGAATGTAATCTTAAAAAACGAGGAGAAGAAAATTTGTTTTCTATTTTTCCAGAGGATAATTATAAAAGTGATATCATTAAAAAATTGTATTTCCTAGATTATTTTAATAATGGAGAGTTGTTACGTAATATAGATAGCATATATGGCGTTAAAAAAGAGGAATTGGATGACTTTATTAAAGAATTAATTGTTTTAATTGTAAAACGAAGTTATAGAATAATAACTAAATATCAAGAAAATGACTTACGACCATGCGATGAGAAAATAATAAGTAAGGCTTTGGAAGATATAGGTTTGAAGAGTTAAAGTATATATGCTCAAAGTAGGAAAGGTAATTAACAAATGATCAACGAACTCCAAGAATTTAAATCCTACATCACCGCCCCAATCTTCGATACCCCGCGCCTTCAGCCAAAGATGTTAACGGACAACTTTGGAGCCACAGGCATTTTATATGGTTTGGAGCATCTTCTTACTATAATTGCGAGAGGTTTTATATTTGGTGATTTCTATGATGCAGATAAGGTATCTGATGATGGAATGATTAGTGATAATCTGATTGCTACTGTAGGCAATATCCTCTTTAGCTGGCTAGGCTTTGAATGCGCCCAAGATTATGTAGGTGATGCAGATGCTATAAATAAATGGAATAAGAAGTACCCACAGGCGGATGGCTGGCTTAAAAATTATTATGAAAAGCATTGCACAAAGAAAGATAAGGCGAAACGTTGGGCTAAGATAGAAGAAGAGCGTTCAAAGTATTTGATGGGTGAGGACTATAGACTTAGCGTGGTAAGTATAAATAATATCATTGCCAATGCTTTAGAATTAGGTCCGTTAAAAGAACAATGCATGATTATCAAAAAGGATTCTGTCTCTGTAAAATCTACAAAGCTTAAGGATAGATTTCAATACCTCTTTTGCGTAGATGAAAGCAATAAAGCTGCAAAGCCTCAGGAAAAAACTGTTGAGAGATTCTTAAAAAATATAGCATCATATTTGTATCTTAAGGATAATCATTCAATAGGACAGAAATTTGTACTGCTTGATAGAATACAGTTGCTTTGTTGGTATGGGCTTGATGATAACAAGAATGAGGCTGATAGTTGGTACTTTAAGAGATTTTTATTTGATAAAGGAAATAGTAAGGTTCCGATTATGACTGCTATGAGTGGTGATAAAGGCTGGAATTTTATTAAGCTTATGATAGATAATGATTTTATCGCGAAGTATGATATAAAGCTTATAGATGCCATAGCAATTGATACTGTTGATAGGGATGAGTATTTCATTATCAAAGATAATGGCCATGGAGTAGGAAGCATTTGTTGCTTAGAATGACAACTAAATAACACCCCCGGAAAAACTTAATGATGAGTCGATTGGAGTATTAAATAATACCCCCGGAAAAATAATAAAAGGCCAGATGGTTGTAATATACCACCTGGTCTTTTTCATATCCTAAGGGTTTATTTTGTAGCAGGCAATTATAAAAAACAATCAGTGAAGGGAGAAAACGAATTATGAGTAGAAAAGTATTAGGCTGGAACATTAATCAGCGATCGGGCTTAGGAAAGGAAATTCCGGAACTTGTTTTTCAGGAATTACTAGCACAGGATGCAGATATCATAGTGCTTACAGAAGTTGTTAAGAATGATAGCTTGTCAGTATTTATTCAGAAGATGCATGAAGCTGGATATGAATCAGCTATCAGCAAAAATGAGAATACAAATGAGGTATGTATTTTATGGAAGGTAGAGTACTATCAGCTATTAAATATCGATGACAGCCTTATTACAGCCAAGGAGAATGATAATCCAAATTATTTAATGGTCGGGCTGAAAGATCAGAATGACAAGAAGTTCAATGTAGTTGGCTATCGAATTCGCGTTGGTAGTAAGGAATCAACGAATGAGTACGAAGACAGAGCAAGACAGATGAAAATTGTTACAGAGAAGTTAGCGTTGCTTAATGGACCAACTATGGTGGTAACTGACAGCAATAATCTTCGTCGTGGTGCTACAAGGAAAGAATGGAATCTTTCTGTATTAGATTCTATGCTTGCTGCTGTTGGATTTATAAGAAATACACCGGAAGGTTCCAGCATCTATGCAGAGACTGCCGTGTCTCAAGAATATGAATTTGCTGAAGATCACATTATTACCAAGGGAATTGAGATAAGAGATGCAGAATATGATCGTGATTTTGTGAAGAGAGATACTGACATTTATGTATGGGGAAAAGATTTCACAAAACATATTGAAGGTTCTAATTTTTACAAGCAAATTCTTGTAGGTTTCCCAGATCATGCAATTGTAAAGGGATATTTTGAAATCGTTTAGCAAAAATGTTGGTTTATTCCCGGATTGAGCTAGAAAGGTCGCGATGTGAGTATGGGAAGAAAAATTATAGCAGTAGATTTCGATGGTACTCTGTGTATCAATCAGGATGTTGTTAACTGGCCATATCTTGGACAGCCTAATAAGGAGTTGGTTGAAAAACTTAAGGCTTTACAGGATGAGGGACACGTCCTTATCCTGTGGACTTGCAGAGAAGGAGAACTGCTGGAACAGGCAGTAGCCTGGTGTAGAAACTTTTGTGGACTTAGCTTTGATGCTGTTAATGACAATATAGAAGCAACTAAAACATTCTTTGGAGGTAATTCCAGAAAAATAAGCTGTGATTACTACATAGATGATAAGGGCTGTACACCAGATGTCTTTTATAAACTTTTACAATAGGGGAATTGTAATATGTCGATTCAAAAATAACTGAAAATATCAGATGGAGGAATGCGTATGGTAAAAAACAGGTTTAAAGAAAGAATAACAGAATGTGCATTTGATAATGAACCATTGAGAAAAGTCTATGAGATGATATGTAATCTTGAAACGCCCTATATATGGTATGCTGATAGTTTTAGCGGTGAACAGCTCTACTTGATTAATGATTTAGAAACTGAAAAAGAAGTTACATCCTATAGCTGGCATATTGATGATATTGAATTTCTCGGTCCTTCATTAGATGTAATAGGCTTGAGACTTTGCAGGATGTCTGGAAAAAGTGTGGATAATAGCTACAAGAGTATTTCTTGCAGAAGTAATGTTGCAGATAAAGAAATTACTGCAGAGAAGCTATTAATCCAGGCAGGATTTAGAATTCCAAATAGTACAGAATTTGAATCTGTGAACTTTGTTGGTGATATACCTGGAAATACAAAGGAGGTAGATGAAGCATTAAAGAAGAAACGCATTATATATCTAAAGGAGAGCATTTTGGAGGATGAAAGCAAAATTGTGATGTATGAAAAAAAGCGAGAAATATTAGAACCAGTTTTAAGAAGTCTTCAATATGATATCGAACAATGTAGTTCAAGAGTAAAATATGCAAATCAGCGAATTGAACAAGCACGAAAAGAATTGATAGATTTGCAGACAAATTAAAAAAATATATGAGTAAAAGGAGAAAAAGATTATGGTAAATAAGACAATTAGAATTAATCATGTAGAAGCAGTAGAAAATTATTTAGAAGAAGAGGGCTTAGTTTATATTGACCTTGAGCGTAATGCAGAAATTGTCAGGGGAGTAAATAGATTGATTAATTTGCTACCTAAGAGCTTTGAGCCAAAGGATATTAAGAAGTTTTATAAGAAAACTGGGCTTAAGGTTCAGGTTCATGTCATGAAGAATTGTGATCTGGCAATATATGATCGTAAGGGAAAATATCCTAGAGATGACGCGTATATCTGGAATGAGAATTTCATTAAGAATGTAGATAAACATCCAGAATGGTTAGAACCACAGGAAGATGCAGATATTGTTATTATTTATAAAATCAATCCTGTTGAGGTTAAAGTGGATGATAAATCAAATGACGATGACATCCTTCCATTTTAGTGAGAGGAGCAAAAAAGTTATGAAAGGAGGCATTCATGGACGATAAGCATATTTTCAATAAAGAAACCGATTCAGAAATGCTTGCAATGGATATAGTCATATTCCTACAGAAGTGGGGAATGTGGCAAGATGTACAGATTTTTACTGGTGGAAAATGTTATACGGATTACCGGGGGAAGGTAGCGATAAGGAATGAAAAGCATCCAGAGAAATATTTAGTAGGACCTACTGAAAGGGATTGTAACGGAGGGAGTATTTGGAAAGAGTTCTCTAACCCTGAAAGACTACTTGATATGACATTTGAGGGCCCATTAAGTCTTCTTCTTCGTCATCATGAATACGAAGTTGATACGGGAAAAGTATCAGAAGAGGTACGAAGAATACTTCTTCCCGAGGCAAGTGAGGTGGCAGATGAGGTTACTGATTATGTATCTACACTTCTTGATGGGCAAATAGGTTGGGATCCGACGGAATATGATTCTTATGAGGAATGGTTAGAACTAAATGATTTTGATGATATGGAGGATATAAGTGTAACCAACAATGATATAGGGATTAATCCGCTTGAGATATCATCTCGTGAAGAATATGAGGATTTTCTTGAAAAATGCGAAGTTACCCGAGAGTTAAAGATATGGGAGTATTTCGAGGACTATGTTTATAAAGCTCATGCAGATGATGATGTTATGTTTTTTGATGATGGAAAAATTGCTGGTATGGTGCTAAATGAATTTGATGAATTACTTGCTAAGTATGGATTGTGGTATGAACTTGGTTTTTCATGGTCATTAACAGCATACAGAAGAAAATGGAGGAACTGAGTATGAGAGAAGAATTAGAAAGAAAACTGCAAGAAGATTTTTTATTTATGAAGCAGAACAATGTTGATGAGGAGAGAGGATTATTTTGCAGATGGGGCTGTGAGTGTTCTGATGGCTGGTATGGCATTATACATGATTGCTGCAAGCAGATTGAAGAAAGATATGCACAGGATGGTGTGGAAATAGACTTTGAACCTGCGCAGATTAAAGAGAAGTGGGGAACATTAAGATTTTATTATGGTTATAAGGATGCGCCTTGTGGAATAGCAGCAATGGATTTTATCGGAAGTGGAATTTCTATTAGATTTGATCCGGACAAGGATGATAAAGCGGCAGATTCGATGGAAGGTAACAAAAAAAGAAGACTTAGAGAAGATATAGCAAAAATTGTTCGAAACGCTGAAGAAAGAAGTAAAACTACATGTGAATGGTGTGGTGATACGAAAACAGCATCGCTTAGAACTGATTTAGGTGGAAGAATTGTTACATTATGTGATTCATGTGTCGGCAAATTTATTGAAAGAAGAAAACAGCGTCGTAAGGAGATAGAAGAAAAAAGAAAGGAAATATTCGAAAAACTTAAGTCAAATGGTGAGGAGAGTGATTGATTATGCTGTTTGCGATTTTCCTGGATGTAGATGGAGTGTTGAACACAAAAACAACATGCCAGCATACGCCGGATGGTTATACGGGGATTGATGACGCGAGAGTTAAAATCCTGGCAAATGCAATAAAAATGTATGACTGTTATGAAGTGATATTAACATCTGACTGGAAGAAGATGGGCGAATATGATGATGATTACTTATATCTCCTTGAAAAATTGGATTTATATGGTGTATTAGCAGATTTTGACAGAGGAGTTATGGAACTAGCAGGATTTAATCGAAATGGCGCAAACGCAAATTCAGACATTAAGGGATAGTATGATGTTGAAAATCTATTCGATGGAGATTGGGATCACAAGGAGGAATAATTTATGAGCATATTTGTATGTGGAGATATTCATTCAACACTTGATATTAACAAACTGGATGGGTTTATCGGTAGAGAGGATTTGAATGAGAATGATTATCTAATTATTTGTGGTGACACAGGAATATGTGGATTTAGCAAAGAGCAGGAAGCGGCAACAAGAGCATATTTAAGAGGCTTGCCTATGACAGTTTTATTTGCGGATGGTAATCATGAGCAGTTTGACGCACTAAATTCTTATTCAGTTGATGAGTGGCATGGAGGAAAGGTACATATTATAGAACCGGGAATAATCCATCTAATGCGAGGACAAGTTTACCAGATTGACGGGAAGAGATTCTTTGTATTTGGTGGAGCATATTCTATTGATAGAGCTTACAGGGATTTGGGATTTACCTGGTTTGAGGAGGAAAATCCATCCCAGGAAGAATATGAGGAGGCATGGAAAAATCTTGAAGAGTGTGATTACAAGGTGGATTATATTATTTCGCATACCGGTCCTTATGAGGTAATTACCGAACTTGGATATGAGTGCCATGATGCAGCGCTTAATCAGGTAAGATTCTTTCAGCAGGTGGCAGACCAAGTTGATTTTCAGGATTGGTATTTCGGCCACTTTCATGAAGATGTAGATGTCGAAAACTTTCACTGTAGAATCGATGAAGTTACGCAGATTGAGTAGAGTAATTTGCTTATATGAAAAAATTGGAGGGAATAAATGAGTCGAAGCTATAAAAGGACACCAGTGTGTAAGGATGGCAATGCTAGTAAAAAAAGAGGAAAGAAAATCGCTAATAAGAAAATAAGAAAAACGGCTGATTTAGGGCAAAAATCTAATCTTTATAAAAAAGGATATGAATCTTGGAATATTTGTGATTACAGATTTTATGAGGACTGTAAAGCTGAATTCAACGTAGAAGATATAAATTTTTGGAAAAAATGGTATTTTAGGAAATGAGATTTCTATTTTGATAGAAGTTAAGCGAACAAAAATAAGATTAATAAGGAGACGATGTAATGGCAGTATATGTGATGTCAGATTTACATGGAAACTATGAAGGATTCATATCTATACTTGAGCAGATTCATTTTTCAGAAGCTGATGAGTTGTATGTTGATGGGGACATCGTTGATAGGGGAAGGGATGGAATAAAGATCCTTCAATATATGATGATGCAACCAAATATTTATCCCATCATCGGTAATCACGAATATGCATTAATGCAGGTACTGGATTTTGTTACTCAAGAGATTACAGAAGATGCAATAAGCAAGATTGATGAAAAGACTCTACAGAATATTATTGAATATCAGAACATAGGTGGTCAGGTTACGTTGGATGAATTCCATAAGCTCTCAAAGGAAGAACAGCGGGATATTATAGAATATTTGGAAGAGTTTGCCGCATATGAGAAAATTTCTGTAAATGGAAAAGAATTTATTATAATACATGCTGGATTTATTAATTTTAAGCCAGAAAGAAAGATGGAAGATTATCAGCTATATGAATTGATTTTCAAGGCACCGAATTATGAACGGGTATATTTTGAAGATAAGTATCTTGTAACAGGACATCTTCCGACTCGTGCTATTTACGGTGCTAAACCAGATGAAATTTTCATTGCAAATAATCATATTGCAATAGACTGTGCTTCTGGGTATGGAGGAAAGGTTGGTTGTATAAGGTTGGATGATTTTAAATGTTTTTATTCTATGTGAGTCGAATAAATCTAATTGGAGGGAGCAAAGACAAAAGAGGAGTTGGTCGACCTCATGAGAATGTAGAATGGTGGTGAAAAAATGCATTATGTGTTAGGGGATATTCATAATGAACTTAGAAAACTAAAAAGTATATTAGATCAAATTCATCTGGGCGTTGAAGATGAACTTATAGTACTGGGCGATATATTCGATAGAGGTACAGATGAACCAGATCCCGTTGGCATCTATTTTGAATTATGTAAGATTCAGGAAAAATGTACTTGGGTAAGAGGAAATCATGATCAGTGGTTAGCTGATTACATAAACAAATATTATGGAGCATCTGAAAGACAACGACGCAAAATGCCTTATTATTGGTATAACTCTTTTGAACTAATGAAAGATAGATTGACACCGGTTGATATGCTTAATCTTGCTGATTTGATTTTAGAATTACCATTACAAGTTGAAAGAGAGATTGATGGAAAACAATATTTATTTGCGCATGCCATGACTTTTCAGCCTGGGAATATAGTGAAAGATGAGTATTACTTAGAAGGAAATTGCAATCTGGATTCTTTTATATTTGAAGGAATAGAAGGATATATATCAATGTGTGGTCATACACCTACTGGGAACATAACATCAAGAAAAAATTTATATTTGGATGAAGCTAAGGAGTCGATATGGTGTAATGAGCGTAAGAATGTTTATCTTTTAGATTGTGGATGTGGTTTTAGTACAGGAAAACTTGCGTGTTTATGTATTGAAACTGGAGAAAGATTTTATGCATCATAAAAACGATGGGTATTTATGATGTGCTGATTTTATAAAAAAGATATATTGCAATATTTATCTTTTTTAGAGTTGATGATCATTGTAGAAGTGTCGTGATACCCGTATGATACCTTTTATCTCAAAAAAACATGAATAATATGGCGAAAATCATATTATTACGATTATAAAAACGCTTAAAATACAAGGCTAATACACACTAATCGCTCCATAAATAAAACGTGAGGGTGGTAGAACAGTAGGTTCTGGACGTGTTGCTACTATCATCGAGTAATCTTGTGATTAGTATCATAGAAACTTAAATA
>CAMEJJ010000043.1 GCA_945919795.1 uncultured Lachnospiraceae bacterium
CCTCAACTACTGGTTCAGGAACGATTTCTTCTACTACCGGTGCTTCCTCGACTACTGGTTCAGGAACGATTTCTTCTACTACCGGTGCTTCCTCGACTACCGGTTCAAGAATAGCTTCTTCTACAATCGGTACTTCCTCGACTACTGGTTCAGGAACGATTTCTTCTACTACCGGTGCTTCCTCAACTACTGGTTCAGGAACGATTTCTTCTACTACCGGTGCTTCCTCGACTACCGGTTCAGGAATAACTGCTTCATTTTCAACTTCCGCAGCAATCATTTCAGAAATGACTTTTTCCTCTGCAATCGGTTCAGAAATATTTTCTTCTTCACCTTCAAGCATGGATTTTAATAAATCTTCTTCTGTGATCGTTTCTCTGGGTTCTTCGCCCAAAGCTTTTCTCACTTCATCAATCACTGCTCTCGTTACAGCGGTATCTGTAAGAGGTTTGAACTCTTTTGTTGCTGCAATATCCTCTGAAGAATCTGTTTCTTTTTCATCAGATCCTTCAGCCTGACTGCCATCCGGTTCTTCTGCGGAGAGTTCTTCAACAGAATCTTTTTCTGCCATTGCTTCCTTGAGTTCTTCTCCGGTAATATTTTGAAGCGAATCGATGGGCAGTGCACGGGTTGCATCACTTGCACCCATATCCTCCTGCTGCATCACAGCGGCCAAATTCTTAGCCAGTTCTTTTTGCAAATTGATGGTATTAAATTTACCCATATCCGGCGTTTTAATCTGAAAATCTACTTCTTCGCCGGATTCGGTCAACGGAATCTGCGGAAGATCAATCTTGATCTCTTCCTCTTCCTTTGCTGCCTCTTCTTCTACCTTCTTTGCGGGAATCCGGGTTGTGGGCGCATTGGATACCTCTACGGATTTAATCTGAATCGGCATGGACGGAATGGTTTCCATGGAAACAGAAGACATAATCGGTTCATTGGCAGATCCCAAAATCTTCTGTGCAGCCGCATTCGCTTTTTCCAGCGCAGCTTCTTTTGTCTCATCCGGCTTCTTAACCACGTAAACATTGGATTCGGATGCAAATCTCTGGTCATATTTTTCCTGCTGGGAAGTTGTCAAAGGCGCATGAAGCATTTTTAATTCCATGGCTTTTATGACATATTTTCCTTCTCCAAACCATAAAATCAATTCATCACATTCTTCGACACAACGGGTAGCCAGACCAATACGATGATACAGATAAGCCAGTTCATATGCCCATTTTTCGCGATAATCACGCTTTTTGTATTCCTCTAATACCGCGATACGCTCTTCTAAGCTGACATCCTGCGCTTCATACAGACGATACTGCAGAATATAACGACCGGTATCTCTGGGAGCAATCTGCACAAACTGTTTGTAATACTCCACGGCGGGAATTAAATCTTCCAGCTTGATGCTCAATTCACAAAGTGAATAAATAATATTACGTGAATTGGGCAGATGTTCATCCGCCAATAACAGAATCTCTTTACTGTCTTCATAACGACGATTCATTTTATACAATTCGCTGACTTTACAGAGCATTTTTGCGCTCTTCACTCTACGCCAGTCGATCGTATCTGCAATCTTTACCGCCTCGGCAAATTTCTTCTGTTCAATTAAGGAATTGATTTCTTCGGCACGAACCTTATATTCATACTTATCCAAATGGCTCACCTCACAGTGTCACATACATAATGTGGTATATTTTTACATAATAACCCTATTTTCTAAACTAAATATAAGTTTAGCATAGGTACATTTTGATGTCAAAAGAATAACCTTTTTCTACACAATTTTTCACAATTCTTTTTTGTGTTCGATTTCATCGGAAAGTTTTGCAAACTGGGAAAGACTTAATGCTTCTCCGCGTATGGTCGAAGATAAGCCAAGTTTTTCCAAAGCAGCCAGTACATCATCTTTGGTTATTCCGTATATTCCGGCATTGGATACAGCGTTTACCAAAGTTTTCCTGCGTTGGTTAAATGCCGCACGAATCAGGGCAAACATCTTTTTTTCATCCTGCACATCTACCGGCGGCTTTTCATATCGGGTCAGACGAATGACAGCGCTCCCGACATTTGGTCTTGGCATAAAACAATTGGGCGGAACATTGGCAACAATTTCCGGTTTGGCATAATATTGTACGGCTAAAGAAAGAGCGCCGTAATCCTTACTTCCCGGCCCTTCCTGCATCCGGTCAGCTACTTCTTTTTGCACCATAATGGTGATGGAAGAGAGTGGAACGTGACTTTCAAACAGTCCCATGATTATGGGGGTCGTTATGTAATAAGGAAGATTTGCCACCACCTTTAACGGTTTGTTGTCATTGTATGTGGCACATAAATCATTTACATCGGTCTTTAAAATGTCCCCATGAATAATCGTGACGTTATCATAATCAGCCAGCGTTTCCTTTAAAATCGGGATCAGATGATCATCAATTTCCACACAGACAACATGTCGGGCTGTTTCCGCCAAATATTGTGTCATGGTTCCGATACCGGGTCCGATTTCCAAAACACAGTCATCTGCTGTTATTTCAGATTCTATTATGATTTTGTCCAATACATGCGTATCAATCAAAAAATTTTGTCCATATTTTTTTTGAAACTGAAATCCGTGTTTTTGTAAAACCGCAATCGTGTTTGCCGGTATTCCCAATGAAGCCATATGGTTCTCCTTTTATTTCGCTTTAATATAGCTTTTACTTTGTTGCTTTTACTTTGACTTTTTCTAAATTAACAGTATTTTATCTTTTTATATAAACGTCTTGCATTTGCATTTGTGATTTCTATTACTTCCTGCTCTGAAATGCCTTTAATCTCTGCAATGGTTTTTGCTACATAGGTCAGGTAAGAGGAATCGTTTCTCTTTCCCCGGAAAGGCTCCGGTGCCAGATAGGGAGCATCTGTTTCCAAAAGAATTCTATCCATGGGAAGCAAGTCGACCGTTTCTTTGCATTTTCGCCCATTTTTAAAGGTTACTACACCGCCGATCCCAAAATAGAAGCCCATGTCGAGATATTCTTTTGCCAATTCTCGGCTATAGGAATAGCAATGTATAACGCCACCGATTTCCTCAGCTGCTGCCTCTTTCATAACAGACAGGGTATCTGCTGCCGCATCTCTGGAATGCACACAAATCGGTAATCCAACCTCTCTTGCCAATTCCATCTGCTGCAAAAACCAGTGCTTTTGGACCTCTCTATCTGCAATATCCCAATGATAATCCAGACCGATTTCCCCAATCGCCACAATTTTTTCTTCTTTGGCATGTTGTTTTATAAAATCAATGTCGCTTTGTGACATATCCCCTACATCATCCGGATGAACGCCTAACATCCCATAGACAAACGGATATTCCTTGGTCAATGCCAAAGTGCGTTTACATCCTTCCATGGAAGCCGCCGCATTGATGACAATTTCCACGCCTTTATCCTTTAAATTGTTTAAGATTTCTGCCTGATCTTCTAAAAATGCCTCATCATCATAATGTGCATGTGTATCGATAATCATTTTCAAATCTCCGGTGTCAATATTTATAGTAAGAATTTTTTCAAAAAACCCTTGCCAATCGGCATTTATTATACTATAATAACACTTGCGTCGCAAGTAAACACGCCCAATATGCACCATTAGCTCAGTTGGTAGAGCAGTAGACTCTTAATCTATTTGTCCAGGGTTCGAGTCCCTGATGGTGCACGAAAAAACAGAGTGGAGATTTCCGCTCTGTTTTTATTTTAGCCATCTTATATTTTATTTTCTCTTTTCAGATATTCTAAAAAGGAAGTACATCCCTCTACAATATCATCATAGGTCTGTCCAAATTTCCCGGTATACCACGGATCCGCAATATCCCTGTTCGAATATCCCTTTTTATCTGAAAAATCCAGAAGCTTGCTTATCTTGTTTTCGGAATCATTTCCCAATATTCTTGCCATATTGCGGAGATTCATGCTTTCCATTCCGATTAAGTAATCATATCTATCATAATCGCTTTTTTCCAAGTGTCTGGCTCGTTTTCCTTCGCAGCTTATGCCGTGCTTTCGCAATTCATCACGCGCCGGCGGATAGACCGGATTGCCAATGCCATTCCAGATTTCTTCTGTACTGGTGGCTGCAGATTCAATATGAAACTGATCTGACAGGCCTTGTTTTTCTACCATGTCATTTAAAACGAATTCTGCCATGGGGGAACGGCAGATGTTGCCGTGGCAGATGAAAAGTACTTTTATCATTGTTATCATTCTCCTTAATTTGCCCGGAAATGTCCTGTTTTTCAAGGAATTCCGGATTTTGTGAAATGTGCTCTTAGTCTGTCATCTTGGCAAAATAAGGCAAGATGGTGCAAGTTGTGACTACCTGTTAGTAGTAAAATTGGTAGTAAAACGGAAAAGTTTACTACTAAGGATTTTTAATTTCAGTTGGGAGAGTATGTTCTTTTGGCTTAATTATTTGCTCTGTGCCCTTAACCAAAATTTCAAACCCATCCTCTTGATTATAATGAGCTCTCTTTTCCACATCCCAATAATCTAAAAGGATACTAAAAGGTACTATTTCTACCTTTCCCATACTAATAATCATAAACAGATTCACTGTTTCATCCTTAGCAATAGATATTTTTTCAGAAAAACCATTTACGCTAACCTTCATATCCACAGCACTACCAGCACCAATATTTCTAATTATATATTTCAAATATATATAATTGGGTACGGATTGTCTCATTTTTATACACTGTTCATCCATTGATGTAAAGCCATATCGAACTTTCTCTACTGTCCCCTCTTTAATATCAAATACTCTGTCATTGAGCCCAAACTCCGAATCCTCATTAAAGAAAATATATCTAGTATCAAGATATGGTCTAACTGCATACTTCTTTTCTTCTGTCAGTTGCTCTTTCTCGAGTTTTTTCTGCTCCTCAATTTTCTTATTATTATCTGATATAGTAATAAAAACGGCCACTAGGGTTGCTATTCCACCTAAATAACTTCCTAAAAAGCCTGCCCACGCTTGGTTTTCAATATTACTTGGAAATGAGTTACCAAATATACAAATATCAATTAACAACGGTATAGCAATTACCAAAACGGCAAAACCAATTCTCTTAAAAAACTTTTTCATTCTTTTTGTCCTCCAATAGAGCTACATTTTTCGCCATGGAATTTTTCCTAAATATGTTTTTTTATCCTATTGTAGATGTCCAAACCTTTCTTTTGACCAAATTTTTGTATTATTTCTCTATATATGGTCTGCAAAGCATTCTTCTCATCACAATGTTTAATTACTAATCCCGGCACATAAGCAATAACATCCTTGCCAACATTTGCCTTGCTCAAAATCTGCTGTATTTCATTATGAAGTAATGTTTTATTATTGCCATCAGCTTTCTTATCCTGATCAGTTGCATATTTACTTATGATAGGTTTGATGTCTCCGTATACATCAAGATAATCCTCAGGATACATACTACGCAGAGCATTATGAACATCATTCATGAATTTTTCATTTCCATACAACGAAGTTACAACCTTTGCAACTTCATTCATTACACCAGGTCTATACTGTGTTTCAGAGGAACTCAAAGCTTGTTGTATCTGTTGATTCAGTTTTGTTTTCTTTGCCGGGTCCACCTTAGATACACCAGTTTTCTTTTCAGCATTTTGTTTCACTTCTTTTTTCTGTGTAACCTGTTTTATAGCAATCGTACTTCTCCTCGAAACAGATATGCTATTTCCACACTCTTCTCGTAGGAACTCACATACTTTATCATAGCCTTTGTCCGATGATATAATCACATACTCAGCTTGTATATTAGCATTCTTTCCCACTAAATAACCTAGATATGCAATTAAATGTTTGTCCAACGATTGGTCTCCCGCCGGAACTTTTTTTATATCAAGTTCCGCTTTACCATGATTTGTAAAAACATCAAGAGTTGTATTTTTTGAATTATCAGTGTAAAATAAGTGAATGAAATCAGAACTAGTGAGTTTCTCACATCCCTTAAGTCCATTTTTTCCATCATTTTCATAATCTATTAAATAATGTGTTTCCACAATAATCACCCTCTTCTAAAAAAGTTATTCAAAATAATACTATCATACACCCTTGTTTTTTTCCATACAAAAAACGCCCCAACCATATAGCCGGAGCGTCCATCTCTCTATATTAAATTGCCTTAAACATTTTCTGCGACATCGGTTTCTCATTCTTCTTCTCAATCTCCGCCTGTGCCTTCCGAAACTCTTCCATCCGTTTCAACTCTTCCTCAGCATCATCAAATCTGATATGCGTGTACACATTCATTGTAACCGATATGTCCGAATGTCCCATGAGGTACTGCAATGTCTTTGGATTCATTCCCGATTTTGCCATATTAGAACAATAGGTGTGTCTACACACATGAGGCGTGATGTTTGGCATCTGCACCCGATAAATGTCATTGTATCTGCCGACCATGTGATTGAATCGATGCTGCCAGTGCATTGCCACAAGGGGCATTCCATTGTCATCGTAGAAGAGGAATCCACTGTAGCCATCAATGGCTTTTTCCACTTTAGGAGCATTTCTGTCCTCAATAATTGCCTGAAACATCTGCGCTACATCCTCTGTGATTGGAAGTACCCTCGTTCCTGCATCCGTCTTTGTTGTTTCAATGATATACCGCATATCTGATGTCCTTTGTAGCTGATGGTCAATGTTAACAATTCGCTTCTCCAAATCAATGTCTTTCAGTGTAAGACCACAAAATTCCGAAATACGCATTCCCGTATGAAAGAGTATGTATACCACTTCGTAGTACTTACAATAAACCTCATCATCATGTACAAACTTTAGGAACTTTCGCATCTGGTCTTTGGAAATTGCCTCTCTCGTAACCGAGTCATTTACCACAACTCCGGCAAGCTGAAATCCGAATGGATTTTTCACTATAATATCGTCATCCACCGCCATCTGAAATGCTGGTCTAAGCACTCCCCGGATAGTATGGATGGAACTGTAGCTTTTTCCATCTTCCTGTTGAAGTTTGATAAGAAACAGCTTTGCATCTGATGTTTTCACACTTCGGATTGTCTTCTTGCCGAAAGGCTCTTTGGCAAGAACTCTTTGCACTGTGACATACCCCTGCTTGGTACTCTGCCGAACTCCTGTCTTGGTTTTGAGGTATCGGTCTACGAGTTCACATACTGTCATTTGACCATCTGCCATATTCGGAAGTGTTTCTATTTCAGAATTAACCTGTTTCTCCAATTCTCGGAGTGACAAGCACGGCTTTTTGCCCTTTGGCAATTTGTCTGTTGGCTCTAACTTCCAACTGTAGACAAAATGCGGCTTGCCATCGATATGATATTTATATTGGTACTTCCCATCTGCTCTGACGCTTTCTCCCGGACGAAGAACTCTTCTTTTGGAATCACGCCTTGTTTGTCCTCTGCCTGCTTTCGCCATTATACCTGCCTCCTTAACTCTGGATGGTGCAATAAATACTTTTCAAAGGCTACACGGATAATCAACTTGCGTTCTCCGTAGCATGCCAAGAAATCTTCTCCATCCGTATTTTCAATAAATCATAGAACTTTCTTCGGCTCAAGACAAAATATTCAATGGTCTCCGAAGGGTTCAAAATATCCTTTTCTGCTAGGTTTGGCTTTGCCATAACATCATATTCCTTTCTGCCAAAAGTGGCTGTTTTTAAGAGTTTATAGGGTTCATCGTATATTCCCTCTACATCCCCGAAATAGCAACTACTTTCGGCAGATAAAAGGAACTATATTTCAGAAGAATTAAGGATGAATTCTTCAAACTTTGGACGGATGATTAGGAACCTGTTTCCACAGAAAACTGCCACTGTTCCAAGGTTGTCCTCTGCAATCCTTCTCATCTTTTTTATCCCGATATTAAAATAAGCTGCTGCCTCCTTGATGGTGAGCATATACTTCTCACTAACAGGAAGCATTTCATTGCTTTCTGCATTCATAGTATCTCTCCTTCCGACAAGGTGGTCACACAGCTGACTCCTTTGTACTATTCTTTTTTGATTGTCACCTTTACTCTGATTCTGTGATACTTGCCCCCAGGGGCGGTCTTAATCTTAAAATAGATTTGTGCAGGGCAACGGTGCGCCCCTTCACGCACAAAAAAAGCGAAATTAAACGGGGTATTAACCCCTAATACAGATAAATACTGTACAAGGGGGTATATATCCCATTCAATATAGTAGAAATAAAATCAAACAATTTTATTGAAAAGTGTGATTATTCCTTTGCATCTGCCATCTGAATGACCTTGATTGCTTCTTTTCTTACCGGTTTTCCATCAAGGAACTCAAATGCAAGATATCCAATCTGATCATACACTACAAACTTCTCTAACAGTGTTCTTACCGATACAGGTTTTCTTCCCACAATCCAATAGTAGGCGAAATCACCAAATGCAATCGGCTTTGTTCCCACTTTAATATCCGGCATATATTCTGAAATAATTACCTGCTTACCTAGAATTGTATCATTCGCATGGTTCCACAAATAATTACCATCTGCATCCTTTAGCTTTCTCAACGCAAGTGCAGTTCTATCATTCATAAGCCATCTATAATTGATATAACATATACTTTTTTAATTGTACATGCGGATATAACCGATGCTTTACATAATCCATCTACTTTCAGAACAGACTATCAAATAGTATCCCTAAAATACTTTAGTTATTCTTATTTATTTAACTTTTTTCATTGCCTTTTCAAAAAAAATATTCCAATTACCTTTAAAACAAGGTATAATACAGAAAATATCTAGTTGTATAACCATTATTAATATGTATTTATTTAAATAGTGTCTGCTGATTAAGCCAAAACACTTGATTTTACTGACTTTTGCCCCATTTT
>CAMEJJ010000044.1 GCA_945919795.1 uncultured Lachnospiraceae bacterium
TATAGAAAAATGAAAGGATAGTATGATTACTAGCTTCTAAATAATCATACAAGGAGAAATGATTATTATTGCGTGAACTTCCTGCGTGAACTTCCTGTAGAAAGTTCCACTAAATAAAATCTAGGGTTGAAACTAAACTAGAAAAACCCAGAAACCCGCATAAAATCTGGGTTTTCCGGCCGAAAACACTTGCCTTTGATGAGAAAATATGATAGTATATTTAGTAGGAAGTACCACTAAATATTGTACCATAAGGAGTCACGTATGTATCTGGATTTTCTCGTCGAAGTACCGGATGTACAAGGTAAGATTACAACCAAGAAAAAGGGCAATGCAGTATATGTCAACTATGAAATTGGAAGAAAGTATTATAAGGACAGAAAGTATACTATCCCTGAAAGAGTGACCATAGGGAAACTGTCGCAGGAAGACAAGAAGATGATGGTTCCGAATCAGAACTTTCTGACATACTTTCCTGAAGTTGAGCTGCCGGAGGAGAAGTTTAATTCTAACAGAAGCAGCTGCCTTAGAATCGGGGCATATCTTATCATCCAGAAAGTGATGGATGAATATAAGATACCGGAATTGCTGGACTCATATTTTTCTCCAAAAGACCGTGGATTGTTCCTGGATCTCATAGCATACACAATCACCTGTGAAAATAATGCTGGTCAGTATTATACGACATATGCTTACGGGCATCCTCTTTTCACGGAAGGAATGCATATATATAGCGATACCAAAGTATCTGATTTTCTTTGTGGAATGACAGGTGAAGAGAGTGTCGGTTTTCTGAATGACTGGAATACTAACTGTGATCATAGGAAAAAAATATACATATCCTATGATTCGACGAACAAGAACAGTGAAGCAGGAAACATTGAGTTGGTAGAGTTCGGCGAGGCAAAGGTTGATGTGGGTCTGCCGATATTCAATTACTCCATAGCCTACGATACGAAGAACGCAAAACCACTATTTTATGAGAACTATCCCGGAAGCATCGCCGATATATCACAGCTTGAATTCATGCTTGGAAAGGCAAAGGGATACGGCTACAAGAACATCGGCTTTATTCTTGACAGAGGATATTTCAGCAAGGGAAATATCCGGAAGATGGATGAGTACGGATACAGTTTTGTAATCATGATTAAAGGGATGGCGAAGCTGGTAAACCGTCTGGTTCTTGAGAATAAGGGGAAGTTTGAAGAAGAAAGAAAGTATAGCATTCGAAAGCATCATGTTTATGGCATCACCGTAAAAGACAAGCTGTACCTTGATGATGAAAAGGACAGATATTTTCACATCTATCACAGTACAGGTAAAGAGCATGGAGAAAAAGAGGAACTTGAAGAAATGCTCGACCGGCTTGGTAAAGGTTTGCGGGCACAGTACGGGGCTGATTACCAGCTGAGCGATACTGAGAAGTATTACTTCGATGTGTTTTATGATAAAAATGGAATCCTTACCGTGGTAAAGGAAAAGGAAGATGTGATAAAACGGGAACTGCGGTTGTGCGGGTACTTCTGCATTGTCACGTCAGATAAGATGACTGCCGCTGAGGCGTTGGATCTGTATTACAGCAGAGATACTTCGGAGAAGCTGTTTAGAGGTGATAAATCATATCTGGGAAATAAGAGTGAGAGAACGTATTATACGGAGTCAACGGAAGCGAAGATTTTTATTGAATTCGTAGCATTGATTGTCAGAAACCGCATATACACAAAGCTTAAAGAGGAACTGGAAAGAATCGATGAGAAGCCGAATTACATGACGGTTCCTGCAGCAATCAGAGAACTTGAAAAGATAGAAATGATTAGAGGCCATGACCAAATATACCGACTGGATCATGCAGTGACCAAGACGCAGAAGACAATACTGAAAGCGTTTGGAATGGACGCCGCATATGTGAAGCACAGAGCGGATCGAATCGGCGAGCAGCTAAAGATTGCGGATAACATCGGGAGGTAGAAAACATGGCAAGAATGACAAGAGAAAGCTTACAGTTAAAGATACAGAAGGCAGAGGAGAAGGTTGTCAGAACAGGGAATACCTATAACGCTGCATGTGAGGAATGGACAAACTTAAGAAACAAGATGGAAGCCATCGACAACGAAGTACTTGTTGAGGCATTCATGAAAAGTAATATAACACTTGAAGAAGCAATTGCATTTTTCGAATCGGATATGAAGGTAGTGGAAGAAGAAACGAAGCCGGCAGGACGCCGTGGCCGAAAAAGAAAAGCGAGCAAATGATGCTCGCTGGAATGCAGCTCAGTGGATTTAGTGGAACTATTTTAGGAAGTTAACGTATTGTTCCAAGTACTGAGTGGTTATCAGAGCTGCTTTTTGGAAAGTATCATATGGGACATCTTAGATATTATGATAAGAAATATTTATGTGGCTATTTACAAAAATTTGGTTTATCGGTAAAGGATTCAGCAATATATAATTCGGTTCCATATAATTCAATTCTTACTAAGTACCCTCCTGTATACAAGGTCTTAGATAAATTGTGCAATATAATTCCGCATAAGCTTTGGCCATATTTTGGTAGCATTCTTGTAGTAGCTAATAAGGGAAAATAGAACGAGATGACAAATTATGAAAATATTGGTACTTAATTATGAATATCCGCCTTTGGGGGGGGGCGCGGCACCGGTAGCACGGGATATTTCTGCTCAATTATGCAAGTGTGGACATGATGTGACTGTTATTACTATGGGATTTAGAGAACTCCCGAAATACGAGGAGATACAGGGGGTTAAAATCTATCGTTTACCCTGTATACGAAAAAGAAAGAATGTCTGTAAACCTTGGGAACAATATTCTTATTTGATGGCAGTTAGGCGTTTTTTAAAAATACATATGATTGACCATAGTTATGATGTTTGTCACGTCCATTTTGTTATTCCCACTGGTGAGGTTGCAAGATGGATTAAGAGAAAGTACAAGATTCCCTATATTATTACGGCACATGGTAGCGATGTTGAGGGGCATAATACAAAGATTAGCATGAAACTCATGCATCGAGTTTTGCGAAACTCATGGAGAAAAATTGTTGAAGATGCTTATACAGTTATTGGACCATCACAATATTTGAAAAATCTAATGAACTGTAATTATCCTTGCAGCAAATATCAATATATTCCCAACGGTATAGAATTTGACAAGTGGCACAATTGTGCTGTAGCCGAAAAAAAAGAAAAAAAGATCCTTATTATGGGGAGATTACAGAAATTCAAAAATGTACAAATGATCCTTTATGCGTTAGAAAATGTTGACCTGGGAGAATGGAGCGTAGATATTTTAGGTGATGGTCCATATAGAAAGGAACTAGAACAAATTACATCAAGAATAGGACTTAAAGGAAAGGTTCATTTTCAGGGTTGGATAAATAGTGGAACAGAAGAACAGATGGAATTTGTAAAAAAGGCTTCAGTGTATATTTCTGCTAGCCGATTTGAAAGCTTTGCGATGTCTGTGATAGAAACCGTAGCAGCAGGTTGCTATCCATTGCTTTCTGATATACCGGCGCATAGACAATTGCTTGAGGCAGATGAGTACTATTTTAATTTGGAGGATGTAGAAGAACTTGCTGAAAAAGTAAGGAAAGTGATAAGCGTGAACGGCTTGATAGATGAAAAGAAAATTGATGTATCTCGATATGACTGGAAGAATATTATTTGCCAGTATGAGTGCTTGTTGCAAAAAGCATCTGATAGAGGGGGTCAATAGTGCTTAACATGTATGTTGCTGGTATTGGAGGAGAATGCTGTGGAAAAGAAAAATGAAAAGAGACTATGGGTTACAATCGACACAGAAATGGATGCAGACATTCACTGGAAAAAGACGCAACCTGCCTGTTTTTCTTCCGTAGTGGAAGGAATTCCTGCAATTTTGCGCCCCATATGGAATGAATATGATATAAAGCCAATTTATTTTGTGTCACCGGAGGTCCTTGGAAGTGATGAATGCTGTGAGATATTGAAAGAGGAAATTAGAAAAGGTGCAATTATTGGAGCACATCTCCATCCAGAGCATATTGAACCTTTAAAGGAAGAAGCAGGGGGAGGTGAGGAGAAGTTTCCTTGTATAGCGTATTCACGAGAGGTTGAAAGGGCTAAAATAGACAACTTATCCAAGCTGATTCAAGAAAGATTGGGGGTTCATGTAGAATGGTATAGGGCAGCCAGGTTCGGAGCGGATGTCGATACAATAGAAATTTTGCAGGAGTTGGGATTTAAGTATGATAGTTCATTTACACCGAATATTGATTGGAGTGACAGAGGCGGACCGAATCATAAGTTATCACCGATAAACAGTTATTATATAGATTTGAAGGATATATACGACAATGGTGAGAAAACTGAAGGAATAAAAGAATATCCTGTAACTATAATGGGAAAACGTTTTGGGGTTTTGGGAAAGTTCTTGCCGGATAACTGGCTATTTTATAGATGGCTAAGACCAACACATATGTTATATATAGAACAGAGATCGATGATTAGGGAAGCGAAGAAAACCAAAATTGCGGACATAGTTATGATGTTTCATTCTATGGAAATAATGATAGGTAAGACTCCATATGTGAGAACTAAATGGATGCAAAACTATTATATTTGGCGCTTAAAAAAAACTATTTCATATGCAAAAAAACAAGGTTATTTCAGCATATAAATAAATGATTTATGAATAAGTATTTTAAAATTTATTTTAGAAGAGGTGAAGGTATGCAATTTGAATATCGAAAGAAGATTTATGCATCATATGTAACGAATGGATTTGGAGAGACACATACAAATGAAAAAATGTATCAAATACAGAAAAAATATTTCAAAAAGAATTATTTGAAGTATCTTCCGGAAGATAAAAACGCCAGAATATGTGATTTGGGGTGTGGCTGTGGAGAATTTGTTAGATTTTTAGTTGAAACAGGGTATAAGTATGTAACAGGTGTGGATACTTCGGTGGAAAATATTGAACGGTGTAATTCGCTGAATATGAAAAATGCTCTTTTCATGTGTGAAGATATTGAAAAATTTTTGGATGAAAATGATGAAAAGTTTGATGCAATTGTTTTTAATGATGTAATCGAACATTTGACAAAAGATGAAATAATAGTAATATTATGCAAAATACAAGAAAACATAAAAGATTTTGGATGTGTGTTGATAAAAACTCCTAATATGGCAAATCCATTTGTTAATACAGCGGGAAGGTACATTGATTTTACGCATGAGATAGGATTTACGGAATACAGTATGCGTCAGGTATTAAGAGCGACCGATTATAAAAATATAAAGATTATTGGTACGGATATTTATGTGATGAATCCAATTATTTCCATTATTGCTAAGCTTTTTTCAAAAATTATCAATATATTTTTGTATCTCTTTTCGTATTTATATGGGCGTAAGGGAATTAAAATTTTTGAGAAAGATATTCTGGCTATAGCATGGAAAAAGGGTTAATTTAGATATTGGAGTATACAAAATGTTTCGATATAGAAAAATTGGGTTCATTACATGTTTGGACATTTGGTATGATGAGGAATTGTTTTGCTCCTCGAAGGATTATATAAAATGTCTGCATGAAAATAAGCAATTAGATAAAAAACAATATAATTTTAAATTAGTTGAGAAATCTTTTTTGTTGGATATTTCAAGAAATATTGATGATATTTTTTCGGGGTTTAGTTATAAATCCTGTAAATATGCAATTAACAAAGCAAAACGAGACGGAATAAATGTATGGAAAGCAGATACACAAAATGATAAAAATGCCTATAAGAAATTTCAAAATTCATTTTGCGTTGAAAAAGGATTTGTAGAGCTTGGCGATGATGAATTAGAACAGTTGGATGTTTTTTGTGCTGAAACACATGAACATCTTTTTTTGGGAGGCTGTGCATTTGTAACTTCTAAGGATAATAAGACGGTTAGATATAAACATGGAGCTACGCTACATAAATATAATGCAAATGAGGCAATTATCTGGGAGGCAATACAATATTACCATTCAAGGGGGGTTATATACTTTGATTTTGGAGGTGTAGTATTAACAGATGATAAGCAATCATATTATTATCATCACTATAAATTTAAGGAAAAATTTGGTGGTGAATTGATTGATAGCTATACTTACTTTGTATTAAAAGGTGGATGGAAAATTTTCTACTGTATTTTTAATGTTTTCTTACAATATTTCTGGAAAAAAGATTTTAATAGTTTTGTAAATTGGTTAAATCAACACCACTTGATAAGATAAATAGTTTACTGAAATGTTATTTGGGTCTGTTTCATATGAGGAAGCATAATAATATTGTTATTAAAGTATTAATCATTTTCTTGATTATCCTTGTATTTTTTAAAAAAATTGATATTGAAGAAGTGACTCGTTGTTTGCTGAATATAAATCAGGGAATTGTTTTTGTGGCTTTTGTACTTGTCTGCGTTATGTGCGCTTTACTTACATTAAAGTGGAAGATTTTATTGGACAATATATCATTTATACAGCTTTTACAAGGAATATTGATTCAGCATATAGTTACATATTCATTGGGAGGTCAGTTATTGGGGGAAGGCAGTAAAATATTGGCGTTTAGAAAAAAACAAGAAGATAAAAGTAAAATTGTAGCGTCTATTCTTGTGGATAAAATTACATCATTTTTAGGAGTGTTTTTGATGGGGTTATTTGGAATGGCATTTTCTAAAATCTCATTACCGAACCAGTATAAACTATTTTATTTTTGTATAGTTGGAGGGTGTATTTGTATTATATCAGGTTTATTTAATAATAAAACTTTAAAACTTTTGAGTGAGTTTGCCAAATGGATGAAAGATAGAAATTGTCTTCTGAAGAAAACAAGTGAAATTCTATGGAATGTATTTCTGGCTTTACAACAATATGTTTCCGAGCCGAAAAGAATATTATTAAGTATTTTGGCTGGTATTGTATTACAGTTTATTTCTGTTAGTGTTTCATTTCTTCTATTTTATGCTATGGATATAACGATTGGATTTGGGGACCTTTGCTGGATAATATCATTAACCTCAGTTATTTCGGTTATTCCTCTATCAATAATGGGTATGGGAGTCAATCAGATCTCCACGATAAGTTTGTTGGTATTAGTAGGGATTACTAAAGAATCGGCGGCAGGATATTCGTTGGTATTATATGTATTGATGATAGGAGTCGCGATTTTGGCTACTTTGTTATTATTATTTTTGAGAAGAAAAAAATATATATGTTAAAAAATGATATGGATATATGAAGAGCCTTTTTGGATATATTTTCTGTCAAACGGGAATTAATGCAGTACATGTGATAATAGAACATATTGGAACATATATAGGGTGTAGACTATGATGAATTATTATGTAGATGTGAGTCACCTAATGTGTGGTATTTTATTAATGCTGAGTATATATACATTAAGTTTATTTCTTAATATAAGAATTAAAAAAGGAAAATATGGAGTAACATCAGGTCGTTTTAAATTGTGCTTTATTGCAGCGATAATTGGTTTGGGGTTCAATATGTTAGATTATTATCTAACCTGCGCTCCCGTGAAATTATACCAAGGTTCTGGTATAAAACATTAGCAATTA
>CAMEJJ010000045.1 GCA_945919795.1 uncultured Lachnospiraceae bacterium
CTTCCAGACTGTCAATCGGATGTTTTTCACACTCCTCTGCGGTATCACACTGACTATGATCCAGACCATGTACATCACAAACATAGTGTTCTCTTTCTCTTGCCCCCTCTACCGCTAAGAAAGACTTTAAATCATCTATTGTTATATTCTTTCCATTGTAACTTGCCACAACATCAGGAGCTGGTGGCTTTGGTTCCCGAATGAAAGGCAACACTATCCATAAAATACTCAAAATCAGTACCAAAACTGTTCCTAATATGTATTGCTTTGTTTTGTATTTCCCCCTTTTTTTCATTGGATTTTTTAAATCCGCTACAATATCAGGCAAATCATTTTCTTTATTATCTGCCATATTATCCGCTTTACTTTCCTCTTTTGAATCTTTCATCCCCAATGCACTTTTTAAGTCACTGAAAAAAGAGACATCATTCTCCTGCGGACTATCAAGTGAATTGTAATCATCATTCTCTTTCTTATCCATGCTTACCTCCTGATTATTAATCAATCAAAAAGAATTGTATCTTGTAGATGTGGAGATTTTATGGGGAAAATAAAATAAGCAGTGACATTTTTATCACTGCTTATTTTATATTACAATTATTTTGCTATTACTCTTATCAATAATTCCATTATATTAATTTCTTCATAACAAGCTCCATCTTTTTATATTCGCTTTTCTGCTTTTTAATGTATCTATAGAACTGTTGATGAAGTTCTCTCATCTCATCCTGAGCCTTCATAGAATGCTGATACATAAACATATTTCCAAAGTTACTCTGAAAAATAATACTAAGTGCTATGCTTAGAATAGAATCTGGCACAAGACGAAACAGGTTCATTTTCTTTGGTGACAATGTATATCCAATCCTATGCAAAATCCGGTAATTTCGCTTCATACGCTTTGCAGTTTTGCTCATAAGCTTAAAATTTTTCCCTGCGTTCTTAGGATCATCTGCTTCATAATAAGCATCGGCAATAGGAATCACCATCGCCAGATGGCATAATTGCCATGCATGCATATCCTTCACTATCTGATATGGAATTTTCGATTCTCTAAATATGTCAGCTAACTTTTGTAATCTTTTTGTATTTTTTCCACTTATTTCTGCAAATGTTGTAGGTTGAACTATCCATGGAGTAAGAGCAGCGTTCAGAACATTTCCTTCAAAACTACCACCAGCGCCAGGAAAGGCAGGTATTATTCGCCCCTTTCCACATAGTTCTTCCCAAATCGCATATTTTTCCAACGAATTTACCATTGTTACAATATTGGGACTATTATTATCTTTTAACTCAACAAGTGCCTGATGTAATTGGTTCTCCCGCACCGTCAAAAATATATAATCATAAGTATCGTTCTTATGTAATTTATTAATGATTGTCACATTTGCAGAATGTATTTCATCACCATTCCAATACAACAAACCTTCCTTTTCCAAACTCTCCAGCCTTTTTCCTCTTGCATATATAGTTGTATTGTAACCTGCTTTGGAAAACAAAGCCGCATATAAACAACCTATTACACCAGCTCCATAGATTAAAAGTTTCATATATTCACCTCAATTTTTTGTTTCTGAGGAAATGTCATTGCAAATGTAGTTCCTTTTCCAAGTGTACTTTCCACCGTTATGATTCCCCCATGTCTTTCAACAATCGCCTTTGTTATAGATAGTCCAATCCCCATACCACCTGTTTTTGTGCTTCTGGATTTATCGACACGATAAAATCTTTCAAACAGATTAGGTAATTCCTCCTCTGGAATGCCAATTCCATAATCCTTGACCAAAACTGTCGTATATTCCCTGTCATTGGAAATGTGAATCTCAATTATGCCTCCCTCTTTCGAATATTGAATTGCATTGGAAATCAAATTAATCATGCATTGGCGTATCTTATACTCATCACCCCAAATAGTATCTCCTTTCTTCATATAAGTTACCAATCTCATTTGCTTTTCTTTTAGTTTCATTTCAAAATCAAAAGATAAACTTTTACATAAATCAGAAAAATCAATTATTTCATAATTCAATTTTTCTTTTCTATTTTCTAAAGAATATAACACCTGCATCTGCTTCACAATTGATGCAAGACGAATAATTTCCTCATGACAACTGACCAGCCTCTCCTGAGTTGGTTCCCAGATTCCATCCAACATTGCCTCCAAATTTCCTTGAAGGTTACTTAAAGGAGTTCGAAGTTCATGTGCCACATCTGCTGTTATCTGGCGTTTTTGCTTCTCCTCTGTCTGAAGTTTTGATGACATATGATTAATGGCATCGATAAGGTTCTGCGTCTCTTTATTTCTGCTCTTTTTATTTATCTGAGTTCCATATTCCCCATCGGCAATTTTCCCTGCTACAGTTATTGCGCTCGTTATTGGATAAGTAATGCTTCTGGATATCAATATCGTCATCAATACTACCAGAATCAGAAAAATGACACCTAAAATAATCAATATATTATTAATTTCATTTATTAATATTAATTCATTATCATCTAGAGAATACGGACCGTAATATCCTATCGTCACATACCCTGTTTTATTATTATCATAAACGAAATCATATTTTTCTTCCGTATATCCACCAACAAAATTAGGATATCTGCTATGCATATTATTTTCTGAGTGCTGAAGCATAAGTTGACATTCCCGATTTCTATGTGTATTGATATCCCAGTCAATCTCTTGATTCATGGTTTGAATATGCACAATAAGACCGTTTTGCAAAGCTGCATTTGCTGCTACTTCTATTCCCTGTATATCAAATCCACCCAAATCTTTCTGATATAATTCCGGAATTTGATTCAATATATATTCAATCTGACTTTTCTGTCGCTCTTTTGCATACTGTTCAAACAATTGATCAATTGAACTGTTTAGAAGGAAAGCAATAACCATCAGTGTGACAATCGTTATCGAGGAATATACCAAAATCAGACGCATCCTTATCGTTTTCATACACTTTTTCTCCTATGGAACAAATTTGTATCCTACACCAAATACGGTAATAAAATACCGGGGATTGCTTCGATCCGGTTCAATTTTTCGCCGTAGACTTTTAATATGAGAATCTATGCTTCTATCATAACCATCAAAAACATCACCTAACGCACATGTGATAAGCTGTTCTCTGGTAAAAACCCTATTAGGAGCAAGAACCATTGTTTCAAAAATACTATATTCATTTGGTGTCAGGTGTACTTCTTCTCCATTTTTATATATGGTACGCTGCTCAAAATTCACCACCAGATATCTGTCACCAATTACAATATCTTTACTGCTTTCCTGAAAATCTTGATGATATCGTCTTAATACTGCTTTTATTCTGGCAATCACATTTCTCGGACTAAAAGGTTTCATAATGTAGTCATCTGCACCTATCCCCAATCCTTCTATCATGTCAGTTTCTTCAACTTTGGCAGTCAGCATTATAATAGGTATACCTGACTCATTTCGTATCATTTTGCATACCTCTTCTCCCGGTATATCCGGTAACATCAAATCTAATATTACCAAGTCAGGTGTCTTCATTCGTACACTTTCTAATGCACTTTTTCCATCATGAGCAACAAGAACTCCAAATCCTTCCCTTTCCAGATATGCTTTCAGGATTTCTGTTATTTTAACCTCATCGTCTACAACTAATATAGTTCCCTCCATAAGACTCCTTATCACTTTCAATCATTTTACATTACACGATTCGTCTAATTCCTAAAATCGGTCTATAGTTAACATTTGATATTTTTATACCATCTTTTTTATTACTTGCATGCACAAGCTGATTATTTCCCATATAGATTCCAATATGTCCAGAATACCAAACTAAATCTCCCGGTATTGCCTCACTAAGCGATGCAACACTGCTTCCACTTTTCCCCTGTTCACCGGATGTTCTGGGAAGCGATATACCAAAATTCGCATAAACACTCATTACAAAACCGGAACAGTCTGCTCCTTGTGTCAAACTGGTTCCTCCATAAACATAGGGATTACCGACAAACTGTACCGCATAATCAACAATCTGCTGACCCAAATCAGAATTTGATAACACACTGCTTGCTGTCTGTTCATTATTGCTTGAAGCTGTGGGAGCACTGCTCTCAGCTTTCTGTTGCTCAATTGCTTTTCTAGCAGCTTCTTCAGCCTTTCTACGTTCCTCTGCTTCTCTTGCCAAGCGTTCCTGCTCATCTTTTATGGATTCTGCCACAACATTTTCTGTATATACTTCCACATAATCAGTAGATACATAACCATCCCCTTCTTCTACAGAGACCTTTACAAATCCATCTACTTCTTCACTGACTGTCAGCAAATCACCTTCCGGTACTAACCCTAATACCTTTGCTTCTAAAGAAGGTTCCATACGCACTTTCAAAGTTGTTGTTGTTACTCTTGCCATCCGTACACCAACTTCATCAGCCCTTACTTTGGCTTCATTGCCGGTTAATACAAATTCTCCCTTTACATAACCGGTAACACATCCTGATTCAATATAGTACCAGTCGCCTTCTGTTCCCAACAAAGTACCAACCGAATTATCATACAGTTTTCCGACAATTTCTCCTTCTTCGCTTGCGCTGTCCCTAATATTTACATAATTAGTGACATCTGCTATTACCAGATTAGGTTCCTCTTTTTTCTGTTCTTCCTGTATTATTTCTTCTGTTTCTTCTACAGTCTCCGTACTTTCTTCTTCCTCTGCTACATCCGATTCATTTTCCGAAGCATCAGTAAATGCACTGGTAACTATAGGCTGCGTATTTTTCTGAACTGTAATTATTTCCTCGAAATTTTGTGCATTCCTCGCCTGCATTTCAGTATTTACATCTTCTTCAACAATGATTTCTTCTACTATCTTTTCTTTGTCGGCAGCCTGTACACCAAGGACAATAGCTCCACAGCATACAATTGCCACTCCAACCGCTATGTTTCTATAATTCTGCTTCTTCATAATATCTCCTTTTCTTTTTGTTACAAACTTATTACATAATATTGCAAACTTGTGAAGATTTTATGGAGATATGAATTTAAATAGAAGTTATTATTAGAAAAATAAACATGTGCAATGGATACACAATATAAAAGAACCATTTGTTAAAGAAATTACTTTTTCCTTTTTTACCATTATACATTAATAATATCGGAACAAATAAAAGTACTCCTAGTTGCCATAATTCAGCATACCAATATTTTTGGTTTAAAATGCAGGATATCACCGAAATCATAATCATACAAAATGAAATGATAGAGAATGCAGTTATCTTCTTACTAATATCATCTCTGTAAATGTAAAATGACAATACCCACAAAGGAGCAATTATTCCCCAGTCTCCAAATGCAGAATAAATTAACAATATGAATATCAGCTCTTTCTTTCGCATTGAATATTTCATATCGCTGTATACCATCAAGATAATAAAAGATATTAACAATGTATAAATCATATTAAAATCAAATACAAATATCCTATGGTAAAACAACAATCCATATGCAATTTGTGATATTAGAGCAAACACCAACAGTCTTATTACATATTTCTTCTTCGAAGAAGTAAAGTAAAATCCTTCTGCCAGAAAATAACACATGATAGGTGCCGTTAATCTTCCAATAAATCTGCATAAGATTCTTAATGGATTATAATCAGGAATGAGAAACAATCCAACATGATCTATAATCATTGCAATAACCGCAATATACTTCAATTGATTTCTGTTCAATCCAACATTTCTCTTTCCTATGATTAATCCTCTCTTTTCGCAATAGTCATCTATTCTAACGGACATGTTATCTGAAACATTTCTTCGCATACACGATGAACAAGCTCTGCTAATTCAGTATCAGCAAGTTTATAATATATCTCTTTCCCCTCACGCCTGCTGACAATTAATCCTGCTTTCTTTAAGGTTTTAAGATGATGTGAAACTGCCGGATCACTCATTTCCATTGCAGCAGCAATATTACTAACACATTCCTCGCAATGGCAAAGAAACCATAGTATCCGTAATCTTGTACCATCGCCGACCTGTTTAAATATCTCAGCAACCTGACTACACTCCTCTACGGAAGGTAATTTTTCAAGAATTTTTTCTTCATTTTGATCATGATTATGGGGTAATTTTTTCTCTTTCATCATTTTCCTCCTTCATCAACACCGCTAACGCTTTGCAATATTCTATTCATTTCCTAATGCAACTCTACTTTCTGTCAACAAATCCTTTTTCAGGAGACCAATCACAGCTCCCCTCTAAAAAATAGCGGCAATTACAACACTCATCGCCATCCCCTAGCGTTTTAGTACGTTCAAATCCATTATTCATAATATTGGCAAATAAATAGTCCATTCTGCAAATTCCCGGAAGTAAACCTTCTGCATAAAAATCTGCTGCAAGCTTCTTAATACCACATTCTTTAATATCTATTTCAAAGCAATTATCATTTACATTTCTATATTCTATTTGCCAATCGTAAGGATGCACTCCTACTGTTTCCTGTTTTCTTACATGTTGTCCAGCTTTCTTACGAAAACTGCTAAAATATAGTTTTCCAACTTTATGCATAAGAAATGCGGGAACTATATGTACCATTTGCTCATTAAGTTTCCAAATAATCTGTGTAATTTCATCATTAGAAATCCCCATTTTTTCTAAAGTTAGATACCATGCTATATAAGACGGTGCAAATTTGTAATTAAAAGAGAATATGCTCTTTCCAATGTCAGGCACCTTTGGAAGTATCTCATATAAGCATTTTTTTGACTCTTTGCAAAATTTCTGATACCAATCTAATGAATACTTATTTATTAGATACTTCTTACTCTTATACATTGCAACTTTGTATATTAATTTTTCCATTCGTCATCTTCCTTTTTTACTATGGCAACTGCTCTATATAAATGACCTGCTATCAAAGAGAGATGAACCATGACACATCTCTCGCTTTAAAAGCTCGATTAATTGGAAATTGAGAGTCTACTTTGTATATATCACGACATAACTTTTTCCACTAATAATTTCCTTTAATTCAATACTACCAAAGCCTGCCTGTTTTCCATATTCTATAAGCTCTTCAGGCTCAAATTTCTTATATCCAATCTGAGTATATTTAATTGTATTTAAATACTCTTTCGTATAAACAATATTATAAAATGATTTTCCTTTTTTTAGCGTTCTTCGAATCTCTGATAGGCCCTTTACAGTATCCGTCCAAAAATATACTGTGTTTATAGAAGTAACTGCGGCGAACATATCATCTTCATAAGGAAGGTCACAACAATCACCAACCTTTAAATGCAATTGTCCAACAGAATCTGCTTTCTTATTCTTTTTAGTTGCCATATCTTTCGCATCGCTCGAAATGTCTATACCGTACATATTTACAGGATTCTTTCTATAAATCATTT
>CAMEJJ010000046.1 GCA_945919795.1 uncultured Lachnospiraceae bacterium
TTTCATTTTTCAGCCTCACAAAGGAAGACAATACACTAATGCATCTGGCACCGCCTATGATAAATATTTATAAACAGTTTTTCCGTTTTTATTTCTCATTTCATGACAATCCCCTACTTTATCCTCAATTTATCAACGGATTTTCCGTTTTTATTTTTAGTTTCACTATAATTATTCCATATGCAAAAGGATCTCACTTATCCGAAAATTAGCAGAACAGGTTGGATGTAAAACAGTTTTTCTTACAAATAAATCTCCTTCAACAACTCCACGCCCCTATCTCTATCAAAAGGCATTCCCATCTGCAAAAGTCTTACTTCCGATTCATCTACTGCACTGATTTCCTCAATGTATCTATGAATACTTTCTGTCACCAACCCTTCTGATACTACTTTTGTTCCTGATGTGACAATCTGCAGCAAGCGGAATACATCGTACTTATGCTTCTTTAAATCCTTTTCATTGACATGCTCGCCGGCTCTCTTTCGTTCTAAAAGGTTAATCCACGCATGCATTTTGAACGGAATCAGATGCTCTGCTCCTAGAACACCAATACCATCAACGACTCTTCGACCAACCATCATAAACTTATAAAAATCATCATTCAAAAGAATTGCTGATAAGCTGGAAGTATCATCATCAATATGAATCGGAATGATTCCCTCTTCTATATTAAGATGATATCCCGGCTTTCTTGAAAATAACTCAATCATAGTAGGATAACCGAATTGGCCTTCTGTGAAGCGGTAAAAGTGCATATTCTCTTCATTCTTCCATCCGCACTTATAGCCGCCTTCTTTTATGTATTCCCAGAATACGCTCGCAAATTCCGGGAAGTTATCCTCCATAATCAGGATCATATCAATATCTTTTGTCGCTCGAAACGGCAAGTCTGCCTCTGAGAGTAGAATATCGCAGGCAGTTCCGCCGATAATAGTGTAATAATCCGTATAATCTTTAAATTTTTCTCTAAAAGAGTCTATTCCCGGTACCATTTATAATTCCTCCAGCAGTTTCTCAATACTCATTTCTATTCTTTCGTCTTCGTTACCTTTGAATGTACATGCCAGTGAAACAGGATCAACACATCCTTCTCTTGCAAAATAAGAAGGATTGTATTTCCATAATTGTACCTTCAAGCAGTCGTCCGGGTCTTCCGATCTGGCATCCACAATTTCCAACTGGTCAACAACTTCCTCGCCCTTATAGATTGCCCGTTCCTCAATTCTAGGCGGATTCAATTCTGACTCCTGACTAAGAGCGGTTTCTCCTGCGCTAAATGATTCAAAGGTTGCTTCACATCGCATAATTGTAATCTCTTTCTGGACCGGATTAATCAAATATGCTTTTGCATTTTCATAATACTCTTTGCGTGTGTAATTTCTCTTAATAGCAATCTCTGTTCCGGATTTCATTTGGCGGATGAGTCCCATTCCCTCTAATTGGGCTGTTGCTCTTGTAATGGAGGTCTTTGTCAGATTCAGCTTAGTCGCAACCACACTTTTTAACACTGATTCCTCATCATCCATATATAAAAGTTCCAAGAACACCATCTGCGTTGCCGGCATCATCTTATCTGTTTTGACAAGCTGCTTGCGATACACATCCTGCAATACAATTCCCATAAATGGTAAAAATACATTTCCCGGCAGATCCACAAACGGAACTCCGCTTTTTACCAGAGCATTTCTCATGGATACGCTGTTTAACGCTACTTCATATGCTATAGGACACTGCAATGCTTCCTCATACTTTGCTTTCTGCTTTTTCATTGCTGCAACACTTAGTTCCGTTTCTTTCATAACATCTATTATGGCAAAGTTAACACCATATATTTCAACCATCGTAATCTCACGCATAGTCATAAAAATCGGCAATGGTAATTTATTCTTGTATTCTGCTATTTTTACTTTGCAACCGAAATACTGCTCTAATTGCTTTTTCATATGGCGTCTCCTTGTAACATATTTTTATATATAATAACATAATCTTTGTTACCTTTCAATGTTTTAGGTTATTTTATTGTGATCAGCTTGGTTTCTACGCATGTATAGGTAAGATATACGATTATTATTAATAGTACAACCACATAGTATGTATTGCAGTCAATCATCAAATTGATTCTCTCATTTTTATCAATTTTAATGCAATTACCGAAACTAATAATTATTCTAATAACAATTCGGAACATTTTGATAACATTTCGGTGCATCGTAATGTTCATACTCCTCAACTTCCATCTCACGACTGCAAATGCAACAATTCCATATAAACAAACCGACACTTAACCGACATTCAAACCGACATTTTTATGTAAATGAAAAGAAGTCCCCGCAGGAACTCCTTTCACCTCAAGTCATATTCATTTTTATCGAGGACAGTCCGAGTGATAATCCTACTGTTTTAATAAAATAGGGGTACAATGGGGGTACAAATATCATTCTCATTCCCCAAAAGATTTGATTTTAAGCCACTTCAGAAAAAAGTACGGATTCTGCCGTGGCATTAAGACCCATTGAGCTCTCGATGATACCAAGAAGGCTGTTGATACCGCATCTCATATCAGTAGCTCCACACCTTAGATATATATGTGTAAAGCCTGTTGCATCCTTAAGCATGACGAATCACCCGGATAACCCTGGCAAGCATCTCTTCAGATGTATCTGACCCGACATAAATGTCTGTGTCACCGATTGAGATTCTTAATAAATCTCCTTCGCTTTTGCCTGATGTTTCATCTTCCGGAATGATTACTGAAGCAACCATTTCCTGCTTACCGGAAGGAATAAGTTCTACTATTTGGTTCTCTTCCTGACGTACCGTATTCTGTGTAATGCATTTAAATTCTTCAGAATCAGCTGCTTCCTGCCTGAGCTGCCTTAACCAGTAGAAGTACGAGTTACGACTGAGATTATTACGGATACAATACTCTCTTACGGTAAGATCTGTTGTGTTACGGTCTGCAATGATTGCAGCCCAGCGCTGCATACTGATGTTTCGCTTTACTGCTCGTATGTCTGACATAGGGTAAATCCTCCTTGGTTGAAAAAGTTTAAAAAGTGTGAAACCTTTTAAATTATCTCAACTTTGAGAGACATCGACAATTTGCGAGTTATTTACCTTATACATATATTCACTATAAAACGACAAAATTTCCTTCCTCTATTATGCAGCGGAATACCGCCGAATATCAATATAAAAATAGCCAGATATATAAGAAATACACCTGGCTATCAACTGCTAATTAATTGACCCAACGTGCTCCGCATCGTTGAGAGGCGTGTTGGGTTCTGTTACGCTGAATATATCTGATACTTCTCAGAATTACAAAAACAAATTTATTATCTATGCTATATGATTGATTTTAATATCATACTTCTCTTTAAATTTCGAGCAACGATTTGGTAATAAAATTCCCTCATGCTGCAATCTTCCTGCCACAATTCCCGGATGTACACCAATAGATTTTGCAAATGCAATAATCTCTGCATCAGATGTATATTTAGTTGGCGAGAACCTTCTAAATGCCGATGCCGGAATAAGATAGTTTGTTGCGAAGTTATCTGCCTCTTCTTCCAGTTTTTCATTCATCTCTATCATTTCTTTTTCACCATAACTTATGAATACGGTCTTAATTTTTCTTTGCAATACATGCTTGATCTCATGAAAAAGAGAAAACCAAAAAATATCTGCATCCAGTCTTCTATTATTCATAGCAAGAACAACTCTCTCATCATTTATCCATTTAACCGCCCCATTAACTCCAGAATTTTTAAGATTAGGTAATAACACAAATGCCACACCACATTCTGCAAATATCTCCCTCATTCTTGGCATAAATACTTCTGGTGATTGTACAGTCATACTTCTAAGTTCTGGTAAATATGCCTTTAACTTTTCTGCATCATATGTTTTTGTTTCAATTCTATGCGAGAAATTAATTGCGGTTTGAATCCATGCTCGAGAATTGATAATATTTTTTTCATTCACATCATTTACACCAGTTCTATAGTTTACTAAGAAATCTGGTGTTAGCATAATTCTCAAATCAGACACTTTAAACCAACCACAAAGATTTGCAATCTTTTCATTAATTGCTTTCGTAACTGGTAACCCTACAACTTCAATGAAGTACTTGTAATCTATAAGTCTTACTATTTCCGCTTGTTCGTCGAAGTCTTTAGCCTGCTGTATCTCAATCAGTTTTTGGTCATAAGTATTTTGCAAATTCAACCATACATTAGGACTTGTTCCCATCATTACGGAAAGTTTTTTTGCAAGATCATTTGTTATATTTGCCTGACCATTTAACAGATAGCTAAGCGTTTTTGTATTAGTTCCCAATCTAGTAGCAAATTCCGCTTGGCTAACACCCATATCTTCAATAACATCTGCAATATAGTAACCCGGATGAAATGCCACAATATCCTTATATTCGCTTATATTATTCATAATGGTTCGACACCTCCGTTACCTTAACTATTTTTATCATTTTACACTGAGTCATTATGTCTCCATCAACAATTTCATTCCCGTTATTGTCACAAGGAATCATTGTTACTCGATATCCAGTATTCCCAAGCCTAATACTCCATTCATCTTTTCTATTTCCTTTTAACCTCTCAAAATGAAAAGGCGGATAATTTGCAACATCCTGCAAGGAGTCCGAATTAATAATAAAATTCTCTGCTGCCTCGAGTTTTTTCTTTACTTGGTCTGGGTATCTCCATTTCTTCTTGTATTCAGAGCAAAACTGTTCTTTCGCAGTTTTATTCTTATACAAAATTGTCATACTCAAATTATTATATTCAGCTCCTTTCTTTATTATTACCATAATGGTAACAATAATATATCATATCCACTTTTTGTTTTCAAGTTTTTGTTACCTTTTTGGTAATATTATTTGCTATATCATAAACATTATAACGATTTAATTGTTAAATGGTGTTCATCGTCAAATGGTTCGCTTAAACTACAAAAAAGAGCTCAGAATATTTTCCAAGCTCCTATTCTGTCAAACCACACTACTTACTATTCCTGTCCTGAAACGTATACGAACGGTATATCCCTTGAACCACGTTCCGGCACAATTTGCCGCATCTTGCCCCGATGTGCAAAGTTTTGTTCATCTATCACGACTTTTGCCGCCAGGAAATTCCCAGCCACCTTTAAGATCGCCATAACCTCTCTGCGTTGCGAAAATAATAGGCTCTCCATTTTCATTTATTGCTTTCATAAAACCCTGTAACTCAATTTAATTCATCATTTTTCTCTTTTCTATTTATATCAAACCTAATTCATTTGACTATATGTTGACGCAAGACCAAATACAATAACATTTGCCAAATTCCTACTGCCAATTTCTCTTTAATATCTCACTTTTCAAGTACAATGTATTCTTGTCAGATGATTTGAGCGGATGCAGTTTACCTCGCTTTGTCAAATCAATAATATTTTGTCTGGAGCACCCAAGCAGCTCTGCCGCTTCCGTTGCATTAATTACTCTATGCGTGACAAAATTCCGAAAATCTGCCGCAGTAAGAGGAACAACTTTCCCCATACGATATAGCACAGAATCTGAGATGCTCATATTCACATCCCATGCCACACCATATCCGCCTGTTTGCATTTGAACGTGTTCAAAATACTCCGGTTTCTTAAGTAAGATTTGAAAACCTTTCGTCTTCTCAAAGTGTTTCCTCAAATCACATTTCTTGATAATTCCATCTCTAAAAAAGACCAGCAAACAATAATCATCCAAAGGAAGTACATCTTCTATTCTTGTAGCAAATCGCTTCGTGATTTCTTCCGGAAGATCCTTTTCGTCAATGGGAACCAAGTAATAGTCATCCTGCGCACACCTCCCCATCGCCAACATCAGAAGTTCATATTCATCATATTCTTCTATCTGATTATCACGCAGAATCTCTCCGATGTTCTGCCGGTCTGTCGGAATGATTCGCTGCTGAACCCAAATTTTACTCCAATAAGAGTTTACTGTAGTTTCATTTTGTTTTACAAAGGAATCCAGCAGCAAAGGCAGTTCCCAAGGATCTGCACCTTCCGGCAATTCAATATAAAACCTCTTTTCAAGTTCATAATAAAGAAGATATGCCAAATCCTTCTGCGTCTTGGCAGATTCATCTCGAATTGCAAAAATCCTCATATGCACACCACCTTTTCCAAATCATTTCCCATATTTTATCTCGAAGCGTTTCGGAAATAATCCCTTCCAGTCCTTCCATCACACTCCCTTTGTCACTCTCGCACAAAGGATTTAATACCGGCATTTTATCTGTAGGTATCAGCATTAAATTCTCCCATGTGGATTTCGAACCAATATAATTATTGCAAGGCTTATCTTCCATTACATCGAATGCATCTACCTGACTATCATCCGTGCAACGACAAAGCAATGAAAGTCCATGATCGAACAACGGTGCCATACGAAAAGTTTTCTTTCGGCTATTACGTAACACTTCAATATTCGCACCATGACGGTCACGATTGAGAATCAGATAGTCCACTACGAGCATCTGATAAATATAATCTTCCCACCCCTTGCGCACGCAAAAATCAAGGGCAGATTCCGCCTCATATTCTTCTCTTTCCTTATATGCATCCAGCGCAATTTTGGACTCACCTTTTTCCTTAAAATCATCAGAGGCGCAAAGGTATACATCTCTAATTACCCCATCCACCATGATATCTGCATGGATAAGCTGATACGGCAAATACGGAATCCCTAATATAGTAAGTAATCTATCAACAATCAATTCATTTACACATTCATGACCGATTACTCCCTGTACTTTATCAAAATTAGAGAGCTTATAATAAACCTTCTTCCCGCCCAGTTCGGACTGGGATTTCAGAAAAGAACCCGCTGTTCCTGAAGAACTACGATACATGGACCACGACAAATAAGTTAGGTCCTGTTTTTCTTTTACCAGCTGTGTGTTCATAGTGTTTCACCTCCACCCTAATTTTATTTTATTACTTGTCATACGTCAAGTAATATTATGTGCTCACTTGACGTACGACAAGTAGATGCAGTTTTAATAGCACAGAGGATTCCTGTCCTTTTTACGTTCACCATCATAGCTGCATTATTTGAATATTTCGCACTTGGAGCTCCACCGATACACAGTTGAGGTCCACCTATACGCACTATAGCTCCACCTGCTTACCAATGGAGTATACGAAGTTCTGTTCTGGATGCGGTGAATGCAGTTACCTCCGACGTTCTCGTTTGAAGCAATCTCATTTCACTTCAATGTTA
>CAMEJJ010000047.1 GCA_945919795.1 uncultured Lachnospiraceae bacterium
TAAGCAGTGACATTATTATCACTGCTTACTTTTTCCATATTTTTATAGTTCATTCTGCTATTACTAAACATATCTATAGAACTGTCGATGAAGTTCCCTCATTTCATCCGGAGCATTCATGGAATGCTGATACATAAACTTATTTCCAAAATTACTCAGAAAAACAAGACTAAGCACTATACTTAAGATAGGACCGGGTACAAGGCGAAACAGGTTCATTTTCTTTGGTGATAATGTATATCCAATCCTATGCAAATTCCGGTAATTTAGCTTCATCCGTTTTGCAGTTTTACTCATAAGTTTATAATCTTTCCCAGCTTTCTCAGGATTGTCTGCCTCATAATAAGCATCTGCAATGGGAACCACCATTGCCAGATGACATAATTGCCATGCATGCATATCTTTCACTATCTGATATGGAATTTTCGATTTTCTAAATATTGCAGCCAATTCTTGTATTCTGCTCGTAATTTCCCCGCTTATTTCTGCAAATGTTGTAGGCTGAATAATCCATGGTGTAAGAGAAGCATTCAGAACATCTCCTTGAAAACTGCCACCTGCACCGGGAAAGGCAGGTATTATCCGATCCTTTCCACATATTTCTTCCCAAATCTCATATTTTTCTAATGAATTTACCATTGTTACAATATTAGGACTATCATTATCTTTTAATTCGGTTAGTGCCTGATGTAATTGGTTCTCCCGTACTGTCAAAAATATGTAATCAAATATATCATCCTTGTGCAATTTATTAATTACTGTCACATTTGCAGAATTTATTTCATCACCATTTTGATACAACAAACCATCCTTTTCCAAACTCTCCAGTCTTTTTCCTCTTGCATATATAGTTGTATTGTAACCTGCTTTTGAAAATAATGTTGCATATAAACAACCTATTACACCAGCACCATAAATCAGAATTCTCATATAACCCCTCAATTTTTCGGTTTTTGTGGAAATGTCATAATAAAAGTAGTTCCTATCCCAAGAGTACTTTGCACTGTTATGATTCCACCATGTCTTTCAACAATCGCTTTTGTTATAGACAAGCCAATCCCCATACCACCTGTTTTAGTGCTCCTGGATTTATCAACACGATAAAATCTTTCAAATAAATTAGGCAATTCCTCCTCCGGAATACCAATACCATAATCCTTGACCAAAACTGTCGTAAATTTCTCATCATCAGCAAAGTGTATTTCTATTTCGCCACCCACTTTTGAATATTGGATTGCATTTGATATCAGATTGATCATACATTGCCGAATCTTGTATTCATCCCCCCAAATAGTATCTCCCTTTTTCATATATGTGGTTAATTTCATCTGCTTCTCTTTCAATTTCATCGCAAAATCCACAGACAAACTTTTACACAAATCTGAGAACTCAATACTTTTGTAATCCAATTGATCTTTTTGATTCTCTAATGAATACAATACCTGCATCTGTCTAACAATGGATGTTAGACGAATAATTTCCTCATGACAACTGAGTAACCTTTCCTGAGTCGGTTCCCAGATTCCATCCAGCATTGCTTCCAAATTTCCTTGAAGATTACTTAACGGAGTTCGAAGTTCATGTGCCACATCCGCTGTTATCTGGCGTTTTTGCTTCTCCTCCGCTTGAAGCTTTGTGGACATATGGTTAATAGCATCAATCAAGTTTTGTGTTTCTTCATTTCTGCTTTTTTTGTTTATCTGAGCGCCATATTCTCCATCAGCAATTTCCCCTGCTACTGTTATTGCACTCGTTATCGGATAAGTAATGCTTCTGGATATCAATATTGTCAGCAATACTACCAGAACCAGAAAAACGACACCTAAAAAGAGCAATATTCTATTAATCTGATTTATCAGCATTAATTCATTGTCATCTAAAGAATATGGACCATAATAACCGATGGTCACATAACCTGTTTTATTGTCACCATAAGCAAAATCATATTTTTCTTCTGTATATCCACCAACAAAATTAGGATATCTGCTATGCATATTATTTTCTGAATGCTGTAGCATAAGCTGACATTCCCGATTTCTATGTGTATTGATATCCCAGTCAATTTCCTGATTCATGGTTTGAATGTGCACAATAAGTCCATTTTGTAAAGCAGCATTTGCAGTGACTTCTATTCCCTGCATATCAAAGCCACCCAAGTCTTTCTGATATAATTCCGGAATTTGATTCAATATATATTCAATCTGACTTTTCTGGCGTTCTTTTGCATACTGTTCAAACAATCGATCAATTGAGCTGTTTAAGAAGAGCGCAACAACAATCAGCGTGGCAATCATTATGGTGGAATATACCAGAATCAGACGCATCCTTATTGTTTTCATGAACTTTTCTCCTATGGAACAAATTTGTATCCTACACCAAATACGGTAACAATATATCTGGGATTGCTTCGATCCGGTTCAATTTTGCGCCTGATATTTTTAATATGAGAATCTATGCTTCTATCATAACCATCAAAAACATCTCCTAATGCGCATGTAATAAGCTGTTCTCTGGTAAAAATTCTATTCGGAGCAAGAACCATTACTTCAAAAATATTATACTCATCTGGTGTCAAGTGCACTTCATCTCCATTTTTATATATAGTGCGATGCTCAAAATTCACCACCAGATATCTATCACCGATTACAATCTCTTTACTGCTTTCCTGAAATTCTTGATGATATCGTCTTAATACCGCTTGTACTCTGGCAATCACATTTCTTGGGCTGAAGGGTTTCATAATATAATCATCCGCTCCTATTCCCAATCCTTCTATCATGTCAGCTTCTTCAACCTTAGCAGTCAGCATTATGATAGGTATATTTGATTCCTTCCGTATCATCTTGCATATTTCTTCTCCCGGGATATCCGGCAACATCAAATCTAAAATTACCAAATCCGGATTCTTCATTCTTAAACTCTCGAGTGCGCTTTTCCCATCATACGTAACGAAAGCATGAAAATCTGCACTCTCCAGATACGCTTTCAGGATTTCTGTTATTTTTATCTCATCATCTACAATTAATATCGTACCCTCCATAGGACTCCTTATCACGTTCAAACACCTTATACAATTCTTCTGATTCCTAAAATTGGTTTGTAATCAGCATCTGATATTTTAATTCCATCTTTTTTGTTACTTGCATGCACAAGCTGATTATTGCCCATATAGATTCCGATATGCCCGGAATACCAGATTAAATCTCCCGGCATTGCCTCGCTTAACGATGCAACACTGCTTCCGCTTTTCCCCTGTGCGCCGGATGTTCTGGGAAGCGATATACCAAAGTTTGCATAGACACTCATTACAAATCCGGAACAATCCGCTCCATTGGTCAAACTGGTTCCTCCATAAACATATGGATTACCGACAAACTGTACCGCAAAATCAACAATCTGCTGCCCTAAATCAGAATTTGATGACACACTGCTTGCTGTCTGTTCATTGTTGTTTGAAACTGTGGCAGCACTGCTCTCAGCTTTCTGTTGCTCAATCGCCTTTCTGGCAGCTTCTTCTGCCTTTCTACGTTCCTCTGCTTCTCTTGCCAAACGTTCCTGCTCATCTTTTATGGATTCTGCCACAACATTTTCTGTGTATACCTCTACATAATCAGTAGATACATAACCATCCCCTTCTTCTACAGAGACTTTTACAAATCCATCTACCTCTTCACTGACCGTCAGCAAATCACCTTCCGGTACTAACCCTAATACTTTTGCTTCTAAAGATGGTTCCATACGCACTTTCAGAGTAGTTGTTGTTACTCTTGCCATCCGTACGCCAACTTCATCAGCTCTTACCTTAGCTTCATTACCGGTTAATACAAATTCTCCCTTTACATAACCAGTAACACATCCTGATTCAATATAGTACCAGTCACCTTCTGTTCCCAGCAATGTACCAACCGAATTATCATACAGTTTTCCAACAATTTCTCCTTCTTCGCTTGCACTGTCCCTAACATTTACATAGTTGGTTACATCCGCTATTACCAGGTTAGGCTCCTTTTCCTCCGGTTCTTCCGACATTATTTCTTCCGCTGTTTCTTCTACAGTCTCGGTATTCTCTTCTTCCTCTGTCACATTCAATTCAGTTTCCGAAGAATCAGTAAACACACTAGCAACTATAGGCTGCTCATTTTTCTGGACTGTAATTATTTCCTCAATGTTTTCTATACTCCGCGCCAACATTTCGGTATTAACAACTTCTTCGACAATAATATCTTCTGCTCTCTGTTCTTTACCGGCAGCCTGAACACCAAGAACAATAGCTCCACAACATACAATTACCACGCCAACTGCTATGTTTCTATAATTCTGTTTCTTCATAATATCTCCTTCTCTATTTGTTACAAATTTATTAAATATTATTACAAACTTGTGGAGATTTTATGGAGATGTTGATATTAATCTAACGGACAGGTTATCTGAAACATTTCTTCACATACACGATGTACAATTTCTGCTACTTCGGTATCAGCAAGTTTATAATATATCTCTTTTCCTTCACGCCTGCTGACAATTAATCCTGTTTTCTTTAAAGTTTTAAGATGATGTGAAACTGCCGGATCACTCATTTCCATTGCAGCAGCAATGTTACTGACGCATTCTTCGCAATGGCAAAGGAACCATAATATCCGTAGTCTGGTACCATCACCGACCTGCTTAAAAATCTCAGCAACCTGACAGCACTCTTCTACAGAAGGCATTTTATCAAGAATTTTTTCCTCATTTTTATCATGATTATGTGGTAACTTGTTCTCTTTCATGATCTTCCTCCTTTATCAATACAGCTAACGCTTGGAAATATGCTATTCATTTCCTAATATAACTCTACTTTCGGTCAATAAATCCTTTTTCAGGAGACCATTCACAGCTCCCCTCTAAAAAATAACGGCAATTACAACACTCATTACCATCCCCTAGCGTTTTAGTACGTTCAAATCCGTTATTCATAATATTAGCAAATAAATAGTCCATTCTGCAAATGCCAGGAAGCAAACCTTCTGCATGAAAATCTGCTGCAAGCTTCTTTATACCACATTCCTTAATATCTATTTCAAAGCAGTTATCACTTACATTTCTATATTCTATTTGCCAATCGTAAGGATGCACTCCTGTTGTTTCCTGTTTCCTTACATGCTGTCCGGCTTTCTTACGGAAACTGCTAAAATACAGTTTTCCGACTTTATGCATAAGAAAGGCAGGAATTATATGTACCATCCGCTCATTAATTTTCCAAATAATCTGGGTAATTTCATCATTAGAAATCCCCATCTTTTCCAAAGTGAGATACCACGCTATATAGGAAGGCGCAAATTTATAATTAAAAGAAAATATACTCTTTCCAATGTCAGGCACCTTTGGAAATATCTCATATAAGTATTTTCTTGACTCTTTGTGAAATTGTTGATACCAATCCAATGAATACTTATTTATTAGGTACTTCTTGCTCTTATACATTGCAATATTGTATATTAATTTTTCCATTCGTCATCTCCCTTTTTTACTATCGCAACTGCTCTATATAAATGACCTGCTATCAAAGAGGGCTGTATTTTGCATCTGCGAATACTTTCTTCCTGCATGACAAATCCCATTTCCCTCATCTGTTGAAAATAATCCCGGTTAACATTGCATCCGCATGCCAGACAATTAAAAAATGGATTAGTAGCTTTCTGAACATATTGCAAGAAGCGATTATGTGCTTTTCCATGCTCTAACAATAATAATCGCCCATTATTTCTTAGTACTCTTCTTACTTCCTGTAGTGTTTTGTTTACATCAGTGACAGAACACAAGCAGAAGGTACTAACTACTACATCAAAACTGTTATCTTCAAACTCCATATTTTCACATTCATATGGTCTTAGGTCAACCTCTATACTATCATTTTCTATTTTTCTTACATAAGAATCAATTGCCGTTATTCTTTTTACACTCTTAGGATAACATGAAAGATTTTTCCCTGTTCCAATTCCTATTTCCAATATATCGCCACTTGCATGTGTCAAAATGCTGACTCTTTCTTTAATAATTTCTTCTCTTCCCAAATTTATATCCATAAGTATGGGAAAAACTTTTGCCTGATACCAACTTGCTATACCTTTTCCAATTTTTATTTGCCTTACCATTATCTCTCCTGCTCATCTTCTTACCCTATATGCAAAACATCTATCACTCTAAAGAGCTCGGTCAATTGGTACTTATATTCACAAATACCATTCCGTTCTTCTCAATGTTGTATATGGTTTTGACTTTCGAATTTTCTTTACTTCCTTCAAGTCAATCTCAGCATAAATAATCTGTTCTAAATCGTCTGCTTTTATCATTGTCTCCCCATTTGCCGAAACGACGATAGATTCTCCTGCAAAATCCATTTCGTTCTCTCTTCCGACACGATTACACATTGCAATAGGAACACTGTTTTGAAACGCCTGCACACACAATTCCATTTCAAACATTTTCATCGGTTCCTGTTTTGTATTTACAGTTGGTATTAATATGATATCTGCATCCATGAGAGTTTCTGTCCGAATACTTTCCGGATAATGTCTGTCAAAGCATACTACAATACCAATCTTGCCCATGCTTGTATCAAATACCTGAAAACCTGTATCAGAGGGTGTGTAATAATCCTGTTCATAAAATTTTTCTGCCTGCGCAATATGTACCATTTTTTGAACCCCAATTATTTCACCTGACTGATCAATCAGAATACTTGCATCATATAACTTACCATTTTCCCACAAATAAATATTAGGGACTGCCATAATGTGATGATTCCTGCACGCACTGCAAAATTCTTTTATAACATCAGACTTAAGGGACATTCCATAAGATGATACATCTCTGCCCTGATACTGTGGAAAAAATTCTGTCAGCTGAACTTCTGGA
>CAMEJJ010000048.1 GCA_945919795.1 uncultured Lachnospiraceae bacterium
ATCGAATCGGGGAGAGTTACATCATTCATCCTAGAAATCTGATTATCAAAGATGGGATTATTTGTATTCCACCATATATGACGATGATGTTATAAAGATCGAAATCAGAATTTGAAGTTTTGCCAGAGAAGTTTGTAAAAATATCTGACCATTGGTGTTTGGATACAATTTTACAAGAAAAGGGAAATCTACATCTATATGAGAAAATGGGATATGTTCAAACTGGAAAGGTTGAGCATATAAACGAAAAAATGGATATAGTATTCTATGAAAAAAATTGACGAAGAAATCAGACAGACAACTTTCAGTCTTGTGGAGAGATTGAAAGCAACAGAAGATTTGAAGTTGGAGATGATATGATATGAGAAGAAGAGACAGAGAAATTACTGATGAAAATGCAATAGCAGAGTTTATTGCAAAGGAACAAATATTACGAATCGCATTTTATGACGAAGGAGATATTTATTTAGTTCCTGTGAATTATGGATATTCATATGATGAGCAATATTCATTTTATTTTCATGGAGCAAAAGCAGGACGTAAATATGAGCTTGCAAAGAAAAAGCCTACTGTAGGCTTTGAAATAGATGGGAATTATATGCTGATAGGAAGTGAAGTGGCATGTGGTTTTTCTGCTGCTTTCCAGAGTGTAATTGGTACTGGAACTCTCACTTTGGTAGAAGATAATGCTGAAAAGATAAATGGTCTTAATACAATTATGAAGCAAACAACGTCTAAAGCAGAGTGGAACTATAGTGATGAAATGTTAGATGCTGTTGCAGTTTTTAGATTGGTTGTTGATAAGTTATCATGTAAAGCAAAGTAACTGTAAAAGCACGCTTAAATTTCAGTTAGTAGGTGTGTTTAACGGAGAGACGAATTAGAATATCTATTTCTGTTGATCCAGCCTAAATGCTTGATTATTAATATTATTTTTTAAGGAGATTGCTGTTTGAGAAAAACAATGAATAAAAATGACTATTTAATACGTTTGGAAACACCTGAAGACCATGCAGAAGTAGAATACTTGGTGAGAGAATCTTTTTGGAATGTATATCGTCCGGGATGCTTGGAGCATTATGTGCTTCATTGCTTGCGAAAGGATAATGCATTTGTTCCAGAACTTGATTTTGTTATGGAAAAGGACAATAGAATCATTGGGCAAAATATATTTATGCATGCATGTATAAAGGCAGATGATGGCAGAGAGATTCCGATTATGACAATGGGACCGATATGTATTGCAAATGAATTAAAACGCAAAGGATATGGAAAAATCCTGTTGGATTATTCTATCGAGAAAGCAAAAGAAATGGGTGCAGGAGCATTGTGCTTTGAAGGTAATATTGATTTTTATGGAAAGAGTGGATTTACCTACGCGTCAGCTTTTGGGATTCGTTATCATGGATTGCCAGAGGGTGAAGATGCATCGTTCTTCTTGTGTAAGGAGCTGATTCCTGGATATTTAGATGGAGTGACAGGCGAATACGCCACACCGGAAGGATATTATGTGGATGAAGCGAAAGCGGAGGAATTTGATAAGCAGTTTCCATATAAAGAAAAATTGAAATTACCGGGTCAGCTTGTGTAAAATATCCCAAACGAACACCGGTGGGGCTTTATGCCCCATCGGAAAATGAAATATGAAGTTTACGCAGAGTTGTATATTGAGAATACAGATGAGGTGAGAAAGTAGGAATGAGTATTTTGATGGAATTATTCTTTACTTTTGTAAAGATAGGTCTATTTACCTTTGGCGGTGGATATGCCATGATTTCAATGATAGAGAATAATTGTGTAGAAAAGAAAGCATGGATAACACATGATGAAATGATGGATGTGACGGTTATCGCAGAATCAACGCCGGGGCCGATTGCTATTAACTGTGCTACTTTTACAGGATATAAAAAAGCAGGTTTTTTAGGAGCACTTGCAGCTACATTGGGTGTAGTTGTGCCATCTTTTATAGTTATCTTCTTGATTTCTATGTTTTTAGATAATTTCTTGGAAATAACTATTGTTGCAAATGCATTTAAAGGTATTAAAGTAGGGGTTGGTCTTTTGATTTTAGATGCCGCTATTACAATGATTAATAAAATGCAAAAAAAGAAATTGTCAAGACTAATTATGATATGTTCGTGTGTTACAATGTTATGTATCAATGCTTTTGCTTGGAATTTTTCATCTATTAGTTTGATGATTATTGCCGCCATTATCAGCTTGTTAGTTTTTGTGTTAAGAGGTACGCAAGAACAGAAAGGCGGTGCTAAGAAATGATTTATATAGAACTTTTTCTTGGCTTTTTGAAAGTGGGATGCTTTGCTTTTGGTGGAGCATATGGTGCGATACCTTTGATTCGAGATGTAGTGTTGACATATGGGTGGATTGATGAAGAAATGTTAACCTATATGATTGCAGTTAGTGAAAGTACACCAGGTTCCATTATGGTAAATCTAGCGACATATATTGGTAGCAATCAGGCTGGATTTTTGGGTGCTGTTATAGCAACACTGGCAGTTGCAACACCATCATTTTTAATTGTTTTGCTGATAACGACATTGCTACAAAATGTATTGAAGAATAGATATGCGCAGGCAATATTACGTGGTTTAAAACCTTGCGTTATTGGTATTGTACTAGCTACAGGTATTTATATGGTGGTTAGTAATTGTGTTGGGGCGATTAGCGATGTTAAATTAAGTGTGCAAGCCATCACTATTACCGCAGTGCTAATATTATTGATGATTGGATATAAGCATATCGCAAAAAAGAAATTATCACCTATCATTCTGATTGTATTATCAGCTGTAGCAGGCATGGTGGTTTATGGAGTTTAAGGAGTAGAAACTTTCAGTTAGTAGGTGTATTGCCATGCCGACACTCACAAGATTTGCAGGTGAGATAATATATTGGTGAATTATGTTGACAGAATGACAATAGCATTATATGATGCAAGTGAATACTTGCAAGGGATGTGTCGATTATGTACGATGAAACTCAATTAAGGATTATTGATGCGACAATGACTTTAATCATTGATAAAGGTTACTCTGGGGCAACATCAAAGAATATTGCAAAGCTTGCAGGGGTAAATGAAAGTACAATTTTCAGGAGATTTGATGGAAAAAAGGAAATCGTACTTGCTGCCATGGAGTTGGCGAAATGGAATCCGGGATTATCAGAAAGAGATTTTATTTATCATGGAAACCTTACGGAGGACCTAACTGCCTTTGCAGAGGTATATATGTCTAAGGTTACACCGCAAATGGTCAAGATATCCATTGGACTTAGATCTGCTGAGCTTGAAGGTGTTGCAATGCCGGGAATCATGAAGGTGCCTATGGTTTTCAAAAAGGTATTGATGAAGTATTTCACGGAGATGATCGGGAAAGGAAAAATGCGGGAATGTGATATTGAGAGTGTATCCCTACAGTTTATCTCCATGAATTTTGGATTTGTATTTTTAGAGGCTTCATTTGGTGATAAATTGATTGGTGTATCTAAAAGGGATTACATCCGAAATAGCGTGGAGTTATTTGCAAATGGAATAAGTTAATAATTGATAGAATACATGTACGTGCTTGAATTCTTCCAAGCACGTATAAAAATACCTCAAATGCAAGTGCATACTTGCATATATGAAAGGACAATAATATGGTAATTCAACAGATAAAAATTGATTTTAATGTAACACCTCAAATCAAGCGATATGTTTTTGTTTATTTGATCAAAACCGACACAGGCTGCTATTTGATAGATTCGGGAGTTGCAGGAAGTGAACTTTTGATTGAAAAAGCGGTTATAGAAAGCGGTTACCACCCATCGGATATTAAGGCCATTTTTTTGACACATGCACATCCAGATCATATAGGTACAGCATCTTATTTTCGTGAAAAATACGGTGCAGATGAGGTTTCGTATCGAATGGATGACGTGGTATTTATTGGAGATGCAGTTCCAGTAAAAGGCGACATTCCGATTTTTATTAATCTGAAGGATACGAAGAACAGTCTGATGCGTTTGGAACAATTATCAGATGTAAAATCATTTTATCCAGCATGGGACCAGACATATTCGGCAGAGATGCTTAAAGAAAAAATTGATGATGCAAAAGAGCTTGTGGCAAAACTGGAAGAGATTGTTGGGGCAGCAGATTATAGCATGGAAGCTTCAGAACTGGTGGATTGGGTTTGTGAAAGCCTGGATATGCCGATGTTAAAGACCAATCCACTGTTTGCAAGAACTGTGGCATGCTGCAGAAAGGATAGATAATAGGTATGGAATGTTTTTTTATTGTAGACACATATATTGATGCACGGGCATTGATTGTTGACGCAGGTATGTGACCGGCTGTAAAATAATGAAAAATAGTGTAAAAATAGTGAAAAAATAATGAAAAAGAGATTGTAAAAGCCATTAAATAAAAATGCGAGGAGAGAACGGATGAAACGGGTTATTATAGCAGGTCCTTTTAGAGAGGATGAAAAGAAGATATTCTGTGATTTATCTTCAGAATTGGAATGTGTATTTGTAGACCAGCAGGCGGTAACTACACAAATGTTATCTACGGCACAGGCTTTGATTGGAAATGTTGCATCATCTATGTTAGCAAATCAACCTCAGCTTGAATGGGTGCAATTAGTAAGCTCAGGAGCAGATAAATACGTTGGGGTAGATTATCTATCTCAGAATTTAATTATGACTACATCAACAGGGGCTTATGGAGTTGGTATTGCGGAATATATGGTGTCAATGCTGTTAGCTATGATGAAAAAGATTCCAGGTTATCTTGAGAACCAAAAGAAGGGACTTTGGATGGATAACGGGATGGTTACCACCCCATATAGTAAACGTGTTCTCATTGTGGGAACCGGTGATATTGGTTTGGAATTTGCAAAACGAATGCGTGCCTTTGGATGCAAATTAGTTGGAATTCGAAGACGAGGTGGTGTATGTCCAGAAGAATTAGATGAGATATATACTATTGACTGTCTAAAAGAGCAATTAGCGTTAGCTGATGTTGTTGCTGTATGCCTTCCAGGTACAAAGAGTACATTTCATTTGTTTGATGAAGAGATGCTGTCTAGCTGCAAAGAAGGTTCTTATTTCATGAATGTGGGAAGAGGAAATGTAATTCCTCTGGATGCATTTTTAAACGATAATATAGCAAACCGTTTTGCTGGAATATGGTTGGATGTGTGTGAAATAGAGCCATTGCCGGAACAACATCCATTATTTTATGTTCCGAATCTTTTAATTACGCCACACATTACCGGAGGCTTCCATCTGGATCTTACTATGGAGAAAATATTCCAGATTTCCTTACATAATATGAAGGCCTGGTTAGGAGAAGGTAATTATATACATGTCCTGGATCTTGATACAGGATATTGTAAATAGAACGAAAATGGACGATACTTGTACGGAGATGATTATATAGAAGTGGACAAATTTCAATATGCCGAGGGGGAAGTATGTTATGTATACAAAGCAGGACTTGATACAATGCTTGAAAGATATGGGCTTGAAACGGACAGATGCTATCATGGTACACTCATCAATGAAAGCTATCGGAGAGGTAGAGGGTGGTGCAGATACGGTTGTAGATGCATTTATGGAGTATTTTGAGGAGGGGTTGTTCATGACTCCAACACATACCTGGGCACAAATGGGGAAAAGCTGTGATACATTTAATCCTATGACAGAGCCGGCATGTGTTGGTATTATTCCTAATATTTTCAGACAACGTGATGGAGTGGTGCGTTCTCTGCATCCTACACACAGTATTGCGGCATATGGGCCTGAGGCAGTAAAATACATAAAGGGCGAAGAGAATGCAACTTCGCCCTGTCCTCCGGGAGGCTGTTGGGACAGATTGAAGGATATTGGAGCAAAGATTCTTCTGCTGGGAGTGACACATGCCAAAAATACATACATTCATAGTGTGGATGAGGTGATGAGCATTCCGGATCGATTGACGGATGAATCTACGTTAATGTATATTGTGATGCCTGATGGAAGCAGAAAAGAAGTGAGGATGTATCGGCATTTTAACCGGGCAACCGGTACCGGAAGCTTCTCTGGAAATTTTGATAAGTTGAAGCAGGCATTCTATGATCTTGGGGCAGCAAAACCGGTAAAGTTCGGGGATGCAGACTGTATTTTGTGTGATGCTAAGAAAGTATATGATGTTTGTGTAAAACTTTTATCAATTGAAGAAAACTGTGTAATTGAAAGAGAAGTAATACCTGAAGAGTGGTGGAGATGTTAGTAAAGTAAATACGCATAATGTAGATTCTGAAATATATTCAGGAGAGGATATTAATGCTGCTATTGACACTATAAAAAAAGAATTTAAGAGCAATTGGAAATGGATTTTAGTTAGAATAAATGGCGGACATTGGCAACATGTTGACCATGGATATTAAGTCAAATCCCAGTTTGTAGAATTAAGAAAATCGAAATTGGAGGTGTATTATGAATATAGGATTTTGGTCATGTATAATTTTGGCTATACCATTTGTAATTATAGGTGTGTTATTTGCAATTTTTAAGGAAAAAGCAGCAAAATTTGTTTCAGGATTTAATTCATTTTCTAAAG
>CAMEJJ010000049.1 GCA_945919795.1 uncultured Lachnospiraceae bacterium
TATATTATAATAGGATTATGCTTGGTGGAGTGTTGATTCCACCAAATCGGAATTTTTGAACAAAGGTAATCGGGAGACGTAAGCAAAGTGACAATAAATTCATCAAGGGTTACCGGGCTTATTACCGGCAGTGCAAATCTTGATATGGTTGTTTATGATACTTGGTATCGGTGGAGAAGCGGATAATATTTAAGAATGCGGTAATTGAAAGAATCAAAGAGTATCTTCAGAGTGTATAGAAGGAAAAAGATATTAATATGACAAGTAAAAAAACAGAAAAGCAGATTATGAATTTATTGTATGGAATCAGCATAAAAAATTATATTCTAATTGGAGTTGTGTATGTTTGCGTTGTAATGATGGCTATTTGTATGGGGGCTATGATTTATTTAGAACTGTTTTCCAGCCCGATGCTTGTATTGCTGAGTGTTTTTATGGGAGTGTTTTTTGGGATTTATGCAACTGTTCTGCTTACGCGAAATTTAAAGCACAGTAAAGCTTTAAAAGAGAAGTTCAAGCAACTTTCTTGGTTGGAAAAAGAAGAAGTAAAAAGTATTGCCAACTCTTTTGACGGAAAAGGACTTGGGGTGAGTGAACATTTTATATATGGATTCATGGCAAGCGTATCTGATTATAAAAGAGCAAGAGATCTCATTGTTTTTGAATATATTCCTTTATCTCAGATTGTATCTCTTGATACCTTGAAAAGTAAGGATTGGGAAGAAAAGGAAAAGGCGTTTCAAAGAAAAACTCAAGTAGCATTAATGGGCGCAGGAAAGGCATATATGAGAGCAAACAGAATGGCTCGTTCAGGGATTGGATCGGATAATTATAATATGCCTGTTGTTTCCGGAGATACGACAAATGTTTTTAATTATATCTGCATTGAGTTAAGAGATGGATTGAAATATAGAGCAATCGGAGATACAGTATTTTTAGAAAAAGCCAGGAGGTATATGGATATTGGAATTAGAGGGTGCTGCGAAAAATCATCAAGGAATGAGTCAGTTTGATAGAATTATGAATCAAACCTTTGGTAATGATGTAGTTTTATTATCCTATTACGGTCCTGTTCAGATGTGTGTATTTGGATTAGAGTATGAGTATATTCCTCGAAAATATAAAATAACAGCCGAATGCGAGAGAGGATTTATTACGATTGAAGTAATCAATGAAAAAGGACTGAGATTTTATCCTTGCATGATATATCCTGAATCAAGATATTATCATTTTGAGGATAGAAAAAAGGATGTTATGCAACTGATTGAACTGACATATAAAGCGATTATTAATGATGAAATAGTATTTATGGATGAAAAAGAAATGCAGAATTTTCTATCAACAATTAAATTTGAAATGAAATAGATGCCTATTTCATGAATTTGGCAAATCGAAATTTGTGGAGATGTCCAATAATCGAATTAATGATTTTACAGCTAAGAAGGGGGACTAAAAAATTGCAACTTAGATACATACCTTATATCGCACTTCAATGTTCATGGGGGATGATACAAACACTTGTCGGATTTCTCTTTTTTTGTAGTAGTATTACTAGCAGGCATATTTGTTTCAACGGTTCAATCGCAACTTTTTGGAATAAACCGTATGGCATTTCCCTCGGTTTATTCATTTTCATTCCACCCAAAGCCAGATTTTACAATTCCGAAAAACACCAACTCAGTGATGTAGAAATACAGGAAAGGTTGCTGGTTCATGAGTTCGGACACACGTTTCAATCATTATTATTGGGTCCACTGTATTTTTTGATAATAGGGTTACCAAGTGTAATTTGGGGAATGGTAAAAAAGGAGAATCAATCATATTTTTCTTTTTATACTGAAAGTTGGGCAAATTATTTAGGAGAAAAACATACAGGGAAAAAATCTATGGAGAGGATAGATATTTAATGTTGTCGTCCCTATTTTTAAAAATCTGAATTTGGATTCAACGAATCCCAATTTGTGGGGAACAGAAAATTTCAGTCTTGTGGAGAGATTGAAAGTAACAGAAGATTTGAAGTTTGATGAGGAAAAACATATATGAGCGTTAAGAAAAAAGGGAGACGAAAAATAAGTGTTGGTGACACAGAATACATTTGGTATGTGGAAATGGATTATGATAGTCCTTATCATATTTTGCATATTGTGTCTGTGGATAAGCATTTAATTTTAGCATGCCCTATAGATTCGGAAACACCATATATCATAAGTAAGGGTAAAGTATTTCAAAATAAAAACACAAATGGAATTTGGAATAGATATTTATTACCATTTGATATTCCTGAGATTGTTACCCCGTCATTTGTGGCAAAAGTAATAACTTGGGCAATACAAGATATTAGTACGGAAAGTATTGTATGGAATGGTAATAGTATTCCTATTTAAACATGCATAAATTTGAATTCTCACTTGAGGTATTTTAAGGGATTTAATAACTGTTATATCTTGTTATAGAAATCTCGGCAAATCCTTGAAAATACTAAAGTTTTCGTGGGTGTCCTCTCCGTCACATCTTGTATCGTGTTAGATCGTTTTAACCTTGGTTATGAGCTCTGATAAGGGAAAAACAAGGGAAAGAATTAGCACAACGGAGCGTAGAATTCCTTTAAAATAGGGGACTCTACGCTCCGTTGGTAGACAAAAGAGCTTGTTTTTATGATAATAAGACCCGAAAGGAGAACAAGCATGGATCTGAATAAAATAGGTAAGTTTATTTCAGAGGAAAGAAAGAAGAAAAATTATACCCAGAAGCAACTTGCAGATATTCTTAGTGTGAGTGACAGAACAATTTCCAAATGGGAATGTGGCAAGGGATTTCCGGAAGTTTCCTTGTTGCAGCCCCTTTGTAAAGCATTGGGAATCTCGGTGAATGAATTGCTGACGGGGGAATGCTTGGATAAAGAGAATTATATGAAAATGGCAGAACAAAGAATGGTTCATCTGGTAGAAGAAAAGAAAGAGAACAGAACGAAATTAATTCTGATTCTTCTCATGGGGCTCATATCCATCATCTCTTTTGTAACACTGATTGTTGTTGTAAATACATATGCGGAAGTAATAAGCAATCAGGCGAAAGGTATATTGGTGTTTGTTGCATGTGCCGTTTTTACGGTTGGCTTGCTTGCGCTGATAGAGGGAGGACGCACATTCGGATATTATAAGTGTTTACATTGTAAAGAAACCTTTGTCCCCGGTTTTGTTAACTACACAGTAGCAATGAATATCGTTGCGTTAAGAATGATGCGATGCCCGCATTGCGGCAAATGGAGATGGTGTCTGAAAGCACTGACAAAGAAAGAGAGAGATGAAAGTGAAGGAATGTAATAAAATAATAATACAAAAGGGAATTGGGGATGTTGTTGGGTTTGAAGAGGGTATTTTTGCAACAAAAATAGAGGAAAACATTGCGAGAGAGATAATTATGAATATGTAAAATTCAACCGGATAAAGTGGTCGATAAATCAGAAGTTGGAAGGAGATGCCAAGAAATGCAACTGAAAAAGAAAAAGGCATGGAGGATAGTCCTGTTCGTTTTGTTAAGCATATTGGTCTTGCTAACAGGAGGACTGTGGGCTTTGACTGTCAGTATTTACAATGAAAATTTTGATAAACGTTTTGAAACCTATGAGCCTTTAATGTTCCAAGTGGAGGATTTCGAAGGATTATCAAGAACCAGATATGAGTTTGCATCAGATAAAGGGCAGATGCTTACAGGATATTTGTATAGTGTTGGTGAAAAACAGACAGGGATCATCGTGCTTGCACATGGGTTTGGCGGTGGTGGACATAATTCTTATATGGATTGCATTAATTATTTCGCACAACATGGTTACTATGTCTTCGCATATGATGCTACTGGAAATGATGAAAGCGAAGGCGATGGTGTGGGAGGCATTCCTCAAGGAGTTATAGATCTTGATTATGCTATTTCATTTGTTGAGGAGGTGGATGGTCTTAAGGGACTTCCTATAGGACTGTTCGGGCATAGTTGGGGTGGTTATAGTGTGTGTAATGTCTTGACTTATCATCCGGAGGTTAAAGCTGTCGTTGAGTGTTCCGGCTGTAATCGGTCATCTGATCTGTTTGAAGCTGAAGGAAAGCGACAAGCCGGAGATTTTATCTATGTGATGACGCCATTTGTGAAGATACATGAGCAGATAAAATATGGTAAATACGCATCAAACACAGCAATGGATGGATTTAAAGCAAGCGATGCGGCAGTGATGGTTGTACACAGTTTAGATGATGATGTAGTTCCTATAGAGTATGGTTTTGATCTGTATTATGAGAAATATGGTGATGATTTGCGATTTACATTTTTAAAGTTTGAAGACAAAGGTCATAATGACGTGGTTAATGATAACAGCGATACTTATAAGGACGAGTTTAATGCCGAGTTTGATAAGTGGCTCGAAATGCTTGACTATGATTATGAAGCTGATGAAAACAAGGAGCGTTTCATAGAGGATAAAGCAAATTATATACATAATCATCTTGACAGAGAAAGATGGAGTAGCAGACTGGATGAAGCTCTTTTCAGAAAATTTGTAAGTTTTTATGATGATAATATGAATGATTGACGCAAGAGAATATGGCAAAATTCCATTTGTGCGAATACCTTGCAATTGAAAATAGCCTTATCCGCTGTATAGGTGGATAAGGCTACTCTTTTTTGAACAGTTTGGTCTTGCATTTATTGTGGTGTAGGGCTGATACACACTCTACACCATATAACTGTAATGCGTTACAGTTTTGGTCTGGGCGAAAGCTCTTTGGACCACCGTAGGCGGGAAGAATTTCCCGCCATTTTTACTATAATGGTAAGTTTTGGAGGAGTTAATGAAAAAACTTAGTGTATTTATAGATGAATCAGGAGATTTTGGAGAAATTACAGAGCGACCGGCATACTATCTGGTAACACTTTTGTTCCATGATCAGAAGAATGAAATTGCTGCAAATGTTAAAAAACTTGAGGATAGTATCATGAATTCTGGATTTGATTTTGAGTATATACATACGGGACCGGTTATCAGACGTGAGGATGTGTTTTCGGGACTGTCTATAGACGAACGTAGAAAGCTACTTTTTAAGATGTTAAATTTTATTGTTAGTAGTCCAATTGCTTATGAGATGGCTGTGGTAAATCGAAAAGAAGCACCGGATAAGATTTCGCTTTCTGGTAGATTGGGGCGTGAAATAGTTTCGGAAAGCAGAACCACAAAAATACCGTTTATTACAGGCAGCTGATTTTATTTGTAGTATGGAGTTGCTGAAAATAAAGAAAAATGAAAATAGATTGAGTAAATCAGAAAAGCAGTTTTTCTATAAGCCACAAGAATTGAAGAAGACTTTCTTTAAAGCAATTGATAAGAAACAATTAGGGAAATAATATTTTGCTTTTTTCCCTTATAGCTTCCTCACAAAGGAAAAAATAAGGGAAAAGTGCAAAATGCATAGATGTTGATGGGCGGAAAAGCTCGTAAATACTGGAAAGTTGAGAAAATACACGAGCAATTTTGAATTTTCTTAAGAATTGGAGTTGTGCAACTAACAGTAGCAGAATGTAAACAAAACTTTCTTGAAGGAAGAATAGATGTTTTGTATTATCACAACATCATAAAACAAAGGAGGTAACAAGCATGTTACTAAATGAAAAAATAACTATTATTAGGAAGATGAATAATCTTACTCAAGAAGGATTTGCAGAAGAACTTGGTGTTAGCAGACAGGCTGTATCAAAATGGGAAAACGGAACGTCTGTCCCTGATGTACAGTTACTTTTAAGAATAGCAGATTTTTATAATCTTACATTAGACCAATTGGTAAGAGATGATTTTGATTTACCTATATCTAGTTTGGATGAAAAGAAAATCGCAGATGACTTATTAGATAAAAGTAATGTTTCGATAGACGATTACTTGGGGAAAATATGTGATGTTTCTATGAATAGTTTTAGGCATAGTGTAATCAGAAATATCAAAATTGTAGGAAGTTATAAAAACTTAATATGCTTTGAAAAGAATGGAAGATATGGTTTCTTTAATAAGAATAAGTCATTAGGTATTCTTACAAAGAGAGAAGAAACTTTCGTAGAGAAAAATGACCTTGTTTATGGTAAATGTACTGTGTATGTAAACAAAGGAACTTACTTTGGAGGTAATACATATGCATTTAGTGAAATCGTACCTTGTGAAGACGAGGTCATTGAAATTCATACAGGTAAGTTTGTTACGAAGGAATCGTTAGAGGATATTTCTGTTATTCTAATGAGTGACAAGATAAATAACTAATATAAGAGTCACTCGAAAATTTCAGTTCTCAAATGACGAATTTTATGTGATTTATTAAATGTTATATCTTGTTA
>CAMEJJ010000050.1 GCA_945919795.1 uncultured Lachnospiraceae bacterium
GGATGAGAACCAGCGCCGGACATGGGAGTATCTACAGAGTTTAACCCGAAAGGACAGCTCCTATGGAAAGGCGCTTTCAGATGCCTTTGTATTAGTTTTGGATGGCAAGGTACCTAAGGGGGATGCAGGAGAAGCAGAGGAGCCTTGCTTCTCCCTATTGAATGCAAAGAAAGCTTTGAGCGAAGAAAATATTCCAAGCGACAAGATGCTTTCGGAGGGGGCTTTTTATGACGGGTTGAAAGTGACAGCGGAACATATTGAGGAAAGCGTTGCAGATCGAATTTCAAAGATGCAGGAAGCGTTTTTAAGGCAGTTGACGAAGGAACTTGAGGAACATGCCCTAAGAACCGTTTCGGGCGAGGATACGCCTCACAGAGAGCAGTGTGAGGAAGAAACGGAGCAAGTGCCGGAGACGGATATGTCGGATGCCATGATGTCAATGGCACTTGCAATGGGTGAATAGGCGGTACCGAAAATGGAAACCCATTTTGGTGCTTGGTATCTACTTTCAAAGCGGAAGCCTATGATACGGTACCAAAAGCATTTTATTCGGTACCGTCACCCATAGCGAATGAAGGGGCATTTTGCCGGAATGAGCAGTCTGCCATGGGGATTTTGCAATGGCAGACTATGACACTCGCAGAGTGGCATCAGCCTCGCAGAGCGCCTACCTTTGATACGCAGTGTCAAAGGTAATAAGGCGTTACTTTTGACAAAAGTAACAAAAGAGCCAGCAGAGCTGGCGATACTTCTCGAACTACTAATGTTCGAGAAGGTTCTTACACAGCAGCATTTAGAGCACGAACAGAAGAAAGAAGGTGAGACGATTGGCAGCAAAAACGATTTCTTTTCCAAAAGGGAAAGGGCATCTTACACATAATAACCGTGATTTTATCAGCAAAAATGTGGTACCCGAACGGACATCTTGGAACCGAATTTATATGCAGGAATCTTTGGAGAAAGCGTATGAGAAATGTTTTGGACAGGCACTTATGGATTATAATGCAACGCAAAAGCGTAAGGACAGGAGAAAAGAAAATTATCTGAAGGAGATAGAAAATTCCGGCAATAAGGAAAAGACGTTCTATGAAAATATCGTTCAGATAGGGAAAAAGGAAGATACTCCTGTGGTGGATGAAAACGGTAATCTTACAGAGGAAGCAAAGTCAGCCATTGAAATATTGGAGCAGTATGCAAAAACCTTTCAAGAACGTAATCCGAATTTGTATCTGTTCAATTGCGTCATGCACCTGGATGAAGCAACACCGCATTTACATATTGATTATATTCCAGTGGCGCATGGATATAAAACAGGCATGGAAACACGCAATAGTCTTACAAAGGCACTACAGCAGATGGGATTTGCAAAGGCGGTCAGTAAAAAGGAAAATGAAACAGTTGCGTGGCAACAAAGAGAACGATCCTATTTGACGGAGCTTTGCCGGGAGAAAGGCATTGACATAGAGGTGCTGGGAATACAGAGAGATAATCTTAGCCTGCCAGAGTATAAAGCTGCAATGCGAGAAGTGGAAGCGCTGGAACAACAGGCAGAGGAAATGGAGATACATAACAGGGAACTTGCTACACAAGCCGGGGAGTTGGCGAAGCAGATTGATGAACTGGAGGCAAGGGATAAAAGCAATCAGGAATTACTTGAGAAGCATGATCTGAGAGCAACTACCTTAAAGACCATTTCAAAAGAAGTAGATGCAGAAACCAAGAAGATAAAAAGTGCTGCAATTCCGGTCAATCATCTGTTTGGCGGTGAGGAATATGTCAAGGTAAAGAAAAGTGATTGGAATAAGATTATGGATGCTTTCAGCCGGGCAGTATCAAGGAATCATTTGTTGGAAAAATATGAAAAGAAAATATCTGCTTTGGAGAAGAAAATAGTAACTCTTACTGACCAGATAGAGAAGTTAAAACAGTTTGTGGCAGCAAGGGGACTTGGAGAGGCGTTTGTAGAGTTTGTAAAATCGTTGGCGCCAAAATCCTTCAAGCAAAAACTGGAAGAGAAAAAAGCGGATGTAGCGGAGCAGTATCGACAGAAAAATACAACACAACGGGAAATGCCGGATAAGAAGAAAAAATTGCAGCAGGATATGTAAATTTGAAGAAAGCGAGGAACGTACAATGAATTTGACTTATGAAAAATGTGGAGATTATTTGATACCAAACATAATTCCTAATCCGGAGCCGGAAGGAGAACTGAGAAAGTTCGGATTAATGCGGAAACATTATCTGAAAGAATATAAGAGTGGCATTTATCAGGGGATGGCTCTAAGTGGAAACCTAAAGAAACATCTGCTCATGGTGCAGGAACAGGCAGAATCACAGTTTGATGTGCTGGTGGAGCAGATGGCACAACGTGAGGGAGTAACGGAGCAGTTGAAAGAAGAAAATCAGTTACTTTGGGTGCGAAAAATGAATGGCATAAGGGCGAGAGCAGAGGAAATTGTGAGAGAGGAAATAATATCTTGCAATGGCTAGGATAAGAGAAGAATAAGCAGAAAGTAATAAAGTTTTGAAAGGGCAACCGGTTTGAACACTGATTGTCTTTTCTGACAGGAAATGGACGATTTAAGACGTTCCTGATGAAGCAACAGAGAAATATGCTTTTAATGTTTTTTGACGCGCTTAGTGGCATAAAAAAACGAAAAAAGGCTACATAATTTGAACATTTTGAAGGAGGGTATCGCAGTGGCGAGGATGGGCAAAAAAGAAAAACGGTTGTGGGTGTTCTTTTTGAATGACAAGAACAGGATACAGTATAATGATCAGTGCAAGAAGTGTGTGTATGACTGTAAGCAGAGCTTCCGGTGCAGGATTGTGTGGTGCGGGAAGTATTACTCTAAGCGGAGGAAAAGGTAGTGCTTGCTAAGAGACATCTTAGGAATTCCTTAATGATTTCTTAGGAGGAAAATCATACAAAAATCAAACTATTTTGTTATAATGTATAATGAATTAAGCTGAAAGGAAAGTGAAATTATGCGCTGTAAAGTTTTGGTTGTTGATGATGAACATGATATTGCGGATTTGTTAGAAGTGTATCTGCAAAATGAAGATTATATTGTATATAAATTTTATTCTGCTGTAGAAGCGTTGGATTGTATTGAAAAAGAAGAAATAGATCTTGCTATTCTTGATATAATGTTACCCGATATTAACGGTTTTTCTCTCTGTCAGAAAATTCGAAAAGAGCACACATATCCGATTATCATGCTTACTGCAAAAGATGAAGAAATGGATAAAATTACAGGACTGACTTTAGGTGCAGACGATTATGTAACAAAGCCGTTTCGTCCCCTCGAACTGATTGCGAGAGTAAAAGCACAATTAAGACGGTACAAAAAATATTCAACAATACTGTCTGAACAGGATTATACTGAAATCTTGACTTATAAGAAGTTAGCTCTCAATACAAAAAACTATGAATGTTCATTAGACGGAGAACACTTGTCGTTGACTCCGACAGAGTTTGCTATTTTGCGTATTCTGTTAGAAAAGCAAGGTATGGTCATTAGTTTGGAAGATTTGTTTCATACAGTATGGAAAGATGAATATTACAGTAAAAACAGCAGTACGATTACAGTTCATATCCGTCATTTACGGGAAAAGTTGAAGGACACCGCAGAGAAACCGCAATATATAAAAACAATATGGGGTGTAGGTTATAAGATATAAGCTGGGAAAGGATTATTATGAAGAAAGAACCGAATAAAAGAATAAACTACCTTGTGCCATTTTTATTTGCTATCTATATTGCACTTTTGGTATGGATTATTCTATTAAAATTACAATTTTCAATCAGTGAATTAGACACGATTAGAAAAATCAATTTAATGCCATTTTATTATGATAACGGAATTGGTATTGAATTCCACCTAAAAGAGGTTATGGAAAATATTGTTGTTTTCATTCCGTTTGGGATTTACCTGTCTATGATAAATAATGTGCGTAGTTTTAAAGCAAAGAGTTTACTAATTTTTGCTGCTAGTTTGACATTGGAAGTCGCACAATACATTTTGGCAATAGGTAGGACGGATATAACGGATTTAATTGCAAATACATGCGGTGGCATGTTTGGAATATTTCTTTATGAATTAACTACAAAAATATTTCGAAGCAAACGTCGTGTTGATTGTATTATAACCACTTTAGCGGCGATTGTTACAATAGCTGTAGGCAGTATGCTGATTATTCTTTTGGTTGCAAACTAAGGGAGGTAGATGTCATGGATAATAAAAAGTTAGACATAGAAAAACAGTTACGATTTCGTTTATTTATTATATTGTTTTTCTATGTCGTAATCGGCTTTATTGCCATTATGTTTCTACAATACCTATTTGTGCTTTTTCATAATCCGGTCACGGAATATTTACAGTTGAGAATAGATATTATTTTTATTCTTTATTTGCTTATTGGTTTCATATGTATTTTTTATTACTTTTGGAGAAAACCATGGAAATATTTAAAAGAGGTCATTACAGCTACTCAGACTGTTTATGAGCAGAACAATCATTCCATTTCCTTATCAGAGCCGCTTCGGGAAGTGGAACATCAGATGAATGAAATCAAAATGTCGGTACTGCTTAATCAACAGGCTGCAAAGGAAGCTGAAAACAAGAAAAATGAGCTTGTCATGTATCTGGCACATGATATTCGTACTCCACTTACCACAGTAATCGGCTATCTTAGTTTATTGGATGAAGCCCCAGATATGCCAATGGAGCAAAAAGCAAAATATATAGGGATAGCCTTAGAAAAGGCAGAACGCTTAGAAACTTTAATTAATGAACTGTTTGAAATCACACGTTACCACACAAATACGGTGCAATTAGAAAAACGACAGGTTGATTTATATGCTCTTTTATCGCAAGTTATTGATGATTTTTACCCCGTCCTGTCTGCAAATGGAAATACTACTCAAGTATCTGTCGATGATAATCTGTTTGTAATGGGTGATCCAGAAAAATTAGCAAGGGTTTTTAATAACCTTTTGAAAAATGCGGTGGCTTACAGTTATCCAAACACGGAAATTAGTATCTCTGCAGAGAAAAAAGATAATGATATTATTGTGGTTTTCAAAAACTATGGAGTCACTATTCCCACAGAACAGCTATCGACTATCTTTGAAAAGTTTAATCGTTTGGATAGTGCCAGGGCATCCAATACTGGAGGAGCCGGTTTAGGACTATCTATTGCAAAAGAAATCATCAATCTGCATGGTGGTAAAATAATAGCAAAAAGCAGCAATGAAACAATTGTTTTTATAATCACGCTACCGTGTTCCTCTTAGGAAATAAAACACTTGAAATTAGGATTTTCTTAGGATTATTCCAACGAAATTTTAGAGAATGAAATGCCCTTGTTCGGTACAATG
>CAMEJJ010000051.1 GCA_945919795.1 uncultured Lachnospiraceae bacterium
TTTAGAAACTTATTTGTTACGGTTTTTGCCGTTTTGTGACTCATTTTATGGGTATTTTACCTATTATTTTTGCTTTTTCCAGGGGAAGTGTTGCAGATTCGTATCACGATAATCCGCTTTTTTCCGTCCACCTAAGTGATAATATAGCATGGGCGAACCGGAATGTAAACAGATTCTTTCATGGAAATCCCAGAAAAAAGGTGGTAAATCGGTCTGTGATACAAATTAGGAGAGTATGATACACTTTTTGATACACAACCATGCAATATCATTTTTTCCTTCCAAATCAGAATAATCGGATTATTTACTTCAATAATCGGGTTTCCAAGCCGAATAATAGCCTTTTAAGTGCGAATAATCAGCTTTTGAAATTAAACACTTACTCATAATCATAGACGGTATCTTATATTTTATTTAGCAACGCCAAATTCTCCTTTAATACCTCATCTACCGACAAATCAAGCCAATTCTTCTTGGAGCGTTCCACCTGCTTTTTGTATGTACTACTATTAAAGATTCTCTCAGCTCTTTTTCTTATCTCATCAGCATCATTTACATCAATTGTAGTATCAGCATATATGTATTTCTGTATGCAGAACCTGAGTTTCTCCATATCCACCATATCAGACAAATAACAAATATCAAATATGTCTTTGTATCTGGTTGACCGGGTTCCGAATCTCATTAAGGATTTTAGTTTTTCTGTAATCATCTGCTCCCTTGAATTAATTAGCACGCTGGCAGCATCCTCTTGAAAGCATACATCAAAACAATACTCTTCCTGCTCAATATCTAAATCCTTATGTACACCGATATCCATTTTTAAAGATAATACATTCCCAGTATCATCCGATATCTCAATATGAATACGCTTACCTTTATAATCCTGATGCTTTAATTCCTCTATAGGTGCTGACATCCGCAAATGAATCCCCTCTATACAATTCAGTTTTGCAATAAATGAGCGTATAGATTCTTCTGATATGGAATATTTAATAAAATCCAAGTCCAAGTCCTGCGTAGCACGTCTTGCGTTCTTAGAAAGACTACGCATGACTACGCCACCTTTAATTGTAACATTTCTATTCAGACTACTCTGTGCAATCGCTTTTATGATAATATCCTGACAAAGCTCAGCTTCTGCATTTGCTTCACTATATCCGTCTTGTTTAATTTTTTCTACTTCATCCAATAAGTTCATTACAATACCTCCAGTTCAATGATCTGCATCATTTTATCCGAATGCTTAAACTTGTCTGCGTACTCTTCCACCTTAGCAATATCCATGGTTTCTACTCGATTTCTATACGCACCTATAATCTCCTTGTAATAGTCAAATGACAATTTGCCTCGGAATCTTACAAGTTCAATCAGCATTCTCTCCAAGTTGTAAATACTTATCTCTGTATTATGGTACGGCATCTTAATCTGTCCCATATCAAAGATATCCTCTTTCAGAAATGTCTGTTTTACGCGTTCATCTTTTATCCTTCCATCGGTTCTAACAGTTGCCAGATGATAAAAATCAGGAATCACATCCGTCAGACCATGATAGTAAAAAGCGCTCTCCCCGGTAAATACAGCCTTCGGATATTTCGCACTGATAATTTCCAACTCGGAACAAGTTCTGTTCAGGGAATAAATACCTTTTTCTTTTTGAAAAACGTTCCCTTCCGCTATTTCTTTTTTTAACATATGGTCGCTACCATACTTCTCTATACATTGCTTATATGTCAAAACCATAATCCACCAACTTTATTTAAGTATTTATACACACAGCTTTAGTTTGTGTGTATTATTACTCAAATTTTAACATTATACAAATGCTTCGTCAATTAACATTTTAGTAAATATACACACCGATTAATATTATGTGTACTTTTACTTAAATTTGTATTTATGTTATAGTGTTTACGGAATTAGCATTTGCTATCCATTTTTCATAGTCACTTTATTTTTTCTACCCTATTTTGACCGTTTGGGGGTAGAAAATATTATCGTTTCCTCTGATATATTCTCTCCCCAATCTTTTCGTACAAATGCCCTTCTTCCTTTTCAAAAAATTCTACACTTTTTTCCCCAATGGCTTTCTCACCATCTTCCAGTATTTTCAGCAAACTCTTTACTTTCTCATCCTCCGGCACAGACATTAGATATCTCTTAATCCCCATAAGCTGATGATACATATGCAGGCAATCCTTTTGTGTGTGCAAGGAAACCAAATCCAGCAATTCATTCAGTAGCATTTTCAATTCCTGCATATCTCCGGCTTTTTCTTGTGCCTCATAAAACATCTGTCTTGTCAAAAGCTCCGCTTCCAAATCCTCCTGCATATAAATCCAATTATCACTGTCTATTTTATCAATAGCACTTTCCTCTTCAGGAATATCCGCATTTCTCTTTTTCAGATATTCCACAATATCCTTTAACGCTTCATCTGACATAAGCTCTATATTTGCTTTTACAAAATTTCTGCAAGTGGAAGGCATATAGGTGTGGCGTCCGTAGGAGTAATCAATCATATAATTGCATACCTTGTAAAACAGCGGAACATACTTCTTTTTCAAAGGCAGCATTTCATCTTCTTTTACTTCCTTTATTGCAACTTCATCCGTCAGACCATTCTCTATAACCCACTGATAAAATGTGTCTCTGTCAAAGTTCTTTTCCTTGCCCCACCTCGAAGTAATCACACCTATATCATCAGAGACATTGTTCACAATATTTCGTAGTTCTCGATAATGAGAATCTTTTTTCTCTTTACCAATAGCTTGCTTAATCAGAACCTTTATAAGCATTTCGTATGATTCATTTTGATTTTCCGGAACCGCTTCTTCATTCCAGTAAAAAGGATATTCCTTTACCAAATCGCGTAGAGAACAAATGATAGTTCTTTGGCTAAACCACTTCAAATACTCCTCACACAGCTTAATCATATCCGCTAAAATCTCTTCATCATATCGGTCCATATAAAGCCTTGTCATGCTATTAAAGCCCAGTCCAAAATCTTCAGCATTCTTTATTTGTAACATAATCCTCACCTCTCTTTTACACATAAAAAATCCCCCTATCGTTGCCTGTTCTTAGGCTTAATAAGAGGATATTTCATAATATTCATTTTGTCATTGGACAGATAGTCCAATAGGATTATGCTGCATTCTGAAAGTGTTTTGCATAGGCCAACAGTCGCTTTGTAGTTGGATTATCCGATAGTTCCACCATGTTATAAACAATATTTTCTCCCTGCATCACCAGCAAGTCTTCCATATGGACATTCAATAATTTGCTCAATGCACATAAATGTTCCACTGACGGCAGCACCTTACCCTTAAACCAACGGTATATGGATTGCGGACAGGATAAATGGAGGTACTCCTGAATGTACTTCACATCGTAGCCTGCTACCTTCAGCATCATTTTTAATTTCTTACCGGTTTTAACTTGGTCGATTGGTTGGATCATTCGCATGACCTTCTTTACTATTACCAATATTTTACATCTATTATATCTCAATAAATTTATTACCACAATCAAAGAAAAAAGGTTCCGGTTAAATCTCCAAAAGATTGATAAGCAAAAATACCCGGAAGAGTACAAGCACTCTCCGATTTACAATAATCACCACCTCGATTTTGCTTCGCTTCATCTCGGTCGCGAGCATTCACTAAATGATTGTAGCAACACGACCTGAATCTACTGTACGTCCACCTTCACGCTATATGAATAGCGTTTTTCGATATATTTTCTATGCTTTTTATGGCTAAAATCTGCATATTTTCTTTAGATTTAGCCGTCTTATTTTTATTTGCATGATTTCTTGGCACCGTTTTGGCACCGGAATACATCTCTTAACCAAACTGGAATTTTCCGTTGCTTTCAACCTCTCCATAAGACTTCAATGTGAGCGTGATTATTTCAATCTCTTCGTTCTCTGTATTAATCCTCCATACATCCAATATCTTCCACTCTATAAAACTTAAAGAATTCACTTGATTTACTCAAACTCAACTTCTATTCTGTCTGAATCATGCACAAACATTACAATTTGTCCAACGATGCCGCAAGCTGAAGGCGAAAAATCAATATATAGCTATTAACATCTTCAATCCAAATCATAATCATCAGGGTTCAGCAGGTCTTTCAAGGCTGATTCTAAATGCGCCTCCGTCAATCTACTATTATGTTCCTCAATATACTTTCTCTTACTACCCTCATATCGATAAACATACCATGAGGTCTGACCATCCATGCTGTTTGCCAGCGGATACACTACCAACTTAATATCCAAAATCTTTCTGGGATTGCCAACAGGTGTAAAACGAATCCCGATTTCCTTTTCAAATGTCAGTTTCATTCTTTTCATAAGTGGAATCGATTCACTCACCGCAGGTGGCAGCGGAAACTCAGCATCACTCCAATAGTAACATTTCTTTCCCTGTGTCCAATCCACCTTCTTTAGTTCAATCGGAACGAACTCCCAGCCATTTTTCGTATGTAACTGCAGCTTCACATCTTCAAAGGTGATTTCATCATTGTCTACATAATCCCCGATAAACATGATACCCAGCCCCTTTGATTTACCACCATTATTGTATACGGAAACCACCTGTGATTCCCCAATCTTACAAGGCATTCCGTTATACAATGGTATAATGAATTCCGGCAGCTTCAGGGTTCCTTCCGGTGCTGCAAATTTCAGAACAATACTATTTTCACCCTCTTCAACTTCTGTAGACTCTGCTTCAAGCACAGCCTGTTTCGAGGTCATCTTTATCAACGCAGCAATTTTATAAAATGCTTCCTCTGCAAAAACATATTCTGCCTTCACAATACTTTTCAGTGCATCTATATCAGACACCACCTTTTTCCAAGGAATTATAGAGGTACGTCGCAGCTGCTTCATGCCCTCAGCCCTGCCCACATTAATCCAGCCATCTGTTCCTTCACAGATATTCAGCAGACTCAAACGCAAATAATCGGAATCGTAGCATCCGGCAGTGATAACATCTGTTTCAAAGCATTTCGAAAGTGGCTCCGTTACTTTTTGAATCTCCTCTTTGGTCTCCAATTGAAATAACTCTGAAGCAACCGACACCCAATCACTATTTTCCGGCTCATAAATCACCACAGATACACTTCCATCTTCCCCCTCTGCAGTTAGTTTAAAACCTTTCTCTTCAAAATATTTGATCAGTTCTTTCTTCAAGACTTCTATGTTATATTTAGTATTTTTATGGATATGTATATTTTCAAAAAATAGCCCCATATATTTTCTCCTTCTCTTAAGATTAACTTGATACATTTTAACTTAACGGCAACTTCAAATTTTTCTCTTAGTCCAAAATGAGTATATCATAACAGAAGTTATTTTGCA
>CAMEJJ010000052.1 GCA_945919795.1 uncultured Lachnospiraceae bacterium
TGTGGCATAAAAGTAAATTTCAGCCCATGTGTCATGACATGGGCAGTGCTTGCTATGAAGCAAATAATTAATATAATTCATTTTTTAAAGAATAAAACTATTGACAAACAATTAAATACATGTTTAAATGTTCACATGAGAAACAGAAGGGAGAAATGGAATGATCCAATCAAATAAATCCGCGGAAACAGCGGAGCATTTAGCTTTACTGTTTAAATTATTTGCAGATCAAACACGTCTTTCTATTCTGACAGAGTTATTGGGTAATGAAATGTGTGTTGGTGAAATTGTAGAAAAATTGCATATGAGTCAATCTGCAATTAGTCACCAGTTAATGGTTTTGAAAATAGGAAAGCTTGTAAAAACCAGACGTTCTGGAAAGAATATATATTATTCTATCTCTGATTCTCATGTGGAACAGATTCTTCGGTTAGGGAAAAAACATATTAATGAGTGAAAGGATGATTGAATTATGAAAAAAAGTTATAAGATTGAAGTAGATTGTGCAGCATGTGCATTAAAGATGGAGGAAGCAGCAAAAAAAACAGAAGGTGTAGCAGATGCTACAGTTGCATTTATGACACAGAAGATGAATGTGGAATTTGAAGAAGGTGCTGATGCTTCAGAGGTTATGAAGCGTGTGTTGAAAGCATGTAAAAAAGTAGAGCCAGATTGTGAAATTTCATTATAGGTTAAGTATTTTAAAGGAGGCGGCGGATATGAGCAAGAAACAAAAGCAGACATTGGTTCGGATTTTGTCATCATTTGCACTTTTAGTTGTGTTTAGTCTATTGAAAGTGGATGGGTATTTAAAGTTAGTTTTATTTTTGATTCCGTATATCATTATAGGCTACGACATTATTAAGAAAGCCGTTTGGGGCATCTTTCATGGAGAAATTTTTGACGAAAATTTCCTGATGGCAGTGGCAACGATAGGAGCAATTATAGTTGGTGATTATGCAGAAGGAACTGCAGTTATGCTGTTCTATCAAGTCGGTGAATTATTCCAAAGCTATGCGGTTGGCAAAAGTCGTAAAAATATTACTGATTTGATGGATATCCGCCCGGATTATGCAAATATTGAGAAAGATGGGGAATTGGTTCAGGTAGATCCGGATGAAGTTGAGCTGGGAAGCGTGATTGTTGTTCAGCCGGGTGAAAAAGTCCCGCTTGATGGTGTAATCGAAGAGGGAAGTTCAACGCTGAATACCAGTGCTTTAACAGGAGAGAGCCTTCCACGTGAAGCTACTATAGGAGATGAAGTAATTAGCGGATGTGTAAATCTATCAGGAGTTTTGCGTATTCGTACAACGAAAGAATTTGGAGAATCCACAGTTTCTAAAATCTTAGATCTGGTGGAGAACTCCAGTATGAAAAAATCAAAATCTGAAAATTTTATAACACGTTTTGCAAAATATTATACTCCGGCAGTATGCGGAGCAGCAGTATTATTAGCGGTTATTCCTCCGCTGGTTAATCTGTTTATAACAGGTAATGATCCGATGTGGACGCAATGGATTACAAGAGCACTAACCTTTTTAGTAATCAGTTGTCCTTGTGCATTGGTAATCTCTATCCCGCTCAGCTTTTTTGGAGGAATTGGTGGTGCTTCGGCGAAAGGAATCCTGGTAAAGGGTTCCAATTATCTGGAAGCATTATCAGAGGCAAAATATGTTGTATTTGATAAAACAGGCACCCTCACAAAAGGCGTATTTGAAGTAACGCACATTGAACCGGTAGCAGGAATAACAAAAGAAGAATTGCTTGAAATGGCAGCATATGTGGAGAGTTATTCCAACCATCCAATAAGTAAGAGCTTAAAAGAGGCATATGGCAAAGCAATCGATGCATCAAAAGTTTCTGATGTGGAAGAAATTAGTGGTCATGGAGTAAAAGCTTTAGTAAATGGAAAGTGGGTTGCTGCCGGTAACCGTAAGCTTATGAATAAGTTGCAAATCCTCAGTGCAAATCCGAAAAAAGTAGGAACAGAAGTGCATGTGGCTGTAAATGGAGAATATGCTGGATATATTTTGATATCTGATGTAATCAAGCCGAATACAAAGGCTGCTATGAGAGGCTTAAAAGAGGCTGGAGTAAAGCAGACAGTCATGCTGACCGGAGATGCAAAGCGAGTAGCTGATTATGTTGCAAACGAAATAGGTGTGGATGTAGTGAAAAGCGAATTACTTCCAGCCGATAAGGTTACAGAAGTTGAAAAACTCTTAGAAAAGAAAGATGCGAAAGAAAAACTTGCTTTTGTAGGCGATGGTATCAATGATGCTCCTGTATTATCAAGGGCAGATCTTGGAATTGCCATGGGAGCATTGGGATCAGATGCAGCAATTGAGGCGGCAGATATTGTCCTTATGGATGATGATCCGGCAAAGATAGCATTAGCTATGAAGATTTCCAGAAAAACAATTCGGATTGTTCATCAGAATATTGTGTTGGCACTTGCTGTAAAGTTTGTATGCCTTGCGTTGAGTGCAATTGGATTTTTAAATATGTGGTGGGCAATATTCGCAGATGTGGGAGTAATGATCATTGCTGTATTAAATGCCACACGAGCACTTAAGTATAAAGACTGATACACTTATAATGGGATTGATATTTGAAAAGTATCAGTCCCATTTTGGATATTACAATTTGGCTAGTAAATAAAAGCAGGGCAAAATAGAAGTAGCAATGTGTAAAATATAAGTGTATTTAGATGCATTGGAGGCAAAGGATGAAGAGGGAATATATATTAGAAAAGGATGGCTTTCGTGCAATCTGGTTTGAAGGCAATGAGAATAGGGATAGAGTAATTATTTATATGTCCGGAGCCGGAATCAATGAGAAAATGACAATTGATGCTTCAAAATATCTTCGTGATGCAGGATACTCTATATTATGTCTTGGCTTTTATTTGTGGGACGGACTGCCCAAGGAAATGTGGAGAATTCCTGTTGAATATGTGGAGAGGGCTGTGGCAGAGCTGAAACAGAATGGTTTTCACAAGATTGCAGTTCATGGTATGAGTACCGGAGCCGGATATGCATTACTGTGTGCTTCATTCATTCCTGACATCAGTTGTGTGCTTGCTGTTGTTCCCTATGATTACGTAATGGAAGGGGTAAAAAACGGTATATTTCCTCAAAACTGTTCCGTGTATACATGGAGAGGAAAGGATGTTCCTTATTCAAAATTTGGTATATTACATAATAATTTGTTAAAAGAATTCATCACTTTTTCTAGGCTTAAAAACTATGATATGATACATATGATGCGTTATGCCTATGATGTAAGTGAGCATGCAGAAATTGGTCGTATTAAAGTAGAAAATATACATGCAGATCTTCTTCTGTTGGGAGTAGAAGCAGATGACTGCTGGCCATCAGATGCAGCGGTTCCAAGAATGGAGAAAATACTAAAGAATACCGGATATCCATACCGTGTTAAGACTCATGTATATGAAAAAGCAAGCCACCTTCTGGGGTGTGAATTGCCTCAAATATCGAAATTTATGAAAATGATCATGAGAAATATGTTTGTAGCAGAGAAAAAGTGGCCTGCAGAATGTGAAAAAGCGAGAAAAGACAGTATGATGCAGATACTTGCTTTTTTGCAGGATTGGTAAGGTTAAGTGGGATTTCTATTGCTGTTATCATAATATATTAATTGAATTTGGAGGTGCGTTATGAGATTAGCAATGTATCAAATGGAGAATGAAGAAAGTATACAGAAGAATCTCACAAAAAGTCTGGCTGCAATTAAAACGGTTGCAGAGCATGGTGCGGATTTAATTCTATTTCCGGAAGTTCAACTGACGGAATTTTTTCCACAGTATCAGGGCAGAGATGTATCAGCCTATGGAATATCCCTTGATTCTGACATCGTAAAGAAATTTTGCAGTGCGTGTAGGACACATCATATTATGGCAGTCCCTAATATTTATTTATCAGAAAAAGGTAAGTTATATGATGCAAGTATTCTGATTGATCAGGCAGGTGAAATACTTGGTGTACAGAAAATGGTGCATGTTGCGCAGGCAGAGAAATTCTATGAACAGGATTATTACACACCCTCTGATACAGGATTTCAGGTTTTTGATACAAGTATGGGCAAGATCGGTATTGTGGTATGCTTTGACAGGCATTATCCTGAAAGTATCCGGACAGAAACTCTCATGGATGCAGATATCATATTAATACCAACTGTAAATACAATACAGGAACCAATGAAAATGTTTGAAATGGAATTGTGTGTGCAGGCATTTCAAAACAGTGTTCCTATTGCGATGTGTAATCGTGTCGGCAGAGAGAACGAAATGGATTTTGCAGGAGAATCTATCGTCGTTTCGGTAAATGGGGAGACAATGATAAAAGCAGACGATACAGAACAGATTATCTATGCAGAGATTGACTTGAAGGAAGTAAAGAATATTCGAAAGTCAAAACCATACACATCATTGAGAAGAACTGAATGGTATCTATGATTTTATTTAAGTTAGGGTGTTTTGAGAAATTAATAAAATAATTCACTGAAGGGAGACAACATGAATAAGTTTTCAAAATATATAAGTTCACAATTTAAAAATCCAAGAGGTATCGGTGGAGTAATAATCAGTATTATTCAAAATGTAATTAATAAAGCAATGTATAAGAGAGCTGTTTCATTGATTAATTTGCAATCAAATGAAAATATCTTAGATATTGGGTACGGAAATGGTCATTTACTTGAAATGATTTATAGAAAGAATCCTGTAAATATGTACGGTATAGACATTTCGAGCGA
>CAMEJJ010000053.1 GCA_945919795.1 uncultured Lachnospiraceae bacterium
TATGTACAGTACTCTTACTAATTCCAAACTGTTTTGCCGTCTGCCTCACCGTTGCGTTATTTTCTATAATATAATTTGCAATCTCCACGGCTCTTTTTGCAATATAATCCTTCAAAAAAATCCCCCTGCAAACATTGTTTTTACAATGTATGCAGGAGCCGTTTATAAATATTCGATAATTTCTTTTTCCTCATATACTTTTAATCAAAAGCAGGAGTCTTCTCATGCTAAGATAAACTATAATAAAAAACAATTTTCACAAGTTTATCTGCCGGCACGATCATAATCTCTTTCGTCGAACACATCAAGTCCCGGAAATCTTGTATCACACTCTCCTCCACATACTCATTGATTATCATGGCATCGCCGGTAAATTCAATTGTTCCTACATATCCTTTTTCAGAATCTATCTCCACATTTAAGAAGAGTTCCTGTGCCACATGAAGTGCTTTCTTTGCCATTTTTTCAAAATGTTTTACTCGTTCCTGACTTATATTGTTCAGCTTCGCATCTATTCTCATTTTCGCCATTTCAACTATGGCCTGTGCCTCCATCAGTTTCTGTTTTTTATCCCTAATTTGTTCTTCCTCACTCATTTTACACATCTTTGCCTTGACTTTCTCTTCAATAATCCTGTCACTCATCTTAGATTCCTCATAATAAAGCCTTCTAATTTTCATTCAAAAATACTCCCTTTTGATAAATATAGTGTACTTATTTTAAGTCCATTTATGACATCATAACACTTTCTATACTTAAAATGAACTTATTGTACAAACTTAAATATGTACTCATTTTAAGTAGGAAGGATGTATTATGGAAAAAGAGAAACATTTAGGATTGCGAATAGATGCAGAAACACATCAGAAATTAAAAAGCCTGGCTGAATTTGATGGCCGTTCTATCAACGGTGAGGTTCTTTATTTAATTCGTCAGGCCATCATCCAACATGAGCAGCAGCAAGGACCATTAAAATAAATCTAATAAATATCATTCTCTTCCATATTTTGGACTAATTTTAGTCCCATTATATCATTTTCAACCGCTATGATAAACAGAATAGGACTAATTTTAGTCCACTTTTTTGAGGATGATATTATGGAACAAAAGATAAAACAATCTAATGCAAATATTGGAAAGAATATAAGGGAAATACGTTTAAATGCTGGCATTGGCCAAACGGAATTGGTTGGCCAGTTGCAGCTTCATGATGTAAATATGACTCGTGAGACCCTGGTTAAAATCGAACGCGGAATTCAACATATTACTGTCTCCCAGCTAAAGGGAATACGTGACTGTCTGAATACTACTTATGATGAATTATTAAAATAGAGTTACTACGACGAATCTTAACGCATAGTTCTGTCCTCATCTCAATTCCTTTAAATTCTCCCCAAATCAGGTGTCCACAAGGAGCAATCTCCCGGTACCGCGGCATTTTTCGAAGGATATGCCATTGATACTCCGTCTTATTCTGCCTCAGTCTTAGCAATACATATTGTATGTAGTCTTATTGTAACGCAGCTGAGCCCCAAAATCATTCAATTCATAATTGAATTAACTCTTACGATGGCTCAACAAAAAAGCAGCCTTAAGCTGCCTCTTCCTTTAATTTCATATAATATAACAGAATTCTGTCGGGTATCTTCTCCCATTTTATTTCATAACGATTATCTACATACATTATACCAGGATGTTCTTCCTGCTGACCTACGATCAGCGAGTCCATTGAAACATTCAGCAGCCTGCTTAAGCGATACAGATTATCCAGACTCGGAAGACTTTTTCCTGAAAACCATGCGTAAACAGCCTGAAAAGATCCAACGAGTAACTTCTCTTGAATATCTTTCACGGATATATTTCTTACCTTGCACATTTCTTTAATTTTATGCCCTGTTTTTTTAATATCAATTTCCTGCATTCGCTTTCTCCTTTTCGCCTAAAAGCATTATCTTCTTTTTATTAGATCATCCAATTCCTGCATTTCATCCTCTTTGTTTAACTGAAGTATATCATCTATATATTTATAATTCAATCCAGACATCAGAAAAGGGGGAAATTCTAATTTCATTTTCTTTTATTGATATATTTTCATTCCCGCAAAAAGACGGATTCATCATTTTTCGCTTTCTTTTTAACACTTCATACTGTATAATGGAGCCACTATCCAAAACTTTTTAACATTTTTACTTGAATACCATGAAGGGAGATGAAAATAATATGAAAGAAAAAATCAACAATCTATGCAGCAAAGTTCAGTTTCTTTCAGGGCATGGTTAAAGCTGATCGCCATCACATCCATGCTTATTGACCATGTAAACAAAGCACTGATTTATCCAAATCTGACTTCAAATGACGGAGTCCTTACTGTTGTGAGTAATCTATTTGACATTATCGGCAGAATTGCATTCCCATTGTTTTGTTTTTTGCTGGTTGAAGGTTATTTCAAAACCCGAAGCCGAAAGAAATATCTGTTTAATTTACTGTTATTCGGTGTAATATCAGAAGTACCTTTTGATATGTTTACAACGGCATGTTTTTTTAATATGAACTGGAATAACGTCATGTTCACTCTGGCGTTTGTTCTCATGACAATATGGAGTATAGACATTTTAAAAGAAAAAATGCAGAAGCTGCCAAAAGTGCTTTGGTATTTTGTATCGTGGATTATTATTATCATAATGTGCATAGCTGCCATATATTTGAGTCTTGATTATGAGCACCACGCTATTTTAATCGGTTATTTCTTTTATCTGTTCCATGATGTGCCGCTCTTTGCCATTCCTTTTGGTTACGCCTCCATGTATACACAGCCTTGGTCACTTTTAGGCTTTGGTCTGACACTTACATATAACGGCGAGCGTGGCAAACAGAATAAAATGCTTAACTATTGGTTTTATCCTGCCCATTTGCTCATCCTTGGAATACTCCGCCTTTACCTTGGTATTTAGTACAATGAAATACCATCGCTGCTCCGTTACACTCTTAAGGACTTATTATATCATAAAAATTTTATAATTGTACCCTGCAAATTGTGCTACAATACAATTGTTCACCAATTTAAGAACAGGAGGAGATTTCATGATGGGAAATGAATTATTAAAAGAGGCTGCCGAACTGCAGGGACAACTTGTTGAATGGAGAAGATCGCTTCATCAGATTCCGGAGACGGGAACAACTCTCCCTCAGACAATTGCATTTATCAAAGCGAGATTAGACGAGATGGGAATTTCATACAAAGTATACGAAGATATTTCATGCATTGAAGCAACGATCGGTTCGGGGGAAAAGTGCTTCATGCTCCGCAGTGATGTAGACGCACTTCCTGTGACGGAGGAAGCTGATGTACCGTTTAAATCCACCAATGGCTGCATGCACGGATGTGGTCATGACATGCACGGAACTTTCTTGCTGGGTGCGGCAAAGCTCTTAAAAGCGCATGAAGATGAATTAAAAGGAACGGTTAAATTGTTATTCCAGTCAGGAGAGGAAGTATTCCAGGGTGCTAAAAAAGCTGTAGCGGCAGGTGTGCTGGAGAATCCGCATGTGGATGCTGCTTTTGCAATGCATGTAATCGCAATCATTCCGAAGGGTATTATCATGACCGGCAAAGAGCCAATGTCTTCTGTAGACGGTTTTAAAATCACACTGATCGGTCATGGCGGACACGGCTCTATGCCGGAAGCTTGTGTTGATCCGATCAACGCAGCCGTTCAGGTCTATCTTGCCCTTCAGTCACTGATCGCACGTGAGATCGGCGGAACGGAAGAAGCTGTTCTTACAATCGGCCAGCTTGCTGCAGGCGATGTATCGAATGTAATTCCTGAGCGTGCCGTTCTTCAGGGAACTCTTCGTACCTTTAAGAAAGAGGTTCGCGAAAGACTTGTTAAACGAATTGAAGAGGTTGCCAAAGGTGTTGCCATGACTTACCGCTGCCAGATGGAATATGAAACCTTAAGTTCGTGCCCAAGTGTCGTTACAGATGATGCCGTAACTGCTCTGGTAGAGGATACCGTTAAATCCATGCTGCCGCAGATTCAGGTCATTCGTGGCGGCCACGGAATGGGCTCAGAAGATTTCGCTGAAATTACCGATAAAGTGCCTGGTTCTTACTACATGATCGGTGCCGGACCGGAAGATCCTTCCAAACGTGTTGGGCAGCACAATCCAAAGGTTTTATTTAACGAGGATATCTTATCCACAGGTGCGGCAATCTACGCTCAAGTAGCAATGAACTGGCTGGACAAGAACGCATAAATTCTTTGTAATTTGAATAAAAAAAAATTTCCTTGCAGGCCATTTTGAATCATGGCTGCAAGGAAATTTTTATTTACCGGTCTTCTCTCCCCTCATTTTTCCTTT
>CAMEJJ010000054.1 GCA_945919795.1 uncultured Lachnospiraceae bacterium
TTTTCTTTGGGGATGAAGCAAAGACTAGGCATTGCAATGGCATTGCTTGGAGAACCGGAACTTTTGATATTGGATGAACCTACGAATGGATTAGATCCAATAGGCATCGAGGAATTACGAGAGCTGATCCGGTCTTTTCCGGAACAGGGAATCACTGTAATTCTCTCCAGTCATATTCTCTCAGAGGTACAGTTACTTGCGGATAAAGTCGGGATTATTTCAGGTGGAATCTTAGGATACGAAGGAGCATTAAAGCAGGGAGATAATCTTGAAGATTTGTTTATGAATGTGGTAAGAAAAAACCAGAAATCAGGTGAAATCCATGGTTAATATTATAAAAGCAGAACATCAAAAAGCCAAAAGAACCATGCGAAAAAAGTTTATCTGGGGATTTCCTCTTCTTACATTTGTCATGGCATTTATATTTACTCTTGGGATGACAAATGCTTATGCAGAAAGTGTTTGGAACTGGTGGTATACACTTTTGCTGCCGGGGATGATTGCTCTATTTTGTTATCTTTCTGTGGCGCAGGAGAAAAAGATAAAATACTATCATTTAATGACTATTCCAACAGACAGAAGAAAATTGTTACTGGGGAAAATTATTTATATTGGGTGCATGATTTTGTTTTCTAATGTGATTGTGTTTGCAGGAGCAACGCTTGGAGGCTTTCTTCTAACGACACATGTTCCGGTGAAAGGAGCGTTGATTGCAGTATTGTTTCTGACGGTTTCTGAGTTATGGGAGATTCCGGTAGCTTTATTTTTAAGTGAACGATTTGGAATGATTGTAAACCTGTTCGTCTGCCTATTTATTACCGTCAGCGGTGTGGTAATATCACAAACCAGAACCTGGTATGTACTTGTTTCTGCAATCCCTATGCGAATGATGTGCCCGTTGCTTCATGTTTTACCAAATGGACTTGCCGCAGAAGCAGGGAATCCTTTTTTGGATACGGGAGTCATTGTTCCGGGAATGTGTCTCTCAATCATCTGGTTTGTTTTTGTAACGGTTCTGTTTTTGAAATGGTTTGAGAGAAGAGAGGTGAAATAAGATGATTGGAAGATCTCTTAATGCAGACTTGCGAAAGATGAAAGGAACATCTGTGATTCTGGCACACTTACTGATTCCGATTATAACCAGCGTTATATTTTTAATATATTACTTTTTTTCACCATGGAATGAAAATATGAAAGTGATTGCATTTTATCAGGCAATAGGAGCAGGACTTCCGGTACTTATTGGAATTTTTACAGCAAGTGTGATGGAACAAGAACAAAATGCAGGTAATTTTCAAAATCTGTTGTCTTTACCGGATAAACTTACAGCATTTTTATCGAAACTGTTGATGCTACTGGTTTTGTGTCTGTGCTCTATCCTATTGACAGCAATCATATTCGGAATTGGATTTGGAAGAATCGCATCAAGCGATATCGATATCATGAAAGGATGTATATTTGCAGCATTGCTGCTGTGGGGAAGCGGTGTTCCACTTTATCTGTGGCAGCTGATTCTGGCTTTTCAGTTTGGAAAAGGGGTATCCATTGGAGCGGGGATTATGTCAGGACTAATTAGTGCATTGATGCTTACCGGACTTGGAGATTATGTGTGGAAATATGTATTTGTCTGCTGGACGGGTAGAGTACCATATACTTATCTGCAATCTGTATTGGGAGAAACTAGTGTAGGTGAATGGTTGTCATTCATACCATGTTGCTTAATATTTACAGGGATTAGTATGGTATGCTATTTTTGGTGGGTAAACCACTGGGAAGGAAACAGAATATCGGAATAGGATCGAGGGAAACTATGGCAAAAATACTGGCAGTTGATTATGAACCGGCAATTCTGGAAATGATAGAAAGCATTTTGAATAAGGATGGACATCTGGTTACCAAAGTAAGTAATCCACTAAAAATTAATATGGAAGAATTACATCGTTATGACATGATTTTACTGGACATTATGATGCCTGGAATTGACGGCTTCGAATTATGCAAAAGAATCAGGGCACTTGTGGATTGTCCGATTTTGTTTCTTACGGCAAAAACGGAGGAAAACAGTCTGGTAAACGAACTTTCTTTAGGAGCAGATGATTATATTTCAAAGCCATTTGGAGTGATGGAACTTCGGGCAAGGATCAATGCACATCTTAGAAGAGAGCACAGAGAACATTCTGTCCGGATGGTTTTGGGGAGGGTCTGTATTCAAATATCTCAAAAGAAACTATTGGTTGATGATAAGGAACTTCCTCTTACGAAAGCGGAGTACGAAATTTGTGAATTCCTGGCTAAAAACAATGGACAGGTTTTCTCGAAGGAACAGATATTGGAAGCGGTCTTTGGCTTTGGCAACGAGAGTAATGACAGTACTATAATCACGCATATCAAAAATATAAGAGCAAAATTTGCGGATTATGATTATACACCGATAAAAACAGTCTGGGGGATTGGATATAAATGGGAAGAGTAAAGAGAAGCAATGCACTCAGCAGGATTTTTATGAGATATGTACTGGTCATGCTTGGATCATTAGTAGGTTTGGTGATTGTTGCTTGGCTGCTGCTGTACCTTTTGATTAGTGTGGGCTGTATTTATCCGGCAGATTATGCAGAGCAAAAGATTAATGAAGCATATGATACGATTCTACGTGCAGATAAAGTGACTGCTGAGATGATTCCCACATTTTGTAATTATGTAATCTTTTCAGAGAATGGAGAGAAAATAGGTGGAGATCTGTCAGAACAATACGAACAGATAGCATGGAATGTTGCAAAGTACGGAAACGCATCCGGGAAATATTTTTATAAAGTAATTGTAAGAGAAAATGAATATGTTGTATTGCAATATCGCCTGACACCTCAATATCATTCAGCTTTTTTGAGGGAGCATTTTATAGGACCACAGAATGTGATGATTATTATGTCTGTGATTGGAGCGGTAGCGATTATCATCATTCCGTCCATACGTTTTGGAAAAAGAATCAAAAAGCAGATGCAGCCTATATTAGACGCAATCGGACAAATAAAGGATCAAAATCTGGAATATGAGACATCCTGTTCCGGTATCAAAGAGTTTGATGACTGTTTATCGGCAATCGATGATATGCGAGATGCATTGCGAGAATCTTTAGAAAAGCAGTGGAAAACAGAGCAGGAAAAGAAACAGCAGATGTCTGCTTTGGCGCATGATATTAAAACACCTCTTACGATTGTACGTGGAAATGCAGAACTACTTTCAGAGACTGAACTGGCCACAGAACAGAAGAAAAATATCACTTATGTTTTGAACGGCACAACACAGATACAAAGTTATGTAAAACAGTTGATAGATGTCACAAAATCATGGAATTGCAGTGATGTTACCTATGCAACGGTGAGGTTAGAAGATTTTTTCGCAGATATAAAGGAACAGGCACTCGGACTGGTAGAAATCTATCACCAGAAGATAGATTGGAAGGCGGAACAAAGTAATAAAAAGGTAACGATTGCTTATGATCCAATGTTCCGAGCCGTAATGAATGTGATTCAGAATGCAGTGGAGCATACAAAAGAAAATGGAATCATTTATATTGACGCAAAGGAGCAGGATGACCGGCTGACATTCATTGTGGAGGATAGCGGATCAGGATTTACAAAAGAAGCATTATTGCATGGCACAGAGCAGTTTTTTATGGATGACACAAGTAGAAATGGCGAAGCCCATTATGGGATGGGACTATTTTTTGCAAAAACTGTGGCTGAAAAATATGGTGGAGGTATTAAACTTTCAAATTCTGAAAATACAGGTGGGGCGAGGGTAGAAATATTTTTCCTGAGTAGTCAAGAAACAAGCTAAATAGACCGCAATTAAGCTATGTAAAAGAAATTTTACATGCTTTTATATAATATGTAAAAGTCTTTTGATAGACGTTACTACTACATTTGCTGTAATCTCATGGAAGAAGGAGGCATACAAATTATGATAGCTGATAAAATTAAAAATGCTCGTACTATTCTTTATTACATAACTATCATTATAGTTGGGATTATATGGGGGTGTGCTTTTTAATATTAAAAGAGTGATAATTTAAACATGCTTAATAATCATTTGATTTTAGATTTCTCACATGTATATTGTGATGAGAAGATACCAAAAAACGATAAGGTTCTCTGGATTGATTGTTCTGATATTAGAGAATGCGATTTGTATTGTTCTAAGGGTGCAGAAGAAGAAATCAAATCTAGGATAAAACCTTATGGAATTCATGGCATTCATTTTATAGATTCAGGTAATTATCATTATGTGACAAAAATTATGACTGATTTTATTGAACA
>CAMEJJ010000055.1 GCA_945919795.1 uncultured Lachnospiraceae bacterium
TCAAATTTCTCATCTATGGCGTCAAATTTCTCATCTATGGCGTCAAATTTCTCATCCATGGTATCAAATCTTTCATCCATAGCATCAAATCTTTCATCCATGGCATCAAATCGTTTATCATGCACTTCTAATTTATCATTGATTAAAACGATCTCTGTTTTGATTTGGCTTACGTCACCGGCTACTTTTTCTAATAATTGTCTGTTTGTCATAACAATCAACTCCTTTTTTCATTCTAACTTTTTAAATTTACATTGTCAATTTGTTTTGTCGTTTTTTAATTATGTTTTTTACGAAATATCACTTTTGCTTAATGCGGTAAAAGCCGTTTATCTCTTCGACCATTCCTTTTCGCTCCATATCTGCTAATTCAACAATAAGTTTCTGGATTTCCACTTCATCAAGTTTACATAAAATCTCATCCAGTGATTGAAACTGCAAATCCAGTTGGTCATAAATCTCTTTTTGCATGGAATCAAGTCTATCATCTTTTTCAATATCTACTTTCCATTCGTTACATAAATCTTTACTTTTCCCATCGCACTTTGCCGATAAGGAATGCTGATAAAGCGAATGAGAATAAATTTCACTCACAAATTCATCCATATCCCATATAATACCGGCTCCCTGCGCAATCAGACGATTGCATCCGTAGCTTAACCGATCATTTAATCTACCTGGGATGGCATACACATTTTTTCCTTGTTCCAATGCTCTTTCCACAGTGATTAAAGTTCCGCTTTTTTCCTTTGCTTCTATCACTACGATTGCATCAGCCAGACCGCTGATAATCCTGTTTCTCATGGGAAAATGATTCCTCTCTGCCGATGTTTTCGGAACAAACTCACTGATAACACCGCTATGACACTCTCCGTTTGCCAGTCTTTCATATAGGTCATAATTTTCTTCCGGATAACACACATCCACTCCGGAGCCCAAAACGCCAAAGGAACAACCTCCATTCTCCAATGCCGCCAGCTGACCAATCCCATCAATTCCACGTGCAAGGCCACTTATAACCCCAATTTGATTTTCTGCCAACCGCTTTCCCAATTGTTTTGCCATCATAGTTCCATAACCAGAACAGTTTCTGGAACCAATAATGGCAACCAATGGCATATTTTCATCTGGTAATTTTCCTTTTACGAACAATGCTGAAGGTGCGTCGTCAATCTCTTTTAATTTTGTTGGATAACCATCTAAATACTTCGGGACACAAAAGATATGATTGGTTAAGATTTGTTGATACTGTGAAAACACATCCCATTCCTGAATGTGTTTTTCCATGAATTGTTTTCTGACCTGCTTTAAATCGGATAATGGTCCGACTAAATGTAATTCTTTATATAAGTTGCTTTTTAAGCTACCTTTTACTAGTTGTACATACATTTCCTCATAACTATGATATGTACCATACAGCTTTTCAATTGTTCTGGCGCCTACGGATGGCATTGTTTCCCAAAAATATGCATATGCACATTCCGTATGCCATGGAATAGTTATTTCTGTTTTCATATATTATGTTAACCATTTTGCATATCTCTCCAATTTACTCATTGACTATTCTCATTTTACATATACTCTCTTTTATTTCCGCATATAAAAAAATAGTTTGTATCCATCCTTATAAACATCTTCGGATTATTTCCGGATCATTTAATGCATACTCTAAAATGCGGCTCAAAATTCCGGTATAACCTTTCCCCAAAGACTTTGCTTTTTTCATTGTTTCTGCCGATACTCTTAGTGTCAGCACCTGTTTCTGTCTTTCTTCTCTTTTATCTTTTGCCACTCTGCGAAACTGCTCCATCATTTCCTCTGTAATTTCAGGCGAATCCTCATCAATTACAATATCATGTCTTTTTGCATTCTCAATTTCCATTAATTGCTTTTCTGTAATATCGCCGAGTTTTTCTACTTTAATAGTTTTCTTCATAATATAATTTCCTTTCCTTTCTTGTTGCCAGCCTTGCCGATATCATGCGAATTCTTGTTTTTCGTAATGTATAAACCACTACTAAAACTTCCTCTACCAATCCGATAGTGATATATCTGTCTTCATTTATACTATGTACGATATCATAATAATCCAAACGTTTTTCATCCAGAAATACTCTGGCTGCAGTCTCAAATGATATATGATGCTTTTTCATATTTGCATCATTCTTATTTGTATCCCATTCTATTTTCATTTGCTACCTCCATTATATACAATTTAAAATACTTTTTGCAATACATTTTATTTTACTTTTCGAAATACATTTTATTTTACTTTTCGAAATACATTTTATAATACTTTTTGAAACATATTTTGTGATGCATTTTTCAATATATATCATCTATCCAAAACCCCGCGATAGGAAACAGCTTCTAATATATGCTTTTCATCTATCATCGCTGCGCCATCCAGATCCGCAATCGTCCTCGCAATCCGCAACGTGCGATGATATCCACGCATACTCAGATTTTTGGTATTATAATAATTCTCCATGATTTTTTCCGCATGCTTTGTCATACCACAGATTCTATCCATTTCTTTCACTGCAATCCTTCCGTTATATACACCAATTCCATTTCGGTTCTTTTGTATTTCTCTGGCTTCTACAACTCTTTCTCGAATACTTTGGCTGGTCTCTTCCTGCGTTTTTCCCCTCATTTGTTCATAGGAACCACGCATGACATTTATGCATAGATCAAAACGATTTAATAACGGTCCCGATATACTATGAACATACCGCTCCACTTCTTTTTGACCGCAGTTGCAATGGTTTCTGTCAGGATAGTAACCACACGGGCAAGGGTTCATAGCTGCAACAAGCATAAAATTGCATGGATAGACATAGCTCCCACTTTTTCTCGTAATCACAATTTTCCCTTCTTCCATAGGTTGTCTGAGCATATCCAGTGTTTGTCTTTTAAATTCCGGTAATTCATCTAGGAAAAGTACGCCATGATTTGATAAAGAAATGATTCCCGGCATCGGAACAATGCCGCCACCCACAAGAGCCTGCGGTGTAATTGTATGATGTGGACTTTGATATGGTCTTTCCCGAATAAACGGAAAATCTTCATGAAGTAAGCCGGCAACACTATATATCTTAGATGTTTCCAGCATTTCCTCTTCCTCCATAGGTGGTAAGATACCCGCGAGCGCAGTCGCGATCATGGATTTTCCGGTTCCGGGAGGTCCTGTTAACAGTAGATTGTGAAATCCTGCCGCCGCAATCTCCGCGGCACGTTTAGCTGCTTTTTGTCCAATGATATCACTAAAATCAAGTTTTACTTTTTCTTTTGTTTTAGTATATCCTTCGATATTTTTATCAGTATTAGTTCCGATACTTTTATCAGTATTTGTTCTAATACTTTTATCAGTATTTGTTCTAATACTTTTATCAGTATTTGTTCTAATACTTTTATCAGTATTTGCTCCTATACTTTTATTGTGATCTTTCACACTTTCCAAAGAATTCTGAAAAATCATGATCAATTCATTCAAATCCTGTAAAGGAACTGCCTCTATTCCTTTTATAAATCCTGCTTCTCTGCAATTATCCATTGGCAACAGACATTTGCTTATTCCGCGCTCTTTTGCTTTTAGTAAAATTGGTAAAATTCCACTCACTCCATGAATTTTCCCATCCAGTCCCAACTCTCCGATTGCCATCCAATTGTTTTCTTGCGGAAGATTTATAATTCCCATGGAAGCTAATATTCCAATTGCAATCGGCAGATCAAAAGCTGTCCCGCCTTTTTTGATTCCTGCAGGCGACAAGTTAATCGTCACTCGTTTGGGCGGTATGGCATAGCCAATGTTTTTTAAAGCAACACGGACACGCTCCGCCGATTCTTTTACCTCATGACCCAGATTTCCAACTAAATCCATGCATGGCAGTCCATCTGCCATATCAATTTCTGCCGTAACAAGATATCCTTCGACACCATTTACAGCTCCTGTCAATAAAGATTTAACCATAGTGTTTCTCCTTTTCTTTGATTATATTTTTTATTTTGTTTTTCTTATTCCCTGCCCCACCAGACATTTCTCGCGGGGTATGTTCAGCTTGTTTTCTCTTTCCCTGCCCCACCAGACATTTCTCGCGGGGTATGGTCGGCTTGCTTCCTCTTTCCCTGCCCCGCTAGACATTTCTCGCGGGGTATGTTCAGCTTGTTTTCTCTTTACTTGCCCCGCCAGACATTTCTCGCGGGGTATGGTCGGCTTGCTTTCTCTTTACTTGCCCCGCCAGACATTTCCCGCGGGGTATGGTCGGCTTGTTTTCTCTTTCCCTGC
>CAMEJJ010000056.1 GCA_945919795.1 uncultured Lachnospiraceae bacterium
TATTCAAACTCGGCAAGTTGTTGTTTTATGTTAAACTATTTTGTTTAGGTTTTGCTACGAAAATGCCGATTTTTTAATTCAATTACATATTTTATTTTGGCTTACTGATTTTCTGTTGCCAAAGTGTTGCCATGACCTATTATACCAATTATATCAAATAAAGCAATAATCTCTATCTATCAAAAAAACAGTCAGGCAAACTAGAGTCTATATTATAGCAAACATTATTTATTGCAGTTTTCTTAATGGTGTGCACAGTACCTCATAGGCATATTTATATACTTCATTTGCTAGCTCATCTGGAGAAATATCACCATGAGCAAGGCAGCAACGAAGCAAGAACAGTAATTATTATGCCTGCAAAAATCCTACAGCGCCGAGTACTAACACTATTGCACCAAGTATTATACGGTACCAACCAAACAACTGGAAATCATGTTTCTTGACATATTCCATAAGAAAACGTACTGCAAGCAATGATACAGCAAACGAAACAAATGTACCAGTTATAAGAACTCCAATCTCAAGTGCAGTGAATGAAAAGCCAAATTTAACTACCTTAAGAAGACTGGCTCCAAACATTACAGGAATAGCAAGGAAAAATGTATATTCTGCTGCTACTGTTCTTGACACTCCGATAAGTAGTGCGCCTACAATTGTTGCTCCTGAACGTGATGTTCCTGGAAAGATTGCTGCCATAACCTGGAAAACACCTATGAGAAGCGCTGTCTTATACGTAATCTCAGACAGTGAATTTATCTTGAACGTTCTGCCCTTATGCCATCTTTCAATTATTATAAATGCTATACCAAATACAATTAATGCCAATGCCACGCATGTAGGATTGTAGAACAATGCATTAAATAAATCATCGAAAAGCAGTCCTATAACTGCTGCTGGAATTGTAGAAACAAGAATTTTGAACCACAATGCCCATATATCTTTCTTAAAATATGAAGCAATACCTGTCTGACCTTTTCTCTCCTTCTTTGTAAGTGCAAATGGCCATATCTTATTCCAAAACAAAATAACAACTGCAAGAATTGCACCAAGCTGAATAACTACATCGAACATATCAAAGAAGTTCTCGCTGACTCCTTTAAATGGGATAAGCTGCTCTACCAATATCAAATGACCTGTACTGCTGACTGGTAGCCATTCAGTTATACCTTCCACAATACCATATACTATCGCTTTTAAAATCTCTATCATAATCTCCTCCATCTATTTAAAAATATAAATGTATAATTGCGAAACTCTCTAAGTTACGCCCAATTCATATTTAAGGTTCTTGAGTTTTGCAATCAACTAAACATTACTACCACTAATTAAACTACTTCAAATCTTCATTCTTAAAATATAAAAATGTCATCATAAAACCAATTCCTGATACCAACAGAATAATCGTCATTGATAACCAAACCGGATATCCGGTACTCTCTATCCTTCCATCTAGTAACAGAACACTGGCCGTCCAAGGGTATAAAGCTCCCCATTTCTGGTTACTGAGTGCCGCACTTCCTAATACAATCACTGCTGAGACAATCATCGGGGCAACAAATCCCTTTGTTTTCTGCGCAATATATGCAAATGGTGATGTCATGATAAACATAAGGACAGTGAGAAGGAAATAATACGGTATCCATTTTATTGCAGTGATCAGGCTGTATTCTGCCATACCAAATGACACATGGCAAATACCCGAAAATAACATATTGCAAGTCCATGATACAATTGTCATAAATAAATCCCATAAAAACAAAGTACAGAATTTTCCTGCTAATATCTTGGTTCTTGATATTGGGATTGGAAGGATCGTTTTCCATGTATTTTCCGTATATTCCCTGCTGAACAGATAGGACGCAATTGCCACAGATACCATCATATTGGCTAACAACAGCATATAGAGAATACTATTCTCATAAACTGCGCTTAAGCTGATCACCTGTTCCGGATGTTGTGAATGCATCTGTAAAGTTTCAACAAACATCATAAAAGGCACCGCTACAGCCCCAAGAATACTGATTGGTATCATTTTAGAATGTCTTAATTTCAATAATTCACAATATGTTAAGTTAAGCAATGCCGCCACCTCCAATTAATTCCGAAAAATAATCTTCAAGATTCTCTTCACAACTGTTAATTCCTGTTACCAGTAGTTGATTTTCCACCAGTAATTGGTTAAAGGCTCCCACATTAAAAGCAGGTTCATAAACTTTAAGCATATGCTCTCGTATATCATAATCATAAATACCACAATGGTTTTCCAGTAATTTCGAAGCCTTTAAACTATCTGACACAGTGAATGCTACATATTTTCGCTTTCTCTTATGCAGTTCATCCATATTAACTTCCTCTACAAGCTTACCCTGATTGATTACACCAATCATATCTGCAATCTGCTCAATTTCATTTAAAACATGACTTGAAATTAAAATGGTAGTCCCTTTCGTGCGACTAAGTTCACACAAAAACTGGCGGATTTCCGATATTCCTATTGGATCAAGACCATTGATTGGTTCATCCAGTATTAATAGTTCTGGTTCATGCATAATAGCGGCAGCAATTCCAAGTCTCTGTTTCATTCCCAGCGAATAATCAGAAAAAGGTTTCTTTTTTTCCTGATCAAGTCCTACAACAGCAAGCGCATTTTTCACTTCATTCTTTGAAAGCTGTTTACGATATCTTGCCAAAATCTCCAGATTTTCCTGTCCTGTCAGATTCATATAAAACCCTGGTGTTTCTATCATAGAACCAATCCTCTGATAAGTGTCACACATTTGTTCCTGATATCCTTTACCAAACATCAAAATATTTCCTTTTGTTGGACGAACAAGCTGTAACATCATTTTCATAATTGTTGTTTTTCCTGCACCATTTCTTCCCAGTAATCCATAAATCTTCCCCTTAGGTACATGTAGATTAACTTGATTCACTACTGTCACGTCTTGATATCGCTTTGTCAGATTTTGTGTTTCCATTACATATTCCATAATTTTTTCCTTTCCTGGTCATTTTTTATAAAATCGTATTTCACAGCGACCACTGCTTTAGTATCACTGAAATCTTGCCAAAGCACAAGAAACGTATCGTCACATCACCCAAAAAGGCGTTGACACCATCCGTGTCAACGCCCATTTTCCTTAAAAATCAGCATTCCTTTCACAATTAATAATAAAAATACAACTGTTATCGCATAAGGTTCTCTCGCCATTGCCAAAAACAAAACTGCCAAGATACTAAGCAATAGCGAAATAATTGTTACCATCTTTTGCCCTTTTTCCATATTTAATTGTGTTAATAAAATTTTACCAATTCCAACAGCAATAAGTGCAATAAACATAATCCAGTAAATCAGACAAATAAATGATGATTTTTGTGTATATGCGAACAGATTTACAGAGTAAATATATCCATTAACCGGATTGGGATAAAGAGGTAAAACAATCAGCATAATGGAAAGTACATCTACAATTCCATACAACAGGTTACACATATTTTGAATTTTAGATTTATTTTCTTTTTCTGCAATAGAGATTAGTTTCTCTCCGGTTAATAACTCATCAATCGATACTGAAAAAAATCTCGATATTTCTTTTAGTGAATCAATACTGGGATATCCTCTTCC
>CAMEJJ010000057.1 GCA_945919795.1 uncultured Lachnospiraceae bacterium
TGGCAAGTGTCGATAAAAAAAGATGTGTTGCCTGCGGAGTATGTGAAAATACTTGTCCGCTGGCAGCTGTCAAAGTTTACCATGGATGTTATGCTGTGGTAGAAGAAACAGTGTGTGTAGGATGTGGAAAATGTGCAAAGTCCTGTCCGGCAGGTTGTATTGAAATGAAAGAGAGGACAGCGATGTGAAGAAAAAGAAACATTGGTATGATTATTTATGGATATGGGCGATCCTTTATTTTGCTCTCGGTTTTTTTAATATTTTGTTTGCTTGGTTTGGGATGATTGATTTCCTGTTGCCGTTAGGAATAGCGATATTCGGTGGAAATAAATTTTTCTGTAATCATTTGTGTGGACGTGGCCAGCTTTTTAGTAAGCTCGGTGGGGATTTAAAATGCTCAAGAAATAAACCAACCCCGCGATGGATGAGTTCAAAATGGTTCCGATACGGCTTTTTGATATTTTTCCTTACAATGTTTGGGAATATGGTATTTCAGACATATTTAGTTGGTGCCGGAGCATCATCCTTGCGTGAAGCCATCAAATTATTCTGGACCTTCCGTGTTCCGTGGGGATGGACATACACTGCCGGAACAGTAGCTGATTGGGTGGCACAGTTTAGTTTTGGATTTTATAGTTTGATGCTTACATCTTTGTTGTTAGGGTTGATCGTAATGGTGTTATATAAGCCACGAACCTGGTGTACATTTTGTCCAATGGGAACAATGACGCAGGGTATCTGTAAATTAAAAAATAATGAAAAGAAGTAATACTATAAGGTGATTCATAAAAGGCATATGTCAAAAACATTATTGACATATGCCTTTTATAGGGCTATTATATAAGAAAAGCGAGAAAGGAGCAGTTTATGCCGAGACCAGTAAAATGCAGAAAAGTCTGTCATTTCCCCAATGTTTTAGAATTTCTTCCGGCAGATGATACTGAGAAAAAAACACCCATTGTTCTGACGGTAGATGAGTACGAGACAATCCGTCTTTTGGACAAGAAAGGTTACAGTCAGGAGCAGTGTGCAGCATCTATGCAAGTCGCAAGAACAACGGTCCAGCGAATTTACGAGATCGCCAGGAAAAAGATCGCAGATGCACTTATCGACGGGCATCCACTCAAAATTGAGGGCGGAGATTTCAGAATCTGTGACGGTCAGAGCGGCAACTGCAGCTTTGGAGGATGTTACAAACAGGAAATTTACAAAAAATATGCAGCAGAAAAAGGAGAAGGTATCATGAGAATAGCAGTAACATATGAAAATGGACAGATTTTCCAGCACTTTGGACACACAGAGACATTTAAGATTTACGATGTAGAGGAAGGAAAAGTAGTACATTCAGAAGTAGTAGATACGAATGGAAGCGGACATGGTGCATTGGCAGGAGTTCTTAATGCATTGAATGCAGACGTTTTGATTTGTGGCGGAATTGGAGGCGGCGCACAGACAGCGTTAGCGGCAGCAGGCATCAAGCTTTTCGGAGGAGTTTCCGGAGATGCGGATGAAGCAGTAGAAGCTTTTATCAATGAAACACTTGAGTATAATCCGGATGTGAAATGTTCTCATCATGAGCACAACCACGGGGAAGGACATACATGTGGCGAGCATGGATGTGGAAGCCACAGTTGTCATTAAGAAGTGAGATTGCCATCGGATCATAAGATGAAAAAATAAAAGGTATTGATCTATAAAGAGGGAACCCGCATCATCAAATTTGCTTGTGATGTCGGGTTCTCTTTTTATTTGCATAATGATATACTTTTATTGTGGTTAGAAAAATAAAGCATGTACAAAACTCATAGGAGAAAGATGTATACTTATGACAACATTTGGTGATAAAATTAGGAAGTTGAGAAAAGAGAAAAAAATGACTCAACAAAAGCTGGGTGATATGGTGGGCGTTTCTCATAGAACAATTCGATCTTGGGAAGTTGAAGGACGATATCCGAAGCAGAGTAGTTTATATCAAAAACTGGCAGATGCATTTCAGTGTCAGGTTTCTTATCTTATGAATGATAATGAAACCGTGTGCTTGGGTAATGATGAGCCAAGTGAATATGCTGGTGCTAAACAGGCAAGGCAGATTCTTGAACAGGTAGCTGCTTTATTTGCCAGTGGAACTATGACCAATGAGGACAAAACTATTTTCATGGATGAGATGACGAGACTTTATCTGGCATCAAAAAAGAACAGAAGAAAATGGTAAGAAGAAATGAACTGTTTTGTTTTCTTGCTTGATAGAAAAGAAGAATAGAACGTATAATAGTGTTAATGATCCAGAGAAGATTGCTCTGGAAATAGAATTATTCGTACCAGTGGTGCGAGTATAGAGTAGGAGTGAAAGAATGGTAGAAGATACTATGTTTTCCGGGGAATCGAAAAATATTGAGTACAAGGTATCCTTACCTGATAAAAGTGAAAAGTACATGAAGACAATCGTAGCTTTTGCCAATACACAAGGTGGCAAGCTGATTGTTGGAGTAGATGATAAAACACACCAGATTGTTGGTGTGGAAAATGATGTGTTGTTTCAGCTGATGGATGGAATTGCCAATGCAGTTTCTGATTCCTGTGTGCCACAGATCATTCCTGATATTGAGCCACAGACGGTAAATGGGAAAACAGTTATTGTTGTATCAGTAGAAGCAGGAAAGAATAGACCATATTATCTGAAATCAAAGGGAAAAGATAATGGCACTTATATCCGTGTAGCAGGTACATCAAGACAGGCATTTCCAGAGAAGATAAAAGAGCTGGAAATGGAAGGTGCCAGAATCTCATGGGATGAGCTTACTTGTGTGGGTTATCCTGTTTCAGAGGAAGCAACAGAGAAACTTTGTCTGGATATCGAAAAGTTCCGGAAGAAAGCAGGAATGTCAGAACATTCTGTAAAGAAAGAGCAGCTGATAAACTGGAAAATCTTAAAGCAGAGTGAGGGACAGCTTCTGGCAACGAATGCCTATGCATTGCTGACATCAGATTATTTCTCATTTTCTAAAACACAATGTGCGGTATTCAAGGGAACAGATCGTGCAGTGTTTCTGGATAAGAGAGAATTTACAGGACCGATTTACACACAAATCGAAGAAGCAGTAGATTTTGTATTGAGAAATATTCGGCTTGGAGCAACGATTGATGGATTGGTGCGAAAAGAGAAATATGAGCTACCGCCGGAAGCAATTAGGGAAATGATTATTAATGCCCATTGTCACCGTAACCTGTTAGACGAATCCTGTATTCAGGTCGCAGTTTATGATGACAGACTGGAGGTGACTTCTCCGGGTGGATTATATAACGGATTGACTTATGAGGAAGTCATGAATGGTCATTCGAAGATCCGGAATAAAGGCATTGCCAATATATTCAGTCAGATGGGACTTGTAGAGGCATGGGGAAGCGGAATAAAAAGAATCCTTAATGCAGCAGAAGAGTATGGACTTTTGAAGCCGAGATTTCAGGAATTCGATAATATGTTTCGGGTAGAG
>CAMEJJ010000058.1 GCA_945919795.1 uncultured Lachnospiraceae bacterium
TTCCGGTAAAGTTGTATGACAGCGGAATATCAGGATTGTCAATGTTGCTGGATCAAATGACTCCGGATTATTTGACGCTGTCGATTTTTCTGATCATCATAAATGTACCGATATTTGTTTTTGGTCTTAAGAGGCAGGGAGTTACATTTACTGTATATTCGATTTTTGCAGTGGTGGTATATTCGTTGGCATCATTTATGATCATGAATGTTCTTCCTATAGATGTTTCATTCATCTCTCCTTTAGCAGGGACAGACTTGTTGTTGTGTGCTGTTTTTGGCGGTGTTATTTCAGGAGTAGGAAGCGGTATGACAATTCGCTTTGGAGGAGCGCTCGATGGTATAGATGTTCTTTCTGTAATATTTGCCAAAAGAATCGGTATATCTATCGGAACATTTGTGATGCTGTTTAATACCGTGCTATACACAATATGTGGGATTGCAATTCAGAGCTGGATTTTACCGTTATATTCCGTCGTTACATACTATGTTGGGTCTAGGACCGTGGATTTTATTACGGAGGGGTTTGATAGGGCAAAATGTGCAATGATTGTTACGGTTAAGGCAAATGAGATTTCGGACGCCTTATCCGAGCATTTTGAGTCGAGTGGTACCATTGTAAAGGCAATCGGTGGATACTCAAAGGAAGATAGGGAAATTATTTATTTTATAGTGAACCGCTTTCAGATCAACAAATTGAAAAATATAGTGCATGATATAGATAAGGGTGCATTCATTTCACTACAGGATGTGGCTGATATAATAAAAATGGTATACGGGAGAAGAAGACTATAATTGAGAGCTATTAATTTGTATGCACTAACTAGAAATGTTGAACCAGAAATCTTGCCAATATTTGAAAAGAATATTTCATGGAGAGAAGAAAAGTTAAGAATTCGAGAAAGTGAAATAGCATTAATAAGAACTATTGTTGCAAATTTAATGTTTTTTCATGCAAGCAAAGACTGCTTTGATGATTGGTTTTATTCTTTTACAATTCCACAGATATCTAAAGAATTTGATCTTTTGAAAATTGGAGAGAATGGGATAACGGTAAATGTTGAATTAAAAGAACAGGTAGTTGAAGAAGAAAGAATAATAAAACAGCTGAAGCAGAACAGATATTATTTATCAAATGTGGCTACTACAATTTACAGTTATACATATATGCAAGTGGATAATACACACTATAAGATTTTAAAACTTGTAAATGATTCATTAATTGAAACTACATTTGAGGATATTATAGGGAACTTGCATGAAATAGAAAATCCATATACAGAGGATATTGAAAAGCATTTTAGACCAAAGGATTACCTTATATCGCCAATAAATACTCCTAAGAAATTTCTGGATGGAGAGTATTTTTTGACGAATCAGCAGGAATCTATCAAAAAAAGTATTCTTGAGGGATTATTGGACGGTGACAAGCTTTGGGGCATACGTGGAAGCGCAGGGACTGGGAAAACACTATTGTTATATGATATGGCGAGATTCCTATCTAACGATAGGCGAGTTTGTATTATACATTCTGGTATTTTGGCTGAAGGGCATAAAATCATAGATGAACAGCTAGCTGACTTGTCTATTATAGAAGCAAAGTCAGCATTAAAGGGGACATTAGAACAGTTTGATTTTATTTGTGTGGATGAGACACAAAGATTATATGCCTCAACACTGGCTAGTATTTTGGAACTTTATAATGAAGGAATAATTGAGGGGTGTATTTTTTCTTATGATTTTGCGCAATGCTTGTCGAAAAAAGAAATTCGTAGAAATAATCCGCAAAAGTTAAGAAATATAGATGGCTTTCAGGAGATGAAATTATCGGATCGAATTAGAACAAATAAGGTTATTTTTTCATTTATCAGAACAATGCTTAGATTGACAGAAGTTCCGCGGAAACCCATGAATTATGACTGCATAGATATCATGTATGCGAATGACATAACTGAGTCTGACAAGTTGCTAAGGTTATACAAGAATAAAGGCTATACGTTTATTACATTTACACCTTCACAATTTGTTTCTAATGGAATAGATCATTATTCTGCTAATATTAATTCTCATCAAGTTATAGGACAAGAGTTCGATAATGTGGTTATTATTATGGATAATAATTTCAGGTATAGTGATGACGGCGATTTGGAGGGAAAAGAGCATCCTAATCCTGATTATTTGTTCCCAAGACTATTCTATCAAAATATATCACGGACAAGAGAACGTCTTTGCATTATAGTTTTAAATAATCCTAAGATGTTTAGGCAGCTTTTGATGATAAAAGAAAATGAAATGGTCAGATAGCTTTTTTGCAGAAATTAATTGCGCAAAAGACAATTAGAATCGACATTCAGTGAAAAAATATAAACTCATCTTGAAATGTAACGCAAATTACGTTACAATAAATAAAAAGGAGTTGATATTTATGGAGAAAACAGCAACACTCAATTTACGAGTAAATCCTACAACGAAAAAATCAGCTGAAGATGTGCTTTCACGTCTTGGAATTCCAATGTCTACAGCTATTGATATGTATTTAAGACAGATTACTCTTACAGGAGGAATTCCTTTTAGAGTTTCATTACCTCAGGCACCGGATGCTATTAATGCGGATCTTATGACGACTGCAGAGATTCATACGAAATTACAGGAAGGCTTTGAGGATATTGAAGCTGGAAGAGTACAGGACGCAAAGGCTGCATTTGCAGCTTTTAGCGAGAGCCACAGATGAGAGAATATCCTGTAAAAATTACTGAGAAAGCATTGGGTGATATGGATGGGATATATGAGTATATCGCATTTAATTTGCAATCACCGGAAAATGCTATGGGGCAGTATAACAGAATAGCTGATCGTGTACTTGAGCTTGGCTTCTTTCCAGAGAAATTCAGACTGGTAGATTTTGAACCGGAACGCTCACAAGGACTTAGACGAATGCTAGTAGATAATTATTCGGTTTTTTATGTATTAAAGGAAGAGCTTGTCACGGTGACTAGAGTATTATACAGTGCCTCTGATATTGAAAAGCGACTGAGAGAAGACAATTAAATTCTGGTTGCATTTTGGTTGCAAAAAGCTATAAAAAGCAAAAAATCGATGGAATGAATGTAAAACCACAACAACATATAGCTATAAAAGAAAATCAATTTCGCAAGATATTGATGTCTTTCTAGAGTTGGAATAATAAACACAGCTTCAGAAACAGCGAAAACAAGCCATTTCTGGAGCTTTTTTCTTTTCACTGATACTTATAGAAAGCTTGGACATAAAGACTGCGGTGGATTTACGGTAGATATTCCCGGTTTTGAGCAACCTATGGAAATTAGTGTAACCAAATTGAAAAGTTGTCAATAATAAATAGAAAGGTGCGAAAATGATTAGAGAGGCCAATAAAAATGATTTAGAAGAAATATT
>CAMEJJ010000059.1 GCA_945919795.1 uncultured Lachnospiraceae bacterium
GTTTTGTGAAAAATTCTGTCCATAATCTGTCGCAAAGTGTTAATTGACTTTTTGCAAATTGTTGTTCTCAGAGTTCTTACAAAATTGGAAAAAGCTCAAACCACAAGGGTTTGAGCTTCGTTTGTATATTCACATTTCTGTTTTTGGGTATAGTATCTCCGTTGTTAAATATAGAATATTTGTTCGATTTTGTCAAGATTCACTTACAGTGAACTGTGCAAAAAGATAGAGAATTACTGAACAGCTGTATTTTTTAACCTCTTATATGCTTCAGAATTCATAACTTCCTTCAATATTTCCATAGCATCCTCATATTCATTCACAGCATGTCCATAACTATCTTCTTGCGTAATATTAAAGCCAAAATCATTGTATAATTTTATGGCTTGATATGATTCAGGTTGCGTATGTAAGTACACTGCTTGTTTTTCATATTTCTGCTCAAAGTATTTTAATACATATGTAATCAACATACGAGCGCATCCCCTATTTCTATGCGTTGGAACAACTGCAAGCCAATGAAGTACCGGAACAATTCTTTTTCCTTTATTTGAAAACCATGCACAACATGTACCAATATACGCTTCTTCAACGTTATCTTTGAGGAAAAAGCATCTTTCATCAATTTCACTACTGTCATACAAAAAAGTTTTTTCAAAATAATCAGCAATATCAGCATCTGAATAACCTTCAAATTGTCCTGCCGCTTTCTGCATCTCAATCCAGACAGATTTCATTCCCGGCTTGTACTTTACTATAGAAAAACATTCTTCTGCTTCAGAAAAAGCATTTCTGTTTATACTGTCACACCTCATGATAATGCTTTTATAGGGTATACTTTTCTCTAACAAATTCATCTAACCATACCTTAAGTTGTTCTATTTGATTCTCATATTTTTTTAATTCATAAATCGTTCCTTGGGTTTGCTGGATTCCTTCTTCTTGGTCATTTATACCGCTACCTTCCATTCCCAGCGCCCTCTTTAGATTATATTCCAGCCACCCAAGCATTCCATCAAAGCTACAACTCAATATAACATCCCAATTTACATTGTTTATATTATTGTTTTCTGTATATGCTTGCATCAAAGCATCAAACTTAGCTTTACCATATTTACCCGTTTCATCAGAGATCCAGTAATTCAGTACCTCAATCAATTCCTGAAAGGGATTAACATATCCGGCTGCTTCCCAATCAATAATGTATGGTGCATCATTTTTCCACATAACATTTTTAGGATCTAAATCCCGGTGACTAATCACTTGATTTTGCGATGCTTCATACAAACCAGTGACTACATTCCTATCCCATCGCATGATATCTGCAATATTTTCTTGTAAAACTTCAAGGACCTCTGAATTACAAAGTTTTGCTTTCTCCATAAACAGATTCCAATCATATGCTTCTCTAATATCACGATTCTCAACCATGGCATCAATCTTTACCTGAGTTGCGTGAATATTACCTAACACTCGGCCAATCTGCTCACAATGATATTCTGATATATCCGGAGCAAAAATGGATTTTCCATCCAACCAATCAAATACTACAAAGAAAGAGCCATCCATCTCAATAATATTTTTTCCCTGAAATGTTTTAGCAGCAATAAGAGGAATAACATTTGCCAACGCATTTGATACCAATTCTGAATGAATCATATTAGTTAATGCCTCTGGTCTTTTCATGATGTCAGGGTTTAACAATTTTATAGCATATTCTCCCTGGTCTGTACTCACATGGTACATTTTATGCATCAAACCACCTGTTACTAACTTGGGTTCTTCTATTATTTTGCCTAAAGCATATTTTATACATAATTCAGTTATCTTCATAAATTCGTCTCCGTAACCAATTTGGGTTATATTCGAAATCAAAACAACTCATCCAACAAAATATAATACCTGAACTTGTCATAATCCATATCCAGTTCCAATTCCTCTAATAACATTTGATGTGTAAAATCAAAATATTTCTTTCCTCCGTTGTAATGTCCTGCAAAATTGTGATTCAAACTTCTTAACGCAATGGCAATATCCTGCCATCTATCTGCAGGTCCCATTTTGCCAAGATCGATAAATCCACTAATCCTATTGTTTTCAACAAACACATTTGGTAAGCAGAAATCTCCATGAGTAAAAACAATATCTTCTTTGGGGCGATTTACCTCCAGCCAACATATTAATTCTTCCGGATCTCTGAATCCGCCTTCTCCAAATGTTTCGGTTTCAACATTTTCCATATCAACAAGATTATTTTCTACATTCCATCTGGCCTGTTTCAATCGTTCCTCCAACCTGCTGGTTCGAAATGGACATTTCGTTACATCAACTTTCCATAACGTTCTTAAGCCTTCTGCAACACATCTGATTAACTGTTTGGGATTATTTAGATATTCTTCATCACATAGCATTTTTCCTGTTATTCGTGTCATTAGCGTATACGCTGTTCCATCTTCCACGTAATATACCGGAATACCGGGAACCGGAACCTGTCCATCCAGCCACGCAACAATATCTTTCTCATTTTTAGTTTCCTCAGATTCAGCTTGTATCTTTAATACATAATCTGGATAAATCAGCACTTCCGAATCAGACATTCCCACATTATTGCTATATGAAGATTGATTTCCGACTATTTCTAATATTTTGTCTGGAATTTTTCTATTCATCTTATACTCCCTTACAATCAAATAAAATAAAGATCCGCATACACTCCATAATGATCACTCGCAGCATATCCACTTTTTTCTGAAATAGTTCTCCCAAATGTCTCACATTTTTCTAATATAGGAAGATCCATCGGATATGTGTTTCTAACTAATATCCTGTCATATCGTCTACTTACTTCTATTGATTTTAATCCTTTCCATCTGGGATTAGATTTTATATCAAGTGTATTATCAGTCGCTATATTATGGCGTTCTGCATATGCCTCAGCTAAATCGTACCAGTTTTTTCCGCAATCACGTCCTTTTAAGGTCATTTCTCCTAATAAAAACTGGTTTACACCCGATCTTTCTGAACAATTAAAATCACCTAAAAAAATTACATAGTCAAATGAAATACCTTCAATCTTTTCCATTACATTTAAAACAACCAATTCTCGATTTACTGCACTATCCCAAGGTAAATGAGTATTAATTAAAAGTAAAGTCTTATTCTGAATTTCTATCTTAGCAAATATACAATTTTGATTTCAGAAAAGATTAGATGTCTAAAAAGCTTGTAGTTAAAGCTTTTTAGACATCT
>CAMEJJ010000060.1 GCA_945919795.1 uncultured Lachnospiraceae bacterium
TCAATTGCCGGATTTGAAAATGGGACTGATACTTTTCAAATATCAATCCCATTATTCATGTATCAGTCTTTATATTTAAGTGCTCTCGTCGCATTTAATACAGCGATAATCATAACTCCTACATCTGCAAATATTGCCCACCACATATTTACAAAACCAATTGCGCTCAGTGCAAGGCATACAAACTTTACAGCAAGTGCCAACACAATATTTTGATGAACAATCTGAATTGTTTTTCTGGAAATTTTCATAGCTAATGATATCTTTGACGGGTCATCATCCATCAGAACAATATCTGCTGCCTCGATTGCCGCATCCGAACCCAATGCTCCCATTGCAATTCCAAGATCTGCCCTTGATAAAACAGGAGCATCATTGATACCATCTCCTACAAAAGCAAGTTTTTCTTTCGCACCTTTCTGCTCTAAAAGTTTTTCCACTTCTGTAACCTTATCGGCCGGAAGCAATTCACTTTTTACAACATCTACACCAATTTCTTTTGCAACGTAATCTGCGACCCGCTTTGCGTCGCCGGTCAGCATGACTGTCTGCTTTACGCCTGCCTCTTTTAAGCCTCTTATAGCAGCTTTTGTGTTTGGTTTGATAACATCAGATATCAGTATATATCCGGCATATTCCCCATTTACAGCCACATGAACTTCTGTTCCAACCTTTTCCGGATCAGCACTGAGAATTTGCAGCTTATTCATAAGCTTACGGTTTCCTGCAGCAACCCATTTTCCATCTACTAAAGCTTTTACTCCATGACCGCTGATTTCTTCCACTTCAGAAACTTTTGATGCATCAATTGCTTTGCCATATGCTTCTTTTAAGCTTTTACTGATTGGGTGATTGGAATAATTCTCTACATAGGCTGCCATTTCGAGCAATTCCTCTTTTGTTATTCCTGCTACAGGTTCAATGTGCGTTACTTCAAATACACCTTTTGTGAGGGTGCCCGTTTTATCAAATACAACATATTTTGCCTCTGATAATGCTTCCAGATAATTGGAGCCTTTTACCAGAATTCCCTTCGCCGAAGCACCACCGATTCCTCCAAAAAAGCTGAGTGGAATGGAAATTACCAAAGCACAAGGACAGCTGATTACCAAAAATGTCAATGCTCTTGTAATCCACTGTGTCCACATCGGATCATTACCTGTTATCAACAGATTGATTAACGGAGGAATAACCGCTAATAACACTGCCGCTCCGCATACTGCCGGGGTGTAATATTTAGCAAAACGAGTAATAAAATTTTCAGATTTTGATTTTTTCATGCTGGAGTTCTCTACCAGATCCAAAATTTTAGAAACTGTGGACTCTCCAAATTCTTTCGTTGTACGAATGCGCAAAACTCCTGATAAATTTACGCATCCACTAATTACTTCATCTCCTACTGTAGCCTCACGTGGAAGGCTCTCTCCTGTTAAAGCACTGGTATTGAGAGTTGAATTACCCTCTTCTATTACACCATCAAGTGGTATTTTTTCACCCGGCTGAACAATAATCACACTTCCCAGTTCCACTTCATCCGGATCAACCTGAACTAATTCCCCGTCCTTTTCTATGTTTGCATAGTCCGGGCGGATATCCATCAAATCAGTAATATTCTTACGGCTTTTTCCAACTGCATAGCTTTGAAATAACTCACCAATCTGATAAAACAGCATAACAGCCGTTCCTTCTGCATAATCACCAACTATAATTGCTCCTACCGTTGCTACAGCCATCAGGAAATTTTCATCAAAAATTTCTCCGTGAAAAATTCCCCATATTGCCTTCTTAATAATGTCGTATCCTATAACGATATATGGAATTAAGAAGAGAACTAGCTTTAAATACCCGTCAACTTTCAATAGGCTAAAAACAACTAAAAGTGCAAATGATAACAAAATCCGAACCAATGTCTGCTTTTGTTTCTTGCTCATATTCGCCGCCTCCTTACGATATTTAGCCTACAATGAAATTTCACAATCCGGCTCTACCTTTTTACATGCTTTCAAGACACGCTTCATAACTTCTGTAGCATCTGCACCTTCCTCAAATTCCACATTCATCTTCTGTGTCATAAATGCAACTGTAGCATCTGCTACACCTTCTGTTTTTTTTGCTGCTTCCTCCATTTTTAATGCACAAGCCGCACAATCTACTTCAATCTTATAACTCTTTTTCATGGTTTAATCATCCTTTCATTCATTAATATGTTTTTTTCCTAATCTAAGAATCTGTTCCACATGAGAATCAGAGATGGAATAATATATATTCTTTCCAGAGCGTCTGGTTCTTACCAGTTTTCCTTTTTTTAAAATCATTAATTGATGACTGATTGCAGATTGGCTCATTTGCAATTTTTCTACAATTTCACCAACATACATTTCATCATCCAATAACTCTGTAAGAATAGAAAGGCGTGTTTGATCTCCAAATAATTTAAACAGTAAAGCCAAACGCTCCGCTGTTTCCGCGGATTTATTTGATTGGACCATTTTCCTTCTCCTCTCTGGTTCTTATGTGAACATTAAAACATATATTTAATTGTTTGTCAATAGTTTTACTCTCTGTTTTTATAAAATTAAAGTGTAAAGTTCCCTGCATGGGTCATGGTGAACCATACCATAGTCCACCAGACACACGCAGTATCCCCTTTGTGCCTACTTTATGATTTCAAAGAGCAGACTGCTTCTGCCTCCATTATCACGCCACCGCTGTTTCTTGCGGATAAACCCTTTCCTTTCCAGATCGTTAATTGCACGTTTTACCGTACTGTTTGACAGGTGCAGTTCCCTTGCAATGGTACCGATTGCTGGGTAACAGGTTCCTTCCCTGTTGGCACGATCTTTCAAGTACAGATAGACCGCCACGGCTCTGTGAGGCAGTTCTGCTTCATAGATTTCTTTCATATACACTTCATCACCTAATCCTCGGTACGCAGGGACTGTCTGATTTTTGCAGCGGTTTCATTCATCTGCGTCTGCTGCATGCCACCATTCCTGCTTACTGTACTCTGCTCTGTATTATCTGTTTCGTCCTCCACACAGCACATATACCGGCGGATAATCTCCTCTTCGATTTCCTGCTTGTCCGCATATGCTACCTTTCTTGCAGCCTTTTCTTCAATTTCATATGGTTCCTCAAAGGTAATTCCCCACTTCAGAAACAGCTTCAGCTTTGTCTTCATGGGATGGGTTCCGGTCTTGGAGACAATAAAGTTTCCTT
>CAMEJJ010000061.1 GCA_945919795.1 uncultured Lachnospiraceae bacterium
GGATTAGCAAAAGAAGGAAAGAAAGTGCTTCTGATTGACGGGGATCCTCAGGGAAAGGAAGTATTAAAGGAGGCGTAGAAAATGGGAAGCAGAGTTGCAGGAAAAATTAAATTACAATCAGTAGATGAACTATTAGGAGTACCGGAGATTGCCGGTACCCAGGAAATAGAATTAGGAAGAATTCATTCATTTCCAAATCATCCATTTAAGGTTCTGGATGATCAAAAAATGGATACTTTGGTAGAAAGTATCAGAGAAAATGGTATTTTGAACCCAGTAATTGTAAGACCGGATCAGAACGGTGATTATGAAATGATTTCCGGTCACAGGAGATTACATGCAGCGGGTATAGTAGGTCTTAAAAAGGTTCCGGCAATTGTAAAGGAAATGTCAGATGATGAAGCCATTATAAAAATGGTGGACGCGAATATTCAGAGGGAAGAGATTCTTCCTAGTGAAAGAGCATTCAGCTTTAAGATGAAGATGGAAGCACTAAGTAGGCAAGGACAACGAAATGATTTAACTTCGGGACATAATGTCCCTAAGTTAACAACAGATGAAATTGGCGAAGAAAGTGGAATGAGTGGACGTCAGGTTAAGCGATATATCAGACTTACAGAATTGATACCAGAATTATTGGATTGCACTGATAGTAAAAAGATCGGCTTGGTATTAGCGGTTGAACTATCATACCTGGACGAACAAATACAGAAATGGGTTTAGAGTCGCCAACTCCTGTTTGGGAATAGACGGCCTTTACACCAAGACCAAGCTTTTTACGAATAGATTTCAAATAATGTCCTGGGTTATTCATGGCATTCTCCTTCACAATGATTATACAATAATTGCTGCAAAAATGCAAGAATTATATAAATATGCTGCGAAAAGCAGCAAAAAGAAATCTGATATTTCTACACAAACAGCGATTGAAGTTATATAATATTAGCTAAGGTGGTGGGATTATGGCTAGAAGAAATTGGACAAGAGAAGAGACTATTTTAGCAATGGATTTATATACACGTATTCCATTTTCTAAAATAGGAAAAAGCAATCAAGAAATAATTCAGCTTGCTCAAATAATAAATAGAACACCGGATGCAGTAGCGTATAAGATGTCCAATCTGGCACATTACGATCCGGAATTACAGGCAAGAAATGTATCTGGATTATCACATACAAGCAAATTGGATAAGATTATCTATGATGAATTTGCAGATAATATAGAAGAATTATCGTTTATTGCCCAAAGCTTGTTAGCTCAGATGCAACATACTTCAGTTGAAAAACTGTTACCAGATTTACAATTAGATCATATACCTTCAGGAATAGACAAAGATCAACAGACAAAAATTAGGATTGGTCAATATTTTTTCAGAATGTCTGTGCTTATGTCATATGGGAATGCATGTTGTATTACAGGTTTGAAGAATAAGGAATTACTTGTTGCAAGCCATATTAAGCCTTGGAGTGTAAGCGATGTTAAAACAGAGAGAACAAACCCGAGTAATGGATTATGCCTGAACGCAATGCATGATAAGGCTTTTGATAGAGGATTTATTACTATTGATAAGAACTACCGTATTGTTAATTCAAGGTTTATAGAAGATGCTGTTATGGATGATAAAACAAGAGAATGGTTTTCATATTATAATGGCCAAAAAATAATTCTTCCGGACAAATTTATGCCAGGAAAACAATTTATTGAGTACCATAACGATGTTATTTTCAAAGGAGCGTGAGATGTCTGATGATTTAGCAAAGGAACAGCGTCATAAGAATATGCAAAATATAAAGTCAAGTGATACGAAGATTGAAGTATTGCTTAGGAAAGATCTTTGGGAAAAAGGGTATAGATATAGGAAGAATTACAAGGATTTACCAGGTAAACCGGATATTGCACTGACAAAGTATAAGATTGCAATTTTTTGTGACGGCGAATTTTTTCATGGAAAAGACTGGGAAGTATTAAAGCCACGACTAGAGAAAAGTAACAATAGCGAATATTGGATTAGTAAAATATCAAGAAATCGAGAGCGTGATGATGAGATAAATAAGAAACTCCTGTTTCTTGGATGGACAGTTATTCGTTTTTGGGGAAAGGATATTAAGAATAATACTGATGAATGTGTAAAGGTAATAGAAGAGACAATTTTTGAAATGAAGCTTGGAGAAAATGAAATTGCTGGAGAAACAGAGTATGAATGGTAACATATTGGGCGAATATGGATGGAGGAATTTAATTGAATAAATTTAATGTGAATTTTCAAGCGGATAAAGTTCATAAACTTTGGCTTACATTAAGTGATAAAGGTTATTTATGTTTTGATAAAATCACTAATGTGAATGTGAAAACAAAAAAGAAAAATGAGAATATGCCCTTTAATTCAAGAGCAAGGATAGAAACTGCACTGTATCGAATGGAAGATACATTAAACTATATGAATACTATCCCATTAGGGACTACTCCACAAAGGTTAGCAGCATTTGATTTTTATGACTTTGTCAATTGTGAAGTTGTAGTTATTGATTGCATAGAAACACTTGCACATATTTTTGGTCTTGAAACAGATATAATAGATTTAAAAAACAAAAATGATATTTTTAATGGAAATGGACCGGATAATGACTTTGTTAAATACATAAGATCGTTAGCTTCGGTACACCCATTAGATACCTCAGGACATCCAAAATATAATGGTTATGAGAATTTCCATTGCAGTCCAAGGGCATATTGGGATTCAACTATGCAAGATGGAAAAGATTTGACAATTACTATTTATGATTCTGCCAATAATCAAAATGAATTAGAATACTTAAGAGTGGGCATAGATGATTTTGTGAGATTTCTTAAAAGATGGATTGATTTTATTGATGTGATTGTAATAGCTGTAAAAGATTATGAAAGAAAGAGTATTGCAGAATATAGGCTTATTCCTATGAAAAGACCATGTGATGTAGGACGGATTTTGCGGACATTCAAAATAAAAAAGAATGTGGAGGTAACAG
>CAMEJJ010000062.1 GCA_945919795.1 uncultured Lachnospiraceae bacterium
AATTTCTTCGCACACTATGCCAATCTTCTTTTCCGGAAATACGATTACGCTGTCTCCGATTTTGTACATATCTGAGATCTCATATTTCTTGTGCGTCTTCTTTGTTCTCTTTATTTTCCCTGAACTCTTTGACTTTGATAACTTATCATTGTTAAACGAATACAAATTAAGAGCTTCTTTTCCATATGCTACCTTAACAGCAGTATTAAGCATATCTGATGGCATTCCAAGTCTGTCTGCTATGTAGAAAGCGCAACTCTCGCCGGCTTCTCCGATTACCATTTTATATGTTGGCTTAAGCGTGTCCTTATCAAAAGTCATTCTCGCATTTTCTATTCCCTCGTTTTTGCCTGCATATTCTTTAACCTCTGGATAATGCGTTGTAACAAGGAAATTTGCTTTACTTTCAAGAAGTTTTTCAAGAATTGCTATCGCAATTCCCATGCCTTCTTGCGGGTCTGTCCCCGAACCAAGTTCATCCATTATTACAAAACTGTTTTCATCAATTTCACTAAGAATACTAAGCACATTTTTAATGTGTGAGGAGAAAGTTGAAAGATTATCGCTAATATTCTGTCCATCTCCAATATCAATGTCGAAGATCTCTTTTACGATCTTTTTAATATTTTCTTCGTCCATATCTATTCCACGGACGGTTGTATCCATGTCCATGGTGGTTCTTTCAGAAATGCCGATCATGGAAGAAATCAACAGACCGCCCTTCAGGATAAAGTTCTTTTTATATGGAGAGAGGGATAATCTATCCAGAATACGCTCGAACATAAAAATCTGTAATACTTCCTGAGCGTGAAGATCTTTTTCTTTGGCTATATTGCGGATTGCGCCTTTAAGCTGCTCCGGTGTTTTCATCTGTTGTGCTCCTTTCAGCCTATCAGTATATCCATGTAGTCTCGGACAGGTCTCTCTATATGGAAGATCTTAGCATATCTGATAAGCTGCGCATGGTCGTTAGTTCGGTCATTAAAGTATTCGCGCAGAGCCTGCAGATATAACTGCTTATCTATTTTGTCTTTTTTCTTGACCAGGTCAATTATACATCTTTCCTTATCATACAGACGGACTTTGTTTCCGTCCGGTGTCAAGGTCTCTGTAATGCCAACACTCCATTTATCGGCATTTATATAATGTAATCTGATATTCTCATTGTCCTTTTTTAACCGGGTTGCATTAAATCCCTGCGGTACGGAGACATCCCACACGTGGGGAGTACGGTCGGACATATCCCAAAGGTAGAGGGCAGTGCCATAGGAATAAACTACTCTTGGGTTGTTCACCTGTATAATCTGGAGATCATCCGGGAACTCATCTGCATAATAATATATTCCACGAGCTTCTTTTACAAGAATGCCTTCATCAATAAAGGTGGGTATCAGTACACGGCTGATACCTGCTTTTTCGATCTGGGATGTTGTGATCATGCCACCGGTCTTTTCGGCCATTTCTTTCAGCATTTCAATTCTTTGTTCTCGAAGTTTTGACATTTTGCATCACCTCCTCGAAACTAACGCGCTTTAATTGTATATTAATAAAGTCTAAATGTAAAGTTTTGAAAGAAAAATAATTTTTTCAAAATTTGTACCCACATTTAGACCTCGAAAATACTTCTATGTAATGAAGTGAATATTCACCCAATCGACACTCCCTCAAATTTATAATAAATTATTTCATGCTATCATTTTAATATTTCCTCGATTTCTGCTTGTTCCGGCATCACCCGAAGAGCACCTCTTCTGGTTGTAATAATTGATGCTGCTGCATTCGCAAACGCAAGCATCTCTTCCATATCCTGTTTGCTCAGATTCTGATATCCCTTCAATAGAATCTGGTGTAACATACATCCCATAAAAGTATCACCTGCACCAGTCGTTTCAATTGTATTTGGATTTAAAAATGGTGTCATTTCTGCCATTTGGTTGCCGCAATAAGCACGACTTCCTTCTTTACCCATTGATAAAAGAATCAACGGAATGGAAAACTCTGTTCTTAGCTTTTCTACTGCTCTATTATAATCCTGTTCTCCTGTAAGCCATATCAGCTCATCATCAGATATCTTTAAAATGTGGCAATGCTTCAGACCATAACAAATCTGCTCCTTTGCCTCTTTCTCACTCTTCCATAAAGGTTTTCTTAAGTTTGGATCATAGGAAATCCAAATACCTGCCTTCTCTGCAACTGAAACAGCATTTTGAGTTGCGGTTCTAACAGGTTCATCTGTAAGCGATAATGAACCGAAATGAAAGATTTTTGCACTTTGAATTAAATCGTTCCTTACTTCCTCCTTGCTCATCATGATATCTGCTCCAGGGTTTCTATAAAATGAAAAATCCCTGTCTCCATCTTCTTTCTTTTGTACAACTGCCAAAGTTGTATGTACTTCCTTATCAAAACACAAACCTTCTGTTGAAATTCCAATTTCTTTTAAGGCTTTCTCCAACTGTAATCCAAAACCATCCTGACCAACTTTACCAATAAAAGCCGTTTTCCTTCCCAGCTTTTGCAACATGGCAAGCACATTACATGGAGCTCCTCCCGGATTCGCTTCAAAAATCGGATTTCCCTGTTCACTATATCCATTTTGTGTAAAGTCAATGAGTAATTCACCCATTGCTACGACATCATATTTTTCCATTACTATACCTCAATATCATATATGGTTACATCCAAATATGTCTTTCCATTACTTGCAAAACTAATTCCAGAAACATCTACCGGTGTATAAATCAGTGAGGTCATCACCTGTTCCCCTTTATAGTCAGAAAAACCATTAGGATCATTCATCCAGCCAACCGGATTTGAAAATTGAAGCATATAACCTTAAACTATATTGTTTAAGATTATCTGCTTTTTAATTTTAAAAAAACTTTTTCTTTTTAAAATAGGCAATTTCTGCTATTACTATGAACAATGATATAATTATCACAGCAATATATCCATACCGCCATT
>CAMEJJ010000063.1 GCA_945919795.1 uncultured Lachnospiraceae bacterium
GATGATGTAATTATATCTCTTCAGAACAGCAAGAGACCGTTGCTTCTTATTGGACATGGGTTGATTTCATCAGATGCACAGGATGTATTCAGAGAAATACAGCGTAAACTCAAAATCCCGGTAGTATCTACATGGAGAGCTTTAGAAGTCATGGATTATGACGATGAGTTCTTCTTTGGTAGTCCGGGACTTCAAGCAAATCGATATTCCAATTTAATAACACAAGGCGCAGATTATCTTATTGTATTGGGTAGTCGTATGGATAATATGATTACAGCTTTCAATGAAGAGCATTTTGCATTTAGGGCAAAAAAGGTTATCGTCGATATTGATGTAAATGAAATCAAGAAGCTGGCCATGAAAAATGTTACACCGGTGGTCTGTGATGTGACGTTATTCCTGAATAAACTGTGGGAAAAAATAGAAAACATCACTGTTCCGAATTACTCAGACTGGTTAGATTTCTGCTTAAAACTAAAATACCGTTATCCACTTTTGAATGAAAAACAAGAACAGAAAGTTGAAGGCATTGATTTATATCAGTTTACAATGAAACTTTCTGAGTATTGTGACAAAACGGACGTAATAGTTGCATCTTCTACAAGCAGATGTAATACAGCTGGACATATGGCATTTAAGCATAAAAAGAATCAAAAGACAATTTCTTCAATGGGATTTGGCTCAATGGGATTTGCTTTGCCTTCGGTGGTAGGGGCATGGTTTGCCTCTGAAAAAAAGAGAATAATTATGCTGGAAGGTGATGGGAGTCTTCAATTGAATATTCAAGAATTACAAACTGTAGCACATCATGATATTAATGTAAAAATGTTTATTTTTGATAATACAGGATATGCGGCGATTGCTACTATGCAGAATCGTAATTTTGAAGGATTTCATGTTGGAAGTGATGCTGAAAGTGGAGTGACATTTCCTAATCTTAGGAAAATAGCAGATGCGTATGCTATTCCTTATTTCTTTGTTAATAGAAGTGAGGAGAGCGAAAAGATAATAAAACAAGCTATGGAAACAGAAGGACCTGTGATTTGTGAATTCCAGGGCTCAATTCTATATGATGAAATTCCGAAATGCATATCTATGTTAGATAAAGATGGAAATAGAGTGTCTGCAACTTTAGAGAATCCGTTCCCTTTTTTGGAACAGAGTGAAATGGATGAAATATATAGAGACTTTTAGGAGAGACAAAACATGTTGATGAATAATTCACCTCTTTTTATTTTTGAAATGGCAAACAATCATCAGGGAAGTGTAGAACATGGTAAGCGAATTATTCGGGAAATTCGGAATGTGTGTGATGATTTTCCTGAATTTGAATTTGCTTTCAAATTCCAGTATAGAGATTTAGACACATTCATTCATCCGGACTACAAGAATAGAGATGATATAAAGAATGTGAAACGATTCAGGGAAACGAAACTGAATAGAGAACAATTCGGTGAATTACTGGAATATGTAAGACAAAACCGATTTAAGGCGATATGTACTCCTTTCGACGAAGCATCTGTTGATATCATTGCAGATCAAAAATATGATTATATTAAGGTCGCAAGCTGTTCATTTACGGATTGGCCACTTCTTGAGAAGATTGCCACAAAGAAAATGCCTGTCATTGCATCCGGAGCCGGCAGTAGCATAGAAGATTTGAATAATGTTGTCAATTTCTTTGCAAACAGAAATATTGATTTTTCACTTATGCATTGTGTTGCAGAATACCCAACAGATAATGATCATCTCCAGATGAATCAGATTGATTATTACAAAAAAAAGTATCCATCAATAAGGATTGGGTTTTCAACACATGAGGATCCGAATAATATGCTTCCCATTAGAATTGCAGTATCCAAGGGAGCACAGATATTTGAAAAGCATGTTGGCGTTCCGACAGAGGATATTGTATTAAACGGATATTCAGCTAATCCTGAGCAGGTAAGAAGGTGGCTTTCTGCAGCCAGAGAAGTATATTCTGCTTGCGGAGTGGTTGGAGAGAGATATCCATCAACCGAGAAGGAACAGGCTGATTTGGCTGCGCTGAAAAGAGGAGTATTTGTTCGAAATAGAATAAGTTGTGGACATGTAATAGATGCATCAGATATATTCATGGCGTTTCCGTGTGTACCTGGACAACTGGTGGCAAGTGACTTGTCAAAATATAACATGATTCAGTTGGTTAGTGAGTCATTAGACGAAAACATGCCTGTTATGCGACAGGATGTACAAATTAACAACATAACACATAATGTAATCGATATAGTCAAAATAATTGTTGACATGATGAGAAAGAGTAATGTTGTCGTGCCTGTGGGAAGTTGGTGTGAGCTGTCGCATCATTATGGTATTGACAAGTATTACGAAACCGGAGTCGCAATGATTGATTGCATTAATCGTGAGTATTGTAAAAAGATATTAGTTGTTTTGCCGGGACAATCTCATCCGGAGCACTACCACATTAAAAAAGAAGAGACCTTTGTAGTACTGAGTGGAAAGCTTTCTATCGAAATAAACGGAAAGAGAGAATTGCTTAGCAAGGGAGACGTAATGACGGTGGAAAGAGGAGATAAACATAGTTTCTCTTCGAAAGAGGGATGTATTTTTGAAGAAATATCCACAACCCATTACCTTAATGACTCGTATTATGAACTTGAACAACAATTTGTTAATCCGAGAAAAACAAAAATTCATTTCACCAAAGAAATGATGGCTGAGATAAATGGA
>CAMEJJ010000064.1 GCA_945919795.1 uncultured Lachnospiraceae bacterium
TCTATCATCTCCCCTAAAGGGGAGAGTCAATAGTATATTTATTCTTTCTACTTGTCTTGTGTATAGAACACTTTTGATATATACTTGCTATCCGGGTTTCACTGCAGGTTCTCGATTGTTTGGATACACGGAAGCGTGAAACCAGAGCATTTGTCAAACTTCATAACTTTATACCGGAATCCAAATGCCTTATCAATAGTTCATAAGGGAAATCATCTTTACAAATAAAGAAACACTCTCCATCTATCGACATGCATCCTCATTCCGTGAATCGGTATCTCTATGATTTTAATTCCCCCGAATTCGGGGGAATTAAAACTATTTTAGTACTGTAGTTGTCTGTGTTTCCAAAATAGACATCTGATTTATAGCAATCTTATTCAGCTTTATCAATCGCTCTTTCTGACTTAATCCATCCTCAATTAATACTGCATTAATATTTTCCATATTTGAAAGACAGATTAATTCATTAATACTCGCATAATCCCTTATATTTCCCTTTTTGTCAGGATAATTTTCACGCCATTGTTTTGCTGTCATTCCGAACAATGCCATATTTAATACATCTGCCTCAGATGCATATATAACGGATGTTTGCTGTGGCGTAAGTTCTATTGGGATTAAGTTTGTTTTTATAGCATCTGTATGTATACGGTAATTGATTTTTGCAAGTTCTCTTTTGGCACTCCATCCCAACAATGCCTGTTCTTCTTTTTTTAATCGTTCAAATTCTTTGATCAGATAAAGTTTAAATTGTGGAGACACCCAGCTTGCAAATTCAAATGCAATATCCTTATAGGCATATGTTCCACCATATCTGCCAGCCTTAGCCACAATGCCTTTGGAATTGGTTCTTGTCACCCATTGTTTTACAGACATAATGAAACGATTAAGTCCGGCCTCCTGCATTATTTCATCATATGCATTAGTATTAAAATCCTCATTATACATTTCTTCCCAAATACCAAGAAATTCTATTGTATTTTTGTTTCTAAGCCATTTTTCAATCAATGCCGGTCCATTATCAATTTTTCGAACCATATCAGTTAAAGATATATAATCATCTTCTTCAATTTGTAATACTTGTATGTCTGTTCCATCAACATTAAGCTTCCCCATAGTTCACATCCCTTCTTTGTCTACAATATACTACGAAATAAAAATTTCTAACTTGTACCTCGCCGAGCGAAATACACCCTTCGCACAAGTCCGTGATTTGCACTCTGGGTATTTCACTCTTCTAATACGTTTACAAAAAAGTCTCTGATATATATAACAATCTATCACAGTTATTAAATCCCTAAAAATACCTCAAGTGAAAACTCAAAATTTTCTTCCTATATATCTACATACTTTTGCTCTGTACTTAATATACTCTTCGCCAAACGCTTCCATCAAAAATTCTTCTTCAACATTTACTATCTGCAAATGAAAAAACAGTAATACAAAACCTGTTGCAAAAAACAAATACCAATTAAAGAATGTAAATAATATCCCTATATACATTAGGTCAAATCCCAAAAACGCAGGATTGCGGCTAATCGAATAAATACCTGTTGTAACAAGATTTGTCTTATCTTCTCGCTGTACCCCTGCTCTCCAGTTATCTTTCATTTGAGCCACAGACAAAATGAATGTTAAAACACCTACTGCCGTTATTACACAACCAACAATTCTAAGTGCAATATGAGCAGTTCCTATGTACCACAATATACTTATAAACTGAATTATTGGAAGCACATACGTTGATATTTTCAATGTTACTTCGATAAATTTTACTAACCCAGTTTTTCCTTTCCCAAGTTGGTCTGTACTTATCCCCTGTTTTCTTTGACTTATCATCTTAGCAAAATAGCAGATATAAAACGCAGCCATTAAGCCAAGTGTAATTATCTTAAATACCATAACGTTCCTCCGTCAAAATAGCTTACATCTTCCCAACAATGCATCTACCAAAACAGCCATATGCCCATCAGCCACGGAATCTGCGATCCAGCTGCCTTCACTGAAATGATCTCTCCTGAAGTGCCATGCAATAACCGCAAGGATCTGTTTCTCGCTTAGCGTATCCAACCACTCCTTGGTGGGCTGCGCCAAATCCCGGTCAGACAACTTTCCGTCCTCAACCACCTGTCCATAGTCCGTGATCACTACATTTCCTTAAGTGTTTCCTCACCGATCGCAAGGATCTTGTCATCCAGTACCGCAAATATGATCTTGATATCATAATCGGGATTATCCCGAATAAAATCATTGCATGCCTGGATAGCTTTCCTCCATGCTTTATCAACCGGATATCCGAATATTCCTGCGGATATCAACGGAAATCCTATGGAATGCAGACCATTCTCTTTGGCACGCAACAATGACTGTTTATAGGCACTGTACAGAAGCTTCGGTTCATTATGCACTCCACCGGACCATCTCGGTCCTACTGCATGGATCACATATTTTGCCGGAAGCTTGAATCCTGGGGTGATAACCGCTGATCCTTCATCACAGTGACCAATCTTCTGACATGCTGCAGTCATTTCCTTGGACCCGGCATCGTGGAAAATATATCCACATACTCCACCACCTTCCCAAAGACCGGTATTAGCCGCATTGACAATCGCATCTGTATCAAGTTTTGTGATTCCTATCTTTCTGATCTCAATTGAACTCACTTATC